>JAETQY010000015.1 GCA_021770445.1 Bacillota bacterium | reverse complement strand
GGACCCTTGCGGGTACGGGCGTTGGTCTTGGACCGCTGGCCCCGGACGGGCAGCCCCTTGCGGTGGCGGATGCCCCGGTAGCAGCCGATCTCGGTGAGCCGCTTGATGTCCATCGCCACGTTGCGGCGCAGGTCGCCCTCCACGGTGTAGTCGTGGATGACCTCACGCAGCTTGGCCTCGTCCTCCTCGGTGAGGTCCTTCACGCGGGTGTCAGGGTTTACCCCGGCCTTGGCCAGGATCTTGTTGGCGCTGGTGCGCCCAATGCCGTAGATATAAGTGAGGCCGATCTCGATTCTCTTCTCTCTCGGCAGGTCAATACCGGCAATACGAGCCATTTTTTACAGCACCTCCAATTAACCTTGTCTCTGCTTATGCTTGGGGTTTTCGCAAATTACCATGACTTTGCCCTTGCGCTTAATGACTTTGCACTTCTCGCACATGGGCTTCACGGACGGTCTGACTTTCATACTGTTAAACCTCCTGAATGCCTTGATGGCCCCTCGTCGTCGCGGGCTGCATATCTTTCGCTTCGCCCTACGGGCAAAGCTCACTCATTCCGCCGCTCCTCCTCTCCAAATCGAACCCGCTTCGCTGGGCTTCGATTTGGGGGCGGCCTGCGGCCGCCTCCCCGGAGGCAAGGCTCCCGGGGAACCCTTGACAACTCGGTCGTTTATAGTTACTTAGATCTCCAGGTAATACGGCCTCGGGTGAGGTCGTAGGGTGACATCTGAATGGTCACCTTGTCGCCGGGCAGGATGCGGATGAAGTTCATCCGCAGCTTTCCGGAAATATGTGCCAGAATGATGTGGCCGTTTCCGATGTCCACATGGAACGTGGTATTGGGCAGGGCCTCGGTGACGACGCCCTCCAATTCGATCATATCGTCTTTAGCCAAGGGTGGTTCCCTCCTTGAAGGCGGCCAGCGCCCGTCTCAATGCCCGGTCGGAGACCGGTTTTCCCTCTTGCAGGCTGTGGACCACAGGGTGGTCGAAGCTGTGTTGGCTGTCGGTCAGGCACAGGACATGCCCCAGCTTTTTGGCCTTGGGGGAGGCGGCCTTGCGCCGCTTTCCGTCGGCCAGCAGAAGCATGGTCCGCTCCTGATCCACACCCACTACGCAGAAAATTCCGTCCCGGTCCCGTCCGGCCGTCGCCCGGACGATCCAGCCTGTGTAATCAAACATAGGCCCCGTCCTCTGTGACGGTGAGGACCTCCGCCTCCCCGTCGGTGATGAGGATGGTGTTCTCGTAGTGGGCGGTGAGGGAGCCGTCCTGGGACACGGTGGTCCACTTGTCGGGCAGCACCCGCACATGCCAGTCCCCGGCGCACACCATGGGCTCCACGGCGATGGTCATACCCGGCTGAAGCCGGGGGCCGTGGCCCGCGGGGCCGAAGTTGCGCACCTCGGGGGGCTCGTGCATTTTGCTGCCCACACCGTGGCCCACAAAGTCCCGGACCACGGAGAACCCAAAGGACTCCACATACTCCTGGACTGCGTGGCCGATGTCACTCACCCGGCAGCCCTTTCGGGCGTTTTTGATGCCCTCCCAGAAGCTGCGCTGGGTGACCTCAATCAGTCTGGCCGCCTCCTCGCTCACCTGGCCGCAGGGGTAGGTGGCGGCGCAGTCCCCGTGGAAGCCGCCGATGAAGGCGCCCACGTCAATGCTGACCACGTCGCCCTCCTTCAGCTTCCGGGGACCGGGAATGCCGTGGATGACTTCCTCATTCACCGAGACGCAGGCGGAGGCAGGAAAGCCTCCGTAGCCCAGGAAGGAGGGCTTAGCCCCGTGGCTCTCGATAAAGCGGCGCACCGCCCTGTCGATCTCGTGGGTGGTAACGCCCGGGCGGACCATAGAGCCGGCCAGAGCCCGGGCCTGGGCGGTAATCCGTCCGGCCCGGCGCATGGCCTCGATCTCCCGTTGGGATTTCAGCGAAATCATTTCCAGCGCCATCAGAGTTCCAGCGCCTCCATGATCGCCTTGCTGGTCCCTTCGATGGTGTCCTGATTGGCCACCGGGACCAAAATTCCCTTGCCCTCATAGAAGCCCTTCAGGGGCTCTGTCTCGGCGTGGTAGACCTCCAGGCGCTTCCGGACGGTCTCGGCCCTGTCGTCCTCCCGCTGGACAAGCTGTCCGCCGCAGGAGTCGCACACGCCCTCCTGCTTGGGGGGCTTGGCCTTCACATGGTAGGGCGCGCCGCAGCTCTGGCACACCCGGCGCCCCGACATGCGCTCCTCGATCTCTCCGTCGGAGATCTCGATGGACAGCACCTTGTCGAAGGTGACGCCGGCGGCGTCCAGCGCCTGGGCCTGGCCGATGGTGCGGGGCACCCCGTCCAAAATGAAGCCCTTGGCGCAGTCAGGCTGGGCCAGGCGCTCGGCCACGATCCCGATAATGACGGAATCGGGTACCAGCTTGCCCTCGTCCATATAGCGCTTGGCCTCCAGCCCGGTGGGGGTTCCCTCCTTGATGGCCGCGCGGAGGATGTTGCCGGTGGAAATCGTGGGGATACTCAGCTTGGCACTGAGGATTTCGGCCTGCGTGCCTTTTCCGGCGCCAGGGGCGCCCAAAAGGATCAATTTCATAGCCGTCTCTCCTTACTCCAGGAAGCCCTTGTAGTGCCGCATGAGCATCTGAGCCTCCATCTGCTTGACCGTCTCCAGCGCGACGCCAACCACGATGATAACCGAGGTGCCGCCGATGGCCAGGGACTGGTAGCCCACCAGATTGCCGGTGATGATGGGGGCAATGGCGATCACGGACAGGTACAGGGCCCCGAACATGGTGATCTTGCTCAGCACCTTGGTGAGGAAGTCGGCGGTAGGCTTGCCGGGACGCATGCCGGGAATAAAGCCGCCGTTCTTCTTCAGGTTGTTGGCCACCTCAATGGGGTTAAAGGCCATGGTGGAGTAGAAATAGCTGAAGCCCACGATGAGCAGGAAATAGATGATGCTGTAGAAGGGCTTGCCCGTGTCGAACACCCGCATCAGGCCGCCGCCGAAGCCCTCGCTCTCCTTGGTGATGCCCATAAAGGCGCACACTGTGGCGGGCAGGGAGGCGATGGACTGGGCGAAGATGATGGGCATAACGCCGGACATGCTCACCTTCATGGGGATGTGGGTGGACTGGCCGCCGTACATCTTCCGGCCCACCACGCGCTTGGCGTACTGCACGGGGATGCGGCGCTCGGCGTTGTTGATATAGACGATGAAGACCACCAGGGCCAGCATGCCGATGACAATGAGGGCCAGGGTCCAGGGAGCCAGTGCTCCGGGCTTCAGGGCGTCGATATAGGCCTGGGCAGTCGCCTCATCCATAGACGGATTCTTGGCAATCACGCCGGCGGTGCCGCCGCTGATGGCGAGCCAGGTCTGGAAGCCGCTGATGCCGTCCATGACCATCCGGGGGAACCGGGACACGATGCCGGCGAACAGGATGATGGAGATGCCGTTGCCGATGCCGAACTCGGTGATCTGTTCACCCAGCCACATCAGGAAGGCGGAGCCGGCGGTGAAGGAGATCACGATAACCAGGCCCACCCAGAAGCCGGGCAGAGAACCGCTGTTGACCAGGCCGTAGCTGTTGACCAGGGAGTAGTAGCCGAAGCCCTGGAGCAGCGCGATGGCCACAGTGGTGTACCGGGTGATGGAGGCGATCTTCTTCCGGCCCTCCTCGCCGCCCTCCTTGGCCAGCCGCTCCAGAGCGGGGATGGCCACGGTGAGCAGCTGGATGATGATGGAGCTGTTGATATAGGGCTGGATGGACAGGGCGAATACCGTCGCGTAGTTGAAGGCGGAGCCGCTCATGGCGTTCATCAGGCCCAGAATGGTGCCGCTCTGGCTGCGGAGATACTGGTCCAGGGCGTTGCCGTCGATATAGGGCACGGGGATGGCGGAGCCCAGGCGGAAGATCAGCAGCGCCATAATGGTGAACAGGATCTTCTTTTTCAGCTCAGGCACCTTCCAGGCGTTGCGGATGGTCTGAATCATAATCAGACCACCTCCCACTTACCGCCGGCAGCCACAATTTTTTCCTTGGCGGAGGCGGAGAAAGCGGAGGCCTTTACAATCAGTTTCTTGGAAATCTCGCCGTTGCCCAGGATCTTCACGCCGTACTGGCACTTGGACAGAACGCCGGCGTCCAGCATAGCCTGGGCGTCCACCACAGCGCCGTCCTCAAACTTCTCCAGGGCGGAGACGTTGATGGCCTCCAGGGGCTTGGCAAAGATGTTGTGGAAGCCCCGCTTGGGCAGGCGGCGGGCCAGAGGCATCTGGCCGCCCTCGAAGCCCACGCGGACGCCGCCGCCGGAACGGGCCCACTGGCCCTTGTGGCCCCGGCCGGCGGTCTTGCCGTTGCCGGAACCGGCGCCCCGGCCCTTGCGGTAGGCCTTGGTGTTGGAGCCGGGGGCGGGGGAAAGTTCATGCAGATTCATGTCGTGCGCCTCCTCGTTAGTTTTCCTCGGTCACCTGGAGCAGGTAGCCGATGTGGGCGATCTTGCCCCGGGTGGCCTCGTTGTCGGGCTGCACGGTGCTGTCGCCGATCTTGCGGAGGCCCAGGGCCTCGGCGGTCGCCTTGTGCTTGGCGATACGGCCGTTGAGGCTCTTGACCAGCTTAATGTTCAGATTAGCCATTTTTGACCCTCCTTAACCCAAGATCTCTTCCACGCTCTTGCCGCGGACGCGGGCCACTTCCTCGGGGGTGCGAAGGGACTTCAGCCCCTCGAAGGTGGCGGAGACCACGTTCTGCGGATTGTTGGAGCGCAGGCACTTGGTACGGATGTCCTTGATGCCGATGGCTTCCATCACGGCACGCACCGGGCCGCCGGCGATAACGCCGGTACCGGGAGCGGCGGGCTTCATCAGCACGCGGCCGGCGCCGAACTCGCCGATCACCTCGTGGGGGATAGTGGTGCCGGACAGGGACACATTGATCATATTCTTCTTGGCGTCCTCGATGCCCTTGCGGATGGCCTCGGGGACCTCGGCGGCCTTACCCAGGCCAAAGCCCACGCGGCCCTTCTCGTCGCCCACGACCATGAGGGCGGAGAACTTGGCCACACGGCCGCCCTTGACGGTCTTGGATACGCGGTTCAGATAGACCAGCTTCTCAACGAACTCGCTGGGCTCTCTCTCAAATCTAGCCATAGTTTTTTCCTCCTCCCTTAGAACTGCAGGCCGCCCTCGCGGGCGCCCTCGGCCAGAGCCTTCACGCGGCCGTGGTAGACATAGCCGCCGCGGTCGAAGACCACGGTGTCGATGCCCTTGGCCTTGGCGCGCTCAGCCACGTTTACGCCTACCTGCTTGGCGGCGTCGGACTTGGTGCCGTCCACCTTAAAGTCCTTCTCCAGGGAAGAAGCGGAGACCAGGGTGACGCCGTTCACGTCGTCGATGACCTGGGCGTAGATGTTGGTCTCACTGCGGAACACGCACAGACGGGGACGCTCGGGCGTGCCGGAAATCTTAGCACGCACGCGCTTGTGGCGCTTGATGCGCTGGGAGCGGGTATCGGGTCTGTTGATCATAAGTGGCACACCTCCTTTTACTTCTTGGCGCCGGTCTTACCAGCCTTGCGGCGGATGACCTCGTCAGTATACTTGATGCCCTTGCCCTTGTAAGGCTCGGGGGGACGCTTCTCTCTCACTTCGGCGGCAAACTGGCCCACCTGCTGCTTGTCGCAGCCGTGAATGATGATCTTGTTGGGGCCGGGGACCTCGATGGTGATCCCGGGGACCTCATCAACGGTGACCTGGTGAGAATAGCCCAGGTTCATCACCAGCTTGTTGCCCTCCTTGGCCACACGGTAGCCCACGCCGTTGACGTCCAGCTCCTTCTTAAAGCCCTCGGTCACACCCACCACCATGTTGTGGATGAGGGTGCGGGTCAGGCCGTGGAGCGCGCGGTTCTCCTTGGCGTCGTTGGGACGGGCCACATGGAGCACGCCGGCATCCATGCTGATGGCCATGTTGGGGTTAAACTGCTGTGTCAGGGTGCCCTTGGGGCCCTTGACGGTGACAACGTTGTTGTCCTCTACCTTAATCTCCACTCCGGCGGGAATGGCGATAGGAGCTCTACCAATTCTAGACATTCCTACACCCTCCTTACCAGACAAATGCCAGGACTTCGCCGCCGACATGGGCCTCCCGGGCCTTCTTGTCGGTCATGACGCCCTTGGACGTAGAGACAATGGCGATACCCAGGCCCCGCAGGACCTTGGGCAGCTCGTCAGCACCGGCGTACACCCGAAGGCCGGGCTTGGAAACCCGCTTCAGGCCGGAGATGACCTGCTCCTTGCCGGCGTTGTACTTCAGGGCGATGCGGATGACCCCCTGAGTGCCGTCGTCGATGAGCTGGAAGTTCTTGATATACCCCTCGTCCAGCAGGATCTGCGCGATGGACTTTTTCATGTTGGACGCGGGCACATCCACGGTGTCATGCTTGGCGTTGTTCGCGTTGCGGATACGGGTCAGCATATCCGCGATAGGGTCGGTGATTTGCATGCGTGTTTACCTCCTATTACAGATTACCGGAAACGGCAAAGCGCTTCCCGGTATAGACGGCAAGGTATCGCAGGTTAGGTCGTTCCTGCGACCTGTTGACCGCCTCGCGCCTGGTTGGGGCAGGCGCATTCTCGGGAGTCCGTCAAGGCCTGTACACGTTGGGCCCTCCCGGTGCTTCCTATCAAAACCGCACAGGCGGATTTGACCAAAGGGTTTGTCCCTCCTTGGGAGGGTCTTGTGGTCCAAACAGACCGAAACCCCGCGGCTATGACACTTTCCGAAAAAATTCGGAGTTTTCATTGGGCGCGGGTGGAAACGCACGGCTGCGTGTGGAGCGATTTGGCCGTGCTGCCTGGACACAGCGACTGATTATACTCCTAAAAAAATAGTTTTGCAAGGATTTTTTGCGCGAACACACGAATGTGTGGATAAGAAAATGTCCGGAACAGAACCTTTGGCTCCGTTCCGGACATTTTACGCTTCTTACCAGGAGGCTTTCCGCACTCCGGGGATCTGTCCCTTATAGGCCAGCTCACGGAAGCAGATACGGCAGATGCCGTAGTCCCGGAGGTAGGCGTGGGGACGGCCGCAGATCTTGCAGCGGTTGTAGCGGCGGCTGGAGAACTTGGGCTCCCGCTGCTGCTTCAGGATCATAGACTTTTTAGCCATAACTCTTCCTCCTCCTTAGCGGCCAGCGAAGGGAGCGCCCACCAGCTTCAGCAGCTCACGGGCCTCTTCATCGGTCTGGGCGGTGGTGCACACCACGATGTCCATGCCGCGGATCTTGTCGATCTTGTCATACTCGATCTCGGGGAAGATCAGCTGCTCCTTCACGCCCAGGGCGTAGTTGCCCCGGCCGTCGAAGGCGTCGGCGGAGATGCCCCGGAAGTCACGGACGCGGGGGAGGGCCACGTTGAACAGGCGGTCCAGGAACTCCCACATCTTGTTGCCCCGCAGGGTGACCTTGGCGCCGATGGGCATACCCTCACGCAGCTTAAAGTTAGCCACGGACTTCTTGGCCTTGGTGATGACGGCCTTCTGGCCAGTGATGGTGGTCAGATCGTTGACCACGGCGTCCAGCACCTTGGCGTTCTCACGGGCCTCGCTGCAGCCCACGTTGACCACGATCTTCTCCAGGCGGGGGATCTGCATGGTGGACTTGTAGCCGAACTTCTGCATCAGAGCAGGAGCGACCTCGTCCTGGTACAGCTTCTTCAGGTTAGGCACTTTCTTTTCCTCTGCCATTTCGATCTACTCCTCCTCTCTTAAATCTCGGCGCCGCACTTCTTGCAGACGCGGACCTTCTTACCGTCGGCCAGCAGCTTGTGGGCGGGCCGGGTAGGCTTGTTGCACTTGGGGCAGACGCGCTGAACCTTGCAGGCGTAGATGGGGGCCTCCTTCTGGAGGATGCCGCCCTGCTCGCCCTGCTGGCGGGGCTTGGTGTGGCGGGAGACCATGTTGACCTTCTCCACGACCACCTTGCCGGCCTTGGGGTCCACGGACATGACCTTGCCCTGCTTGCCCTTGTCCTTGCCGGACAGGACCACGACGGTGTCGCCGCTCTTGATACTCAATTTGTTCATCTTAGACGCCCTCCCTTACAGCACTTCGGGAGCCAGGGACAGGATCTTCATATAGTCCTTGTCGCGCAGCTCGCGGGCCACTGGGCCAAAGATACGGGTGCCGCGGGGGTTCTTGTCATCACGGATGAGGACAGCGGCGTTGTCGTCAAGCACCAGGATGGTCTTGATCTCCTTGGCGCCGGTGTTGTCGGCCACCTTCAAATAAGTTTCCTGCTGAATCATGCTGCCGACACCTCCTTATTTCGCCTTCTCGATGATCTCAACCACGCGCCACCGCTTGTCCTTGGACAGGGGGCGGGTCTCCATGACCTTGACGCGGTCACCCACGCCGCACTGGTTGTTCTCATCATGAGCCTTCAGCTTATAGGTTCTCTTAACGATCTTCTTGTACAGAGGATGGGCCACGCGGTCGGCGATGGCGACCACAACGGTCTTGTCCATCTTGTCCGAAACCACCAGGCCGACTCTGGTCTTGCGGGAAGAAGTTCTGTTTTCCATCTTCTATTCCTCCTCTTAGCGGCCTGCGAGCTGCTGCTCGCGGATGATGGTCTTGACCCGGGCGATGTCCTTCTTCACTTCGGCAATGCGAAGGGGATTGTCCAGCTGGTTGGTGGCGTGCTGAAGACGGAGGTTAAACAGGTCCTTCTTCAGGTCCATCAGCTTGGTCTGGAGCTCCTCGGCGGACAGCTTGCGAACTTCATTGGCCTTCATTACGCCTCACCACCCTTCTCAGTCTCCTCGCGCTTGACGATCTTGCACTTGACGGGCAGCTTGTGGCTGGCCAGGCGCAGAGCCTCCTTGGCGGTCTCATCGGAGACGCCGGCGATCTCAAACATAACCCGGCCGGGCTTGACCACGGCCACCCAGTACTCGGGGGAGCCCTTACCGGAACCCATACGGGTCTCAGCGGGCTTCTCGGTAACAGGCTTGTCGGGGAAAATCTTGATCCAGACCTTGCCGCCACGCTTGGTATAGCGGGTCATGGCGATACGGGCCGCCTCGATCTGGTTGCTGGTGATCCAGGCGGGCTCAGTGGCCTGGAGGCCGTAATCGCCGTAGCTGACGAAGTTGCCCCGGCTGGCCTTGCCCTTCATCCGTCCGCGGTGGACGCGGCGGTATTTTACACGCTTAGGGAGCAGCATTACTGAGCGCCTCCTTCCTTCGGAGTGTTGTCCCCGGCGGGACGGGGGCCACGGTTGTTGTTAAAGTTGCCCTGGCCGGCGGGACGGGGGCCGCGGTTAAAGCCGCCGCCCTGGCCCTGTCCAGCAGGACGGGGACCCCGGTCCCGGTTAAAGCCGCCGCCCCGGCGGTCGCCGTCCCGACGGTCCCGGCGGGGACGGTCACGGCGCTCCTGATAGGGCTTGCTGGTATCCAGGGTGCGGGGGGTGGTGCGCAGGGCCTGGGTGAGCACCTCGCCCTTGTAGATCCACACCTTCACGCCGATGCGGCCGTAGGTGGTGGCAGCCTCAGCAAAGCCGTAGTCGATGTCGGCCCGGAGAGTCTGCAGGGGGATGGTGCCGTCGTGATAGTGCTCGGTGCGGGCGATCTCAGCGCCGCCCAGACGGCCGGAGCAGGAGGTCTTGATGCCCTTAGCGCCCATGCGCATGGCGCGGCCCATGGCGTTCTTCATGGCCCGGCGGAAGCCGATGCGCTTCTCCAGCTGCTGGGCGATGTTCTCTGCCACCAGCTGGGCGTTGGTGTCCACGTCCCGGACCTCAACGATCTTCAGGTCGACGGGCTTGTTGACCAGCTTGACCAGCTGGGCCTCGATCTTCTTGATGTCCTCGCCGCCCTTGCCGATGACCACGCCGGGGCGGGCGCAGTGCAGGTAGATGCGGACCTTGGCGTTGTCCCGCTCGATCTCAATCTTGGGGATACCGGCGCCGTAGAGGCTCTTCTTCAGATAGTCGCGGATCTTCTTGTCCTCCACCAGCAGGTCGCCCACCTTCTCGTTGCGGGCATACCAGCGGGAGTCCCAATCCTTGATGACGCCCACACGCAGGCCGTGGGGATTAACTTTCTGTCCCATATCGTTCCTCCTCCCTTAGCGCTCGCTCACGGCGATGGTGACGTGAGAGGTACGCTTGTTGATCCGGTAAGCACGGCCCTGGGCCCGGGGCATGATGCGCTTGATGATGGGGCCGGGGTTGGCGTAGCAGGCGGACACGTACAGCTTCTCAGGGTCCATCTGGTGGTTGTTCTCCGCGTTGGCGGCGGCGCTCTTCAGCAGCTTGAGCACGGGCTCAGAGGCGGCCTTGGGGGTCTGCATCAGGATGGCGGTGGCGGTGGCCACGTCCTTGCCCCGGATCAGGTCCAGGACGATCTTCACCTTACGGGGAGAGATCCGCAGATATTTCAGGTTGGCTTTTGCTTCCATCTCGTCTCTCCTCCTTACTTACCGGTCTTGCTGCCCGCGTGACCCCGGAAGGTGCGGGTGGGCACGAACTCGCCCAGCTTGTGGCCCACCATGTCCTCGGTGACATAGACGGGCACGTGCTTGCGGCCATCGTGCACAGCAAAGGTGTGTCCCACGAAGGAGGGGAAGATGGTGGAGGCGCGGCTCCAGGTCTTCAGAACCTTCTTCTCGTTCTTTTTGTTCAGCTCGTCGACCCGCTTCAGCAGCTCAGGGGCGCAAAAGGGGCCTTTCTTGATACTTCTGCTCATCTTCTACACTCCCTCCTTACTTGCTGTTGCGGCGCTTGACAATGAACTTGTCAGTGCGGTTCTTGGTCTTGCGGGTCTTGTAGCCCAGGGCCGGCTTGCCCCAGGGGGTGACGGGGCCGGGACGGCCAACCGGGCTCTTGCCCTCGCCGCCGCCGTGGGGGTGGTCGCAGGGGTTCATGACGGAGCCGCGGACGGTGGGCCGCCAACCCATGTGGCGCTTGCGGCCGGCCTTGCCGATCTGGATGTTGGCCCAGTCGGTGTTGCCCACCTGGCCGATGGTGGCCTTGCAGTTCTCACGGACGAGGCGGACCTCCCCGGAGGGCAGACGGACCTGAGCCATGCCGTTCTCCTTGGCCATCAGCTGGGCGGCCACACCGGCGGCCCGGACCAGCTGGGCCCCCTTGCCGGGGTAGAGCTCAATGCAGTGGATGGTCTCGCCCACGGGGATGTTGGCGATGGGCAGGCAGTTGCCGGGCAGGATATCGGCGTCGGGGCCGGTCATGATGACGTGGCCGGCCTTCAGGCCGTTGGGGGCCAGGATATAGCGCTTCTCCCCGTCCTCATACTGGATAAGGGCGATGTTGGCGGAGCGGTTGGGGTCGTACTGGAGATTCAGCACGGTGGCCTTGCCCTCTTTGTCCCGCTTGAAGTCGATGATGCGGTACTTCTGCTTGTTGCCGCCGCCGTGGTGGCGGACGGTGATGCGGCCGTAGCTGTTGCGGCCCGCGTGCTTTTTCAGCACCTCGGTGAGGGCGCGCTCGGGCTTGGCCTTCTTGTCGATCCCCTCGAAGGCGGACACAGTCATGTGACGGCGGGAGGGGGTTGTGGGCTTATAAGTCTTAATAGCCATTTCTCAATTCCTCCTTACACCATACCCTCGAAGAACTCGATGGACTTGGAGTCAGCGGTCAGGGTGACCATGGCCTTCTTCCAGCTGGGCCGACGGCCGGCGGGACGGGCACCCATCCGCTTCTCCTTCCCCTGCATGTTCAGGGTGTTCACCTTGGCCACCTTCACGCCGAAGATCTCCTCCACCGCCTTGGCGATCTCGATCTTATTGGCGGTCTTGGCAACCTCAAAGGTGTAGCGCTTCATCTCGGTCTGCTCCATAGACTGCTCAGTGATGATGGGGCGCTTGATGATATCATAGGCGGTAGCCATTACGCATACACCTCCTCGATGATGGCCAGGGCAGCCTTGTCGATGACCAGCTGCTTGGCGTTGACGATGTCGTAGACGCTGAGGACCTTGGCGGTGGTGGTGACCACGCCGGGGATGTTCCGGCTGGAGAGCACCACGTTCTTGTCCACCTCGGGGGTAATCACCACGGGCTTACCGGCCTCGATGGCGTTGAGGAAGGTCTGCATGGCCTTGGTCTTGACCTCGTCCAGCTTCAGGCCGTCCACCACCAGCACGTTGCCGGCGGCGGCCTTGGCGGACAGGGCGGACTTGAGGGCTAAACGGCGGGCCTTCTTGTTCAGGCTGGTGCGGTAGCTGCGGGGCTTGGGGGCAAACACAATGCCGCCGTGGGTCCACTGGGGGGCCCGGGTGGAGCCCTGACGGGCGTGGCCGGTGCCCTTCTGACGCCAGGGCTTCTTGCCGCCGCCGGAGACTTCCGCACGGGTCAGAGCGCTC
Source organism: Bacillota bacterium (assembly GCA_021770445.1). GTDB lineage: Bacteria > Bacillota > Clostridia > Oscillospirales > Oscillospiraceae > Lawsonibacter. The sequence goes on along the minus strand of JAETQY010000015.1, from coordinate 71,911 downwards.
TGGGTGCCCTGACGGCAGTTGCCCAGGTGGCTCTTGACGGCCTCATGGACCACGGCCTGGTTGGGCTCGATGCCGAAGATGGCCTCGGAGAGCTCGATCTCGCCGATCTGCTTACCAGCCATATCATAAAGGTTCGCTTTAGGCATAACTCAATCTCTCCTTTCCTTACTTGTTGCGGGCGGAAGCCTTCTGCGGGTTGACACGAGCGGACTGCTTCTGCGGGTTGACACGGCCGCCTTCGGTGGCGTGCTTCTCAATAATGGTCTTGACGGTGTTCTTCAGATAGACGATGCCGCCCTTGGGGCCGGGAACAGCGCCCCGGACTGCGATCAGGCCCAGCTCCTCGTCCACCTGGACCACGTCCAGCTTCTGAACGGTGACCTGAACATTGCCCATCTGGCCGGCGCCGTCACGCCCCTTGGCGATGTGGCCGGGGGTGGTGCCGGGGCCCAGAGAGCCCTGATGGCGGTGGACAGGGCCGCCGCCGTGGGTGTTGCGCTTGACGGCCGCGCCGTGGCGCTTGACAACGCCCTGGAAGCCGTGGCCCTTGCTGGTGCCGGTCACGTCCACGTAGTCGCCGGCGGCGAAGACGTTGGCGGTAAGCACGTCGCCCACCTCGTACTTGGAGCAGTCCTTCAAAGCGAACTCCTTGAGGACCTTCTTGTACTCGGTGAGGCCGGCCTTCTTCTGGTGGCCGATCTCAGGCTTGGTGAGCTTGCGCTCGGGGGTCTCCTGGTAGCCCAGCTGGATGGCCTCGTAGCCATCCTTCTCGGCGGTCTTCTTCTGCACCACGGTGCAGGGGCCAGCCTGGATCAGGGTGACGGGCACCACCCGGCCGGCTTCATCGAAGATCTGGGTCATGCCGATCTTTTTGCCGATGATCGCTTTCTCCATTTCGGATTTTCCTCCTAATAAAGGTTATTGGTCGGCTCGTCGTCGCAAAGTCCGCTCAACTCCGTTTCCGCCTGACGGCGAAAACTGCGCTCGCTCCCTTGCTCCTCCTCTCCAAATGCGACCCGCTTCGCTGGGCTCGCATTTGGCTTATTGCCGACTTGACCCGTCCGCCTCAAAACGCGGCGGACCGCGGGTACAACAGGGTTATGCGCCGGGGCCTTACAGCTTAATTTCGATCTCCACGCCGGCCGGCAGCTCCAGGGACATCAGGGCCTCCACGGTCTTGGGGGAGGGCTTCACAACGTCGATCAGGCGCTTGTGGATGCGGCGCTCGAACTGCTCGCGGCTGTCCTTATACTTGTGGACGGCCCGCAGGATGGTGACCACCTCTTTCTTGGTGGGCAGGGGGATGGGACCGGAGACGCTGGAGCCGGTACGCTTGGCGGTCTCCACGATCTTCTCGGCGCTCTGGTCGATGAGCTGGTGGTCATAGGCCTTGAGGCGGATGCGGATCATTTCTTTCTGAGCCATGTGGGTGTTTCCTCCTTAAATACGAAGTTGAGTTTTCGGGTCTTGCTCGTCCTTCGTACGGTGAGCGTTTTTGTTACACGCTTTCGTGCGTATCACTCCAGGCCACGAAAAAACCGGCACAGTGACAGGCCGGTTTTTACCGTACCCGGCGATATACGCCGTGTACAGCACTCGCTCAGCCGCCCGATCGTCGGACATACTCCGCGGAAGTTACCGGCTTTCGCCGCAATCTCCCGCATCATCGCAGACTGCGTCCTCACAGACGCCCCGTTATCATACAACACTCAGCCGTGTGTGTCAAGAGTTTTTTTGAAAAATTTCTCCTTTTGGCGCAAAGGCAAAAAACGGCCCGCCCCACTGGGGGCGAGCCGTCCAATTGTCCAATTTATTTGCTGTAGGGCTTGTCGGTCTCGATGTACACGCCCTGGCCGGCTTCCCAGCCCACATAGAAGTTCAGGGCCTTGCCCAGGTCCCGGAGCTTGAAGTAGTTGCTGCCGCCGATCTTGTAGACGGTCAGGCTGGTCTCCACGCCGTCGATGACGATGGCGTCGTTGGAGGGGGAGGCCTCCTTGGCCGCCGCCGGGGCGCCGGCCAGCTCCTTGCCGGTGGCCTCGTAGGGCTGGCCGGAGGTGACCGTCACCTTGCCGCCGCTGTAGCCCACGGCAAACTGCTTCCCGGTGCCGTTGAGCACCGCCGCCACGTCGCGAATCTTAAAATAGTTGCTGCCGCCGATCTTGTACACGGTGGGATTCTGCGCCGCGCCGTTTACCTCCAGCTTGTCGTTGGTGGGGTTGGCGATTGTCTCAGCGGCGGGCTGCTGGGGCTGGACGGGGGTAGTGGGCTCTGGGTCCGGCTCGACGGGGATTCCGCTGACGGAAATAAAGCCGTATTTGTAGTTCTGTCTCACCCACACCATGCCCTCAGAGAGCTTGCCTACGTCGTCATACGCGCAGGGCACGACTTCCCGGCCCGTCTTGTCAATATAACCACATTTTCTGTTGACGTTGTATTCCCCAACACCCACTTTCATCACGCCATCGGAAAAATCATCTACAGGACTCACGGAATCATATATGAGGGGCACGACTTCCCGGCCTGTCTTGTCAATATAACCATACTTGCCGTTCAGTCTCACCTGCGCCAGGCCATCAGAGAAATCCCGTACGGAATCATATTTGGGGGGCACGACCTCCCGGCCCGTCTTATCGATGAAACCAAATTTTCTGGTGTCGTATGCTCCAACGCTCACTATCGCCATGCCGTCGTGGAAAGCTCTCGCCTCATCATACTTGCAGGGCACGATCTCCCGGCCCGTCTTGTCGATGTAACCATATTTGTAGGGGATGGATTTGAAGATATCTCCAAAGCCCACCACCGCCATGCCCTCGGAGAATTCTCTCGCGAAGTCATATTTTATGGGGGGAATGACCTCACGGCCCGTCTGGTCGATGCAGCTATACTTGCCGCCCTGATACATCCACACCAAGCCCTCGGAGAACTCCCCTCTGAGATCATATTTGAGGGGAAGGACCACTCGGCCCGTCTTGTCGATGAGACCACATTTGTCCAGGTCCAGAGACACTTGCGCCAGGCCCCCATGGAAATCGTATACTTCTTTATATTCATACTTGCAAGGAATAACCTCCCGGCCCGTCTTGTCGATGAAACCCATCTTGTCGCCTTGCCACACCGCCGCCAGGCCCTCGGAGAAATATCCTACATTATCATACTTGCAAGGCACCACCTCCCGGCCTGCCTCATCAACGAAACCATATTTGCGGTCGTCGTCTCCTCCAACATGCACCGCCCCCAGGCCCTCGTGGAAAGTATCCGGGCCTCCGCTTATTTCAAGATCCCCCATAAACATTACAGCCGAACCGGTATACTTGATAGGCGTCACCTCCCGGCCCGTCTTGTCGATGAAACCATAATTGCCGTTCTCAATATGCACCTGCGCCGCACCATGGGAAAAATCCTTCGCATAGGCATACTTGCAGGGGATGACCTCCTGGCCCGTTTTATCAATGTAACCCCACTTGCCATCCCGCCGCACCCGCGCCAATCCCTCGGAGAAATTCTCTATCGAACGATACTCGTCGCAGGAAAGGACCATCCTGCCTGTCTTGTCGATGTAACCCTTCTTGTCACCTTCCCACACCACCGCCAGGCCCTCGGAAAAGTCATACGCAGCGTTATACTTGCAGGGAATGACCTCGGTCACAGTATACTCCGCGAAGGCCGGAACGGCCAGCCCCAAGCACATCACCAGGGCCAGCGCGAGGGACAGGGCTTTCTTTTTCATAAAATTCCTTCCTCTCATTTTGTTTTTGGGGATGATCTCAGCGGCACATACCCTCGGAGGGCGGGAAATCGCGGCCCTCCGGGGCGTTTTCCGCCGAGACAAACAAAAGCGGCGCAGGATCAATGACCCCACACCGCATTTATCCAGACACAAACCCTCAAACCGCCCCTTGTAAAAGGGCGGTCTTTCCGGTATAATGAGGGCTGGCGCAGCAATGCTGTTGTGTGGGAGGACACGCTCCCGCATAGGGGCGCGGGGTGGTCGCAACACCCCACGTCCTGCCTTTATTTGCCTCGTAGCCCTACTATAGCACAGTTCGACGGAAGATACAAGGAAATTTTTAGGGCCGCCCAACAAAGGCGGCCCTTTTCTTACTCCTCTGTGGCTTTTGGACGGTACTGCTCCTCTCCGGATTCAATAAAGAGGATAAAGTCGTTGATCTTCTTCTCACTCCACCCAGCAGAGCGGAGGCCCAGGATCAGCCGGGCGTTCTCCTGCATGTTCATTGTGATACCTCCTCTTATCATATTATATCTTGTGTGTTTTGGTATAAAAATATTATATCGTAAAGACTTGTGCTTGTAAAGCAGAACAGGCCATATTGCCGAATTTATTTCAGCACAGTTCGACGAAAGATACAAGAGCAAATTTCACTCTTTTTCAATGTCCATCATCAGGCCCACCCGGCGCTCGTGGCGGCCGCCCTCGAACTCGGTGTTGAGGAAGGCGTCCACGATGCGTTCGGCGGTCATCACGCCGGTGACGCCCGCCCCCAGGGCCAGCATATTGGCGTCGTTGTGGCGGCGGGTAAGCTCGGCGGACACCACATCGCCGCACAGGGCGCAGCGGATGCCGTGTACCTTGTTGGCCGTGATGGAGATGCCGATGCCGGTGGTACAGATGACGATGCCCCGCTCGCACCGGCCCTCTGCCACCGCCCGGGCGGCGGCGGCCCCGAAGATGGGGTAATCACAGCTCTCGGTGCTCTCGGTGCCGAAGTCCTCGCAGGTAATGCCCTTGGCGGCCAGATAGGCCTTGATGTGTTCCTTCAGCAAATAACCTCCATGGTCAGACGCAATAGCGATCATAAGCAATTCCTCCTGTTTTTTCCCCATTGTAATCCATTCTCCACCTTTTTGCAAGGGGCGGGAAAATTTTTGCTCTCCATGTATAACCATCCCCAGGGCTGTCCAAAATAGGCTTCGGAGGTGGTTTTTTGAAAAACCAGAGCTTTTGGAGAAAACTGGGCGACTTCGCCATGGGAAAGGGCTTTTACATAGTCCTGTTCCTGTGTGTCGCCACCATAGGAATTTCGGGCTATTATCTGCTCCAGACCGTTGTAAAGGGCACCCATCCCACCGAGCCGGCGGGGGGCGGCGCCTCCGTCACCATCCCCGACCAGAGCGTCGGCCGGCCCTCTGTTCCCGTCCCCGGGTCGGATGAGGACTCCCCCGCCGTTGACCTCCGCCCCCAGACCAAGCCGGACCCCACGCCCGCCGTCCAGCCGGACGACCCGGAGCCAGTGAAGGACACCACTCCTGAGCCGGACACCCAGGAGAGCGGCAAGACCGTCTCCAAGGTCTTTACCTGGCCGGTACAGGGGGCTATCCTCCGGGACTACAGCGTGGAGGCCCTGTCCCTGGACCCCACTATGGGGGACTGGCGCACCCACGGCGGGCTGGACATCGCCGCCGCCCAGGGCGTGAAGGTGCTGTCCATCAGCGCGGGCACCGTGGAGCAGGTCTACACTGACGCCATGATGGGCACCACCGTGGTGGTGGACCACGGCGGCGGCCTGAAGTCCTGGTACTGCAACCTGGCCGAGGACGTCACCGTCCAGGCCGGGGACAAGGTGGACATCGGCGGTGAGCTGGGCACCGTGGGCTCCTCCGCCATCGCCGAGGTGGGCGTGGATTCCCATGTCCACCTGGAGACCACCCTGGACGGCCGGCCGGTGGACCCCAGAGACTATCTGAAATAGCGCAAGCGCACAGCCCGGAGCGGGACACTTCCGCTCCGGGCCTTATTTTTGCGGTCTCGCAGGACATTCCCTCCATCCCCCACTTGCGGGGGCGGGAAAATTGTATTAAAATAGGGGGTCAGGAGATGAAATGCCATGGAATTGCTGCAAACACAATCTCAACAGCTTAATTATCAGCAGATGCAGGGGCTCAAGCTGCTTCAGATGGGCTCCCTGGAGCTGGAGCAGTACCTGCGGGAGCTGGCCCAGGAAAATCCCATGGTCGACCTGGAGCCGGAGTCCTCCGCCCGGGAGGAGGATGACGGCCTACTCAGCTATCTGCGGTGGCTGGAGGAGAACGACCACCAGAACCTCTACTACTCCCAGATGAGTGAGGAGGAGCTGGACCCCCTGTCCCGGGTGGGAACGGAGGGCGGCCTGGAGGAGACCCTGTTCCGCTTCCTGTCCCGCCAGCTCTACACCATGGACCTGGAGGAGGACCTGGCCGACGCGGTGCGCTATCTGGCCTCCAGCCTGGACGAGCGGGGCTACCTCGCCGCCCCTCTGCCCGAGCTGGCCCGGAGCAGCAGCCTCCCCCTCCCCCGGCTGGAGCGGGCGCTGGAGATCCTCCGGGGGCTGGAGCCCGCCGGGGTGGGGGCGGAAAACCTGTCCCAGTGCCTGGAGCTGCAGCTGCTCCGCATCCGGGAGGAGGGCCCCGCCCTGACCATCGTGCACAGCCACCTGGCTCTGCTGGCCAAGCGGCACTATGCCTCTATCGCGTCAAAAATGAATATCTCCGTGGACCAGGTGAAGCAGGCTGAGGCCATTATCCGGGAACTGGACCCCCGGCCCGGCGCCGTCTTTGAGCGCGCCGAGCAGATCCCCTATATCCTGCCCGATATCTTTGTGGACGAGGAGGACGGGCATTACACCGCCCGGGCCAGAAAGCCGGGCCGTCCCCCCTTCCAGATCAACGGCTACTACCGTAGGCTGCTGTCCCAGTCCCAGGACCCGCAGGTCAAAGAGTACCTGAAGGAGAAGCTCCAGCAGGCCGAGGGGGTCCTGCGGGCGGTGGACCAGCGGGAGAGCACCCTCCTGCGGTGCGCCCAGGCCATTGTGGACGGCCAGACCCAGTTCTTCCGCCGGGGCCCCCAGGCCCTGCTGCCCATGCGCCTGGCCGATGTGGCGGAAAAGCTGGAGCTCCACGAGTCCACCGTCAGCCGGGCGGTGCGGGAAAAGTACATCCAGTGCACCCAGGGCGTGTACCCCATGAGCTACTTCTTCTCCCGCAGTGCCGCCGCCGGAAAGCCGGGGGTGGGCGGAGTGGCCGCCAGGCTCATGCTGAAGCAGCTCATCGACCAGGAGGACAAGCCCCTGTCCGACCAGAAGCTGGCCGACCTCCTGGCCCAGGCCGGCTGCCCCGTATCCCGGCGCACGGTGGCCAAGTACCGTGGGGAGATGAACATCCCCGACCAGGCCGGACGGAAGCGCCGCCCCTGAGCCTTCCAGCCTTGCCTTCGGCAGGAAAAGTGTGTATAATGGGGCCATTACCCCACTCAGGAGGGATCATGATTGCATGTGGATCTGACGGCGCGCTCCGCCGCGGAATATGACCTGCTGCGCTCCGGACAGATGACGCCGTCCATGGCGGCGGAGTATCTGCGGGAGGGCCGCATTATTCCCCGGGGCTTCGCCGAGGTACTGCGGGAGCTCTACCCCCTGCCCGACCTCCAGATCAGGCTTCAGGAGGCCTTTCTGGCCAGCTGTCCCGAGGCCAATCCCGAGTCCACCGCCCGGAAGCTGCGCAACTGGCTGTCCGGCCAGAGCACGCCGGCCAGCCGGGAGGATATCTTCCAGATCGCCTTTGCCCTGGAGCTGTCTGAGGCGGGGGCCAGCACACTGCTGGGCCTGTGCACCGGCTACGGCGTCCATTACCGGGACGGCCGGGAGGTAGTCTACGCCTGGTTCCTGCGCAACGGCCGAAGCTATCTGGAGGCCCGGAGTTTTTTCGAGACCCTGCCCCCGGTCCCCCGCCCGGAGGACATCCCACCCAACCTGCACACCCACGTCACCCAGGAGCTGCAGGCCGATTTTCAGCGGGTCCATTCCCTTCCGGACCTCCGGGCCTGCTATCTGGCCAACCTGGAACAGCTGGGCGCCCTCCACGTGCGGGCCCATTCCTACTTTGAAAAGTACCTGAACCTACTCATCCGCCCCTCCTCCAGCTGGGGGGAGGAGCGGGAGCCCGACTACTCCATCGAGGCGGTGATGGACCAGTACCTGTCCCTCCACATACCCTCCGGCCGCAGCCGCCGGAACTACTCGGTGGTGCAGAAGCTCATCAAGCACAACTGGCCCAACGCCACCCTTTTGAAAAATATCCGCCTGCACCGGGAGGACGTGCCCCGGAAGCTGCTCCTGCTGCTCTATGTCATCACCGAGAACGGCCTGGACGACGGCTACAGCGAGCTGGACGAGGAGTACCTCACCATCCAGGACCGGCTGGAGGACCACTGGTGGAGCCTGAACGCCATCCTGTCCGACTGCGGGATGCCCCTGCTGGACCCCCGGAACGCCGCCGACTGGCTGGTGCTCTACGCCGTCACCGCCGTGGACGAGCCCATGAGCCAGCGGATGGAACAGGTCATCGAGCTGATGTTCTCCGATGTGACAGAGAAGGACCCCGCGCCCTGAGGGCGCGGGGTCCTTTGGTCATTGTTCAAGCAGTTCCTCCGGCACACCGGGGGCAGAGCCTCCCTCCAGGAGCCGGATGCCCGCGTCCCACCTCTCGCTGGTCACGATCACGCCCCGGTCGTCCAGGGTGCCGCTCACCTGGAAGGGAACCGTTCCACTGTCCTGGATGGACAGGTACTCATAGTTGGTCAGCGTCCCGCTGAGGGCGGTGTGCCCAGGCAGAATGAGCCGGCCCCGGTTTTCCACCGTCCCGGCCAGCTCCACCGGCTGCCACTCCCAGCCGAACAGCTCCACATCTCCCTGGCTCTCCAGGGTGGTAGTGCCGTCCAGCAGGACAGAACAGCTCCGGGCATACAGCCAGCCCGCGGGGCCTACCTCCACCCTACAGTTCCGCAGGGACAGGCCGCCGGTGAATCGGGCGGTGCTCCCGTTGATCCGTATGGAGGAGCCGTTGAACTCCAGCCCGCGGGTGGACAGCAGGGTGCCGCCCTCCACCTCCACCGGGGCGTCGGGGTCAGGCGGGCAGTCGATGGACAGCAGGCTGCGCTCCCCGGACAGATAGAGGCCTCCGCAGTCTGTCAGGCCCCGCACAAAGGCCGCGCCGTTGTCCTCCACCCGCAGGGCGCCGCCCCGCAGGTCCACGTTATTGCCCAGCAGGAAGCCCTCCGGCCCGGCGACGGTCAGATCGCCGCTGGAGAGGGTCAGGCGGCCGTTCCCCTCCAGGGCCAGCGTCTTGGTGACGGTGAGCTCCGACTCCAGGACGATCTCCGCCCCCCGCTCCACCACAACGACGCCGCAGGACTCGTCCGCCATGGCCTCCCGGAGCTGGGGTCCGTTGGACACCCTTCTCACATTCCCCAGGGCGTCCCAGGCGAAGGGGATACACCGGCCGTTGGTCTCCAGGGTCATCCGCTCGGGCAGGGCGTCGATATCCTCCCGGCCGGCCAGGATCAGGCCGCTGTTCCGGCTGTCGCTGCCCTCCGGGATCACCAGGGAGCCGGGGGTCCCGGAATACTCCATGGTGCCGCCGTTGTACAGCCGTCCGGTGTCCTCTGTCACCCGGAGGACGCCGCCGTTGTTCTCCAGGTGGGTGTCGTTGTCCAGCCCGCCGTAGGCCCCTACCCGAATTTCCCCGGCGTTGTAGGCCCGCAGGCCGCAGGCCAGGTAGATACGGCCCCTTTCCGTCTCGCCGGGGCCGTCCCCCTCCGCCAGGAGGGTGCCGTAGTTGAACAGGCTCTCGCAGGCGATGTCCAGGTAGAAATCGTTGTTGGGGTCATGGCCGCGCTGGGCGGAGGAATCCTTCACGCCGCAGCTGGCCAGGGTACCCAGGTTGCAGACGTTGATCCCGGGCTTGATCTGGCACTGGTGGAGGCGTATCTCCCCCAGGTTGATGATACCGCCGACGTCGTCAAAATGCCCGCCGGCGTCGATAAGGCCGTAGTTGACGATCCAGGAGGGACTTTGCGTGTCCCACTGGCCCTCCTGTACATTGCCCCCCTGGATGGTCCCCCGGTTGACCAGCTTGGAGCCGCTGACGCACCAGGCGGTCCCCTCGCTCAGGGTAACAGTGACCCCCTGGGGGACCAGGACGGCACAGGACTGGGCGAAGCCGTCCCCGATCTCCAGGGTGATATCGCTGTCGATGACCACCGGTCGGCTGTTCTCATCCAGCGCGGCCATAAACTGCTTAGCGGAGCTTACATGGACGGCCCGGGAGAAGGCCTCCTCCTCGGGCAGGACCAGGCGGTGATTGCCGTCCATGGGCTGGCTGCTGTGGAGCAGGACGGTCCCGCCCTCCTCCACGGAGAGGTCGGCCTCCTGTTCCGTCCACAGCAGGTTGATCCCGTTCAGCGTCCCCTGGGGGGCCACTGAGACGGTCCCGCCGCCCTCGGTCCGCAGTAAACCGTTAATATTCGCCTCACCCTCCACCCGGAGGGAGCCTCCCGCTCCCACGGTGACATACTGGACCGTATCCAGCCGGGCGCCTTCCTCCACCCGGAGGGGCTTGCCGAGCTCCAGCGGCTGGGTCACGATGATGTTACAGCCCGACAAAGTGACGGCGGCCACAGTCTCGTCGGCCAGAAGGGCCCGCAGGCCGGCCTCGTCGCCCTCGGTGAGGGCCGCCGCATCCTGGAAGACGGACACCGACATCTGCCCTCCGGGGTTCTGGGGCGTGCCGCCCGGCCCCTCTGGCTTCAGCCAGGGCCGCCAGACCAGCAGCCCCACCACCAGGAGAAAAGCCGCCGCGCAGCCGGCGAAAATCCCCATCTGCTTTTTGCTCCACCTGCCCAGGGGGCCGGGGGCCGCCTCCAAGGCGGTCTCGGGCTCTAGTGCTGTGTCCGCCTCTCTCTCCGGCTCCGGGGTGGGCGGAACAGGGGGCGCCGCAGGTTCCATCTCGGGCTCCTGGAAGCTCACCACACCCTCATAGAGGGCGGTGTGCAGCTCCTGGACCGACTGGAAGCGCCGCCGGGGGGTGGGGGCCATCCCCCGCAGAAGGGCCTGCTCCTGCTTTTCGGTCAGCTCCGCCCCCAGCTTCCGGGGCGGGATCAGCTCGTCCTCCACCAGCCGGTCCATGGCCTGGGGCGGCTTGCGGCCGGTGAGGCAGTAGTAGATGGTGCAGGACAGGGCGTATACGTCGGTCCAGGGGCCCTGGCCCTTGCTCTGGTACTGCTCCACCGGGGCGTAGCCGTGCTTCAGGGCGATGGTCAGGGTGGCCTCGCCGCCGGCGGTCTCCCGGGCGCAGCCGAAGTCCAGCAGGCGGACCTCCCCCTTCTCCAGCATCAGGTTCTCCGGGCTGATGTCCCGGTGGATGAGGCCCAGGGCGTGCATGGCGCTCAGGGCGGAGAAGAGGGGCTCGATGGTGTGGAGCAGCTCTCCGGCGGAGATGCGGCCCCCTCTCTGCTCCACCAGCTCCTTAAAGGTAGTGCCGTCCACATACTCCATGACGATGTAGGCGGTGTTGTTCACCTCGAAGAAGTCCCGGACGCTGACGATGGTGGACAGCTTCTCCATCCGGGCCATGGTCCGGGCCTCCTGGAGGAAGCGCTCCTTGCCGCTCTCATAGCGGCTGCCCGCCGCCCCGGCGTAGCTGGTCACGTCCAGAGACAGGGAGCTCATCCGGCTGGCCCGGTCGGTGGGGAAATACTCCTTAATGGCCACCTTCAGCTCCAGCCGCAGGTCGCAGCCGATGTAGGTAATGCCGAAGCCCCCCTCTCCCAGGGCCCGGCCCACCAGATAGCGGTCCCGGAGGACGGTGCCCGGGGGCAGGTGGTGGTGGGAGGGGGTATAGCTGCCCTCGGTGAGGCCGCAGACCGGACAGGGCGCGTCCGGCTCCACCGGGGACATGCAGTAGGGACAGAAATGCCGGTCCACGCGCCTCACCTCCTCTCTGGCCCATACTGATACGGACTATTATACATCATGCTCACTTCATTCACAACCTCCGGAACAGCCGCTTCACCCTCTCCCAGAGGGTGAGGGGCGCCGCCGACTCAGGGAAGAGCCGGGCGCAGAAGGCCCCCATGTCAGCGGGGCGCTCCTTAGGCGGTACCTTCAAGGCCCACAGCAGGGCCTCCTCCTGGGCGGGACTTAGCTCCGCCCCCAGGGCGGTGGGCCGCTGGAGGGCGTCGTCCAGCAGCCGCTCCGTGGAGGTGGGGGGAACCACCCCGGTGAGGCTGTGGTACACCGTGGCCGCCAGGGCGTACACGTCGGTCCAGGGCCCCTGGCCGTGGGTCTGGTACTGCTCCACCGGGGCGAAGCCATGCTTGAGCAGCACCGTCATGGACTTGCCGTCCTCCATGGACCGGGCGCAGCCGAAGTCCAGCAGCTTCAGATTGCCCGTCTTCATCCACATCACGTTGTCCGGGCTGATGTCCCGGTGGATGACCCCCGCGGCGTGGAGCTTGCCGATGTCCTCCATCAGGGGCCGCAGGCGGGGCAGCAGCTCCCCGGCGGGGATGCGGCCCCTCTCGTTGACGATGCGGTACAGGGGGGTGCCGTCCAGATACTCCATCACCAGATAGGCGGTGTTGTTGGTCTCGATGTAGTCGATGCCCTGGACCACCGCCGGCATCCCCTCCAGGGATGCCAGCATCCGGGCCTCCTCCACAAAGTGGTAGCGCCCGCCCTCATAGACCCCCTCCTGGCCGGGGAGGGCCTCCACCTGTCCGTCCGGGGCCCGGCGGGAGCAGCGGGTGGGAAAGTACTCCTTCACCGCCGCCCGGCGGCCGGTCTCCTCCTCCAGGGCGATGTAGGTGACACCGAAGCCCCCCTGGCCCAGGTGGGCCCCCAGGCGGTAGCGGTTCTGGTTCCCCCTGAGCACCGTCCCCACCGGGAGGAGGTGCTCCGGGTTGCCGTCTCGAAGGCTCTTGCCGCAGTGGGGACAGAGACTGCCCTCCTCCGCGGGCCTCATGCAGTGGGGACAGAGCTCCATATTAGGCCCCTCCCTTGACAGTGATCTGGAACATCTCGTTCTCCGAGCCCAGGTAGAAGCGGTCCCCCGGGTTCAGGGGCGAGGCCTGGTTGGCCGTCAGCTTCCTGCCGTTGAGGTAGGTGCCGTGGCTAGAGCCCAGGTCGGTCAACCAGAGCTGGCCTCCCTCCACCTTCACCACACAGTGGACGCCGCTGACGCCGGGGGCGTTGGCCGGGTAGACCAGGTCGTTCCGGGCCGGGTCCCGGCCGATGCGCACCTGCTTCTCAATGGGGAAACGCCGGCCGGCGAAGTTTCCGCTCAGGCACTGGAGGCGCAGACCTCCGGACACCCCTATGGCGGGGACGGCGGGCCCGGTGGGGCTGATGGGCTGAGAGATAGGAGCAGACTTTTTCTTTTTGCCGAGGAGCACCACCGCCGCAAGCACTACAACCACCGCCGCCGCGCCGCCCGCGATCAGAAGGGTGTTGCTTTTGGCCTCAGGCTCTGCGGCAGGAGGGGTGGCCGGCTCAGGCGTAGTGGTCGGCGCCTCGCTCTTATCCGGCGGGGTGGCCCCTGGGTCCTCCGAGGGCTGGGCGGCCGCTCCTGCGGTCTCATAGGCCACGCCGTTGCGGTTGAGCAGCGTGATAGCCTCGTCGATGTTCACCGCGTAGTTCACCGACTCCTGGTTCCCGGAGTTGGTCACACTCCAGGTGGTGATACCGATGGCCGCGCCGTCGGCGTTGACCAGGGGGCCGCCCGAGTTGCCGTGCTTGATATCGCAGTCGATCTGGATGTTCCGCTGGCCGGTGCCCGAGGTGGTCAGCAGCCGGCTCACCGACCCGCTGGTGACGGTCATATCGGACAGTCCCCATTTGGAGGTGGATTCTGCAAACATGTTTTCTGAAAGCCCGGGGTAGCCCACGGCGTAGACGGTGGAGCCCACCATGGAGTCGGTGGGGCTGCACAGGGCGATAGGCTTGCGCTGGGAGGTGGGATTATCCAGCCGCAGGATGGCCACGTCCATGGATGCGTTATACTCCACGATATAGGCCTCGTCGTAGGTGTTGGAGTCGTAATACGCCCTGACCTTGCAGCGTGCGGTGTCCGTGACCGTATCGCTCAGGGCCACTTCGATCAGCTCTCCGCTGCCAAACTCCACATAATCCTCGATGACATGGTAATTGGTCACCAGGTAGGAGGGGTCCTCTCCCTGTTTCCCCACAAAGAATCCGGTCCCCCAGCCAAAGCCGGCCTCTCCATAGTTCTGCGTATCCAGATAGGTGGCCACTACCACCACGCTCTCCCGGGTGCTCACGTCAAAGTCCGCTGAGGCGGCTGGCATCAGTCCCACCAGCAGCAGTGCGGCCGCCGCCAGGGCAATCATCCGTTTTTTCATGAAAATTCCTCCACTTTATTCTTCCTCCGCCCATACGGCGGCGGCAGTGTTGTTGTCGTTGTCCTCCGGGGCCCGGGCAATGAGTCGAGCCCGCATCTTGTCCAGCCACTCCTCCGGGCTGGCGGCGGCGGCCAGGTCGTCCACCATCTCCTGCTCCAGCACATACTCCCAGAAGCCGTCGCTGCACAGCAGGAAGGCGTGCCTCCCAGGGGACAGCCTTTCCTCGCGGATATCCACCTTCAGCTCCCCGTCCTGGCCCAGGGCCCGGAGCACTCGGCTGCGGTCCTCGTGGAAGCGGATCTGGTCGGGGGTGATCTCCCCCAGCATCACACCGATCTGGGCGGCGCTGTGGTCCCTGGTCTGAAAGGTCAACCCGCCGTCCCGGAAGTAGTAGATGCGGCTGTCCCCCACGTGGGCCATCACCGCTCTCCCTGGCTCCAGGGCCAGCGCCGTCACGGTGGTTTTCATGGCACACTGGCGGGTCTGGAGGGAGAGCACCCTGCGGTGCCCCTCCTGGATCAGGTGCTCCAGCTCCTCTGGGTTCGCCTCTCCTCCCCAGCCCTGGCAGATCACCTCCGCGGCGGCCGCCGAGGCCTCCTCTCCGCCGCCGTGGCCCCCCAGCCCGTCGGCCACCACCAGGCACAGCCGGTCCTCCCCCCGGAGGACGCTGCGGACGGTGTCCTCGTTGTGGGGACGGCCCCCTGTCTCTGAATAGCTTGCGATCTGGAACATGGTATCGCCTCCCGGTCGTTGTGCCGTCCGGCGCTTCAGCAGCGCAGGATCACGGCGGTATAGTTGTCCTGATTGGAGTAGTCTTTTTCCTGTATGGCCGCCCGGATGGCCTCCGCCGCCCCCGGCCCCCGGGCCAGGAGCCCGGTCAGCTCCTCCTCGGGGAGGGCGTTGTATACCCCGTCGCTCATGAGGATAAACACGTCACCGGGGCGGATCAGGAGGGACTGGGCGGGCAGGTCGGCGTATTTCAGCTGTCCCATGCCCAGAAAGCTGGTCAGACCGGCGCCCTGGGGGTGGCTCATGGCCTCCGCCACAGAGGTCTCGCCGTTTACCGCCCGGAGATACAGCTCATCCCGAAAGACATGCTCCCGGTTGAGCTGAAACAGGGCGCCGTCCCGGCACAGGCAGATGCGGCTGTCCCCCACCGACAGACAGTGGAACCGTCCCTCCCGGAGCAGCGCCATCACCAGGGTGGAGCCGCCGCTGTACAGCCCGTCGGGGCCCAGCATGTCGTTGACGGCCAGATTGGCCCGGGTCAGAAGGGTGAGCAGCACCTCCTCCGGCGGGCCCTGGAGGGTGGCGAAGCTGTTGGCAATGGCGGTCACCGCCGTCTGGCTCACCTGGTCGCCGTTGCTCAGGCCGCCCATACCGTCCCCCACCACGGCCAGCACACCGGGGCCCTGCTCAATCCGCTCCCGGGGGAAGGCGTCCTCCTCGGGGGAGACGAAGAAGCTGTCCTGCTGGCTCTTACGTTGGCCCTGCTCATGGAGCTTCTCAATGGCAATCCATCCGCTGTTGGCGGCGGGCTCGGGCTCCCGCCGGAACAGCCTGGCCCACATCCCGGTGATGCCCTTCCCTGGCTCAGCCATTGCCGCCCTCCTGCTGCCAGTTGAACCGCTCACCGCATAGGGCCACAAAAATCAGCTTGGTGGTGCCAATGGAGATGATATCGTAGCTGTTGATCTCTACTGCGTTGAGCACCGTCTTGCCGTTGACCTTAATCAGGTTGCGGCCGGCGGCAGGGCCAACGAAGTAGGTCAGCTCGCTGCTATCGAAGGCAATCATGGCGTGGTTTTGACGGGAGATCTGCTGGTCCCCCCGGATCTGGATGTCCCCCGACTCCCGGCCGATGTAGTTGTAGCCGGCGTGGACACGGTAGTCACTCCCCCGTACCGGCCCCTCCACACACACCAACCAGCCCACCACGGGCTCGGCCTGACCGGGGCTCCCCTGGTCGCCGCCGATCATGGTCTCCACGCTGAAGGGATTGACCCCTCCCACCGGGGGCGCAGTGGAGCCGAAGTTGGGGGAATACCCGCCGCCGGTCAGTGGCTCGGTGGCACTGAAGCCGCCCCCAAGGTTCTCCGTGCCGGGGACGGCGCCGCAGAAGGGGCAGCTGGCATGTTTAGCCCCGTCGTAGTGGTGGCCATTGGGGCAGGTGGCCATAGTGGTCTTAATCTCCATAAAATTCCCTCCTAAATGGTTATTTTCAATGGATATGCCTGTATTGTGTCGTATTTTAGCACGGCAGCAGTCCGCTCTGTCCAAATCGATTCCGACGCAGAGGACAGAGCGTCCGCACTGGGTGGCAAAACTCCGAATGTCCTCGAAAAAAGCATTGCCATAATATTCAAAATGGTGTATATTACTTAGTATGTCAGAGCCTCATATCAGGCTTTGGGAGGTGGTCGCTTTGGATGATACCAAAACAAGGATTCTCTCCGCCACAATGAAGGCTGTACGACAGTATGGCCTGGAGGGAACACGCATCCAGAATATCAGCGAATTGGCAGGACTCTCCCCAGGGGCTCTCTACCGCTATTTTGACGGTAAAGACGATCTTATGATCGCGTGCTTTACCCATGTGGACCGGCAGGCCGCGGCGATTTTCGAGCACCTACAGCTTGACCCGCAGGCCATGCTCACAGATCCCACGGACGCGGTGAGGCGCTTGTGGCTGCCCTACTTCCGCTTTTGGGTGGGCCACCCAGATGAAACGATTTTTTACCATCGCTTCCGAGACAGCGCCGCCTTCCCAAGATACGACAAAATCCGCGATATCAGCTACTTCTCCGCCTTTACTGACATGGTCCGCCTGTTTATGCACACCTTCCCCCGCCTGCGCCAAATCAACCAGGACCTGTTGTGGCTGCACGTGCTTACCAGCACTGTAATGTACGCGAAATATGTGGTAGAGGGAGTGCTTCCCAACAACCAGGAAACGGACCTTTTATTACGGGGGGGTCTGCCCTGCTAATTGTGGCCGGCCTGTTCTTTTGGTTAAAAACCGCCGCCCACTGGCAACGGGCTTCACTCCCACACAAAAAAGAAAAACCGCGGGGGCGCGCTCCCCCATGGGGGCCCCGCGCCCTGACTGTATACAGCTTATATTAAATGTGCTCCAAAAAATCCACGATAAAATGGAGGGCCACTCCCAGGGGGACAGTGTGCCGCCGCAGGGTGCTGAGCTGGAGGTAGCCGGCGTCTGGCACCACATAGTTAATTCCGGCCGCATACTCCCGCAGACGGGGCAGATAGGGGCCCAGGAACTCGCTGAGGATGCCGCCCAGCACCACGTCGCAGTCCAAGGCCATGTGGATGTTGTTGATCCCGATGGCCAGGTGGCGCAGCATGTTGTCCCACAGGGCCTCATACTCCTCATACCGGGGACCTCGGCGCTCCAAAACGGAGAAAAACTCCTCCAGCGACACCCCGAAGGCGTTGAGGATACGGCGGGGGGAGCAGTAGGCCTCCAAACAGCCCTGGGCCCCACAGGTACAGGGCAGCCCGCCTGGTTCCACGCACATGTGTCCGAACTCGCCGCTGCGCCGACTGTCCCCCAGGTAGGGGGCCCCGCCGAAGAGGATAGCCCCGCCCACGCCGTTCTCCAGCGAGAGATAGGCCATGTTCCGGACGCTCTCCCGGACAAAGAGCTCGGCGTGTCCACCGCTGGTGGCGTCGTTCTCCACATAGGTGGGGTAGGGGATGGACTCGGTGAGCCCCTCTAAGGAGGTGTCCTTCAGCCGCAGGGTGGGGGCGGCAGTGATGTAGCGGCTGTCCGGGGCCATGACGGCGGGCAGGGCGATCCCCACCCCCAGCAGCCGCTCCCGGTCGATGGAAAACTCGTCCAGAAAGTTCTCCAGCGTTCGGGAGAGCAGCCCGCCCATGTCGGCGAAGCGGACAATGGGGACATTGTCCGCCTCCTGATAGGCCAGCTCGTTGAGCAGCAGGTCCACCGCGGCCAGGCGCAGGTGGTGCTCCGTCACCGAGATCCCCACCGCCACCCGGGCGTCGGGGACGATAGACAGCCCGCTGGCCTTCCGCCCACCGGTGGACTGCTGTTCACCGGAGTCCCGGATCAGCCCCGCCTCCATCAGCCGGGACAGGTTCTGATACACGGTGGGCAGGCTGAGATTCAGCTCCCGGGCCAGGCTCTGCCGGGAACAGAAGCCCTTGGCATGATACAGATAGCGGTAGATCCCGCTGGCAGCGGACCGCCGGCCGTTTGTCCCCACGTCATATCCCATCTTTACACTCCGTCCCTTCCTGTGCCCTCAATTGCTGATTCTAGTACCTTTTCCGGCGGTTTTCTGTCTTTCTCGCCGGAATAGGAATTTATATACTACCATAATAACAAAAGTCACTTTATAAAACAAGGCAATTTGCTCCGTTATTTTCGCCAAAACAGCCGGGTCTAATCCGTATAATATGGACAAATATTCGTTTTTGCGCAAAAAAATATTGACATTGGTAAAATAACTTTATAGAATTAGGATCACAGAAGCGGCCGCTTCTGTGTCTTTCCCGAAGCTCGGGAAAGACGAATCCAGAATAAATCAGGAGGAAATGAACATGAAAAAGACACTTGCGTTGATCCTTGCAGCTTGCATGTCTCTGTCCCTTGTCGCCTGCGGTGGCGGCGGTGACAAGAGCAATACGCCTCCTGCTGGCGGCAGCAACGCCGGCACCAGCCAGGCTGGCAGCCAGCAGCCCTCCACCGGCGGCAGCGAGGCTAAGACCGTGGGTATCGCGATGCCCACCCAGTCCCTGGAGCGGTGGAACCGTGACGGCGCCTATCTGGACGAGCAGTTCAAGGCCGCCGGCTACAACACCATCGTCACCTACTCCGACAACAAGAACGACCAGCAGGTGAACGACATCCAGAACATGCTGTCCAAGGGCGTGGATCTGCTGATCATCGCCGCCATCGACGGCAACGGCCTGAACACCGTGATGAACGACGCCGGCGCTGCGGGCGTGCCCGTCATCGCCTATGACCGTCTGATCATGAACGACAACAGCAGCTACTACGTCTCCTTCGACAACTACACCGTAGGCAAGCTCCAGGGCGAGTACGTCCGGGACGCTCTGGACCTGGATAACGCCGCTGGCCCCTTCAACATGGAGTTCACCGCCGGTGACCCCGCCGATAACAATGCCGGCTACTTCTTCAACGGCGCCTTCGACGTGCTGAAGCCCTACATCGACAGCGGCAAGATCGTTGTTCCCTCCGGCCAGACCGCCTTTGACGCCGTGGCCACCGACCAGTGGCAGACCGACGTGGCTCTGGACCGCGCTCAGAACGTGCTGGCCTCCTTCTACTCCGACGGCACCAAGCTGGACGCCTGGCTGTGCTCCAATGACTCCACCTCCCTGGGTGTGACCCAGGCTGTCACCCAGGACTACGCCGGCGGCAACGCCGTCATCATCACCGGCCAGGACGGCGACGTGGCCAACCTGCGCAACATCAAGGACGGCAAGCAGTCCATGACCGTGTACAAGGCCGTGGCCAACGAGGCCGTTGTCACCCTGGACCTGGCCAAGGCCATCCTGGACGGCGGCACCATCGACGGCTCCCTGATCTCCGCCTCCGGCTGGAGCTTCGACTGCGCCTATGACACCACCTCCTATGAGACCACCCCCGGCCACAAGTGCCCCTCCTTCCTGCTGGTGCCTGACGTTGTCACCGCCGACAACATGGAAGAGAAGCTGGTCACCCCCGGCTACTATGTAGTGGGCGCCGACGGCTATCTGGAGGCCACCAACGGCTAATTCCACAACCCCCCAATGAAATGAGCACCGGTGGGCGGGGCAGACGCCCCGCCCACCTTATTTTTAGGAGAACCACAGAGAGGAGGAACACCGCTTGGCTGATGTTATTTTGGAAATGAAGTCCATCACCAAGGAATTTCCCGGCGTCAAAGCATTGGACAACGTGAACCTGAAGGTGGAGGCCGGGGAGATCCACGCCCTGATCGGCGAAAACGGCGCCGGCAAGTCCACCTTGATGAACGTGCTGTCGGGCACCTATCCCGTCGGCAGCTACACAGGCGAGATCTACTACGAGGGCAAGCTGTGCCAGTTCAAGACCCAGAAGGACAGCGAGGCCCAGGGCATTGTCATTATCCACCAGGAACTGGCCCTCATCCCCCTGCTGTCCATTGGGGAGAATATGTTCCTGGGCAATGAGATCAAAAATTCCATGGGGTACATCGACTGGGACAAGACCTTCAGCGAGGCCGAGCGCCACATGCGCCAGGTGGGCCTGAACGAGTCGGCCCAGACCCTAGTCAAGGATATTGGTACCGGCAAGCAGCAGCTGGTGGAGATCGCCAAGGCCTTCTCCAAGAAGGTAAAGCTGCTCATTTTGGACGAGCCTACCTCCTCCCT
This sequence comes from Bacillota bacterium, assembly GCA_021770445.1. Taxonomy (GTDB): domain Bacteria; phylum Bacillota; class Clostridia; order Oscillospirales; family Oscillospiraceae; genus Lawsonibacter. The sequence continues at coordinate 51,321 of JAETQY010000015.1, read as the reverse complement.
CAACGACGAGGACGCCAAGATGCTGCTGGACCTGCTCATCGAATTCAAGAAGGAGGGGCTCACCTCCATTATCATTACCCACAAGCTCAACGAGATTATCTACTGCGCCGACAAGGCCACCATCATCCGGGACGGCTCTACCATCGAGACCCTGGTCAAGGGCGTGGACGAGTTCAGCGAGGACCGGATCATCAAGGGCATGGTGGGCCGGTCCATGGAGGACCGCTATCCCGCCCGGGAGCACAATGTCCAGGACGAGGTCAACCTGGAGGTGAAAAACTGGACGGTGCACCACCCCCTGTACCCTGAGCGAGTGGTGGACGACAACATCTCCTTCCACATCCGCCGGGGCGAGGTGGTGGGCTTCTCCGGCCTCCAGGGCGCAGGGCGCACCGAGCTGGCTATGTCCATCTTTGGCCGCAGCTACGGCACAGGCATCTCTGGCGAGCTGTACATTGCCGGACAGAAGGTGGACCTGCGCTCCCCCCAGGACGCCATCCGCCACAAGCTGGCCTACGTCACCGAGGACCGAAAGACCAACGGCCTGATCCTGGGCGAGTCCATCCGCTTCAACACCACCCTGGCCCGGCTGGACAAGGTTTGCAGGGGCAGCATTATCGACCAGGACCAGGAGACTCAGGCTGCTGAGCAGATGACAAAGGACATGGGCACCAAGACTCCCACCATCGAGCAGAACGTGGGCAACCTGTCCGGCGGCAACCAGCAGAAGGCTCTGCTGGGCAAGTGGATGTTCACCGAGCCCGACATCCTCATCATGGATGAGCCCACCCGGGGCATCGACGTGGGCGCGAAATACGAAATTTACTGCCTCATCAACCAGATGGTAGCCCAGGGCAAGTCGGTGATGATGATCTCCTCTGAGCTGCCCGAGCTGCTGGGTATGTGCGACCGCATCTACGTGATGAACGAGGGCCGCCTGCTGGCCGAGGTAGACGCCGCGGACGCCACCCAGGAGGGCATCATGGGCTACATCATCCGCGACACCGCCAAGGCGTAATAAGGGAGGTATAAATAATGACCGAAACGAAACAAAAATTTAATCTGGTAAAATTTTTGACCAAATATGCCATGGTGATCGCCCTGGCGGTAGTCTTCATCCTGTTCGCGGCGCTGACCAATAGAACCCTGCTGTCTCCCCAGAACATGACCAACCTGATGCTCCAAAACGGCTACGTGCTGGTCATGGCCTGCGGCATGTTGCTGTGTATCCTCACCGGCGGCAACATCGACCTGTCTGTAGGCTCCGTGGTCTGCGTGGTGGGCGGCCTGGCCGCCGTCATGATCTCCAACATGCACCTGCCCGCCATCCCCGTCATCCTGCTGTGCCTGTTGGTAGGCCTGCTGGTGGGCGTGTGGCAGGGCTACTGGATCGGCTATGTCCGCATCCCCCCCTTCATCACCACACTGGGCGGCATGTTCATCTTCCGCGGCATCGGCCGTCTGGTCCTGAACAGCAAGACCGTGGCCATCCAGGACCCCACCTTCCTGAACATCTTCACTGCTTACATCAAGATCCCCGGCCTGGACGACGGTAAGATCAAGCTCTCCCCCATCATTGTGGGCGTGGCCGCCGCGGCCTGGGTAATCCTCAGCACCGTGAAGAACCGCCGGGACCGGGCCAGGAAGGGCTACCGCCAGAACAGCGCCCTGGGCGACTTTGTCAAGGCCGGCCTCATCGCCGCCCTGATTCTCTGGTACTGCTGGCAGCTCAGCCAGTACCGGGGCATCTCTGTCATGCTGGTGTGGGTGCTGGCCATCTGCCTCATCTATAACTTCATCACCGCCAAGACCGCCTTCGGCCGCTACTTCTACGCCGTGGGCGGCAACGAGAAGGCCACCAAGCTCTCCGGCATCAACACCGACAAGATTTACTTCATCGCCTACGCCAATATGGGCCTGCTGGCCGGCCTGTGCGGCCTGCTGTGCGCCTCCCGTGTGGGCTCCGTCAACGGCTCCACCGGCACCTCCTTCGAGATGGACGCCATCGGCTCCTGCTTCATCGGCGGCGCCTCCGCCTACGGCGGCAGCGGCACCGTGGGCGGTGTGGTCATCGGCGCTCTGCTGCTGGGCGTCATCAACATGGGCATGTCCATCATGGGCCTGGGCGACGCCTGGCAGTACGTCATCAAGGGCGGCGTCCTGCTGCTGGCCGTCATCTTCGACGTGGTCACCAGCCGGAAGTCCGGAGCGAAATAAGAGGTAGGCCTATGTTATATATCGGAATCGACCTGGGCACCTCCGCCGTCAAGCTGCTGCTGATGGACGGGGAGGGGGCCATCCAAAATATTGTCTCCAGGGAGTACCCCCTGGAGTTCCCCCAGCCCGGCTGGAGCCAGCAGGCCCCGGAGGACTGGAAAAAGGCGGTCCTGGAGGGCGTCCCGGAGCTGCTGCGCGGCTTCGACGCCTCCCAAGTGGCGGGCATCGGCGCCGGAGGCCAGATGCACGGGCTGGTGGTACTGGACAGGGACGACAACGTCATCCGCCCCGCCATCCTGTGGAACGACGGCCGCACCGCCAGGCAGGTGGACTACCTCAATGGCGTGGTGGGCAAGGAGAAGTTGTCCAAGCTCACCGCCAACATCGCCTTCGCCGGCTTCACCGCCCCCAAGATTTTGTGGATGCGGGAAAACGAGCCTGACCTCTTCGCCAGAATTGCAAAGATCATGCTCCCCAAGGACTATATCAACTACATCCTCACCGGCGTCCACTGCACCGACTACTCCGATGCCTCCGGGATGCTGCTGCTGGACGTGGAGCACAAGTGCTGGTCCAAGGAGATGCTGGACATCTGCGGCATTACGGAGGAGCAGATGCCCAGGCTCTTTGAGAGCTACGAGAAGGTAGGCACCCTCAGGCCCGAAATTGCCAAGGAGCTGGGCCTGCCCGAGAGTGTCGTCGTCTGCGCCGGGGCGGGGGACAACGCCGCAGCCGCCGTGGGCACCGGAACCGTGGGCGAGGGGGCCTGCAACATCTCCCTGGGCACCTCGGGCACCGTGTTCATCTCCAGCGAGCGATTCGGGGTGGACCCCCACAACGCCCTCCACGCCTTCGCCCACGCCGACGGCCACTACCATCTCATGGGCTGCATGCTCTCCGCCGCCAGCTGCAACAAGTGGCTGATGGAGGACATCTTCAAGACCGCCGACTACGCTGGGGAACAGAAGGACATCACCCCCGACAAGCTGGGGAACAACCACGTCTACTTCCTGCCCTACCTCATGGGGGAGCGCTCCCCCATCAACGACACCGACGCCCGGGGCACCTTCACCGGCCTGACCATGGACACCAGCCGGTCCGACCTGACCCAGGCGGTGCTGGAGGGGGTGGCCTTTGCCATCCGGGACAGCTTCGAGGTAGCCAAGGCCCTGGGCATCCACATTGAACGCAGTAAGATCTGCGGCGGCGGAGCCAAGAGCCCCCTGTGGAAGGCCATGATGGCCAATGTGCTGAACATACAGCTGGAGATCCCCGAGTCGGAGCAGGGCCCCGGCATGGGTGGGGCGATGCTGGCCATGGTGGCCTGTGGGCTGTACCCCTCTGTGGCGGACGCCTGCGCCAAGCTGGTCCATACCGCCGAAACCGTCTCCCCCGACCCCGAGCTGGCCGCCCGGTATGAGGCGCGCTATCAGCAGTTCCGGAAGATCTACCCCGCCATGCGGGAGCTGTTTGCCCAGCTGAACCGGTGAGCTCCATGGAGAAAAAGCACTACCATGTAGTCCGGAAGAACCGGGCGGACACCCGGGCACTGTTGCGCGGCCTTGTGTCGGCCTACCTGCTCTATCTGGGCTGGAAGCTGATTACTGGCGCCGGCCACGACCCCACTTTCTCCCCTGTCCTGGGCTATTTGGCCGGCGGCCTCTTTGCGGCGGCCGCCCTGGCCTTCGGGTTCTATACCTGGAGGCAGTACCTGTCCGACCGGAGGGCGGCAGAGCTCACCCCCGAGGAGGAGGAAGAGCTGCGTCGGGAGCAGGAGGAGGGGCCATGAGACAGACACGCTGGCCTGAGCTGGCCGTCCGGGTGGTCCTGCTGCTGGCCGGGCTCACCGTCGCCCACCTGGGGGTCACCCTGTTCCTGGAGTCTGACCTGGGCTCCGACCCCTTCAACGTGCTGGTCCAGGGGCTTTACCGCTCCCTTCCCTGGCCCGGGTGGATGACCCACGGCCGGGTCCATCTGCTGGTGTGCCTGCTCATCGTGCTGGTGCTGCTGGCTGTGGCCCGTAGCTACGTCCGCATCGGGACGCTGCTGTGCATGGCCCTGGGCGGCCCCATCATCGACCTGTGGACCATCCCTCTCTCCCCCCTGTTCCCCGACGACCTGGCCCTCCCTTGGCGGCTGCTGGCCCTGGTGGCCGGGTGCGTCATCCTGGCCTTCGGCATGACGGTGGTCATCCGCTCCGAGGCGGGCACCGGCCCCAACGACCTGGTGGCGGTGGTGCTCAGCGACAGGACGGGAAAGCCCTTCGGCCCCGTCCGGGTGGCGGTGGACGTCCTTTTCGCCCTGTCCGGCTGGCTGCTGGGGGGCGTGGTGGGGCTGGGTACCCTGGTGTGCGCCGGGCTGGTGGGCCCCTGCGCCCAGGTCTTTCTCCCCCTCAGTGGAAGGCTGTGCGATTTCTGCCTGAACAAAATAAGAGGTGACACACCATGAAAATCTATTCCATCCGCGACCCCGAGTTTATCCCTTACGGCAAGGTGCTAGAGGGCTACGATGTCTCCTGCCTGCTGAACGCCATGGAGACCATCCCCCTGCCCCAGGCGGGGGTGGCCTACGAGCCCAGCATCCCCGTGCTGGAGGCCACCTGCACCTACGGCCAGCTCCAGAACAACGCCTACGGCGGGATGCCCGTCCAGCTGGGCATGTGCTGGGGCCGCAACACCAAGCTCAACTGCCTGGAGTACCACCGGGACAGCGAGGTGAACATCGGCACTGGTGATTTTATCCTCCTGCTGGCACGCCAGGACGAAATTGTGGACGGCGTGCTGGACACCGCCAGGGTGAAGGCCTTCCGGGTCCCCGCCGGTGTGGCGGTGGAGGTCTACGCCACTACCCTGCACTACGCCCCCTGCCACGTGGACGAGGGGGAAGGCTTCCGGGTGGCCGTGGTCCTGCCCCGGGGCACTAACACCGCCGCCCCCGGCGCCGCGCCCCTGAACGAGGAGGACAAGTGGCTCACCGCCCGGAACAAGTGGCTGCTGGCCCACCCCGAGTCCACCGAGGCCGCGCAAGGGGCCCACATCGGTCTCCGGGGGGTCAATATTGACATTGCCGGCGAAATTTGAGACAATACAATTACCAAAACAAGGAGGAGTATTTATGCTTTCCAACATCCCCGAAGTAAAACTGGGCATCATCGCCGTCTCCCGTGACTGCTTCATCATCGACCTGTCTGAGCGCCGCCGCTCCGCCATCGTCTCCGAGTGCGGCAAGAACGGACTGGACGTCTACGAGTGCAGGACCACCGTGGAGAACGAGAAGGACATGCTCAAGGCCGTCGAGGAAGTAAAAACCGCCGGCTGCAACGCCCTGGTGGTCTTCCTGGGCAACTTCGGCCCTGAGACCCCCGAGACCCTCATCGCCAAGAACTTCGACGGCCCCTGCATGTACGTGGCCGCCGCCGAGGGGGACGGCGACCTGATCAACGGCCGGGGTGACGCCTACTGCGGGATGCTCAACTGCTCCTACAACTTAGGGATGCGCCACCTCAAGGCCTTTATCCCCGAGTACCCCGTGGGCACCGCCGCCGACATCGCCAAAATGATCGGCGAGTTCAAGCCCATCGCCTGCGCCCTCATCGGCCTCAGCCAGCTGAAGATCATCACCTTCGGCCCCCGGCCCCAGGACTTCTTCGCCTGCAACGCTCCCATCAAGGGCCTGTATGAGATCGGCGTGGAGGTGGAGGAGAACTCCGAGCTGGACCTGCTGGTGGCCTACAAGGCCCACGCCAACGACCCCCGCATCCCCGAGGTGTGCGCAGACATGGCCAAGGAGATGGGCGAGGGCTGCTACTACCCCGAGATGAACGAGCGGATGGCTCAGCTGGAGCTCACCCTGCTGGACTGGGCCGAGGCCCACAAGGGCGCCCGGCAGTATGTGGCCTTCGCCGACAAGTGCTGGCCCGCCTTCCCCGAGGCCTTCGGCTTCGAGCCCTGCTACGTCAACTCCCGCCTGGTGAGCCGGGGCATCCCCGTCTCCTGCGAGGTGGATATCTACGGCGCTTTGAGCGAGTACATCGGCATGTGCGTCTCCGGCGACACCGTCACCCTGCTGGACATCAACAACTCCGTCCCCGCCTCCCTCTACGAGGAGGACATCAAGGGCAAGTTCGACTACCAGCTCACCGACACCTTCATGGGCTTCCACTGCGGCAACACCCCCTCCTGCAAGCTGTGCGCCGACCGGGCCGTGAAGTACCAGCTCATCCAGCACCGGCTGCTGGAGCCCAAGGACTCCGAGCCCGACTTCACCCGGGGCACCCTGGAGGGGGACATCGCCCCCAGCGACATCACCTTCTACCGCCTCCAGTGCGACAGCGAGGGGGTTCTCCGGGCCTACATCGCCCAGGGCGAGGTGCTGCCGGTGAAAACCCGCTCCTTCGGCGGTATCGGCGTGTTCGCTATCCCCGAGATGGGCCGGTTCTACCGCCACGTCCTCATCCAGAAGCGCTATCCCCACCACGGGGCGGTGGCCTTCGGCCACTACGGCAAGGCCCTGTTTGAGGTGTTCAAGTTCCTGGGGATCCAGGATATCGCCTACAACCAGCCCAAGGCTCTGCCCTATCCCACCGAGAACCCCTTCGCCTGATGCTGGACAAACTTGAGGCACTCTATGAGGGATATCTGAGCGAGTTTCGCCGCCTGGAACAGGGCCGCAAGCCCCTGGAGGGGGCCTTTGGCCTGGGGGGTGGCCCCCAGAGCTACCCCTGTCACGACAAATTTGCTCAGGACCTGGAGCAGCTGCTCCGAGATTTCGTCGGCCAGTCCCCCTCTCCGGAGGAGGTGGGCCAGGTGCTAAACTACATCTATTTCACGGCGCCCGCCCGATTCCAGGCGGAGCCCGCGGTGGACTGGATGCTGATGGCGGTCCACGGCCTCACCCTGGAGCTGATCGGGCTGCTGGACGCCGCCCAGGCCGAGCCCCTGTGCCGCGCCTACGGGAGCACCTACCCCCGCCGCCGCCGTCTCCCCGTCCAGAACAAGCTGTTTGCTGCCCTGCAAAAGCGCTGCAAGGCGGACTGACAGCAGACATAATTCCACGCAAAAAAACAGCGGGAACCGGTGGCCGGTTCCCGCTGTTTTTTGTCCTCTCCCGCTCCTCCCCGTCCTGCCCCCCAGATCTTGCCGCAAGATACTGGACAAGACGGTTCAAGTCTGATAGGATAGGGGTAGAGATGAGCAGGAGGGGTGTTATGATGAAGCAGGCCAAATTTGACCAGCGTCTTTCACAGCATTACGACGAACTCAAATGGCTCTATATGGAGCTGTACCGCGACGAGGCGGCCTTTGACCGCTTCCTGGCCATGCTGGAGCGCAGCTGGAAGGAGCGCAAACGCCCCCTCCGGGACCAGGACGCCCGCCGGGAGGCCGATCTGGAGTGGTACCGCCGCCGGGATCTCCTGGGGATGATGCTCTACGTGGACGCCTTCGCCGGGACCCTGGCGGGGGTAAGGGAAAAGCTGGACTATATTCAGGAGTGCGGGGTGAATTACCTCCACCTGATGCCCCTGCTGGATACGCCCAGGGGCCGCAGCGACGGAGGCTACGCCGTCTCTGACTTCCGCTCCGTCCGGCCCGACCTGGGCACCATGGCTGACCTGGAGGCCCTGGCTGACGCCTGCCGAAGACAGGGGATCAACCTGTGCCTGGATTTTGTCATGAACCACACCAGCGAGGACCATGCGTGGGCGAAAAAGGCCCGGGCCGGCGAGCCGGGCTACCGGGAGCGGTACTTCTTCTACGACAGCTGGGACATCCCCCGGGAGTTTGAAAAGACCGTCCCCCAGGTATTCCCCACCACCGCCCCAGGCAGCTTTACCCAGCTGGACAATGGGCAGATCGTAATGACCAGCTTCTACCCCTACCAGTGGGACCTGAACTACGCCAACCCGGTGGTCTTTCACGATATGACGGAGAACCTCCTTTTCCTGGCCAACCGAGGGATCAATGTCATCCGCCTGGACGCCATCCCCTACATCTGGAAGGAGCTGGGCACCAGCTGTCGCAACCTACCCCAGGTCCACAACCTGGCCCGGATGCTGCGCATGGTGTGCCAGATCGTCTGTCCTGGCGTTCTGCTGCTGGGAGAGGTGGTGATGGAGCCGGCCAAGGTAGCCCCCTATTTCGGCACCACCGAGAAGCCCGAGTGCCACATGCTCTACAACGTGACCACCATGGCCACCACCTGGCACACCCTGGCCGTCGGGGACGCCTCCCTGCTCCGGCATCAGATGGAGGCCCTGTGCGCCCTGCCCAAGGAGTTCCTGTTCCTCAATTACCTGCGCTGTCACGACGACATCGGCTGGGGGCTGGACTACCCCTGGCTCCAGGATCGGTTCCATATCTTTGAGGTGGCCCATAAGAAGTACCTCAACGACTGGTTTACCAGCCGCTGGCCAGGCAGCCCCGCCCGGGGTGAGCTGTACAACGACGACCCCCGCCTGGGGGACGCCCGGCTGTGCGGCACCACCGCCTCCCTGTGTGGGGTGGAGGCCGCCGACTTCGAGGGGGACCCCTTCAAGCTGGAGCGGGCCGTCTCCTGCGATCTGACTCTCCACGCCTGGATGTTGTCCCAGAGCGGCATCCCCGTCATCTACAGCGGGGACGAGGTGGGTCGCTTCAACGACTACACCTACCACGACGACCCGGACAAGCGGGAGGACAGCCGGTATCTCCACCGGGGGGCCTTCCAGTGGGACCTGGCCCAACTTCGGAACAACCCGAACACTTACCAGGGCAAGCTGTTCCACGGTCTGCGCCGTCTGGAGAAGCTCCGGGCCGGGGAGCCCTGCTTCGACGCCGATGCCGACGTATGGGTGGAGGACAGCGGAGACAGCCGGGTGTTGGCCCTGTGCCGCCGGAAGGGGGAGCGGGAGCTGGTGTGCCTGTTCAATTTCAGCAACCAGTTTGTCTGGTCCGGCGCGGACCGGGAGGGCGCCTATACCGAGCTGATGTACGACACCCATTACGACAGCATCCGCTCCCTTGAGCTGTGGCCCAACGGCTTCGCCTGGCTGCTGAGAGATTAAACCTGCCCTGGATAGAATAAAATTTCTGAAATGTTTATAATCGGACGCTGATTTATTTACAATTAAAGATTACAATAGAGGTGCATTTGAATCATCAGGAGGGGAACCTTGTGAGAATCAGACGGCACCTCTTTTTTTACAACACTATATCCGTGCTGGTGGCGCTGGTGGCCATGCTGGCGGTAAACGGCGCGGCCACCCACGCCATTGGCCGGCACTACCAGCGTCAGGCGGCTCACCTCGGTCAGTCTGGACAGCCCGGGCTGTTCCGCCGGCGGACACATCCGGATTATTGTAGCGGTCCCAAAATGGGGTCTGCCCAAAAGGCCCGCAGATACCGCAAAGCTCCCGCCTTCTCAGGCGGGAGCTTTTACGTCTCCGGATCGGCCTCTATAGTCTCCCGGTCAGGGCCCGCTCCAGCAGCTCGGGCAGCTTCTCCGGGGCACAGGCAAAGCAGGGGATGTCCATAGCGGCCACCCGCTGGGCGGTCTGGGCGTCGTAGTAGGGCTTGCCCCCGTCGGCGATGGCCAGCAGGACCACCACTGTCACACCGGAGGTCTTTAGCTCCTCCAGCCGGCGGAGCAGGCCCGCACGGTTGCCCCCCTCGTCCAGGTCGGAGATGAGGAAAAACAGCGTCCTGGCCGGGGTCTCCACCAGCTCCTGGCAGTAGGCGATGGACTTGGCGATGTCGGTGCCACCCCCCATCTGAAAGCCGAAGAGCAGGTCCACCGGATCGGCGCACAGGGGGGTCAGGTCCATAATCTGGGTATCGAAGGCCACCACACTGGTGCGGACGGCGGACATGGAGGCCAGCACGCAGGCCATCACCGAGGAGTAGAGGATGGATTGGCCCATGGAACCGCTCTGGTCGATGTCCAGAATGACGTGCCATCGGTTGACCCGACTGGCCCGGTCGAAGAACCACACCCGCTCCGGGATGATAGAGTCCAACTCTTTGTTATAATTCTTCAAATTTCTCCGAATCGTATAGGGGAAATCCAGCGCCGACGCCGAGGGCAGGGGCGAGTGGGCCCGGCGGTTCAGGGCCGCCGTCACCGCCCGGCGCACGTCGTTCTCCAGCAGCTTGTTGATCTCCTCCACGATCTTGCGGATAAAAGCCCGGGCCGACTCCTTGGACTTCTTGGGGATCTGGTCCTTGAGCATCAGCAGGGTGGAGGCCAAATTCAGGTCGGGCTCCAGGGTGTCCAGCAGCTCAGGCTCCAGGAGGAGCTGCTTCAGACCCTTGCGTTCGATGGCGTCGTTCTGCACCACCGCCACGATCTCCGGATCGAAGAGGGAGCGCAGGTCACCCAACCACTTGGAGATGTGGGGGGAGGAGGGACCCTTCCCCGCACCCCCGCCGGACCCGCCGCCGAAGGACTCCCCCGGCCCGCCGTAGATGGCCCCTAGGGCGGAGTCCATGAGCAGCTCCTCCTGGGACAGGGGGCTGCCCCCCATCCCAGAGAAGGACTCCTCCGTCTCAGAGCCCAAGATCAGCCGCCAGCGGGAGAGCTGTTCCGTCTGTGACATAGGCACACCCCCTAAATATCGTCAAAGTCGAAGTCGGACAGGCTGTCCAGCACCGCCTGTTCGGCCTGTGTCGTCTCGTTCATCAGCAGCTCCGCCGCCTGCTGGGGGTTTACCCCCCAGATTTCCCCCAGGTTTTCGGCGATGTCGTTCTTCTCCTTGGGGGAGAAGTCAGCGAAGGCCCGGCGGAGGAACACCAGCGCCCGGCGGAAGGTCTCATCATCCAGGGTACTGAGGTAGTCGTCCAGCTGCCGCCACAGAGACAGCCGGGCAATGAGGGCGTAGCGGTTCTTCCCCGCCAGCCCCTCGAACCACCCCGCGCCCAGGTCGGCGGGCACGCCGGGGGACAGCCGCCGGGCCACCTCCCGGGAGAGCAGGTCCTCGTCCGCCTCTCCCCGCTCCAGCAGGATGGCCATGGCGAAGCCGGAGCAGCGGGTATTTAGGTCGTCCCGGTCAGAAATCTCTTCCAGCAGTGCGATCCACCGGTCCTGCTCCAGAAAGTCGTGGCTGAGCTGTAGCGTATTGAGCTGATCCATGGCCTTGGTCACCGCCGGAGCGGCCTGGGCGTCGCAGATACAGGCGTCTGCTAATGTCAGGCAGGCCCGGAGGTAGAGCTGCTGGACCAGGGGCTCCACTGGCGCGGGGTCGAACCGGCGCAGGTCGCCGTAGCGCACCACCAGACTGAGCCGGGAGGCCGTCTCGGCCACCTCGGCAATGGCGGCCGCGTCCACCCCTAGCCCCTGGAGTACCGACAGGGCGTGCTGGGCGGCAGCAGGCATCCCGCACAGGAAGGCGTCCTGGAAGATGGCGGCCGCCTGGCTGATGGAGGTACTGTTGTCCGCCCGCTCCTTCAGGGCGTAGGCTGCCGCCCCCTGGACGGTGTCCCCCATAAGGGCGGATTCCACAATCTCAATCTCCGCCTCGGGGGTCCAGCGCAGCTCCCAGTACTCCCCCCAGTTGGCCCCCTCCTGCCGGGAAGGAAGCAGCGCGGCGAAGTGGATTCCCAGCACCCGCAGCCGGTGGAGGAAGAAGGAACGCCGCAGGTCGGCCAGGGCGGCCGTCTCCGACTTCACATTCAGCTTCTCCCGCAAGTCCAGATCCAGCCGCTGGAGCTCCGCGGTACGGAATTTCTCCAGCCGCAGCTCCTTGAGCTGGCGGTAGAAGTCCTCCTGTACGCTGGTGCGGGCCACCCCCTCGGGGAGAAAGCCGATCTTTTTGCCGATTTCGGTGTCCGCCGCCGCCAGAGCCAGCTCGGAAAACTGCCCGTGGCCCATGGTTGTCACCGAGGCGTCCCGCAGGTCGGCCAGGGTGGGATACCTGCTCCCCCGCATCCCGGCCAGGGTATCGGCCAGCCGCACCGCCTCGATGACCTCGGCGGAGGAGACCAGGTTGCCCGCCTTCCGGTGGGCGGCGGCCAGGCGTGTCAGATAGAGATAGGGGGCCTGTTTCAAGCCTTCCCCGTTGAGAGCGTCCCACAGCAGTCCAAAGTAGGCCGGGGCCCTGTTCCCCGCCCCGTAGCCCGAGCGGGAGGACAGCCGGTAGTAGGAGTAGGGCATCAGGGTGGCGCAGGCCTCCGCCCGAGGGAGGGACGCCTCTTCCTCGTCCGTCATGGGGGCGTTCTCCTCCAGTCCCGCCACATGGAAGGCCCCGCAGACACAGAAGATCTTCTCCGCGGTCACGCCGGCGTCGACGGCCTCCTGAATGACCCGCTTCATATAGGCCTCCCGGACGATGTTCTCCGCCCTGTCCAGCCGGCTGTCCTCCGACGCCGCCCGGAGCTCACGGCCGAACGCGTTGGCGGCGGATCGATAGTCCTCTGTCTGCTCAAAGTGCCGCTCCCAGAAGGTGTCGTGCTCCTCGCCGGTGAGGGTCTCCAGCCGTCTGTAGACAGACTCGGTGGTCTCCTGCCGCTCCTCCGGCGGGCCGGCGTCCTCCTCCGCGGCCCGGGCCTCCTCCGCCTCCCGGAAGGCCAGGAACACCGAGGAGGGCAGATCCATAAACCGGCACTCCACCTGGTGCTCATGGGCCCAGAGGATGGCCTGGATCTCCGGGGAGTAGATGGCGAAGGGCCACAGGATGGTGCGCACCGGGGGCGTCCGGGTGTAGGCCAGGATGGCGGCGGGGAATTGGGTCTCGGGGTGGCACAGCCACTCCATCTGGCCGTTTAAGTCGCTGGGGCCCTCCACCAGCACCAGCCGGGGCTGTGCCTCGTCCAGCGCCCGGCGCAGGTGGTACGCCGCCGTCGGGGACAGGTGGCGCACGCCGAAAAATGTCGGTTTATTCATTTCCCGTTCAGCTCCCGGCAGGCCCGGTAGAGGGGCAGCCAGGCGGAGCCCCGCTTCTTCATCACGTTCTCCAAATATTCTTTCCAGCTCACCTTGTCCTTGTCCTCGTCCTTGACCACCGCTCCCTGGAGGGCGGCGGCCAGATCCTCGGCCCCGATGGAGCCGTTCCCGAAGCTGCCGGCCAGAGCCATGGAGTTGGCCAGCAGGGAGATGGCCTCGGCGGTGGACAGCACCCCGGAGGTGGGCTTCAGCTTCTGCTTGCCGTCCAGGGTGGCGCCGCTTCGCAGCTCCCGGAAGATGGTGACCACCTGCTCCACCGTGTCCCCGTCGGGCTGGCGGGCGTTGAGATCCAGGCCGGCAGACAGCTGGGCCACTCGGGTGGAGACAATTTCGATCTCGGTCGCCATATCCGACGGAGTGGGCAGGACAACGATGTTGAAGCGCCGCTTCAGGGCGGCGGACATGTCGTTGACCCCCTTGTCCCGGGTGTTGGCGGTGGCGATGACGGAGAAGCCCTTCTGTGCTGAGACTTCCAGTCCCAGCTCGGGGACGGACAGCCGCTTTTCCGACAGGATGGAAATGAGGGCGTCCTGCACCTCGCTGGCACAGCGGGAGATCTCCTCAATGCGGGCGATGGAGCCCGTCTCCATGGCCCGGTAAACCGGGCTTTTCACCATGGCCTCGGGGCAGGGGCCCTTGGCGATGAGCATGGCGTAGTTCCAGGAGTAGCGAATCTGCTCCTCGGTGGTGCCCGCCGTCCCCTGAACCACCTTGGTGGAGTCGCCGTTGACGGCGGCGGCCAGATGCTCGCTGAGCCAGCTCTTGGCGGTGCCCGGCTCGCCGATGAGCAGCAGGGCCCGGTCGGTGACCAGGGTGGCGATGGCGATCTCCACCAGCCGCCTGTTGCCCATGTACTTGGGGGTGATGTCCACCCCCTTGACCCGGGTGTTGCCCTGGATGTAGGTCAGCACCGACTTGGGGGACATCCGCCAGCCGGTGGGGATAGGGTCGGTCTCCGCCGCAATCAGGGCGTCCAGCTCACGCTGGAAAAGCTCCTCCGCCGGGAGGCGCTGTACGTTTTTGTCAGACATGCTTTTCCCTCCTCTACTCGTTTTCCCACTTGTTGATCAAGTCCTGAACCAGGGCATCGGGCCATGTGCCCCGCTGGGCTCTGAGCTTTCTGGCCTTGATCAGGCCGGCGACCTCCCGCAGCTGGGTGGCCTTCTCCCTGCCGGAGATAGGCAGGACGTTCAGCATCCCCTGCACGGAGTAGTACGGCGCCTCCCCCTGGGCCTGGACATATTTGACAAAAAAGCCGTCCCAGTCCTTCCAGCCGCACCGAACCAGCGCGTGGACATACTGGTGATAGCTGCCCGGATTTTTGCCCCGCGTGATTCGGGTATAGAGGTACTTGCCCACCTTGTCCATGACCGGGTGGTTCATAGGCCGGACCAGATTCATAATCTGCGCGTCCATTCCGCCCATCTCCAGCAGCAGCTCGAACCACGCCGGGTTCAGCTCCTGGGGGAGCACGGGGTATTCGCCGGGATCAAAGAACGCTCTGACATCGTTGACGGGATCATTGGCGTAGACCATGTATACATAACGCCCGTCGTGCCAGCACAGGCTCCACAGCACGTCCTGGAGAATGATCCTGGTGTCGGTGTCCTTTCTGCCGAACAGCTTGAATTTGGGCCGCAGCAGCTCCTTCGCCCTCTGCCCCGCCGTCTCGCTGTCCCCGGTGAGCAGCGAGGCGCACAGGGCGGGGGCAATCCACCCGCCGCCGTAAGTCTTGGCCAACTCCCAGGCTAAGGCGCACAGGCCGCTGTCCCGGGTAAATTGGATGGAGCGCATCAGGGTGAAGGGCACAGCGGCGCTGAAATACCGCTGGGAATTCGGGTCGGTGGTGGCCCCCCTGCAATAAAACCGCATGGGCCCGGTCTTTGTCTTGCCGTTTTCCGTATAGGTGTAGTCCCGGTCCAGGGCGGTACCCAGGCCGGCGGCGGCCCGGAAGGCCTCACAGACCTTGGGCCCGGTCTTACACTCGATGGCGGTGCGCAGACGGCCCAGCAGGCCGAAGATTTCCTCGTTCAGGGGCATAACCGGGTCTTTTTTGACCTGCTCCATCATCTGGAGGAACCACCTGGCGGTCAGGTCGGTGGCCGTCCGGGCGGGGGAGAGCCGCATGGCCGCCACCGCCCCATACATGTCCTTTTGGGCCAGGGTTTCCCAGTAGGTCCGGGACTCCTCGGTCTCCATCCGCGCCAGGGCAAACCGGGCGGCCTCCTGACATTCTTTTTTCTCCGTCTGGCACAGCCCGATCAGGGTCTGTACGTTGGCAGGGTCGTGCCGGAGCGCCAGGATCAGCGCCTGCCGCACCGGCTTTTTCGCCAGGGGAGGCTGCTCCAGATACCAGGCGTTCTCCGACGCTCCGGCGATCTCCTCCATCACCTGGACCCGCCGGGCCATCTCCTTCTTCCCGGCGGGGTCGAAGCCCTCCTTCAGCAGAGGGACGGCGGCGGGGCCGGATTGCCGCAGAATTTTCCCGTTCTGGTCGGCGATCTCCCCGTAGCTGTCCCCCAGGCCGGCCACCAGGGCGGGCAGCACCCGGAAGTCGCTGAAAATTTCTGGGTGGTTCTCCCAGGCGGACTGGATGGTCTCCATCCGTCCACCCCCGGTGGTGGTGAGGGCGGCGAGGAGGGGCTGGAGCTGGCCGTAGGACAGCTCCTGATACTGTCCGCTTCCGGCGGGTAAAGGGGTCAGCTCCCCCTCTGCCCCGGTTTTGGCCTGGGTGTAGACCACCGCGTCTACCAGGGCCAGCAGGTCCAGCAGCAAGCCGGACCGGGCCTCCGCCGGGGCGGCCAGCAGCTTGTCCAGCCCCGCGTCGATCTTTCCAAACACCGGGCTGGCCCCGGCCAGGGGCTTCAGGGCCTCCGCCGCCCGGGTCAGGCGGAAGTCCTCCCCCAGCAGGCCGGTGCCGGCGATAGCGGCCTGTTCCAGCCGCTCCTTCACGTCATAAAGAGGCTGTAAATTCACAAAAGCCACCTCCTCAATACAGTAACCGGACGACTTGCTCCGGCGTGACCACGCTGTAGGGGTGCAGACAGAGGGAGCGGTCCCTCTCGTCGTAGAACATCAGCCCAAACAGGGCGCTGCCCGCCGGAAGCTCTCCAGGGAGCATGGCCAGCCGGGCGGTACAGGTGTGGTCTGGGCCCTCCTGGGGCCGGTCCCGCAGGACGATCCGGTCCCCGGCGGAGTCCTCCAGCACGAAGTCCTCCCCCACCTTGCCCAGCTTCCCCACAGGGACCAGCACCGCCAGGAATTTGGGGGCCAGGGTGTTTTTGATGGCCCCCTTGGTCCGCTTCACCGCCGTGGCCAGGTTGGGCTGGGCCAGACCGGGCAGGGCCGCCTGCTCCTCCGCTGTGAGGGGCCGGGAGGAGGCACTCTCCCACCGCACCCGCCGGTCTCCCTCGCCGGGGTAGATGTACAGGACGGGGACCTCCAGCCCGCCGAAGCGACTGTCCTCCCCCTTGACATATTTCAGCGCCTTGGCCGGGCGCAGATTCAAGGTCTGGAAGATATCCCCGCTGTCCAGGTCCATCCACCAGCCCCGCTCCACATACTCCTTCTTGGCCTCGTCGAAGGAGACATCGAAGGACAGCTGGACCAGCCGGGCGTTCTCTTTGAAGGAGCCGATGGCCCGCAGGTCCTCCAGCTTCCACACCCCGCCCAGGGCCTCGAAGAGGGCGGAGTCCTCCGGGGAGAAGTCGCCCGCCTCCAGCTTGCCCTGGAGGAACACCCGGGACTTCTTGATGGTAGAGCGCAGGGCCACCAAAATGCGCAGGGCCTGGTCGTAGGCCCCCTCCGCCTGCTCCGGGTGCTGCTGGACGGTGCGCACCGCCAGGGCGATGCGGGTGAAGGCGGTCTGGGGGCCGGTGAGGTAGCAGCTGCCCAGGTCCTTGGCCAGCTTGTCAAAGGTCTGGGCGGAGGACCCGGCCAGCGCCCCCAGGCCGGAGGTGAGCAGGTCGTCCACCATCTTTTCCGCCATATCCAGCCCCTCCAGCTGCCTGGCCAGCTTTTTCTTCCGGGCGGCGGCGTTTGGCTTTTTGGGCTTGGGCGGCTCGTCCCCCGCCGCCTCCTTTTTGGCTGCCCGAGCCGCCTGCTTGGCCCGCTTTTCGGCGATATCCTGGGGGATGTCCGCCGGCTCAAATTCTTTCCCTGACAGCTGCTCAAACATCAGCCCCAGGGCGTGCTTGCAGGGGAACTGCCGGCTGGGGCAGGAGCATCGACACACCGGGGCATCCGGGTCGGTCCAGTCGACGGACACCCGGTAGGGGGTCTTGCCACTGCCGGCACATTCTGCCCAGTACAGAGTGCCGTCCTCCGTCCGGCGCAGGGCGGAAAAGCTCCCCTTTTTTGACAGCTTCCGGCCGTTCTCCGACGCCGCGGGGTTGGGGGCCTGGAGCAAGATCATCTGTTCCGTCAATGTCATAAATCACACACTCCTTTATAGACCGTATGAGATGGAGCCATTTTATCACAGCACCTGACGGACTTCAAGGCGCCGCCAGATAGAAACGCGGACAAAGTCTGGGCACTGTAGCGAAGGTGCCCCTCTGGATCGGCTCAAGGCTGCCCCTGTGGGGCTTGATTTTTCTCCCTATCTAGGATATCCTATTACCGGCCCGCGGGCCAGAGAGGAGCTGCAAGCTATGTGGCTAGGCGTTGACTACTACCCTGAGCAGTGGGACCCGGCCCTGATGGAGGCCGATATGGACACCATCCGCGAGATGGGGAGCAATGTGATCCGAATCGCCGAATTCTCCTGGCACCTGATGGAGAAAACGGAGGGACAGTATGACTTCTCCTTCTTCGACAATGTCATCGCCAAGGCCAAGGAGCGGGGGCTGTATGTCATCATGGGCACCCCCACTGCGGCCATCCCGGCCTGGCTGGCAAAAGCGCACCCCTCCATCCTCTCCCAGTCTGAGAATGGGCAGAGACGGGCCTTTGGGGGTCGCCGGCTCTACTGCTTCAACAGCCCAGAGATGTACGAGTACACCGAGAGGATCGTCCGGGCCTTGGTGGGCCACTACAGGGGTGAGAAGCAGATTATAGCCTGGCAGATCGACAACGAGATCGGCCACGAGGGCAGCGACCTGTGCTGGTGTCCACAGTGTCAAAGGGCCTTCCAGCGGTATCTGGAGGAGAAATTCCACGGAGATATCGCAAGCCTCAACGATACCTACGGCACCGCCTTCTGGTCCCAGGAATACAACAGCTTCCACGAGATTCCCCTGCCCGCCGCCACCCTTGCCGCCCACAATCCCGCCCTGCGCCTGGACTGGGAGCGGTTTCGCAGCAAGAGCATCCAGGACTTTGTAGACTTCCAGGCCCGGCTCATCAAGGAGCTGGACGGGTCGGCCGTGGTGATCCACGACTTCCCCGGAGGCGGGTTAGACAAGCATGTGGACTACTCCCGGGTAGCGAGGAGCCTGGACGTTGTGGCGTATAACAACTACCCCGTCTGGGGCGGGCAGAAGGAGCCTCTCGCCCCCCACGAGATTGCCTTCGGGCTGGACTACATCCGGGGCCTGAAGGGGGAAAACTTTTGGATCACCGAGGCCATCATGGGGGCCCAGGGCCACGATATCACCGGCTTCCTGCCCCGACCCAACCAGGCCAAAATGTGGTCCTATCAGGGCATGGCCCACGGCTGCACCTCTATGATGTACTTTCGCTACCGGGGGGCCACCAAGGGAGCGGAGCAGTTCTGCTACGGGATTATCGACGCAGACAATGTCAGGGGCCGGAAGTTTTACGAGGTCCAGAGCTTTTTCCAAGCTATCCGTCCATATGCCCGGGCCATGGAGACCCCCATCTCCAGCTGCGTGGCCATCGTGTACGACTACGACTCTCTGGCCTCCTTCCGCATCCAGCGCCAGAGTGTCTTGCTGGACTGTCAAAATGAGATGAAGAAGCTGTACAAGCCCTTCTTCGACGCCAATGTGCCTGTGGATGTGATTCCCAGCAGCCGGGATTTCTCCAGCTATAAGGTGGTCCTGACGCCCCAGATGTTGGTCGTCGGGCCGCAGCTCCGGACTCGGATGGAGGCATTCGTCCGGGGTGGGGGGACGCTGGTGCTCACCTACCGCAGCGCCGTCAAGGCCCCCGACAACAACATCCCCTTTGGCCAGGCGATCCCCGTGGGTCTCACCGGCCTGACCGGGGTAAGCGTCACCGAGACTGAGAGCCTCCAGGCGCTGGACGCCTTCCCCCTGGTGGGCGAGGGTCCCTTCGCCGGCACCGCAGGCCGGGGCGGCATTTTTCGGGATATGCTCACCGTCCGGGATGCCCAGATCCTCTACCGCTACGACGACCCCTTCTATCGGGAGTACGCCGCCGTCACCCGGCGGAAGGAGGGGGACGGCACGGTCTACTACTTGGGCTGCGGCATGGACGAGGCCCTTACCGCCGGGCTGATGGACCAGATCATGGCGGACAGCGGCATCGAGACCATCCCCTCTGACGACGGCGTGGAGGTGGTGGTCCGAGGCGGCGCGGAGCAGCGGGTCCGAATGTATCTCAACCACAATGCTCACCAGGCAAAGGCGGGCGACGTAACACTGGAGCCCTTCCAGTGCAGGGTCGATCTGATTTGACCAAATCCCGCAAAAATTGCCTCTCTTTTCTCCCGGGATCAAAAAAGTCCTCCCACCGCGTCACACATCACTGTGACGTGGTGGGAGGGCTTTATCTGTTGTTTTGAGCGCACTCAGGTGCGTACCCAGCCATCGCCAGGCCTTTCGCAGGACCCGCTCTCCTGGTCTGGCGGCATTATGACAGCGCCTCCCCAAACACCTTCAGCAGCTGCTCCTGGTGGAAGGGCTTATCTACAAAGCCCCTGGCCCCGATGGCCTTGGCCCGCTCAAAAGTGCCGTCGTAGGCCAGAGAGGAGACCATGACGATCCGCGCGTCCGGATCATTCTTCAAAATGGTCTCTGCGGCGTCCAGGCCGTCCATCCCCTGCATGATAATATCCATGGTCACCAGGTCGGGCCGCACCACGGGATACTGCTCAATGGCGTCCTCGCCGCTGCGGCAGTACGCCACGATCTCGTAGTCGGTCCCCTTCAGGGTGTCCTCCAGCTGGACCCTGACCAGCCGGGAGTCGTCCACTGCCATAATTCTCTTGCTCATCTGATTTGCTCCCTTCTGTCAGTCCCGTCCGCCTTTCCTTCGCCGGAGGGCACCTGATGGTGGATCAGCTGTGCGCCTTCGCTGTGCTCGTCGGTATAGGTGAGCACAAACTGGGCCTCCTGTCCCTCCGGCTCATAGCGGCCGTGATAAAACACGGGCGCCCCGAAATGGACGTCGGACTGGGTGGCCCGGTAGATGGCCCCCGTCACCTTGCCGCACAGCACATTGAGATACTCCTTGCTGAATTCCTCCACGTCCTCCGGCGTCACCGCCTCCTCGTGGAAGGAGTTACGGGCCATGCGGGCCAGCAGGCTGGTATCGGCGCACAGGGTGAGGCTGGTATCGAAGCCCTGGTCAAAGGTGATATGGACGGTGCACAGGTCGTCCCCCAGGATATGCTCCCCCTGATTCAGGCGCACACCAGCGGTCCGCTCTGTCACATCCTGGAGCGCCTGGTCCAAAATTTGAGCAAGGGTATCCCTCGTCATGGCAGTGCCCATCAATCAGCCCTCCCCTTCGGCCGGGTCCGCCCGGTTCCCCTCGCTGAACTCCAGCGCCCGCTGGATCCGCTCCAGCAGGTCCTCGGGGAAAAAGGGCTTTAGAATATAGTCGCAGATACCCAGCTTAATGCCCTCCATAACGGACTTCTTGTCCTCCACACCGGTGAGCATAATCACTGGGATATCGGCCCGGTCCTCCATGTCCCGAATTTCTTTCAGGGTCTCCAGGCCGTCCTTGGGCATCATACGGATGTCCAGCAGGATCAGGTCAGGCTTTTCCTTCTCCAGATATCTCAAAGCCCGCGCCCCGGAATTCACCGTGACCACATCGTAGTACTCCTCCAGGGCATCGGTGATCCTCCGCAAGATGATCACCGCGTCATCTACCGCCAGAATGCGCTTTTTCACGGTTCCCTTCTCCGGCTTAATCATTTGCGCCTTCCTCCTTTTCAAGTTCACGCAGAAGCTGGTTCAGCAGCCCCTCCGCATTGTCGTCCTCATACAGCCGCAGCTGCCCCTGGATTTCTCTGAGGCCGTCCGCCACCGCCTGGGGCAGCTCGTGGTGCAGGAGGGCCTCCACTATACCGGCGCACTCCTGGGATCTGAAATTCTCCAGTGCACTCAGGGCCGCCCCCACCTGCCCCTTCAGCTCGTCGGCAGACAGAGCGGGCAGCTTCTCCTCCGGGGTCTCATCTTGGCGGCGTGCCGCCAAAAACAGCTCAATATTGGTCAACAAAGCCTCGTAGGCCTCCAGCAGCGCAGGGAACTGTTGGGCGATAAACGCCCTGTCGCCCTGATTGGCGGCGTTCTCTTGGGCCCGGGCCATTTCGGACACCTCCATGGCCCCGATGTTAGCCGAGGCGCTCTTCAAGCCGTGCACCTCCACGCAGTAGCTGGAGATATCGGTGTCGGAGAGCTGGCGCAGAAGGGCCGCCTTGCGCTGGCCGTCCATATAGTATAGCTCCAGCAGATCGGCGAAGCCCGCCTCGTCGCCGGTATAGTACCGGGCCGCAGCCGCCGTGTCGATCCCCTCAATCTGGAAGGCGCTCAGGTCCACCGTTCCGACAGCAGCCTCTTCTCCCCCGCCGTCTTTGGACCGCCGGCGCTCCTCCGGGACCCAGCGGGCCAGCAGCTGGCCCAGTGCCCTCCGGTCCAGAGGTTTGGCGATAAAGTCTTGAAACCCCTTGGACAAAAACTTCTCCCGCATACCCTCCATGGCGTTGGCCGTGAGGGCAATGATCGCCGGAGCAGTCCCGTTCTCGCCGCAGTCCCTGCGGATGATCTCTGCGGCCTCGATGCCGTCCATCATAGGCATCATATGATCCATGAAGATGATGTCATACCGGTTTTTCCGCACCAGCTCGATGGCCTCCGGCCCGCTTTCGGCCTCGTCCAGGTCGAAGTCGTAGCTCTTCAAGAAGCCTCTGGCCACCTTGCGGTTGATGACGTTGTCATCCACCACCAGCACCTTCACGCCGGGGGCGGTAAACAGCTCCATCTGCTCCAGCTCCCCCTGGGGGATCTCCGGCACCTCTGCAATGGAGCGCCGGTCCACGATCTTCTGAAGTATCGTGATGGTAAAGACAGTGCCCTCGCCGTAGACGCTCTCCACGCCGATGGTGCCCCCCATCAGCTCCACCAGGTGCTTGACAATGGCCAGCCCCAGGCCGGTGCCCTCTACACTCCGGTTCTTCTTGGAGTCCACCTGGCGGAAATCCTCAAAAATCTTCTCCAGGTCCTCCGGCCGGATGCCGCAGCCGGTGTCCTCCACCCGGAAGGTGATGCGCTCCTCGTCGGGCCCCGTCCCTGGCTCACCGGTGACATAGACCCGCACGTAGCCCTCTTTGGTGAACTTGATGGCGTTGTTGAGGATGTTGATGAGGATCTGCTTGATTCTCCCCTCGTCGCCGTTGTAGCGGCACGGGAGTGCGTTGTCACACTCGTATTTCAGGACCAGCCCCCGCTTGGAGGCGGCCATGTCCATCATGCCCACCACCTCGTCCACCACGGTTTTCAGGTGGTAGTCGGTGTACACCAGCTCCATCTTGCCCGCCTCCACCTTGGACAGGTCCAGAATATCGTTGATGATGGCCAGCAGGTTTTTGGCCGCCGACTGCACATCCTTGGCGTGGGCGTAAATCCGGGGGTCTCCGCACTCCTCCATGATGATGTCGTTCAGGCCGATGATGGCGTTCATGGGGGTGCGGATCTCGTGGGACATGTTGGCCAAAAACTCGCTTTTGGCGATGTTGGCCTTCTCCGCCTGCTGGCGGACCCGCTTGATCTCGTTGATGTAGGCCTTGATGTCGGTCATATCCAGAATCAGGATGACACAGCCCTGCTTTTTGCCGTTTTCATCCACGATCTGCTTGCTGTGGCACTCGTAGTGCTGCGTGCTGATGGAGAAGCTCCAGGGGATGTTCTCGTTGAGCATCTCCTCCCGGAAGTCCTCCACCACCCGGATGTTCTCCCCCAGCTTGTGGGAGGGCAGACTGGTAAAAATGCGGGCGGCGGCCCGGTTGTAGCTGATGAGCCTGTCGTGATCATCCAGGGCGATGACCCCGTCTCCCAGGCTCTCCAGCACCTTCTCCGCCGCCAGGTGGCGGAAATCGTAGTTGCGGCGGCTCCACACCACAATGACCACCATGGACATGGCGATGGCCATGGTCACCGGGGTAAGGTCGAACACCGCGGCGAGCTTGAACACATAGGCGACCAGCACCACCACCGGAAGGGAGGAGATGACCAGGATCGTCTGGTACTGGCGGCTGACCTGCTGGTCTGAGCGCAGGCGCACTGCCCGGGCCAGAGTGTGTATGGACAGAACATAGGGGATGATGATGCGGGTAATCATAAACAGGCTGTATAGCGGGCCGTAGGTGATGCTGATATAGTGGAATCCGTCCGCGGCGGTCAGCCACTGAAATTCCCGGTAGAACAGGCCGTTCCAGTTAAAAAACACGGTGGGCAGCACAAAAAAATTGATGAGGCCGAGGGCGCGCAGCAGCTTCTTGGGCGGACGGGCGTAGCAGTAAGTATAGGTAAACCAACAGTAGCACAGCGGGGCGAAAGCGGAACCCACGTTTTCCACCGTCACCGCCGTTACGGCGGCCTCCAGCGTGGGGGCGGTCAGCTCCAGCAGATAGCCCACGTTCTGCACCAGCGAACCGCACATAATAAAAATCAGCAGCTTCTGTTCCCGTGCTCCGTCCCCGTTGAGCAGGAGGATCAGGGCTACAAAGGTCAGGCATATTCCAAAGCACTCCAGTGCGATGACGAAGTTTACCATTCTCTCTCACCAATCTATGTCTTTTCATTTTGCCGGGGCAAAAAAGGGCGACAGCCTTTACCATATTAACAATAGTACATTTTCGCTATGATGTCAAGAAATACAGCCCCTTATTTCTCCTTCCGGACGGCAAATAAAAAAGGACCCGCCCCCGGCGGGGGCGGGAGATATTTTACCGGTCCTTGATGGGGCGGAGGCCTTTGCTGAAGGTGACGCCTGTTAGCTCGAAGCCGTAGGGATCCCTGTAACAGGCCTGGCCGTTTTTGTAATATACCCACACCCTGGTACCGTAGACCAACCAATCGCTGCCTGAGCTGTTCTTCTGGTACCAGCCGGTCCTGTCGGCGTACAGGCTTCGGCTGGCCACCGCTACGGCCTGCTCGATGGTGCAGGTGCCGTTGGGGGAAAGTGTGGTCTTGCCGGTGCCGCTGATGAGCCCCAGGGCGTTCATGAAGGCCATGGGCTCTTGGGCCCAGCTGGCCAGCTGGCCGGCATCGGTGTAGCTGCCCAGCTTGGACTCATAGACGGTGTATTCCGTATCCGAGTTGTTCTTCACCCACTGGAGCGCCCGGTAGATAAAGGCGGCCATCTGCTGGCGGGTCAGAGTTCCGTTGGGGTCGAAGCGCCCGCCGCCTACGCCGCTGGTGATACCGGCGGCCGACGCCTTGCGGACATACTCGTTGTCGGTGTCGGTAAAGGTGCCGGAGGGGGCGGGGGCGATGGTCTTGCCCGCCATCTTCTCCGCCAGCTTCACGGCGACGGAGCAGAACTGCAGGCGGTTGATGGAGCCGGTGTAGTCGCTGCCCATGATTGCCTTGTCAATCAGGCCCGCCTCGGAGGCCGCCAGCACCTCGCCGGTGGCCCAGGAGTGCTGCTTTGCCGCGATATAGGTATCTTTGGAGATGGCGTAGGTGTCGTAGCCGTTGCTCTTCCCCACGACAGTCTTCGACAGGGCGAAATTATAGTAGGCGCCGGTGCCGTCCGTGGCCCAGAATTTCTTCTCACTGGAGGAGGCGGCCTGACGTCTGTCCTTTCCGCAGTTCTCGCAGACGTAGAGGTACACCCTCTCGCCGCTGGGGTTTAAGCCCAGGAAGTGCTCGTCGGTAACTACCTTATTGACAAAGCTGTGGGCGGTGTTCTTGCCGCCGTCCTCCCCGTTGTCAAAGGAGCCGACGGTGGGATAGAAGGTGTGGTTGGGGTTTCTCTCGCACTTGCCGCACTTGGAGCAGGAGTAGTAGAATTTAGCGTCGGTGCTGCAGGTGGCACGGGTGCAAAGACGGTCATCACTGATATACCGATAGGTGTAGCTGTGGCTGGTGCACCAGTCCCGGGCGGCGCTCTTGCCCGCCCGGGCGGCGGCGTACACGTCGCTGCCGGAGTAGAGCATCACCTTGCAGCCGGGCGCCTTGCCGTTGGCGTAGGTGGGCCCGTTGGGATAGAGGCTGTCGGGAATGAATACCGTGCAGTTTTCCTGGATGAAGTCGATTCTGTCCTTATAGGATTCGACATTGGCAAGGCTTCTCAGGATGCCGTCTATGTCACACTTGGGGCTGAGCCACAGCTCGGTACAGTTGGGGAACCTGTCCAGCGAGGGATCGTCCGCCCGAGACCAGTCGTAGACCACCCGGTTGATGCGGTAGTGCTGGCAGGTCAGGTAGGCGGCGTGACCGCCTTTTCCATCGACATCGGCCATACCCTTGGTATTGATCGTTTCCCCGTCCAGCGTGTGGAATTTCGGGCCCGCACCAACATACAGCGCATAAATTTTGGTGCCGGTGCTGAGGTATGGGTGTGCGTCAAAATCCATTTCGAAATAATCTGACTCCCTCAGCGTCTCCTCGTTGACCACCAGGGTGATGGGGCTGCCCAGGGGATAGTTTTCCACCTTGCTGGCCTCGGCCTGGGACCAGCGGCGGGCCAGATCCGCGGCGTGCTCCTTCTCGTCCTTGGCGTCCTGCGCGGCCTGCTTCTCCGCCTCCTTCTGGGCCTCCTCCTCGGCGATCTGCTCGCTGGTCTTGAGGGCGGGGAAGGTGTACGACCCGGTGACCGTCCGGCCGTCCTCGGACAGGACGGCGTCCGTGACCTTGTGAAGGTTGATCACGGCGCCCGCGGTCTTGA
The DNA here is from genome assembly GCA_021770445.1 of Bacillota bacterium. Taxonomy (GTDB): domain Bacteria; phylum Bacillota; class Clostridia; order Oscillospirales; family Oscillospiraceae; genus Lawsonibacter. Next base: position 25,143 of record JAETQY010000015.1, on the reverse strand, counting down.
ACTTGTACGTGCCCTTGGACCAGCGGGCGTCGCCCATGCGCTCGGTGACGGTAACGGTGTACGCCACCCCCGCCTTGAAGCAGCCGTTGGCGTCCAGCTCCCCCGACCACTTGACCTGGGGGGTCTCGCTCACCGGGATGGCCTTGGGGTTGTCGGTGTCCTTGTTGTTGCGGGAGACAGCCGCGTGGGTGGGCTCACCGCGAGCAAGGCCAATGCCTCGATGGAAAACCCCCGATTCCCTGCGGCACAGGGGATCGGGGGTTTTGGTAGACATTTGGTGGATGGAGAGCAAAGCACACAAGCAGGGACTTACGGCCCAGCAATTTTCCAAGCCGAATTGTAAGTGATTTTCAAGGGACGGCAGCTTACCGACAAGCTCCGCTCGTTGCCGTCTGTAAAATCTTGCACCGCAGGTCACATTTGTGCAGCCTCTACCTCTTCCAGCCAGGGGATCGAGTCAAAAGCTCCCTTTTGGGTGACTGCTATGGCAGCAGCCTTTGACGCAGTCTGGAGCGCCCTCTTGGGATCATCTGTTTTCAGCATGACCGCTAAAAAGTACCCGGTAAAGGTATCTCCGGCCGCCGTAGTGTCCACCGCCTGGACACGAAAAGCCGATTGACGGGTGACTGTGCCCGAGCGGCAGTAACAGGAGCCGGCACTGCCCAGTGTTAGGACGATTGCACCCTCTGGACACATCTGCTGCAACCGGCAAAGGCATTCCTCGGGATCGGAGGCCCCGCACAATTGCTCCGCCTCCACCTCGTTGACAAACAGCCACGTCACCTTTTCCAGCATGGTCCGCGTGATCTGGTCGTTCATAGGAGAAGGGTTCAGGGCAATGCGCAGGCCTCGGCGGGCTCCCTCCTCCACCAAATAGGCCAGCTCGCAGATTTCGTTTTGCAGTATCAGGACATCCCCGGGCTCAAAGGCATCCAGCGTCTGATTTATCTGCGCTCTAGTCACCGTCTGGTTAGCTCCACCATACAGGAGGATGCAGTTTTCTCCTCGCTGATTGACCTGGATGACCGCACTGCCTGTAGGCTCCTCTACCTGGCGCAGATAGGAGGTATCTATACCGACTTGCTGGCAGTTTTTCAAAAACTCCCTGCCATCTCCGCCGATACAACCGGCCAATGAGACAGGCAGTCCCGCTTTCGCGGCCGCCACTGCCTGATTAAACCCTTTACCGCCGCAGTGTGTCTCCACAGACAACGCCTTACACGTCTCGCCCGGTTTAACAAATTCCTGGACATTATAGATATGGTCCAGATTCACAGAACCGAAACATAACACTCTCATACGCTTAAATAAGGTTTGAGCTGCTTGAACAGCGTCTGTTTTTCCTCCTCATCAAGGTCAATGAGGGGGGCGCGCATATGGCCTCCGGTCAGGCCTCGCAGCTGGAGCGCCGCCTTAAAGATCCCCATATCGGCACCGCTCTGCAGGATCTCACAGATCTCGTTGGCAATTTTCTGTTCCTTGCGGGCGGTTTCCATGTCACCGGCGAGATATGCCCGATAAACGTTGACAAAATGTTCCGGCATGGGGCCGGAGCAGCCAGATACTGTGCCGTCGCAGCCCATAGCCATAGCGGGCAGGAAGAGCCGGTCCGGGCCAAAGAGCACAGAAAAATTGCCGTCGTTCAGGTTCAGATAGTTCTTCAACCGGATCATATCCGCATAGCTGTACTTGATTCCAATGATGTTGGGGCAGGTTTTGATCAGCTCCGCCACCACCTCAGGCTGCAAATCATTGGCGGCACACTGGGGGATCGCGTAGAGATAGATGGGGAAATCGGGAGACACGCTGGCCGAAACCTGCTGGTAGTAGCGGATCATGGCCTTGTCCTTGATGCCAAAGAAGCCTGGCGTCACCACGCCGATTCCGTCCACCCCCAGCTTTTCCGCATGCTGTGCCAGCCGGACGGTCTCTTTCAGCGTCATGGCCCCCACGTGGATGTATACGGTAACCCGGCCAGCGGCCCGCCGAAATACAGTTTCGGCCACCAGTTCACGCTCCTCCGGCGCCATGTTGAACATCTCACCGGTGGTGCCGCAGGGATACAGGCAGTTTACGCCCTTCTCGATCAGGAAATCCACCTGCTCCTCCAGGGCCTTGACATCCACCTGATCGTGCTCGTCAAAGGGGGTCGTCATCGCAGTGATAACGCCTTTCATCTTCTTCATTGTTTGCTCACTCCTTATTTATTCAGCCAGTTTTGGGGTGTTTTCCCGTTTAGGCTGTCGATCACCGCTTGAGCGGTCATCATACTAATACTTTGATAGGTCTCCACCGTCTCAGCGCCGGCGTGGGGCGTACACAGGATCCCCGGCGTATGGAGGACAGGCGCATCCAGGGGCAAGGGCTCCTGCTCAAACACATCCAGCGCGGCCCCGGCCAAATGCCCACAGGTAACAGCATCAATCAGGGCCTCGGTATCCACCAGCGCCCCGCGGGCGGTGTTGATCAGCCAGGAGCCGGCCTTCATCCGGCGGAAGGCTTCCTGGTTCATTACATGATAAGTAGCCGGGATACTGGGCATGTGGATGCTGACGATATCGCTTTGAGACAGAATGGTATCCATATCCGCCAGCACAACTCCAAGGGACTGTGCTTTCTCCTGGTTGGGGTAAGGGTCATAGGCCATCAGCCGGACATCCATACCGGACAGCTTCCGGGCGACCCGTCCGCCGATATCGCCAAAGCCCAGCAGACCTACGGTTTTCCCCTGAATATCGCGGCCTACAGCTCGCGCCCACTCCCCTGCCGTCAGTCTCTGATAGAGTTGAGGGATGCCGCGCAAGCAGTTTAAGATCATGGCCACGGCCAGCTCCGCCACAGCATTGGCATTCATACCCGCCGCGTTGACCACCTGTACTCCGTGGCGCTTGGCCGCCTCCAGGTCGATATTATCCACTCCCACGCCAAAGCGGGCCAATATTTTCAGCTTTGGCGCAAGCTGAAAGACTGCCTCGTTCCACTGGTCCATGCCGATAATGGCCCCGTCAATCTCGGGTGCCCAGACGGCCAGCTCATCAAAGGAGTAATAGGGCATGTCGTGGTCGTTCAGAATGACCCGGTGCCCATTGCGCTCCAGCAGCTTGATTGCATCCTGGCACAGAGTTTGGAAATGAGAGGCGGTAACCAGAATATTTCCCATCAGACACCCTCCGTTTCTTTTAGTCCCAGCTGACGGCGCAGCGCCGATACCCCGTCCTGATACTCCTGCGGCGTCAGATAGACGGGATCGGGCTCGTCGGTAAGGAACACCTTGCCCCAGTCCTTTCCCTGGCGGTATTTAGGGACAATGTGGATATGCAGGTGGGTACTGGTATCGCCAAACACCAAATAATTGATTTTATCCGGCTGATAAATACTTGTTACCGCCTGGGCTGCCCGATAGACACTGTCCATAAGGGAGGCATACTCCTCCGGGGACAGGTCGGTAATCTTCCGCACATGGCGCGCCGAGACCATCAGCAGCCGGCCCGGATGGGTTTGATCCCGGTGGAGGTAGAGTGTCCCGCCAGGCATCGGGCCTACCTCCACCATGTCAGGGCGCAGCTCAGGGCCACCACAGAATTTACAGACCTCACTCATGGGCGTCGCTCCCCTCTACCTTTTGGGCTTTACGCTTCTTCAATGCGGAGAAGATCAGGGGAGAGAACAGGGACAGGAAGGCGATGATGATGAAGGTGCAGGAGATGGGGCGGGTGAAGAAGGTGGTCCAGTTACCGGCGGACAGCACCAGAGAGCGGCGGAAGTTCTTCTCCAGAATGCCGCCCAGGATCAGGCCCAGAATAATGGGCGGGATGGAGAACCCGGCTTTGATTATAAAGAAGCCCAGAATTCCGCAGATAATCATCAGGTAGATATCCTGAACCGTGTGGTTCACCGCATAGGTACCCACAAAGCAGAACACAAAAATCAGTGGGGTCAAAATAATATTGGGCACAGAGGATATCTTGGCGAAGAGCTTGATCCCGCTAAAGCCGCACAGGCCCATGAATACATTGGCGAAAAACAGGCCGATGATGATCATATAGACCTTGTCCGGCGCCTCGCTCATCAGCAGGGGGCCAGGGGTGATGCCCAGCATCATCAACGCGCCCAGCATAATGGCAGTGCAGGCGTCACCAGGGATACTCAGGGCCAGAAGGGGAATCAGCGCGCCGCCGGAGATGGCGTTATTGGCAGCCTCGGGGGCGGCAATGCCGTCGGGGGCGCCGTCGCCGAATTTCTCGGGGTGCTTGGACCAGCGCTTGGCCTCGTTGTAGCCCACCCAGGCGGCAATATCACCGCCGGTCCCGGGAATGGCACCGATCACGGTCCCAATTACGCTGGAGCGGATCAGGGTGGGGAATATTGTCTTCAGGTCCTCTCTAGTGGGCAGAATACGCTCCAGCTTGGGGGCCACCTTGCCCCGCTCCTTCCCGAAGTTTTCCTGCACGTTGATCAGCCCCTGGGAGAAGGCGAACAGGCCGATCAGCACAGGAATGTTGGAGATGCCGCCCGTCAGGTAGACGGTGCCAAAGGTAAAGCGGTAGGCGCCGGTGGTGACATCCACACCGATGGTCGCCAGCAGCAGGCCCAGGAAGGCGCCCATCATACCCTTCAGCACATTCCCGCTGGAGACGCTGGCCACCACACTGATGCCAAACAGGGCCAGAGCAAAGCTCTCCTGGGCGCTGAACTTCAGCGCAAAGCTGGCCAGGATGGGGGAGGTCCACATGAGCATGATGGCGGAGAACAGCCCGCCGAAGGTGGAAGCGGTGGTGGAAATGGAGATGGCCCGGCCGGGCTGATGGTATTTATGGGCCATGGGGTAGCCGTCCAGACAGGTGGCGGCGGAGTTTGCGGTGCCGGGGGTGTTGATCATAATCGCAGTGATGGAGCCCCCGTAGATGGAGCCACAGAAGATCCCCAGCATCATCAGCACGCCCAGGTTGCCCTTCATAGACAGGGCCACCGGCAGCATGATGGACATGCCCATCACCGAGGACAGGCCGGGCATAACACCGACGAAAATACCGCCCAGTACGCCGCCCAGGATGGCAAGCAGGCCCATAGGTGTTACGACAAGGGATAAGCCGGAAAGAATTGCACTCATTTTCGCCCCTCCTTACTGCAAAAGTATCCCTTTGGGCAGAACTACGTTCATAATCAGGGCAAACAGGACATAGATGAACCCAGTAATCCCGACGGTAGTCAGCCCCAGCCAGAGAGGACGGCGCTCCCCCATGGCCAACATGGTGCACACGACAAAGACCAGAGTGGCAATGATAAAGCCAAAGTAGTACAGCAGAATGGCGTAGCCGATCATGATGCCGAAGATGATGAACACACAGTGCACCCCGGCGGAACGGTAGTCAATGAGGGGCTCCTCGGGCCCAGCGGCTTTTTTGCCCTCGATCATGGTCTGCACCAGCAGCAGCGCAGAGGTGAAAATCAGCCCACAACACAGCAGAATGGGCCAGAATGCGGCGCCGGGATCGCCCACATTGCCTCCTCGCGCCTCGAAATTCAGCGCCATGTAGATTCCCATGGCCCCAATTGCAATTAGGACGAGAGATATAATTGTATTATATTTTCTCACAAGCAGCGCTCCTTTCTTACAGAAAAAGATTTGGGATGCCGAGGATTGATTGTACTCCGGCATCCCAAATCTCAGAGGTCATCCCTATAGAAGATTCCGGAGGGGAATCTCAGATTTTTTACTGTGGATTACTGATTGCCCAGGATCTCGCCGTAGAGGTCCAGCTGCTGCCGGAGAAACTCCTTCAGCTCCGCCTGGGTCATGTTGTTGGTCTGCATACCCAGGGTCTTCAGGGTGTTGGCAAAGGTATCGCTGTCGATGCCGGCGCGCAGCTTCTCAGACAGATAGTCCTGGATGGCGGGGTCCACATCGGCCTGGCTGGAGATCACGCAGAAGCCCATGAACTCAAAGTCGATGTCGTCGGGATAGATCTCGGCAAAGGTGGGCACGTCGGGGAAGGCCTGCAGGCGGTCGTTGGCCAGAACACCGATGATCTTGGCGTTGCCCGCTTCCACCTGAGCGGTGGCGTTGCCCGCCTGGGCGAAGGTAGCGTCAATGTGGCCGCCCACGATGGCGGTGACACAGTCAGCGCTTCCCTCATAGGTAACGTTGGTCACGTCGATGCCCAGGGCGTTTTCCATGGCGGTAATGGCCACAGTGGGGGCAGCGCCAGTGCCGGTCTCGCCCATGACGATCTCACCGGGATGGGCCTTGGCATACTCCACAAACTCCTCCAGAGTGGAGTAGTTCTCGTTGTTGCCGATGATCAGCACGAAGGGATCGCGCAGGGCACAGGCCAGGGGGGAGAAGGAGTCCAGGGTCAGGTCGGTGTTGCCCAGCACGATGTTGATGATGAAGTCGGTGTTGACAACGCCCAGGGTGTAGCCGTCAGAGGCGGAGTTGGCCACCTGAGTCAGGCCGATCAGGCCGCCATTGCCGGTTACATTGGACACGGAGAAGTTGACAGGAACATCGGTAACGCCGTCCAGAACGCCGCGGACGGACAGGTCGGTTCCGCCGCCGGCGGAATACTGCACGATCACGTTAATGTTCTGCTTGGGATAGTCCAGGCTGGGGGTAGTCGTTCCGGAGGTCCCGGAGGTTCCGGAGGTATTGGCCCCATTTCCAGAGGAGCTCCCACTATTAGGTTTATCATTGCTTTGACAGCCGGTCATAGCCACCAGGAGCATGACAGCCGACAGAGCCAGGGCCAAGGTCTTCTTCATTCTTTTCATGTGTTAAGTCCTCCTTAAAAAATTTGTTTATGTCAATTGCTTAAAGCATGACCGAAGGTAATCTGCGGAGCGCTTCATGCCGATGCGGGCATCCGGGATGTCCTGCGGATGCCATCTCCGCTCATATTCCAGGGAGAGCCAGCCCTCGTAGCCCCGGTCCTTCAGGGCCTGGAGAATCGCAGGCCAGGGGATAACGCCTTCTCCCACGATTTTGGTGGTCACATTGCGCTCCTCCTCCTTGGGGTGGGACACATCGGAGGAGGTAAACTCCGTATTCTCTCCACGGAATACCAGGTCCTTTACATGGGTGTAGCGGATCCCTGCAAACTGGAGCTCCAGTGCTCTCTCCCAGGACTCATTGCCGGTAAAGGTCAGGTTGGCCTGATCGTACAGAATCCCCACTGCCGGATGATTGATCTCCTGCGCCACCGAGATACTGTCAGCGGCGGAGACCGTCATGGTATTGAAGTGGTTTTCCATCACCAGCGTCACGCCGGCCCGCTGGGCATCCTCTCCCAGGCGGCGCATACTGTCTACCAGATAGGCGCGCTTTTTTCCGTCCGGGTCGGTATCCGTCTGGGCGTAATTTCCTGCATAAATCCGGATATACTTTGCCCCCAGAACTTCGGCATATTCAATGACCCTGCGGATCCCCTGGATCTCCGCCTCCCGAACCCCGGCCTCCAAATCGTTGAACCGGGAGTAGTAGGGGGTTAGGGCGATGATTTTCAGGCCCAGCCGGTCAGCGGTGTTCCGAATTTTCTCCAGCTCGTTCTGTTCCGCCTGCTGAGGAATGGCACAGCGGTAGCCGTCCTGCACCACAAGCTCTGCGCCGTCCAGCCCGATGTCCCGAAAAAGGGTAAGTGCCTGCTCTACTGTGTACTCCGGCGTACCCATGGTATGTCCCGCAATCTGAAACAAGGTACTCACCTCACTCCAGCCCGGGCAGACCAGCAGTGGTCAAAATGCGGTGCATCAGCTCCTGGGTCTTATAGGCGTCGGCGCCGCTGGTCAGGGGCTCCTGGTCGTTTTTCAGGCAGTCGAAGAAGTGATCCACCTCCTGGGTAAAGCCCATCTTGTCCACGACCTTGGCCCAACCGTAGGCCAGCGGGGTCATGGACGTGGTGTGGGACTGCTCGTTGTCGGTAATGGTAATGGTGTCCGGGCAGTTGACCAGCACACTTCTGTTGTGGCCGTGCATCTCCAGTGTCTCCACCCACTGGCCGGACGCCCGGTCCGCCACCAGCATGGCAACGGAGCCGTTCTCAAACTGAAGCTGCGCGGTGGCCAGCGTCTCATAGAGCGGGTCGGTAAATTTAGAGCAGGCGTCCACCTTTACGCACTCGCCACAGAAGTAGCGCAGAATATCCACCATATGGACGGCGTTCTCCAGCGTGGCCCGGTACTCACTGGCCGGGCGGTTTTTCTGGGCAATCAGCACGTCGGGCGACAGCGCGCCATAGACCTCCTTAGCCTTGCGGTACACCGGCGCGTACCTGCGGTTGAAGGCAATCATTAGCTTCTTGCCGGTCCGGGCCGAGGCGTCCGCCATGGCGTAAGCCTCCTTCAAGGTCATGCCCATAGGCTTTTCACAAAACACGTCCACACCGGCCTCCAGAAGGCGGACCACCTGTTCTGCGTGAACCGTTTTCGGTGAGAGCACAAAGGCACAGTCCAGGTCCAGCTCCAGCAGCTCATCCATATTCCGGACCGCCCTTTGGATGGCATAGCTCTTCTGGGTCCTCTGCACACTTTCGATGTGCTCAGCGAAGGCCCCCACCATTTCCACGTCGGTACGGGCCGCCAGAATGGGCAAATGGGCGATATGGGCAATAGAGCCCACCCCAATCAGCCCCACGCGATACTTTTGTTCCATCTGCAAAAACCTCCTTGTGGCCTTAAGATTTGGCCAGGAATCCTCCATCCACTGCGATGGTAAAGCCATTTACGTAGTCGGATGCATCGGAGGCCAGGAAAATGGCCGCTCCGGCCAGGTCCTCCGGGGTACCCCAGCGCTCCATGGGGATACGAGTGTTGGTCTCCGCCATCCGGGACGGCTCAGAGCGCATAGGGGCCGTCATATTGGTAATCATGTAGCCGGGCGCAATGCAGTTGACATGGATGTTATACTTGGCGGCCCACTCGTTGCACATATGCATGGTGATGTTGCGGACGGCCGCCTTGCTGGCCGTATAGGGGATCACCTTAATGCCGCCCTGGTAGGAGGTCATGGAGCCGATGTTGATAATCTTGCCGCCTCCGCCCTGCTTGATAAACTGGCGGGCCGCGGCCTGGCACATAAAGAACAGGGCAGTCAGGTTGACATCCAGCACATCCTGCCAATCCTTGCGGTCGATGTCGATGGCCATGACCCGGCGCGTGATGCCCGCCGCGTTGACCAGGATATCCAGCTTTCCAAAGTGCTCCACCGTCTTGCGCACAATCTGCTCAGGGGCCGATTCCTCCCCCACATCCAGCCGCAGATTCAGATACTGCCGGCCCAGGCTCTCCACCTTGCTGCGGGTCTCACTGTCGTCAGAGCGGCCGACACAAACAATATCAGCGCCGGCCTCTGCCAGACCGATGGCGATCCCCTGTCCCAGCCCCCGGGTAGCGCCGGTCACAATTGCCGTTTTCCCCTTCAGACTGAATTTTTCCAATGCGTTCATTGTCTTTCACCTCTGCAAATCGTTTTCATTTGGTGTTTCGTTAGTTTTTTTGTCTTTGTAAACGTAATCTTTATGATGAAATATTAGCAAATTAGGGTGAAGTTGTCAACGAAAATCCCATCGGCGTTCTGCACCATCTTTTATTGGGAAAGTTGTATAAAATGACAACGCCTCCCCCGAAACTTGGGGGAGGCGTTGTCGTTTCACTCATAGCACTTTAAGCTGTTGTATTGTTGGGAAAGACGCATAGGTTCCCACCTTGGCCATACACAACATAGCTGCCCGGTGGGCCTTAATCGCGGCTTTTTGGACCGAGCTGCCCTTGACCAGCTCCGCTCCAAACACTCCTGTAAAAAAAGCGGTTGCGCCCGAATAATCTACTACCTTGCTCTCCGGCATCACATCCAACGTGGTCAAAACCCCGTTTTCAGCCACCAGCACGCCGCTGGCGTCCATATGGATCACAATTGCTTTTTTGACCTGGCCTGACAGCATACCGGCAGCGATTCGGGCCGTTTTCGTGTTTTCCTCCGGCAGGCCACACAGGTCTGCCGCCTGGGTTAGATTCATAACCAGGTAGTCAACCTTCTGCCACAGGCCCTCCCGCAAGCCGGTGAATACCGTCGGGGTAAGGAGCACCGGCGTCCGGCTCTGGTTAGCCACCTCCACCATGTGAGCGGCTACCTCTATCACCGCAGGGCCCATGTAGATCATAACCAATTTGGCCTGCTGGATCGCACTGCGGCACTGATCAATATCCTCGTTCGTGATTTTAAAATTTGTACCCAGAAAATCAATGGAGACGCTCTCTTTACCCTCTTCTGCAATGATGGCGGACAGCCCTGTGTTGTCGCCCTCCGTCTCACGCAGAAATTGGCAGTCTACATGCTCCTCCTGTAAGGTTTTTTTAATCTGATAGCTGAAGATATCGGTTCCGACCCGGCCGACCGCCGCCGCAGAGACGCCACAGCGCACGGCCGCAATGGCCTGACAGCCGCCATAGCCGCCGGCACTGATGGAGATCCGTTTGCCCAGTCGCTTTTTTCCAATCAGGTCCTTGCCCAGCTCCATAACAAAGTCTACGTTGAGCACACCCAGCGACACAATCTCTGGCACTTTATCCTCTGACATCAGTAGACCTCCTCGGAATGAATATCAGGTCAACACCCTCCTGCCAGCAAGCTGTCTCCTCTTCCGGCATATGAATCCACTCCAGCAGGCGTTTTGCCCCCATCATTCCCACCTGATACCCCGCAGGCCCGATTACGGAGACCTGAGGGGTTAGAAGACAGGTCAGTTCCGTATTTTCAAAGCTTAAAACAGATATCTGCTCTGGAACCGGGATACCTCGCTTCTGCAGAAACGACAGGACACCCGCCGCCTGGGCGCTGTTTTGGGTCAAAATACTGTCCGGCAGGGAGTCCGTCTGTTCCCAGAATTTCTCCAATTCTTTCCCTGCGTCTCCCGCTGAACGCCCTGCCCGCTGTAGCTGACAGGTGCAGCCCCGTGCTTGGCCCGCCTCCTGGATCCCCTTCCAAAACTCGCCGTCTACGCCATTGTTATTATCGCACAGGTAGAGGAAATTCCTCCTGCCCGTCTCAACTAAAGTATCTACCGCCTGCCTTCCCGCTTTTCTGCGGTCTAACAGCAGACTTGTCATACGGCTTTTCCCCTCCACTGCATTCCCAGAGAGAAACAGGATTGGAAAGCTAGAGCTGAAAGAATTCCACTCCTCGGGCACCGGATCATTGGGGGTATAGATCAAAACACCGGAGGGCCCCATGGCTTTGGCCTTGGTCAGGCACTCCTTCTCCAGTCTGCGGTCCCCTTCTGTTGTGACGGACAGCATAAAATAGTCATAGGAGGCCAACACATCAGAAATGCCCTGGTGCATCTGCGCAAAAAAAGGATCGCTCAAGCTGGGCAAAAGGACGTAAACTGCATTCAGACCGTCCTGACGCAAGCTTTTCGCCAAAAGGTTGGAGGAGTACCCCAATGCCTCCACAGCATCCAGCACCTTGCGGCGCGACTGCTCTGCAACCTTTTCCGGATCGTTGAGTACCCGGGACACCGTTGCAATGCTGACGCCGGCCTGTTCCGCAACATCTTTTAATGTCGCAGCCATAACTGCTCACCTCTGTTACATGGTATTTAAAGCATAACATGTTTTATTTCTTACGTCAAATGGAAAAGAGATTTTCCTTCGTTGCATTTCACATAGAAATAGGGTATGATTGCCTATCATAAACCTGGAACGGAGTGCTGACTATGACGGAAGCAGAGAAGCGCTATGTAAAACAGCTGGAGGACAGGCTCTACTGTTTGGAATCCATCATCACCCATGTCAGCGAGGGCGTGATCTTAACGGATCATGACTGCCGGATCACCGTGTTCAATCCTGCAAAGGAGCGCATGGAACAGATGAAGGCTAAGGATGTTATGGGGATGATATCCTGGGAGGCGTATACCCATTCCAATCGGGAGATTTCTGAGCATCAGCAGGTATCTGACACAAGAGAACCGATCCTGAACGCCTACCGGCCACACGCCTATGTAAATGACATTCCGGTCTATATCTACTACAGCACCTATCCCGTTGTGCGGGACGGCGAGCTGCTAGGGGTGTATACCATCAGCCGAAACGAGGAGATCCTGCGGGAGCTACTCTATGAGACCATCGAACAAAAACGGGATATCAACTACTACAACAAGCCCTCCGCCTCCAAATCCAACCTCGCCCCCGGCACCAGCTTCACCTTCGCCCATTTCTGCGGGCAGTCTCCCCAGACCAAGGCGTTGATTAAGGAGGCGCAGATGGTGGCGTCCACCAGTGCCTCTATCCTGATCTGCGGTGAAACGGGGACGGGGAAGGAGGTTTTAGCCCAAAGTATCCACAATTTCGGTCAGGAGAAAAAGACCTTTATCCCCATCAACTGTGCAGCTATCCCCGAGGCCCTGCTGGAAAGCACGCTGTTTGGCAGCGTGCGGGGCGCGTTCACCGGCGCTGTGGACCGCCAGGGTCTTTTGGTCGCGGCGGGAGATGGGACCCTATTTTTGGATGAGATCAACTCCATGAGCGTCGCCATGCAGGCCAAGCTGCTGCGGGCGCTGCAAGAAAAATGTGTGCGGCCTGTGGGCAGCCTAAAGGAGGAGCCCTTCCGCTGCCGCCTGATCTGTGCCACCAATGAGAGTGTACAGACACTGTTGGGAGAAAAACGACTGCGTCCGGACCTGTTTTATCGGATATCCGACTTCATTCTGACCATTCCGCCCCTCCGGGAGCGGCCCGAGGATATCCTGGACCTGACGGAGATGTTTATCCAGCGCTACAATGAAGAATTTCACAAGAATATTTCTACCGTAACAGCAGACCTGAAACGGAGGCTTGTCCAGAACAAGTGGCCCGGGAATACGCGGGAGCTGGAACATGTCATCCGAAATGTTATGCTGAGAGTTCCGGAATTGGAGCGCGAGCTTACCATGAAGGAATACCTGTCTTATATGCCGGAATCAGAGCTGACAGAGGAAAAGGTCACGGCGATCCCGCCTCTCTCTACCAGTCTCCCAGACGCGGTTCGCCAGCTCCAGCGGAGTATGATCGTTGCGGCCCTGGAGCACTGTGGAGGCAATTTGACACAAGCTGCAAAGGAGCTTGGCATACAGCGGCAAAATCTGGCACAGCGGATCAAGCGGCTAAACCTTTCCGACCCGTAGAGTGAAAGGAAAGGGAGCGCAATATTTTCTTTCTATAGAAAGAAAATATTGCGCTCCCTTTTTGCTTTTTTTGAAAAAGGCCCAGGATTTTTCATATTTTTAAGCTGAACTAAGAAAATTCCTCGGATTTGAAAGTTGGCACAGCGCTTGCTTATACAGTTTATTGAGCGAAACCCCAAAGGAAACAATCGTAAAGGAGAAGCAGTATGGGCTCGAAAATTGCAGTAATTGGCGTAGGGACCCAGGGGAGTATGATCGCGTTCCGGAATGCGGTCTACGGGAAAGAAGTAACCGCATTTAGCAGGAACGAGGCCTCCCGGGAAAAGTGCCGTGCCCGCGTCCGCCGCTTTCTGGAGTTCTACGTGGCGGAGGGCCGGCTGACCCAGGAGGAAGCGGATGCGGCCTGGGCGCGGATCTCTTACGCCTCCAGCCTGGAGGAGGCCTGTAAGGATGCCTGCATGGTGATTGAAAACGTCCCTGAAATTTTGGAAAAAAAGCAGGAGCTGTTCCGTCAGCTCCATGAAATTTGTCAAGCGGACGTCCTGTTCAGCTCCAACACATCCTCCCTGCTGATGAGCGAGATCTGCCAGGACCTGCCCCTGGAGCGGAGAAGGCTCACCTTCCAGGTGGACCATGACGACCCGGTCCGCAACAGCCACGTGGAGATGATGTGGAACCGGGACACCTCCGAGGAGACGAAGCGGGCCGCTGTCGCCCACTACAACGACCTGGGGTTCCAGCCTGTGATCACCGAGCAGGAGATCAAGGGGTACTCCATCAACCGGGTATGGCGCGCCGTTAAGAAGGAATGCCTAAAGCTGTGGGCGGCGGGCTATATCTCCCCGTCGGAATTTGACCGGGGCTGGATGACAGAGTGGCACACCGATATCGGGCCCTTCAAGCTGATGGACCTGATCGGTCTGGATACGGTTCTGAATATCGAATACTCCTATTTCAATGCCAGCGGAGACGAGAGCGACCGCCCACCTGAAAAGCTGGAGGAATTTGTCCGGTCTGGCAGGCTGGGCATGAAGTCCGGCAGTGGTTTTTACGACGGTTATGACAGAGAGGGAGGAAATCTGACCGTCGGGAAAACGAAGAAAGAAGTGTAATTGTAGAAGGAGGTACCACCATGACGCAGAAACACATATCCCATAACCCGGCGAAATTCCTGATTTTCTCCATCGTCGGCATCCTGTACTTTTTTGTCCCTCTGGCACCCACCGCAAGCGGCCGGTCCACCTGGCTGGTCCAGTCTGTCAATCTGATCAAGGCCTGGCTGAAGCCCTACCTCTCCTATATCGTTCTGGTCTTCGTGGCACTGCTGGTCATCGGCTGCATTGTGGCTAAGGTGACAGACCGGTTCCCGCTGCTGACCAGAATGTATGGCTCCGTAAAAAATTATTCTATTGTCCTGTATGTTCTGGGCCTTATCTTTGCCTCGATGGTCGTGTTCCAGGTGGGGCCCGCCCCCATTCTGGACGCCGCTGTGGGCGGAGACGGCCTGGCTGTGAGTAAAACCGTTATCGTCACCATTATTATTGCAGGCCTCTTTGTGGTCTTTGTCACCGACTTCGGCCTTCTGGAACTGATCGGCGCGCTGATCGAGCCGCTGATGCGCCCCGTATTCAAGGTGCCTGGGTACGCCTCCATTGACGCGGTGACCTCCTTTGTGGCCAACCCCACGCTGGGCATCTTCCTCACCAACCGGCTGTATAAGGACAAGATGTATACCACCCGAGAGGCAGCATCCATCTCCACCAATTTCAGCTTTATCAGCCTGGGCTTTTTCGCGGTGCTGGTGGAGTCCGCCGGTATCCTGGACCATTACGGGGATGTGGTCCTCTGGAGCTTTATCCTCTCCTTTGTCATGGCCGCCATTATGGTGCGCATCCCGCCCCTGAGAGGTCTGCCCGATTTGATGTATGACGGCTCTCCCCGCCCTGCCGAGGAGAAGGTCAAATATAACAGCCAACTGTTCAAGAACGCCTTTGTGAAGGCGGTGGAGACGGGCAACTCGGTAAACATTGCGGAGACCTTCAAAAAGACCATTGTTGATGTGTTCGTCTTTGCGCAGAAAATCAGCGCCTATATTATGTGCATCTACGTCTTGGCCATGGTGGTGGTAAAGAACACCTCCATTCTTCCTATCTTGGCATCCCCTTCGTGCCCATCCTGAACCTGCTTGGGATTCCCAATGCGGCCGAGATTGCCCCCTCCTTTATCCTTGGCCTGGCGGAAGTGGCGCTGCCCTCCGCGTTTATCTCCGGGCTGGGCGTAGCCCCCGCTGCGGCCTTCTTTGTCGTCACTGTCACTGCCCTTCAGATCATTATGTTTTCCAACAGTGCCGTCTCCATTATGGAGTCGGATATCCCCCTCAACGTTGGAAAGCTGGTCATCATTTTCTTCCTGCGCACACTGATCGCCATGCCCCTGGTGGCCATTGTGACCCACATCATTTTCTGATTTTCTCTTCCCCTCTCCTCTGGCCGGGCAGCGGTACGCCGCTGCCCGGCCACCAACAAACCTGATCCATAGGAGGGAGCGCCTTGACGCTTACACAGTATCAGCAGGAGATGCTTGACGGACGGTATGGCAAGGGGAAGGCCCTGGCTATGCGCGTCCAAAAGACCATCGGCGAGGGCTTTCGGGCCCAAAGGATGGTCCCCATTACGCGGGCCCATGTGGCGCTGAGCGCCCAGGAGGCCGACACATGGTTTGCCAGAAAGCTGCGGGACGCCGGAGCACAGTGCGCCGTTCCGCCCACTGTAAACCCCGGCTACTGCCTTAAGTACTTCCAGCAGATGGGCCGTGTTGACGAAAAAAGCTCCGCTTTGATGCGGGAGACCCACCAGGTCTATCAGGACTTGGGGGCTATCCTCACCTACAGCTGCACCCCCTATCTGTTCGGAAATATCCCCCGCTACGGCGAGACGGTGTCCTTTTCCGAGACCAGTGTGACTGTTTATGCCAATTCTGTCCTCGGGGCCCGGACCAACCGGGAGAGCTCAGCCAGCGCCCTGTGCGCAGCCATTACCGGGTTTGTCCCGGAGTATGGGATGCTCTTGGACGAAAACCGGCGGGGAACAGTTCTGGTGCAGGTGGACACCCCTCTTCAGGGGGAGTTCGACTTTGCCCTGCTGGGCATGAATGCAAAGCGCATCGGCCCGGGGGTGCCCGTCTTTGCAGGGATTAAGCCCTCGGACGTCACCACGGAGGCCCTGATTGCCCTGGGCGCCCAGCTCAATGTGGCGGGAATGGTGGACCTTTTCCATATGGTCGGCGTCACCCCGGACGCCCCCAACCTGGAGCGGGCCTTTGGAGGCCGCCAGCCCGAGCGCACTGTCACCATCACTCGAGAGGATTTGGAGGCACAGCGGGCTCTCCTGATGCCTCAAAAGTACGAGCAGGCGGACTTCGTCATCCTGGGCTGCCCCCACTACACCTATGACCAGATATGCCGTGCGGCCCGGCTCTTAAAGCAAGCGCCCGCGGTGGTGCCCGTTTGGATTCTCACCTCTGCCGCCGTGGTGGACCTGGCCCGGTCAACCGGAATGGCCGGACAGTTGGGGGAGAGCGGGGCCACGCTCGTTCCGGACACCTGTGTGGACGAGGCCCCCTGTTGGGGACATCTGGCCGGCCAGCGCGGATTTACCGATTCCCCCAAGTGCGCCTACTACATGCGGGCCTTTGGTGTGGAATTGGACGTGACTACCTGCGAAAACTGCCTGGCCCTGGCCGCAAAAGGGGGGAAAAGCTGATGACATTGGAGTTTTCCTGCCATACCATCTCCCCCGGACAGGCGGAGGGGCCCGCCCTGCGGTCGAAGGACCCTGTCCTGTTTTATCGGACAGACTTTACCACTGGAGTTTTTCAGGAAGAGGGGCACGACCTGGAGGGCAAATGTATCGCCGGAAAAATACTGATCTTCCCCGGCGGAAAGGGCAGCTCTGTCGTGCAGGCCGACGGAATGTATAAGCTGGATATGGCCGGGGTAGCGCCAAAGGGGTTTATTGTGTCCTCACTGGACACTGTTCTGGTATCCAGCGCGATTATTATGGAAGTGCCTATGGTGGACGACGTGGACCCTCAGTTCTACAAAGAAGTGCAGGACGGGGACCTCATACGCCTGGATGCTTCCGCCGGGAAGGTCTATATCCTCAGAGAATAGAGACATCCTGATATATAAGGCCTCCAGATCCTTGCGGCGCAAGGACCTGGAGGCCTTTTGAAGGGTATTGGATATTTACGCACGGGTCAATATCACATATTTGGAGTCAATAGGTTCCCCCCGCTCAAATTTTGAGATGCAGTGGTAGATGTGCTGGATGCGAGGCTCCACATTTTCCACCACAGCGCCGCCGGTATGGGGGGTCAGAATGACGTTGTCAAGCTGGAACAGAGAGTCACCGGCGGCCGGTGGCTCTGGATCGTAGCTGTCCAGACCGGCGCCGCGGATCCGGTGTGCTTGGAGGGCCTCTACCAGAGCTTCCTGATCCACGATCCCACCCCGTGCGGTGTTGATAAGAATCGCACTGGGCTTCATCTATTCGAGGAAAGTTTTGATTCCCCTGTTAAGACCGGGTGACTGCTATAGCCATAAAGGATGATACTGTGACACATGGCCACTGACGGACGATGGCAATACAGATAAAGACCGTCTGTGAGCGCTAAAGCTCTCACAGACGGTTTTTCGGAAGAACGAGAGGGGCGTTCAACCAGAGATATGGGGGTACCAGGCAGAATTTTCAGACTGCCGAGGGGATCAGGACAGCTCGTAACTATCTTCCACCTGCACCTTGCCACTTTTGAAGCGGATGCTCCCAAAGAGGAAGGCAAAAACAACAACCGCCAGATTAGCCAGTAGCAACGGAAGCGGCAGCTCGAAAGAGGATGTAATACCAGACACTACGATTACGATGAGATCCACAATACAGAGTACCTTCAGTGCACCACTGCTGATATGGAAATCGGAGTTTTTCCAAGCGTCGGGTAGGACCTTGGGCATATTCCACAGGCACAGCACGATCATGGTCTTAGTAATGGCGCCCACTGTAATAGTGATGTTGCTGATAATGTCGATGTCGATATTAAAGGCGATAGGAACGAAGCCAATTACGTAGTAAAAGGCCAGCAGAATCAGGGGGGTCCTGTATTTCGGGTGCAGCCGCGCCAGAGAGCGGGGATACCATCCATCGTTGCAGGCCTGCATCAGGGGCTTGGTACAGGTGGCGATAGAACTATTCAGAGTTGTCAGCAGCGCCATCCAGCCGCCACCGATGCAGAACAGGTAGTACAGGGGCTTAGAGAGAATTGCGGAAGCTACAACGCTCAGAGGCTGACCCGCCACCTGGTCCACAGGCAGCACACCGGAAGCCACAATGCCCAGCAGGCCATAGAAGGCAGAGACACCCAGCGTAGAAAATAGCATGACGCGGGGGATATCCCGAGTGGGATTCTTGGCCTCGCCGCTCATCTGTGTGACATACTGCGCGCCGTCGCAGGTGTAGCTCATCAAGACAGAGGCCTGCCACAGCCCCCAAAAGCCTTTGGTCATAAAGCTGGAAGGCTCAAAGAAATTGCCATCCAGTTTGGTGAGACCCACAGCGGTAAAGATAGTCAAAGCGATAACCAGTAGGACCACGGCAAATTTTTGTACCTTGGCAAAGGCATTGATGCCGAACGTGTTGGTGATAAACAACAGCGTTAGTATGCCAAGCGCAATGGTCTTGCGGGTAAGGTTGGGCAGGAAGGGCATGGCGTAATCTGCGAAGGACAGAGCGTACATAGAAAGGGTAACGCTGGTGAGCAGGGCAATCATGGAGTAGGTGCCGGTCCAGCGCGGGCCAAGGAAGGTGCCAACCATGGAGTAGTCGCCGCCTCTATACCGGGCCACAGAGTTCAGGAAGATCTGGGGCGAACGGGCCAGCACGGCGATAAAGCCGCCGATGACAAAGGCGATGCAGACGGAGCGGCCAGTGTCATCTATACCCCAGCCGGTAAGGGACATAATACCGGAGCCAATGATGGAGCCAATACCCACCGCCATCAGATCCCAAAAGCCTAAGACACGTTTCAGATCCTTGGTGGAGGATAGATTATTTCTGTTGTTAGCCATGTTTTCTCTCCTTTCAATCGTGGGGGAACCGTCCTTACAGCGGTTCGCAAAACAGCATTATTCTCGATAGTTTCTGGCAAATTCATCCCGAATTCGGCCCAGCTCCTGAGGATTTCCGCCGATTCGGAAGCCGGTCAAAGCCATAAGTTTGGCAGCCAAAATGCACTGATCAATTGAATATTCACGGCAGGTTATCTGGGCTGTTTCGTCTGCATGGCCCACAGGGGTGGGTTCGCCGTCCTTTACAATGGGAAAAGTAATCTCTACAGTAGGAATCTTATAGGCCACACAGCCTAAATCGGAGGATGCCTTTGGTTGGTTACCAAAGGTAAAGCGGGAAGAATCGATTCCCAATTCAGAGGCGTATTGAGCTGCCAAATGATATAGGGTCGGAACAGGGGTAGCGCAGTACCAAGGTGCATCCCATTTGTAGATAGCGGTGGTATCTGTCATCAGTGCGGCGCCCTTGATAACGTTGTCCACCCGACGCATTAGGGCATTCAGCTCTGCGGAGTCGTTGGTGCGAAGCTCCAGGTTGAGCGTGGCCAAATCAGGTACGGAGTTGGCCGCTGTACCACCTTTCGAGATAATATAGTGAATGCGGTTTGTCTCAACCATGTGCTCCCGCAAAAACTCCAGGCCCATGCTGGTCAAAAGCACCGCATCCAGTGCACTGCGTCCCTTTTCGGGGGAGGAAGATGCGTGGGCCGTACAGCCCTTGAACGTGAGCCAGTTGTCATGCGTAGGCCACACAATCGCCTTGCCAGTGACCTCGGAGCCCCAGTCCCGGCCGTAGTGGTTGGCCAGCATCAGATCAACCTCATCCATATATCCGCCCTCTAGAATGTAGTGCTTGGAGCCCTCTAGTTCCTCGGCAGGAGTGCCGTACACAATTACGGAGCCGGTAGAGGCAAAGGCCTCCTTTAGCCCCAGCGCAGCGGCAAAGCCAGCGGCAGCAATTAGGTTGTGTCCACAGGCATGACCGTTGGGGAGCGCGTCATATTCCAGCAGTAGGCCCACGACCGGCCCTCCCGTCCGGCCGTGAAAGACTGCCTTGAAAGCGGTTGGCATGTCCACGTCCTGGTGGAACTTGGGGTGTTTTCCAGTGAGGCCCCGCTGTACAGTGAAGCCCTCTTTTTCCAGTGCGTTCATCAGCAGACGGGAGGATTGAAATTCCTCCCATCCGATCTCTTTGAACTCCCAGATTTTTTGGGCGATCTTGTGGATTTTTTCCCGGTTCTGGTCAATAATTTCCATGATCCGTTTTTCTTCTGAGGTCATCTTTCTTCCTCCATTTCTCTGTATTAGCGGCAGCAGATATATCTGTAATGCATGGTTCCAGTATAAGTGCATATCGTTAAAAGTCCGTTAATATCCACCCGCGTTTTCAAAAAAATAAAAAAAGTCTGTAGATATTTTTAACAATAAAATCCACAGACTTAAAAATGTATAGACGGTATTTTACAAACTGTAGCCTTGGCCCTACGATTCCACCGCCTCTCGCAAGGTGGCTGCCCGCTCCGCGTTGCCGCAATATTCATAGTGACGGATCGTGTATGGCAGCAGGATACGCCAGCGGACATCTGTTTTCTGCTTGTCGTAAAACTCGGCCACAACACGGTGCCACAGTTGTCGCTTCCCCATGGAGAGGGACTGGTAGATGTAATCCTTATAAAACTGATGCTTGAATTTGTAGACAACGCCATTGCCCCAGGGGAGCTCCACAATGAAACCAGCGTTCAGCAGCGTGTCCAATACATCAATCAGCTCCATGGAGTTCATACTTGTGAGGATTTCTAGGTCCTCTAAATTCGCGTGCTCAAAGTGAACAGACAGGGCGTCCAGTACACGCCGCTGCCGCCCGTCCAGTTGCTCCAGCCGCAGCTGGATCAGCATATCGATCTGCGTCGGGCAGTTCTGATTCCAGGTTGTCTGCTTGAGCACCCTTAAGGTTTCCATCAACACCAGTGGATTTCCCTCTGTGCGCAGGAAAATATCCCGGGCATTGATACTGCTGTCCTGTGAAGGCTGCAATATGGTGTCTATGACCGTTTTTGTCTCGGCTTCCGTGAAGGGGAGGAGCGGAAGCGAGGTAATCAGACTTCGCTCCTGAAGCGCCAACAGCAGGCCACGAACATTTTTCTTTTCATCAGACCGGCAGGTGGCCAGCAAAAAGACCTGTTCGTTGCCAAATTCAATCATAATCCTCTGCAAAAGCTGTTGACTGAACCTGTCCATCCACTGGAGGCTGTCGAAAAATAAAAGGATTTTCCACTGGCTCGTCAGCTCCTTGAACAGGGTCAGAACACCGTTGGTCAAGGTGGAACCGCTGTTAGCACCGGAGGCAATCTCCTCCGCAGCATGCCCAGAGAGCAAAAGAGGGAAAAACTGCATACTGGCTTCAGACAAATGGAGTTCGCCCTTACCGCAGAGGTTGTCCAACTGTACAAATAGATCTCGCCAGGACTTCATGGAAAATTCCGCTTCCACACTGTAGCAGTGGGAAACCAGCTTCAAAACATTGGGGCCGTAATCAATATTGTAGATCTGGCGCATCAGCGCAGTCTTTCCGATGCCTACCTCTCCTTCGATCACGACAGAGGCTGTGGTTTCCTCATTTAAAAATCTGAAAATCTGCTCATCAATGGTCTGCAGCTCTGTCCAGCGGCAGAAGAAGGTGTCCTTCGTACTGGGGTGGCGGCGAAACGATACCTTTTTCCGGTGGAGCAGCGTCCGGTACAGCAGCTCCACCGCATGGGACGGAGTTTCCGACAAATCGTTTTGTAGCCGTTTGGCATACTCCTGATACAGTTGGATGCCGAGCGCATAGTTTTCTGCCTGCGCATAACATTTCATGCCGGTCAAGATCATTTTTTCGTCCCAGGGCTTCCAGAACTGCCAAATTTCCATCAGATTCTTCAGCGCTGAAACATCAGCGCAGATGGCAGGGTTTTTGAGCTGTTTCTCGATGTAGGACAGACAGCGGGAAATTTGAACCTCGCGTTGCCGCTCCACCCAGGCATCAAATTCCGGGCAGTCCCGCAGGTAGAAAAAATCTAGAAAGCGCTGTCTGGAAAGCGCGAATTCAGCCTCGGGCACGTCCCAATCTGTCTGTATACCGCAGTGCTGGTTCAGCTTCAATCCGTTGCGGCCTTGGAGGATAATTACATTGTCCCCCAGACAGCGGCGAATATGGAACAAAGCCTGCCGCAAGCTCTTTCGGCCAGAGTCTTCATTGCTCGAGCCCCAGAAAAGAGAGACAAGCTCATCGCGGTTTGTCGTTTTCTCCACACAAAGGTAGTAGAACACCCCCTCTGCCTTTCGATACGGGAAATAAATCGTCTCTCCGGCTCTGGAGATGTCAGGCGTGCCCAACAGTGTTACGTGATAGTCCAATGCTGCTCCCTCCTTGTCCAATTCCACAGCAGACTGAGGTTTCAATATTATTTTAAGTATAGCATATTTCTCGTCCTTGAACAGCCCTATTTTGCCCCATCAATTGCGGGCACATCCCACCCCGTGAAACATCTGACCGCCCCCGTTTCTACAACAAAAAAGGGCGCAGTGCGCCCTCGTTTCCAATAAATGTATGGAAACGTCCCACCTTGGGGCGTTTCCTTTTGTTATATGGGGGACGCCTCATCAGTCAGCCTACGGCTGACAGCTTCCCCTAAAGGGGAAGCTGCCCCAGTTCACAAACTGGGGCAGATGAGGCCGCTTCCAACAACATTTAAGGAGGAACCAACCATGCCAACCAGTTTTACCGAAAACTACAATCTCTCCCAGTGGGCGAAGTCGGACCAGGTCAAAATGGAGGACTTCAACACCGACAACGCCAAAATTGATGCCGCCATCAAGGCCGAAGCCGACACCCGGACTGTGGGAACGGCGGCTCTAGCGGCGGAGGTAGCAAAGCGAGGAAACTGCCGTATCGAGTGCCACAGCTATGTGGGGACGGGTGAATATGGTCCGAGCGCTCCTACGGTACTTACCTTCTCCAAGCCGCCGCTGTTATTCATCGTGAAGGGCCCCAACTCTCTGGCCTTCGGCTCCAAGCTGTCCAACTACATTTTGATCTCGTACACCATTGCGACAAGTGCGCACCATACCCTTTTGCAGACGGACGTGACCTGGAGCGGGAATCAGGTCTCCTTCCTTGGGTCTTCGACGCTCGCGCAGCTGAACGAAAACAACCCGTATGTCCCGTATCTGGTTTTTGCCTTCTATCCCGCTGACGAGGCGTAAAAAGCGTCCCCGGGCCATAAGGCCCGGGGACATCTGCGTCTCACGCAGAACTGCCAAGTTAAGAAACCTGTCTTTACTGGATCGTAAACTCGCCGTTGATGGGTGTGATGTTCTGGCCGGAAATAGTCCAGGTATACTTCCCGGCGGGCAGCGGGTTGTTGGACAGATCAAAGCCAGCCTGTGCATTGCTGAGGGTGTTAGTAGAGTTCTTCGTGCTGACCTGCACGTAGAAATAGCCGCTGCCCTCGCTGCCGGCGTTTGCAGCCGCGATAGTCCCGGTTTTCTGTTCCGCATAGACGGTCTTGCCGCTGCTGTTCTTGATAGTCAGGGTCGCGGAGACAGCTAGACCAGCCGCGGGAGCATCGCCATTGGCGGGACGGGTGTACTTGATGAAGAGCACATCCTTGGGACTGAGGCCAGTACCCCAGCCGCCGTCGATACCGGACATATCAGCCGTGGTCGCATCGGGGAAGGTCATCGCGCCGTCGGGCAAGGTACAAATAAAGTCGTCTGCGTCGACGCTGCCGCCGATGTTGCTGCTGTTGGTCTCAACAAACACCTGGGTCAGCACGCCCTTGCCGGTGCCGGCCAGGGTGCCGTTGTTGTTGCGGTTGATGGCCCCCTCGGTGAAGAGAGCGGAACTGTTGTAGATGGTGTCGTCCAGGCCATCCATGTAGATATTGAAGTCGTAGTTGTTGATGATGGCGCTGCCCAGCAGGTTGTACATGTCGGAGCCGGTCACACCCTTGGTGTACTCGGCGCGCAGCAGCTCTTCGCGGATGTAGGTGCCGATCGCCTTGCCGTTGTAACCCCAGGCGCGGGCAGGACGGCCGAACTCATCGGTGACATTCCGGTTGGTCAGCTTGCCGTTGTACAGGTGCTCACCCAGTTCCAGGGTCCAGCCGCGGATACCGTCGGAGCCGGTGCCCTGATACTCGGTGGCACTGATGGCAGTAGCGATACGGGCGTCGGCGCTGGCCCGGACGGTGTACTCCCGGCCACCGCCACCAGTGATGGTGAAGGCGTTGTCACCGGAGCCGCCGGAGATGCTCAGGCTGTTATCCGTGGTATCCACCATGGTGGATTTGAGGGTGTTCAACGCCAGCTGAGCCACCTGGTTACGGGTGAGCTGCTGGCTGGGGTTGGACGCCACACTGTCGAACAGGCGGATGCGGTTGGCGGCGGCGGTCACGGGGGCGCGCCAGTCAGTGGCACCCTTGGTCAGGTCCTCGTAGCCCAGGGCACGTAGCATCATCAGAGCGGCCTGCACCGCAGTTAGGGGCTGGTTGCCGCTAAAGGTGGTTGCGCTGGTGCCGGAGACCAGACCGTTCTCATAGCAGGCGGCCACGTACTTGTCGGCCCAGGGGAAGACGTCGGTGAAGGGATGGGTGCCGACATAGTTGTCGGCCTCCTCGCTGCCCAGGTACAGCTTGGCCATGATGACCGCCATCTCGTGACGGTTCACGGCGGCGTCGGGCCGGAAATTGCCCCGATCGCCGATCATAACTTGGACGGCGTTCAGGACCTCAATGGCCTCGACGTTGTCGTTCTCGTCAACGTCGGGGTAGCTCGCAGCACTGGTGCCGACGACCATCATACCAAGCAGCATGACGGAGGCCAGAGCCA
>JAETQY010000038.1 GCA_021770445.1 Bacillota bacterium | reverse complement strand
CGCCCTGCCAAGTGCAGCGAACACCTGACAGGGCAAGCGACCCAATGAAAACCAACAAAAGGCCACAGTCGGATTATATCACATCCTTCTGCTGGCTGGCAAGGAGCAGAAGGAGGCAAACGAACGATGGAACAAACCCACACACTGCACATTGATCTTGCAGCTATCCCGGACTTCCGGCGTGAGGAGCTTGCGAAAGGGGCGCTGGCCCTGACTGAGCAGGTCTTTTCAATGCCGGGCGCAGAGGAACGCTACCAGGCTTGGCTCAAAGAGCGCAGAGCCAAACAGAAGAGGACGGCTCGGGCCACCCGGTAACAGAAAGGGAGTTTTACATATGAAAGCGAAACGGAGCCTTGCATCGGTACTGCTTGAACTGGCCGCCGTGCTCCTGGTGACGGCCCTCGCCTTTACGTGGGGGGTACAGACCGCCCAAGCCGAGCGTGGCTTCACCGCCATCGGCGGCGAGTACCTGTTCCTGCTCATACCCTTCATGTACTACCCCGGCAAGCGGACTGTCCTGGATTGGATCGCCGACCTCCGGGAACTGCGGAGGGAGGGCTGATATTGGCAAAAGCAAAAAATCTAACCGGAATGAAATTTAGCCGCCTTACCGTAATAGGCAGAAACGGTTCCACAAAATACGGTGCTGCTATTTGGCACTGCCGATGCGAATGCGGAAAAGAAGTTGATGTGCGAGGATATCACCTAACAGATGGAACCACGCAAAGTTGCGGGTGCTTTAACCGAGAGGTTCTCAAGGTCGCTAATAGGCAAAAAAATACGATACATGGCGATTCGATGTCTGGGAAATACCATCGGCTTTACATGGTGTGGTCAAACATGAAGGAGCGTTGCCTAAATCCGAAATCCCCCATTTACCCACTTTATGGAGGCAGAGGAATCAAAATTTGTGCCGAATGGAATGACTATCAGAATTTCAAACGGTGGGCAATTTCAACAGGTTATGATCCATCGGCTCCTCGAGGAAGCTGTACTTTGGATCGAATAGACTGCGACAAAGGTTACAGCCCGGATAATTGCCGCTGGGTAAACATGAAAATCCAGGCAAGCAATCGCCGAAGCGGGAGGTCCAGTACAGGCCAGTGGACAAAAGCACAGCAATCCTATGTCAAAAAGGAAGCTGCCCCCAGTGGCGTAAACACCGAGGACAGCAAAATTAATGAGACACGCTCAGTATAAACGAGCGAGGAAGGAATGTCAAGCCATGAACGAATGGTACGAGCAGGCTAAGCGCAAGCTGGAGGCCGAGAGGAACTCCGGCAGCTATGACAGGTACGCCAGCGCCATGAAGGGCGCCGTGTGCGAGGCTCTGGACGGGTTCTGTCGCCAGGATGCGGAGTTTGCCCAGGCGGTGGTCCAGGGCGGCACCTTCTCGGAGTGCATGAAGGCGGTGGCCAAGGGCTGCGGGAGTGCGATCTCCGACCTGGAGGCGTTCCGCCGGGCGGTGAGGTTCTACTTCCCCGGCGCCGATGTGAAGTTCCACATGACGGTCAATCTCTGCGCCGACGTGGAGGCCGAGGCTGCGGCCGCGACGCCGGCGGCCAGTGTCGGCCCGAAGATCCTCGACCTTGAGGATTTCCTGTGAGGGGGCATGAGGCGTGACGAGCCAAGAGAAAGCCGAGCAATTCGCCGGCAAGGCTCCGCCTTTGAACCAGGCGGAGCGGGACGCCATCAACGCACTGTTCCCTGCGTACATCTTCCGCCGATCCTGCACCAATGAGATCTGGACTACCTGCTGCCGCAGGCACATGGTGGTGAAGGATGAGGACATGATGGTAACTACCCCGGAGCGGAACTTCCCTGCGGTCATGTGGGAGCCTCACCAGCGGGAGCAGAGAAACCGCTGGGATGACCCGCCCAAGCCGACCGTGCAGTGTCCCCTCTGCGGGAAGATGGCCATCGTTAAGGAACTGCGCTACTCCGGGGGCCGGGACAACCTGAGCCGGTACCGGCGGGCGGTAGTCCTCCGATGGTACCGAGGGGCGCTGTGGGCCAGAGCCTACGACTGCGGCAAGCACTACAGCAGAGACAAGGGGTACAGCCTTACGGGCGAGCCCAAAATCAAGCTGGTGGGCGTGTATCGGTTCAAGCCTGGACTGGCGGAGGCAACCACCAGAGACTGGTACTGGGATCAGCCCTTCATGTCGGTTGAGCGACAGGATGGGCCGCTCACCAAAGGCAAATGGCACATCCACGGCCCGTTCACCGCCAATGCGGACTATGGCGTCGGCTATGATGTGATTGGCCTTGATGAGATCCAAAAAAGCCCCTTCCGCTATTGTGTAGCGGAGGAGGCAGAGCGGAAATTTTCAAAATTTCTGCACTTCCTGACAGCCTGCTGTTTCTACCCCCGCCAAATCGAGATGTTGATGAAGGCTGGTATGAGCGATGTGGTTCGGGATTTTGTGGAGCGGGGTGTGAAACACGCTGCGGTTATTAACTGGGACGAACCCAGCCCCGCAAAAGCTTTCAAAGTACCCCGTCAGGACATGAAAACGTTCCTCGGAACAAACCGCGACATTCGAATTCTGGAGCTGTACAAGCGGCTGAATGGCCGTGCCTCCTTGGAGGAGTGCGCGGAGTGGATTAGTAAAGGAGTGAACGTTAAGGCGACCCTCCGAGCGGCAAAGAAGTGGAATTTACCGCCAGAAAAGCTGATTCGGTACTTGCACAGCAATGTGGGGTGCGCCCGATTCGGTGGAATGAGCAGCATGGATGCTGCGTTGCGCTACTGGGAGGATTACCTGACCGCTGCTGAGGCTATGGGCTACCAGCTCCACCGCGAGAATGTCCTGCTCCCAAAAGCCCTGGGTGCGGCTCACGATTCTGCAACAGCGAAGCATCAGAACAAAATGGAGCGCGAAAGGAAAAAAGCGCAGGCAGAAAAAGATCGTCTGGCGGCATTGTCCTACGAGGAGCGGCGTGTAGAGCTGGAGAAGAAATACGGCTTTGCCATGGACGGATATTTGATTCGGGTTCCCGCCAACAAGGATGAAGTTTTGAACGAAGGCCGTACCCTCCAGCACTGCGTGGGCGGCTACGCTGACCGCCACATGAATGGTACTTTGACGATCCTGTTCATGCGGGAGGCGAAAAAGCCTGGTGTACCCTGGTTAACCATTGAGATGTCTGGAAACAAGCTGGTACAGATTCATGGGTTTAAGAACGAGGGCTTGTATACCACCAAGGGCCGCTTTGCCCCTGATCCGCGGGAGGTCTATCGGGAATTCCTGGACACCTGGTTGGACTGGCTGAAAAAGGGCAGTAAGCGCGACAAGCAGGGCAATCCCAAATTGCCCAGGAAGAAAGGAGTAGCAGCATGAGCGAAATGGAAGTAACTGAGGGCCAGCTCCTCAGTCAGGACTTTGGGGTGGGCGGCCCGCCCGCCACTGCGGAGGCGCCCCTCCCCCCTGTGGACTCTGGCAAGACACCTGACATCCTGGCGGCGGAGATCCGCACCATCAAGAACCAGACCGGCAGGATGGTGCTCAACGCCTCCATCGAGGTTGGGCGCCGGTTGACAGAGGCCAAGGCCAAGCTGCCCCACGGGAGCTGGGGCGAGTATCTGAAGAACGAGGTGGACTACTCCCCCTCCCAGGCACAGAACCTCATGCGGGTGTTCCGGGAGTACGGAAGCGACCAGCAGAGCTTGTTCGGCGGCGAGGCAAAGTCCCAGACGTTTGGGAATTTGACCTACTCCAAGGCTTTGAGCCTCCTGGCCATCCCGGATGAGGCGGAGCGGGAGCGGTTCGCTGTCGAGAACGATGTGGAGCACATGAGCGTCCGAGAGCTGAACGAGGCCCTCAAGGCCAGGAACGAGGCCGAGGAAAAGGCTGCTGCCGCCGAGGATGAGGCCCGCGGGCTCCGGCAGGAGGCGGAGCGGCTCCGGGAGGAGCTCGCCGATCAGGATCGTGTCTACAAGGCCAAGCTGACCGCTGCCGATGTGGAGACGACCGAGGCCAACAGGAAGGCGCGGGAAGCGCAGGAGGCCCTGGAAAAGCAGAGGGACAAGGCCCAGCGGCTCCAGGACGCCTTGAGCGAGGCCAATACCTCGGCCCAGGCCGCCGAGGCGGAACATTCCCGGCTGGCGCAGGAGCTGGAGGAGCTCCGTAGCCGACCCGCCGAGGCGGACACGGCGGCGGTGGAGGCCGCTCGGCAGGCCGCTATCACCGAGATGACCGAGAAGGTGGACAAGGCCAAGGACGCCAAGAAAAAGGCCGAGGAAAAACGCAAGGCAGCCGAGGAGTCCCTGGAGGCTGCGCAAAAGGAGCTGGCCGACCTGAAGGCCAAGGGGCCGGAGGTCCGGGAGCTCACCCAGGAGGAGAAGGACGCTCTGACCGCCGGCGCAGTGGAACAGGCCAGGGCTGCGGATGCCGAGCGGCTCCGGGGGCTGGAAAAACAACTGGCCGCCGCCGATCCCAATGTGGCCGAGTTCAAGGTGCGGTTTACCTCCTGGCAGGAGGAGTACCAGAAGATGATGGAGGTCTTGGGGCGCATCACCCAGGCCGACGAGGAGCGGGCCGCCAAGTTGCGGCAGGCAGTGAAGGCCGCGCTGGAGCAGATGGCCACATCCTGAGAGGTCTGCTTTGCTGGTTTAACAATCGGCATTTACATAGCAGAGAACACAAAATCGCACGAAAGGAGGAGAACCGTATGCAGCCCGAAATGCAGAAGTCGATCCTGCAGATGGCGCGAGGGGCCATCATGGAGCGGGCGGACTATGAGATGTCCCGTCTGCTGGCCAACATCCTGGACCCGAACACGTCCGCCACCGCAAAGCGGAAACTGACGCTGACGCTGGAACTGAAGCCGGACGATGACCGGCAAACCATCACCGTCAGCTGTACCGCGAAGCCCACTCTGGCCGCCACCAATCCCGTCGTCACATCCCTGTATGTGGCCGACGAGGACAGCGTGGTGGAGATGGTGCCGCAGATCCCCGGTCAGACCGGAATGGATGGGAACGTCCAGGAAGCGCCCCCGGTTCTGAAAATCATCAAATTTGCGTAAGGAGGAGACTCAACTATGTTGAAAGAGTTCATCGAACACATCCAGAAAACCACCCAGCCGCTCATCCAGCAGGTCGGCGACAGCACATTTGCCATCGGCAGCGATGGCAGCGCGGAGGAGATCCGGCCCGACATCGACCACCCGGACATCCTGCCCCTCCACTCTCTGGACGCCCTTGTGAAGCTGGTCCGCACCGAGGCGTCCAAGGCGGAGACTCCGCTTTACATCACGATCCCCGACCACCTGACCGTCCGCTGCTTCGGCCAGCCCCAGCCCGATGCCCGGTTCTTCCGGCAGATGTACTACGAGGCCAAGGCCACCGACGTCCCCGGCTGGGGCGAGATGGTGCAGTTGGGTTTCGAAGAGGCCCAGATTGCTATGCGGACCCGCTTCCAGGAAACGACGGATACCATCTACGCTCTGAAGTTGCTGTCGGATATCTGCTGCGGAGCCAAGGTGGTCTACAACGACAACGGTATCGCCACCACTGTCACCACGCAGAAGGGCGTGGCGCTCCAGAGCAACGAGCAGATCCGGCCCATCATCACCCTGAAGCCCTACCGTACCTTCCAGGAGGTGGAGCAGCCGGAGAGCATCTTCCTCATTCGGGTCAACGAGCGGGGCATCACCTTCACCGAGGCCGACGGCGGGATGTGGAAGCTAAAAGCAAGGCAGATCGTCAAGGCGTTCCTGGAGGAACAGCTGGCCGAGGAGGTCGCCGGCAACGGCGTGTACATCGCCCTGTAAGGAATACGGTGGCAAAGACCAAAGTACCCAACGTTGGGCGCAATTATTTGTGTAGTTTATGGTCTGAATTAACTTGCTATTCCCTTTGAACAGAGTGATTAATGTGATGCCAAAGGCCCGCCGGGTGGTAGCGCACCCGACGGGCCAAAGGGCAAAAAACAATTAAGAACACCTGCATTATAGCAGGACAGAAAGGAAAATGCAATGAAAACCACAAAAATTGTCATCAAGAACCTGTTCGGCATCCGGGAGGCGGCCCTGGACGGGCGCTCGGTGGAGCTGGCCGGACCCAAGGGCAGCGGAAAGACTTCTGTGCTGGACGCCATCCGCTACGCCCTGACCAACCGCTCTGACCGTGACTACATCATCCACCAGGGCGCGGACGAGGGCGAGATCATCATTGAGACGGACACCGGGCTCTCCATCGACCGCAAGACCCGGACGACCAAGGCGGACACGGTCAAGGTCCGGGACGGCAGTATGCTCCAGACCCGCCCGGCGGAGTTCCTCTCCGGTATCTTCACCCCCTTGCAGCTCAACCCCGTGGCCTTTACCCAGCTCAGCCGCCAGGAGAAGAACCGGGTGATTCTTTCCCTGATTGACTTCGCCTGGGATATGAACTGGATCAAGGAGCAGTTCGGGGAGATCCCCCAGGGCGTGGACTACTCCAAGCACATCCTGGAGGTACTCAGCGATATCCAGGCGGAGAGCGGCACCTACTTCCAGTCCCGCCAGAACCTCAACCGGGACATCCGCAACAAGCAGGCGTTCATCGCCGACATCGCCAAGGACATCCCACCCCACTATGACGCTGCCCGCTGGGAGGCGTACCCCACCCGCGAGAAGTACCAAGAGCTGGAGCGCATCCGGGAGGCCAACAGCCGCATCGAGCGGGCAAAGGCATTCCGAGAGGGCTTTGAGGCTAAAAAGCGTGGCCTGGAGGCGGAGCGGGACATCCAACTCTCCGCCGTCGCACAGGACATCTCCGCCCAGCGGGAGAGCATCACCGGCGATATTCAGCGGCTGGAGGCCCAGCTTGCCGCCGCAAGGGAGAAGTTGGATGGCCTCGCCCAGCGGCAGAGGGAGCGGGAGGAACTGGAGCAGGCCCGGTTCCGCGAGTCGCTGGCCAAGCTGGAGCGGGACGTGGGCGTGGCTGACCAGTACGCTGGGCAGGAGGTCCAGGATACCTCCACGCTGTCTGCCGAACTGGATGAAGCGGAGCAGATGCGCAGCCATCTGAACGAGTACCGCCGGATGCGGGGTATGCAGACGGAACTGGATGAACTGACCGCAAAGGCCCAGGCGCTGACCGACAAAATCGAACTGGCGCGGGAACTCCCAGCAACGATCCTGGCCCAGGCTTCTATCCCCGTGGAGGGCCTGACG
Organism: Bacillota bacterium; assembly: GCA_021770445.1. GTDB lineage: Bacteria > Bacillota > Clostridia > Oscillospirales > Oscillospiraceae > Lawsonibacter. Next base: position 722 of record JAETQY010000038.1, on the reverse strand, counting down.
GTGAAGGACGGTGTGCCGCTGATCCACGGTCTGCCCATCAGCAACCTCAGCGATGGGGAACTCCTTGAGCTTTGTGTTGACATCACCGTCAGCCGGCCGGGCCAGCTGGGCATCATCTTGGTGGACGGCGCCGAGCGGCTGGACAGCGTGAGCCGGGAGCGGCTCTACGCCAAGTGCAAGGCCAAGGGCCTCCAGCTGATCGCCACCAGGGTAACGGATTCTGAGGAAATGGAGATGATCGAACTGTGAAGACGCATTGGAAGAAGGTAGTTTCTGACCCCAACTTTATCGGCGAGGGGGACTTCCAGGAGGGTGAGGAGAAGGTATTGACCATAGACCATGTCAACGCCTCCGAAACCGTCCAGACCGCCGAAGGCAAGTCCAAGAAGGCGGTGGTTCACTGGAAGGAGCCGGGCAACAAGCCCATGATCCTGAACGTGGCCCGCTCCAAGAATATCGAGAAAGTGGCCGGGAGCGGCTACTTCGAGGACTGGCCAGGGGTGGCGGTTCAGTTGTATATCGAACACGGCATCAAGGCTTTCGGCGAGGTGGTCTCCGCTGTGCGTGTCCGTCCCCACAAGCCCCGCGTTCAGCAGCGTCCGCCCGTCCCGCCCTGCACGGACTGCGGAAACCCGATCCAGCCCGCCATGGGAAAGACGGTCGAGTGGCTGGCGGCCTACACCACAAAAAACTACGGTGTCCCGCTGTGTGCAGAGTGCGCC
>JAETQY010000014.1 GCA_021770445.1 Bacillota bacterium | reverse complement strand
CTTCTTTCAAAGCTCTTTGAAACAACCAATCCTTCTGGTGCTTCGTGTTTGTCACGTTGTTTAATTTACAAGGTGCACGCCGCTCGCTTTTCAGCGGCGGGCATTATCTTACCACACCTCAAACCCTTTGTCAAGAACTTTTTTAAGTTTTTTCAAACTTTTTTGTCCTCTCGTCCGCTGGCCTCGTTGTGGTGCGCCGCTCTCGCGGACAGCTTCGATATAATATCACCGGTGTCGATCTTTGTCAATAGGTTTTTTCAAATTTTTTTATTTTTTTCCACAACCCCCTTTTTCCGCCAAAGATTTCTGAAATTTCGCCCTAATCGTCCTCTATTGGTGGACATTTGGCCGCAGGATTTCCTCTTGCGGAACACCATCTCATGTGATAACCTTATATATGAATAAAGTAATCCACAGGAGGAGATCTCCATGCCCATCAAAATTCCGGACTCTCTGCCCGCCAGGGCCACCCTGGAGGGGGAAAACATCTTCGTTATGACCGAATACCGGGCCATCCATCAGGATATGCGTCCGCTGAATCTGCTCATCCTCAATCTGATGCCCACCAAGATCGTCACCGAGACCCAGCTGCTGCGCAAGCTGTCCAACTCCCCCCTCCAGGTGGAGGTGGAGCTGCTCCAGATGGCCAGCCACACCTCTCAGAACACCGACGCCGACCATCTGTCCTCCTTCTATACCACCTTTGATAAGATCAAGGACCGAAAGTTCGACGGCATGATCATCACCGGCGCCCCGGTGGAAAACTACGACTTCACCGACGTGGACTACTGGCCGGAGCTGTGCCGGATCATGGAGTGGACCAAGACCCACGTCCACTCCACCCTTCACGTCTGCTGGGGAGCCCAGGCCGGGCTGTTCTACCACTACGGCATCCCCAAATACTCTCTGGATGAAAAGCTCTTCGGCGTGTTCCCCCACACCGCGCTGAAAAAACAGTCGCCCCTCTTCCGGGGGTTTGACGATGTGTTCTACGTCCCCCACTCCCGGCACACGGAAAATCATGAGGAGGACATCCGCAAGATCCCCGAGCTGGAGCTGCTGGCCGTCTCGGAGGAGGCGGGGGTCTTTGCCGTCAAGAGCGAGGACAACCGGCGCTTCTTCATCACCGGCCATCCAGAGTACGACCCGGATACCCTGTCCCGGGAATATTTCCGGGACGTGGAGCGCGGCCTGCCCATCCATGTGCCCACAAACTACTTCCCCAACGACGACCCGGCTCAGCCCCCTATCGTGCAGTGGCGCTCTGCTGGCCAGCTCTTCTATACAAACTGGCTCAACTACTACGTCTACCAGACCACGCCTTACGACATTACACAAATCTGAGCAAGGGCGGCCCGAGCCGGGCCGCCCTACTTTTTTTGCTTCCCAAACAGCTCCATCAGGCCCACCGCGATGAGAAAACCGCCGAAGCACTTTTTCAGCAGCGCCACATCTATGGCGGTGGCCGCCCAGGCGGCCAGGGCGGCGCAGGCCAGCCCCGCTCCAATGGCGGGGAGGAGAGCCGGCTTTTCGATATAGCCGTTTTTCAGGTGGGCGGGCAGAGCCATCAGCCCGGCGGGGAGAAAGTACAGTAGATTGATCCCCTGGGCCAGCCGCTGCTCCACCCCGGCGAAGGCGGTCATGTAGACCAGCAGGAGGGTGCCGCCCCCCACGCCGAAGCCGGACAGCACCCCCGTCGCCGCTCCTACGATCAGCGGCAAGATCCAATCCCTCACAGGAAACTCCTCACCCCTCCGTAGATCAGCAAAATTCCAAAGGCCCGCTTGAGCCAGGGCATTTTCATTCCCTTGAACCACTTCCCACCGGCCCAGCCGCCTACCGTCCCGCCGACGAGGTAGGGCAGGGCCGCCGTCACATCCAGACCGCCCCGAAACAGGTAGATGGCCACCGACAGGGCGCACAGGGGCAGGATCACCGCTACCGAGGTGGCGAAAGCCTTCCGCTGGTCCAGCTTGCAGTACCCGGTGAGCAGGGGCACGAACACCGATCCGCCTCCGCCGCCGAAGAAGCCGTTGGCCACCCCGGCCAGCCCGCCGGCCACGGCGTATTTCCATTTTGCGCGCAAATGACCGCCCCCTTTTGGCTTAGTATGCCAAAACAGGGGCGGTTTATGTGTTACTCTGCCAGCTTATCCAGCAGGGCAGCCAGCTCCTCCAGCTTCTCGTCGGGCTGGCCGGAGGCCACCGCCTCCCGGACGCAGCAGTCCATATGGGCCCGGAGGACCATGCGGTTGGCTTTTTTCAAAATGGACTGGGCGGCCATGATCTGGCTGGACACATCCAGGCAGTACCGGTCCTCCTCCACCATCTTGAGGATACCGTCGATCTGGCCCCGGGCGGTTTTCAGCAGGCGGTTGACCTGGGCGTGGTCGGCCTTCACTGGACGGACACCACCTCGTAACCCGCCTCAGTGACGGCGTCGGTGAGGACCTGATTGTCCACGTCCTTGTTAAGGGTGAGGGTGGCGGACTTGCCCTCCAGGCTCATCTCCACGGCGGTCACGCCGTCGATGGCGGACAGGGCCTTTTCCACCCGGCCGGTGCAGTGGGCGCACATCATACCCTCGATCTTCATGGTCTTGTTCATGGTTTTATTTCCTCCTTGATTTATATTCTCCTTCAACTCCAGGGGGCAGGTGCCGTCACAGACGGCGGCCGCCGGAGGTTCAGACCGGAACTTGCTCTTGAAAAAGCGCAGACGCAGGGCGTTGGTCACCACCGTCACCGAGCTGAGGCTCATGGCGGCAGCGGCGATCATGGGGTTGAGCTGAGGCCCGCCGAAGAGGACCAGCACCCCCGCCGCCACAGGGATACAGACAGCGTTGTAGAAAAAGGCCCAAAACAGATTCTGCTTGATGTTCCGGATGGTGGCCCGGGACAGCTCCACCGCGGCGGCCACATCCAGCAGGTCGGACTTCATCAGTACGATGTCGGCGCTCTCGATGGCCACATCGGTGCCCGCCCCGATGGCTAGGCCCACTTCGGCCCGGGCCAGGGCAGGGGCGTCGTTGATGCCGTCCCCCACCATGGCCACCTTTTTCCCCTCCTCCTGGAGGGCGGCAATCTTCCGCTCCTTGTCCTGGGGCAGCACCTCGGCCATGACCTGGGTGACCCCCAGCTCTTTGCCGATGGCGTCGGCGGTGCGCCGGTTGTCCCCGGTGAGCATGACCACCTCCAGCCCCAGCTCCCGGAAAGCGGCCACTGCGTCCTTGCTGGTGGGCTTGGGGGTGTCGGCCACGGCAATAATACCCAGTAATTTTTTGTCCGTCTCGTCCCCGAAGTAGAGGGGTGTCTTGCCCTGGGCAGCCAATTCGTCCGCTTCCCCGGCCAGAGGGCCGGGATCGATGCCCGCCTCCTCCATCATCACCCGGTTGCCGCCAATATAGGTGTGTTTATCCAACTCGGCCCGGACGCCCCGGCCGTGGACGGCGGTGAAGTTTCCCACAGAGGTGATGGGGATATTCCGCCGTTCCGCCTCTTCCACAATGGCGGCGGCCAGAGGATGCTCTGAGGGACCCTCCAGGCAGAAAGCCGTACAGAGCAGGCCATCCTCGAACTGGCCAGGGGCGGGCAGGATATCGGTGACCACCGGCTTGCCCTGGGTGAGGGTGCCCGTCTTGTCCAGCACCACCGTATCCACGGTGTGGAGGGTCTCCAGAGCCTCGGCGGACTTGATGAGGATGCCGTTCTCCGCCCCCTTGCCGGTGCCCACCATGATAGCCACCGGAGTGGCCAGGCCCAGGGCACAGGGGCAGGAGATCACCAGTACGGCCACACCGGCGGTGAGGGCCTGGGTAACGCTGTGGCCGGTGGCCAGCCAGACGATGGCGGAGATCAGGGCGATGACCATGACCACCGGGACAAACACCCCGGCCACCTTGTCAGCCAGCTTGGCGATGGGGGCCTTGGACGCCGACGCCTCCTCCACCAGACGGATCATCTGGGCCAGGGTGGTATCCTCCCCCACCCGGCTGGCCTCAAAGGTGAAGAAACCCGACTTGTTGATGGACGCTGCGGCCACCTTGTCCCCCGGGCCCTTGTCCACGGGGAGGGACTCGCCGGTGAGGGCGCTCTCGTCCACGGCGGACTGTCCCTCCACGATGACCCCGTCCACCGGGATGGACTGGCCGGGCCGGACGACCACACGGTCCCCCACCTGGACCTCCTCCACCGGGATTTCGGTCTCCACACCGTCCCGGATGACAGTGGCCGTCTTGGGGGCCAGGTCCATCAGGCGGCTGATAGCCTCGCCGGTTTTGCCCTTGGACCGGGTCTCCAAAAACTTGCCCAGGGTGATGAGGGTAAGGATCATGCCCGCGGACTCGAAGTACAGGTCCATGTGGTACTTGGCCACCAGCTCCATGTCCCTGTGGCCCAGGCCGTAGCCCATCTGGTAGATGGCAAAGACGCCGTAGATGACGGCGGCGGCGGAGCCCACGGCGATGAGGCTGTCCATGTTGGGAGCCCGATTCCAGAGGGTCTTAAAGCCCACCTTATAATACTTATCGTTGAGGTACATAATGGGCAGGGTGAGGAGGAGCTGGGTCAGGCCAAAGGCGATGGCGTTCTCGTGTCCCACCAGAAAGGCGGGGAGGGGCGCACCCATCATGTGGCCCATAGAGATATAGAACAGTGGGATCAGGAATACGAAGGACCAGACCATTCGGCGCTTCATAGCGGCCAGCTCCTGGGCCATGGTGTCTTCCCGGGGGGTGGACTGGGCCTTGGCCCCCGCCTTCTCCGGCAGGGATGCCCCATATCCCGACTGTATTACCGCCGCTATAATATCCTCTGGGGATATGACGCGCTCATCGTACTCCGCCGCCATAGAGTTGGCCAGCAGATTGACCGAGGCGGTTTTTACCCCCTCCAGCTTGTTGACCGCCTTCTCCACATGGGCAGAGCAGGCGGAGCAGGTCATGCCTGTGATGTTAAACTTCTGTTTTGCCAATTTCTTCACCTGACTTTCCGGGAGTTTCTTAATAGATACCTCACCCCCGGGGGGTGTATTCATCATATCTTTATTTCTCTCTCCTGTCAAGGGGAAGTTTGGTCTTTTTTCATTCAGTTTATGCTCAGCTCCTGCCTGCATCTCACTTTGTCCTCCACCCAGTAGGCGGTGTAGGGGTGGTCCAGCCGGTAGCCCAGCTTCTCCGCCAGGGACAGCGACTGCTCGTTGTGGGCGTCCCAGCCCGGATCAATCCCCCGATGCAGACACTCCAGGATCAGCCGGGCTCCGCAGGCGGTGGCCAGGCCCAGACGGCGAAAATCCGGGCGGGTGTCAATTTCGATCTCGATAGCTCCGTCGCAGACGGCATAGGAGGAGGCCCCAGCCACTGGCAGATTGCCGCCCTGTGTGATGACAAATCCCAGTCCCCGCTTCAGGAAGTCCTCATCGTCCACAAAATTTCCGCACAGGTCCCGGGCCCACTCCTCCTCCATCAGGGTGAAGTAAAATTCCCTTCCTATGGGATAGATACCAAATCCATGGGGCAGGGCTTTTGCAAGGCCAATCAGCCTGCCGCGGTCGAAGCCCTCCGGCGGGCACCGGACAGCGTAGCGGGTGAAGGGGACGGCTCGCTCTCCCAGCCGCTCCCGGATCAGGCGCTCCCAACCGCTGTTCCCCGGGACCAGGATGGGGGCGTCTGTCAGCTCCAGCAGCTCCGGGGATGGCTCCCCCGCCAGAAAGCAGAAATCGCCGATCAGGGCCAGGGCGCTGTCCTCCCCCAGGGTGTGGACACGGCCCATGTGTCCCTGGAGGCAGGCCCGCACCATCGGCGCCTCCCAGACAGCAAAAAGGTCCTCTGGTTTTTTCACGGTATCATCTCCTCACTTCTCCCGACAGCGCAAAGCGGCGTGAGAATCCTCTCACGCCGCCTCTGGATGTCGGAACGATGAATGGTCACGCCCACACGTCAAACCCGTACTGGGCGGGCGCAGGCATGCTGGGCAGCATTTCAAGCATCTGCTGAGCTTGGCTTTCCATACCTTCCATAGACATCTTCATCAGCCCAAAGGTATAATTGGTCTGAAGCTGAGCCATCTGCATGCCCATGATGTTCTCTACCATAAACGTCCACTCCCTTCCCAATAAAGTAGGGTATCGCTCCACTTGGAATATCGGCAGAAATGCCCCTCTACTTAAGGTCGCATCCTGAAATTACGTCACCAGCTCTGTGATGATCAGCTTGCCGTTCTCATCTGTCTCCTGCTGGAACATATGCTGCTGGTCGCCACTGAAGTAGACCACCTTGACAATGTCGCCCCGCTTGTCGTCGCCGGTCTTTTCATAGATGGTGAACCGGCGGCAGAGGATATCGTCCACCTTGACAAATCCCGTGGTGGACAGGACCTCATACTGGTCCATGGAGCGGCCCTCCAGGCCCAGCTCAGAGGGGTGCATTGTCTGAATGGTGTCCAGCTGCTCCTGTAGGCTGGCAGGCTGGGGCTCTTTCTCCGGCTCCGGCTTGTGCAGCTGCCCCTCGGGGCAGGAGACACGGACGGCCAGCATATCATTCTCCTGGGACCATCCAATGGCCAGCTGGAACACCTTGCCCTCTACGACGGAGGCCTTGGCCACCATCAGCGCGCCCTCCTCGTCCACCAGCTCCGGACGCTTCTCCTGGATCAGGTAGGTCTCATCCACCAGGCTGAACCCAGCTTCGCCGCCCAGGACCAGGTCCAGGTAGCGGTTCATGACGGTGGCAGGGCTGTTTATCTCGTAGATATAGGTAAGGCGGCCCTCCTCCTCGACCTTGGACTTCTCCGGGGTGGTCCGCAGTGCCAGCAGCTCGCCCTCGCCCTCCTCCAGGATGGTATCCAAGGAGGCCACGGTATCCTCGCCTACTGCGTAGGCCTCCACGCCCTTTTTAGGGATCTTCTCCTCAACCTGCTGCTCCGGGTCCTTCTCGCCCAGCAGATTGATTCCAAACCGAGGCAGGATAAACAAAACTGCCACCGCCGCTATAGCGGCTACCAGGACCAGCACAATCGGGATCAAAAGAAGTTTCTTTTTGCCCTTTTTCTTCTTTTTGCCCTCCTGCGGTTCTTCGCCCTCTACAGCTTTTTTCTTCTTGTTCTTAGCCATAATCCATTCACTCCATTACTTTTCCAGATAGCGGATAATCACATCATCCTGCGGGCGAAGCTCCTGGCTGAAGGCGCACTCCCGTCCGTTTACTTGCAGCTCCACACCCCGGTCCAGATGTTCAAAATCAATTCCGGAGAATTCCAGCAGGTCCATCAGATAGTAGGCCGAACCGTCCTCCTTGCCCGGCAGCTTCAGCTGCTTGCCGTTAAGCATGAGCTGGATGGGCCGCCCTAGGGACTTGGGTGGCTCAGGCGGTCTCTCCGCCGGCTGAGCAGACGGTCTCTCCGCCGGCGGCTCAGGGGAGGGCTGGGTCAAAGGCGAACGGGGCGCCTCGGTCTGGGGCTCCGCCGGGCGCTTCTCCCAGGGATTGGCCCGGGGCTCCGGCGCCTGCTCCCGCACTTCACGCCTAAAGGGCTCAGCAGACTCCCTGGGGACCGGTTCCCTGCTGGGAGGCTCCGCCGGGGTCTGAACCATGGGCTCAGGGGCAGGCATCTCCCGGGGCTTCTCCGCCTCCTGTCTCTCCGGCGGGGGGGCAGGCGGCTCGGGCGCCGTCCGCGCCGGGGCGGGGACGGGCCGGACCGGGTGGAGGGATGTCATGATCTGGTCGCCGGTGTTCAGCAGGGTATCCAGGTCGGCTATCCGGCCGTTGATGGTAACCCCGCCGGTAAAATCCGCTCCCAGCAGATCCTTCAGCGTCCGCCGGGCGGGCTCGCCGGATACGGCAGGGGCAAATTCGATGTTGTCCCCCGCATAGACCAGGGCGGAAGGGGGTGCCTCCTCCCCGTTCAGCTTCAGTATGCAGGGCTGGGCCGGCTGGCCCCGGAAAACCATCCGCTGGCCGTCTACCATGACGCTTAGGTTCTTGCCCGTCCGCCCCAGCAGGTCCACCGAGCTGTAGCCGTTCATCATCAGCAGCTCCAGCACGGTCAGTGCGCCGCTGCGGAAGAGCTTGGCAGGCTTGCCGTTGAGCATGATGCGGTAGCTGTCGCTGATAAGGCCCAGGCCGGCGGAGACGGCGATGCCCAGCGGGGTGGCCAGCTCCGGGTCGTTGAGGTCATAGTCCTCTGAAAAGGCGCTGATCTCGTAGTTGTTGCCCGCCAGCGCCACCCGGTTCTCGTCCATATCCAGGGCCTCCGCCACCATCTCCCGCAGATTCTCCAGCTTGCTGCCGCCTCCCGCCAGAAACAGGGCGGAGGGGGAGCCACCATTCAGGGCCAGCACCCGCTGGGCGATCTCCTGGGCCAGTACCCGGGCGGGGGCCTGGACCGCCTCCCGGAGCTGGCTGCCAGACACTTTCTGCTCCATGCCCAGCACATCTCGGTAGGTGATAAAGTCCTCGCCCAACTGGGTCTTCATCCGCTCCGCCGTGGCGAAGGGGATCAAGTAGCGGCGCATCAGCTCCTCGGTGATCTCGTCCCCGGCGACAGTAGCCATGGTGTACCCCACCACCGCACCATCCCGGCATACCGCGATGTCGGAGGTGCCTGCGCCGATGTCGGCCAGCACCAGATTGAGCAGGCGCAGGTCGGCGGGGATGACCGCGTTGAGGGCCGCGATGGGCTCCAGCGTCAGGCTGGCCACCTCCAGTCCGGAGGCCTCCATTACGGCGTAGAGGCTCTCCACCACCTCCCGGGGGAGGAAAGTGGCCACTACGGCGGCCTCCAGCAGCTGGCCGTTGTGGTTACGCAGAGTGGTCATAGGGTAGTGGTCCAGGTGGTAGCCGGACACCGTATAGCCCACCAGGTAGAAGCGGCGCTGCCCGTCCGGGGCCTGGCCCAGGGCCGCCTCAGCGTCAGAGACCGCGGCGCTCTCCAGCCGGCCAATGATATCGTTGTTGACACGGGTAATTTCAGGAAACTCCAGCGTGCTGCTGCCCGTCTCCGTACGCAGAGCACGGCCGGCCGCCGCCACACACACACGGGACAGGGCGCAGTCCAGCCGCTCCTCCAGCCGGTCGGTCACCCGGCGGGCCACCTTGGCCACCTGAGCGATATCCTCGATCTGTCCATCCAGCATGGCACGCTTGCCATGCTCCTCTTTCTCAATGGCCAGCACCTGGAACCGCTCATTCACCACCCGGCCCACAATTCCGATAATGCTGCGGGTTCCGATATCCAGGGCAAATATCACGTCGCTGTCCTGAGGCCTTCTCTTCGTCATCCGCGCCACCCCCATGGTCTGTTTTCAAATGAGAGAATATGGCGTCCCGATCTCGGGACGCCATATTCATTGCAGGTCGGAATTTCCGCGCCCGTTTTCACTATTTAATATTTGGCGCTGCCAAAGGAGCCGGAATCAGAAGTGTCGTCATCGGCCGCGCTGGAAGAGGCGCTGTAGGCGGGCTGGGGCTGATAGCTGCCGCCGTAGCTCTCCTGGCGCAGCTTGAACCGGGACAGCAGCTCCTTCATCAGGGTCGCCTGGCTGGACAGCTCCTCGCTGGCCGCGGCGGACTCCTCGCTGGTGGCGGAGTTGGTCTGGACCACGGCAGAGATCTGGTCGATGCCCTCAGTGACCTGCATGATGGCCTGGGTCTGGCTGTCCACGGCCTCCACCACGGTGGCCATCATGGTGGTCACGGTGCCGGCGGTCTCGGTAGTGCGGGTCAGGGCGTCGGTCACCTTGTTCACGGCCTCGGTGCCCTCAGAGACGGCGGCAATGGAGCCGTCGATCAGGTCCTTGGTGGCCTTGGCGGCCTCGTCGGACTTGGTGGCCAGGTTGCGCACCTCATCGGCCACCACGGCGAAGCCCTTGCCGGCGGAGCCGGCCCGAGCGGCCTCGACGGCGGCGTTCAGAGCCAGGATGTTAGTCTGGAAGGCGATGTTCTCAATGGTGGCGATGATCTTGCCGATCTCCTGAGAGGAGCTGGAAATATTCTCCATGGCGGCGTTCAGCTGCTTGACATACTCCATGCTCAGGTTCAGCTGGCCGCCGGCCTCGTTGACGGACTCGCCGGCCTTCTCAGCGGCCTGGGCGGTCTTCTTGGCGTTCTCGGAGATATCGGTGATGGTGGCGGACAGCTCCTCCACGGCGCTGGCCTGCTCGGTGGCGCCCTGGGCCAGGGCCTGGGCGCTGTTGGACACCTGGTCGGCGCCGGCGGCTACCTGGTCGGAGCTCTGGCTGATCTGCATCAGGTCGTCGCTCATGCTGCTGTTGATGACCCGCAGGGAGGCCAGGATCTTGCTCAGGGAACCCACATACATATTGGCGTCCTTGGTCTTCACATTGAAGTTGCCGGCGCCCATCTCCTCCAGCAGGTGGCAGGTATCGCTGATGACCTCACTCAGCACATGCTGGCTGGTGCGCAGCGCGTTGCACATCTCGCCCAGCTCGTTCTTGCCCTGGAACTCCACGGGAATGGTCAGGTTGCCCTGGCTGAAGCCCACCAGAGCCTTCTCCACCTGAGCGGTGGGCTCGGCGATGCTCTTAATGATCTTAAAGGCCATCGCCAGCACGATGAAGGTGGCGACCACCATGACCGCAATGATTACGACCAAAGCAATGTTGGAGGTAATATTCTGGTTCTTGATAATCTTCGTCTGCTCATCCGTCAGCTTGTCAGACAGGGCGTTGCCCGCCTCCGCCGCCTTATTCAGGGCGGGGGTACAGTCGTTGATCAGCATATCACTGGCCCTGTTCCGGTCGGTGCGGGCCGTCTGGCCGATGGTCGTCGCCTCGGTCATCCACGCGTTCACCTGATCGATAAACGCTTTCAGCTCCGTCGCGGCGGCGTCGGGGCAGATGTCCTCCAGCTGGCTGATGCCGCCCTGCAGCTCGGTAATCATGCTGTTGGCGGTGTCGATGTTGCTGGTATTGCCGGACAGCACCGCGTCGCGCAGGTTGCGGGCAGCGCGGTTGTAGTTGACCCGGCACTCCTCCGCCAGCAGGTTAGACGCCACATAGTGGTCCAGAATGTCGTTGTACTGTGCCTTCTGCACATTCATCATCACCAGAGACGCAACGATGATAATCACCGAAATCGCAATGGTCGTACCGAAGCCAACGATCAGGCTCTTCTTGATGGACATGTTCTTGAAGTTCATGATGTATTCCTCCCATTTTATTCCCGCGCACGCGCGGCGTGGGCATCTTGACGTTATTATACACCACTTTTCCCTCGGAAGCAAGGAAAAGTCTCAATTTTTGTTTTTTTCCAAAGTTTTCGCCTTTTCCAAAAAATTCAGTGGAAAAGCTTCAGTTTTTCCCCGATTTTTAAACTATATCGCCATATTTACCGTTTCTTACGTCTCCAGCCACCTTTCCGTCCACCAATGTGATCACCCGGCGCCGCATGATATTAACATACTGGCTGGCGTGGGTGGCCATCACAATTGTGGTCCCTCTGTTATTCAGTTCGCTGAGCAGATGGAATATGTCCCATATGGTGTCGTCGTCCAGGTTGGCGGTCAGCTCATCCAGGATCAGAATAGGTGGACTGCTGATCAGTGCCCTGGCCAGCTCCACCCGGCGGACCTCGCCAATGGACAGCTGGGCCGGATAACAGCCCCCCACATTGGGCAGTCCCACCAGGCCCAGGGCTTTTTCTGCCGCCGCCTGGCTCTTGCGGCCCATTCCACTGGCCCGGCCCGCCATCATCAGGTTCTCCATAATCGTCCGTTTCCGGATCAGCATGGTCTGCTGGCTGACCACCCCAAAGGTACGGGCCAGCCGCACTTTCCATGGCCCGAAGAAGCGGGCAATATTCACATCGTCCAGCAGGACCGCCCCCTTATCCGGTGTTATTTCACCGCTCATCAGCTTCAGCATGGTGCTCTTGCCCGCGCCGCTGCTGCCGATCAGAAAGACAAATTCCCCCTGCTCGATGCTCACATTCAGCTCCTGTACCGCTATATATTTGCGTTTGTCCTTCTTATCCTCGGACTTATAGAGCTTTGTAACGTCTTCCAAGCGTACTACCGGCATTGATCTGGGCTCCCTCGCGGCCGTCCCTCCAGTGAAAGGACCTCCGCCAAAAATTTATGGTTCAAAAAATCCGTATCTTGTAGTATAATCTTTTTTAAGGCAGATGGAAAGAGTTATTTTCGATTTTTCTGGGGGTTACCGTGAAAAATTTTTTAGGGCCGCGAAAAAAGAAAAAATTTCCCTTCCTGCTTCTGGTCCTGGTCCTGGCCGTGCTATGTATCGGGGGGGTGGAGCTGCTGGTGTGCTCCTACCAGGACCCAGCTCTCTACGCACGCATCACCGCCCCGGTCCGGGCCGGCATCCAGCGCGTGGCGGAGGCGGGGCAGAGCACCTGGAGCTACCTCAGCCACGCCGCCGGCGAGCTCAGCCGGTCGGCCACTGAGGCGGCCGACCGGGCGGCCGCGCGCCTTCAGGAGCTCCTGACGCCGTCGGCGGAGGAGCCTGTGGAGGAGCTCCAGCTTTTGGATGACACCGAAGTTGCCCCGCCGCCCAGGCCCCAGGCCGTCTACACTGTCACCGCTCTGGAGATTCGGGACGGGCTGGAGTATCTCACCGGTGGGGAGCAGGAGTTCATCTACTACAACCAGACCGACGAGGCCTGGGCTGAGAAGAAATACGGCTCTGACCGGCTGGGCGGCTATGGCTGCGGGCCTGTGGCCATGGCCATGGTGGTATCCAGCCTCACCGAGGCCGACATGAACCCGGAGCTGATGGCCCAGCACTGTGTGGACCACGGCTACTGGGCGCGGAAGCACGGCTCCTACCTCTCCATCGTTCCGGGGGTGGCTGAGGACTTCGGCCTGACCTGCACCCCCCTCATCCCGGAGGAGACCGACACCGATCTCATCTCTCAGTACCTGTTCAGCGGCTCCCTGGTCGTCGCCCTGATGGGCCCCGGCCACTTCACCAACGGCGGCCACTTTATCGTGCTCCACGGGGCGACCCTGGATGGCAGCGTCCTAGTGGCCGACCCGGCCAACCGGGAGCGCAGTCTCACCACCTGGGACCCCCAGCTGATTCTGGACGAGCTGTCCGCCTCCCGGAGCAACGGTGGTCCGCTCTGGGCCATCTCCGCCAGCCCTCTGCAATGAAGAAGTTCCCCCTTGCGCAGGGGGAACTTCTTTTATTTTTCCTGGGTGTAAAAGGAGTTGTCACCGGCCAACCGCCGGCTCAGCCTCTGATCCAGCTCCAGCACCCGCTCCAACAGACGGCGGGTGCTTCCGGCCTGGGTACAGTAGGTCTCCTCCTCTGCTCCCTGGGGGGCGGCGCCCTCTCTCAGCGCCCTGGCCCGCTCCTGGTCCGCCGGGGACAGGCTCTCCAGTCTGGCACTGCCAGCCAGCCGGATCTCCTCCAGCCGGAGGATGGGCTCCTGCCGCATGGCCACCAGCATCCGCACAGATACGTCATCGTTGCGGTCCAGGGCCTCACCCATCTGCTGGCTCACGTCCATGACCTCGGAGAGAAGATTGTACTTCTTCCGCTCCAGCACCGTCAGATCCAGCCACTCATTCTTCGTCATGCCTGCTTCTCCTGGGTGTTCCCGGCCCGCTCTGCGGCCCGGAAAGCGTCCCGCATGTCGACCAGCATGGGACGCAGACGGTCCAGCTCTCCCCTGTTCCGGCCGATCTTGATCCGGGCCATCTCATAGGTGAAGTAGTCGTACATCCGGGCCAGGTCCCGGCTGATGGGGTACTGCCGGTCCAGGGTCTCGTCCAGATAGTTGACGATGTCGATGCACCGGTCCAGAGCGGCCTCGAAGTTTGGCCAGTCCGCCTTGTCCAGAGCCAGGGACGCCAGGGTGCTGCGCTTAACCAGCTCGTCATAGAGGAGCATCAGCAGCTCCCCGGGCGTCATGGAATTGATGGACTGCTGCTTATACTGCTGATAGCCTTTTGTATCCATATCAGCTAACCCTTTCTTAGTAGGAGCCGCCGCCCATCATCCCCGCGAGGGCAGAGCTCTGGGAATTCATCTGCGCAATCAGCTGCTCCAGGCGGCTGAACTGCTGGGTGTAGCGGTCCACCTGGCTGGACAGCTTATCTTGCCACTTCTCGATCTGCTTGTTGTAGTTGTCGATCTGCTTCTGCCAGGTGTTGCTCATCAGAGACAGGGGGCTCAGGGGACTGCCCGACTTCTGGATGAGGATGCCCTTGGGCTCGCCGCTGGTCTTGGCGTATGCATCCAGGGTGGTCTTCAGGTTCTGCATCACACCGCCATTGCCGCTGGTCTTGGTAAAGGCGTCGGCCACCATGTCCGGGTCGCTGTCCAGCATGGAGCGCAGCTTATCCTCGTCCAGGGTGATGGTCAGGGCGCCGGTGCCGATGTCGTAGCTGGTGGTGATGCCCATGCCCCGGAGGATGGAGCCGTCTTCTCCGGCGGGGGAGAACACGTTGCGCAGCTTGTCGTACAGGCTGGACAGGTCCCGGTCAGCGAAGAGGATGCCCTGCTTGGCCTTCTCCTCGTACTTCTGCTGCTCCGACTCGGAATAGTTGCTGGCCTGGTCAGAGGTAAGGGGTTCGTAGCTGCTGCCGTCGGTCTTCTGGGCAGGCAGAGTGGAGTAGGCTCCCCTGATCTCGCTGAGCATGGCGTTGTAGTCCTCGATCATGGTCTTCACCACGTCCACGATCTTATCGGAGTCGGTGGTGCTCTTGAAGGTAACTACGTTCTTCTCGATCTGGGTCTGGTCGGTGATGGTATTGCCGTCCTCGTCCTTGGTGCTGTCGAAGGTGGCGTTCATGTTGATGGTCAGCCCGTCGATGTTCACGCTGTTGGAGCTGCGGGTCATCTTCATCTCTTTGCCGTTGATGGTGGCGGTAAATTCGGCGTCCTGGCCGGCGGTGTAGTCGATCTTGGGCGGTGCCTTGCTCGCATCGAATTTGATATTGCTGCCGAGTTCATTTTTCATTGTAAATGCAACCGATGCCCCGCTCTGCTTGTCTTTTGCCTCGATCTGCCCTGTGTACTTGTTGTATCCAAACGTATAATTTCCGCCAAGCACGGACTCATTTAGATTATTAACAACATCTCCGATTGTGGTTTTATTTGTGATACCAAACGATGCGCGGCCATGTCCTTCTACTGCAAGCGTAATTTGGTCCGTATCACCATCACTCAGCCAATTAATACCATAGGACTCAGCAAAGGTCTTGCCAGTCAGGTCCGGAGCCTTGGTGGTGCCGAACATGGCCTCGGCCAGGCCGCCCTCGATCTTGATCTCACTGTCGGCGCCGGTCTCCTTGGCGGAGAACAGGAACTCCTTGGTGGTCTGGGAGTAGCTCACCTTCACGCCGGCGTCCTTGTTGCTGTTGATGTCGTTGAGGATGGTGGACAGCTTGGTGTCCTCGGTGTACTTGCCGATGGTCACGTCGTTGATCTTAAACTCATACTGCTTCTTGCCCTTGTCGTCCAGAACGAACTCGCCGTTCTTGTCCTTGAGGGCCATGTCGTCGGTCAGCTTATCACCCAGCAGATCTTTTAAGGTCTTGCTGGTGTTCAGATAGGTGCTGGCGCTCTGTCCGATGCCCAGGGCCTCGCCCACGTCGGTGTTGACCAGCAGATCGGAGCCCTTCTGCACCTCCAGGCGCAGCTGGAGCTTATCGGCCCCTTCGCCCAGGGCGTTTCTCGCCGTTACCTTGCCCTTGAAGGCCTTGTTCAGGCTGTCGTTGAGCACCTTGAGGTAGTTGTCGGCGGTGTAGTCCAGCTCATTGCCGTCGGCGTCCTTGATCTTGTAGCCCTCGCTCTCACTGCCGGTGATCTCAGGCAGCTTGATCTGCTTGGTGGAGCCGTCCAGGGTCAGGTTCATGGTCTTGCCGGAGAGGTACTCGGCGGTGTTCTCCTCTCGGGTCAGGCTAAAGTCGTAGTTCAGCTTGAAGGACTTGATATCCTTGTTCTCGTCGGCCTTGCTCAGGTCCAGCCCCAGGGTCTTGGCCACGTTGCCGCTGGCCTGGGAGATATACAGGGCGTTGCCGGCGCCCTCCTTCAGGTCCTTGAACACGATGGAGTCGCCCTCCACCACGGCCTGCACCCGGTCCTCCGCGTTCTCGCTCTGGCCGTTGCTGAAGTTGATCTTCTGCCCCTCCAGCTTCTGGTTGATGAGCTCGGCCAGCACGTCGGTGTCGGTGGCGTCCTCCCCCAGCTTGGTCCTGATCTCCTCTATGGCCTTCTGGTCGGTCACCTCGTTGAAGTTGATGTTCAGCTTCTGGCTGCCGTAAATCACGGTCATGCTGCCGTTCAGAGTGCCCAGGGGGGTCTTGCCGTTCAGGTCCAGGCCGGCGGAGGCCTGGATGCTGGTGCCGTCGCCGCTGTTCAGGCGGCTGTCGCCCACCCGGTACTGGGCGGCGGTGGCCAGCTGGTGCACCGCGTTGAGGGCGATGTCGCTGCTGGTCTTGCCACTGGCGGTCACCTTGTCCTTGTACAGGCCCTGGGTGGCCACCTTTACTGCATTATTGAAAAAGCTGGGGGACAGCAGGTTGGTGGCGGGGGAATTGTAGGAGGTATATTTCTGGGTGAAGCCCACCAGCTTGCTGATAATGCTCCGGTAAGCCTCCTGCTTCCACTCTGTCTTGGTCGCCTGCTGGCTCAGGGAGTTGATCTTGGCCTGGTAGCTCTTTACCAGATTTTCGATCATGCCTTCCGTGTCCAGACCGCTGGCCAGACCGCTGATCACATTGCCGCTGTTGTACAGGCTGCTGGTCATATTTGCGCTTGTCGCTCCGCTGATAGACGCCATATCAATCGCTCCTTCCGTCTTGTATCTGTATTTCCAACGATTTTCTGAGTTTGGACGCAAAAATACTCTGTACTTTTTTATCGTCCTGGTGTATGATAAAGTTAATAGTTCCCGCAAGAAAGATTTTAGAACTTATTTTGACTAGGTTCTTTACACAGGAGGAATTCACTTGGCGGCTATTATTGCAATCACGAACCAGAAGGGCGGCGTGGGCAAAACCACCACGGCCAGCTCTCTGATGGACGGCCTGCACCAGCGGGGCGCCCGGGTGCTGGGCGTGGACCTGGACCCCCAGGGCAGTCTGGGCTTCTGTCTGGGCCTGGACATTGAAAACTGCGCTACAATCTACGATGTGCTGAAGGGACACCGGCACATCCGGGATGTCATCCTCTCTTCCGAGTGCGGAGACATCCTGCCCTCCAACATCCTGCTGTCTGCCGCCGAGCTGGAGTTCAACCGGCCCGGCCGGGAATTTCTGCTGAAAAATTCCCTGGATGAGATACAGGACGAGTACGACTACATCATCATCGACACCCCGCCCGCCCTCAACGTACTCACGGTGAACGCCTACGTGGCCGCCGACGGCCTGGTGGTCCCCATGGCCCCCGAGATCCTCAGCCTGCTGGGGGTCTCCCAGATCCGAGAGACCATCGACACCGTCCGCCGGTGCTACAACAGCCGGCTCCGGGTACTGGGCATTGTCCTGAACAAGTACAACCAGCGCTTCACCCTCAACCGGGACGTGCTGGATATGACTGAGCAGATCGCCCAGCAGCTGGAAACCCAGGTGTTCCAGTCCAAGATCCGCACCGGCGTGGCCGTGGCGGAGGCCCCCGCCCACGGGGAGAGTGTGCTGTCCTACGCCCCCACCTCTCACCCCGCCCGGGATTTCCGCCTGCTGATCAACGAGATTCTCAAGCAGTACGCCTTTGTCACCGACGAGACGTACTGATTCCGGGCCATGAGGTCCTCTGACTACTCTTTGGAAAGGAGAAAGCTGTCATGGCTTCCAGCAAAAAAAGCGCAAAGGGCAATAAAACCGCCCATGTTTTAAATCTGCTCACCGCCCCGGCGCCCTCTGCCGCTGCCGAGGATGAGGCCGCCGCGGAGTTCGCCCCTGAGGCCCCCTCAAACCCCCTGGTCTCCCCCATTTTGGAGGTGGCTCAGGCCGACGACGACGCCCTGTCCCAGCAGATCCAGCAGGCCCTAGAGGAGGAGTTCCCCCAGTCCGAGGAGCCGGCCTACGAGGAGCAGTGGGACCCCAGCCAGCTCCCCGAGGGCGTTCTGGGCTGGGACGAGAACGGTCAACCCATTTGGGACCCCAACGTCCTTCCGGAGGGCGTTCTGGGCTGGGATGAGAACGGTCAGCCCATCTGGGACCCCAACGCCCTTCCGGAGGGTGTGGTGGGCTGGGACGAAAACGGCCAGCCCATTTACGCTGAGCAGACCCAGTGGGAGCTGCCTGAGGGGGCTGTCGGCTGGGACGAGAACGGCCAGCCTGTCTACCCCGAGCAGACCCAGTGGGAGTTGCCCGAGGGGGCTGTTGGCTGGGACGAGAACGGCCAGCCTGTCTACCCTGAACAGGCGGAGGGAGAGGTGGAACCGGAGACAGAGCCCGAACCCGAACCGGAGCCTGAGCCCGAGCCAGAACCTGAGCCCGAGCCAGAACCTGAACCCGAGCCTGAACCTGAACCCGAGCCTGAACCTGAGCCCGAGCCCGAGCCGGAACCTGAACCCGAGCCGGAACCTGAGCCGGAACCTGAGCCGGAACCGGAGCCCGAGCCGGAACCGGAGCCCGAACCGGAACCTCCCGCTCCCACGCCCTCCGGCGGTAAAATGAGCCAGGAGGATATTGAAAAGATGCTGGCCGGTATGGGCGCCACTGAACCTGAACCCACAGCCCCCGCCGAGCCCGCCCCCGCTCCCTCCGGCGGCAAGATGAGCCAGGAGGACATCGAGAAGATGCTGGCTGGTATGGGCGCCGGCGAACCCGAGCCCCCCAAACCCGCCGAGCCCGCCCCTGCGCCCTCCGGCGGCAAGATGAGCCAGGAGGATATCGAGAAGATGCTGGCTGGTATGGGCGCCGGCGAACCTGAACCCACAGCCCCTGCCGAGCCCGCCCCTGCACCCTCCGGTGGCAAGATGAGCCAGGAGGATATCGAGAGGATGCTGGCTGGTATGGGCGCCGGCGAACCTGAGCCCGCAGCCCCTGCCGAGCCCGCCCCCGCTCCCTCCGGCGGCAAGATGAGCCAGGAGGATATCGAAAAGATGCTGGCTGGTATGGGCGCCGGCGAACCTGAACCCACAGCCCCTGCCGAGCCCGCCCCTGCACCCTCCGGCGGCAAGATGAGCCAGGAGGATATCGAGAAGATGCTGGCTGGTATGGGCGCCGGCGAACCTGAGCCCGCAGCCCCTGCCGAGCCCGCCGACTACTCCGGTTTCCTGCCTCCCGCTCCGGAGGACATGGAGGACATAACCTACGTCAACGTCATACAGGCCCTGGTAGAGGAGAAGGCCCCCCGGTACATCAAGATGTTTGGCCTGTGCACCTGCAAGCACTGCGCGGCGGACGTCAAGGCCCTTACTCTGAACAACCTGGTGCCCAAGTACGTCGTGCTCTCCAAGCGGAACACCATCCCCATGCTGACCGTCTACGAGGGGCGGTACAGCTCCACCGTAACAGCCCAGCTCACCCGCGCCTGCAAGATCGTTATGGATAATCCCCACCACGGCCGCCTGAATAAATAGAGAAAAGCCCGCCTTTCGGCGGGCTTTTTTATGTGTGTCAGCCTTTTTCTCCCAGCAGATGGTCCATCACGTCTACCAGGTGCCCGATCTCCGGCTTGCTCATCTGCTCGTCGGCCCCCAACTGGCGGCCCTTGATCCGCATCTCCTCGCTGATGAGGGAGGAGAAGATAATCAGCGGGATGGGCTGGAACCGGGGGTCGCTCTTTACCAGCTTAGTCAGCCGGTGGCCGTCCATCTGGGGCATCTCAATGTCGGTGATGATCAGCGCCACCTGGTCAAACAGGCGCCGGTCCTTGGGCAGGGCGTTCAGCGAATCCCACAGCTCCTGGCCGTTGGAGAACATATGCAAATTCATATACCCGGCCTTATGCAGGCAGTCCTCGATCATCTTGGACAGGAGGATAGAGTCCTCCGCGATCCAGATGGGGGCGTCGCTCCGGCCCCGGGGACCCATTTTGTCGATCTCCGCCGCCTGAATGGTAGTCTCGGGGGCGATCTCGGCCACAATGCGCTCAAAGTCCAGAATGGTGACCAGGTCCGTGCCGCACTGGGCGATACCGGTGGCCACACCTTCCGACCCGCCAGACACCGTCTTGTCCGGCTTGTGGATGTCCGTCCAGGAGATGCGGTTGATCCCCACCACGGTATGGACGCGGAAGGCAATAAACATCTTGTTGAAATTGGTGATGATAAACAGGTCCTTGGGCGTCTTTTCCTGCTCAACGCCCAGATACTTGGGCAGGTCTACCACTGTGATCACAGTGTCCCGGGGCTTAAAGATGCCCTCCACCGCGGGGTGGGCATGGGGCATGGACTTCACCGGCGCGGACAGGATGATCTCCCGCACCTTGGCCACATTGATGCCGTACAGATTATCATCGATGGTGAACTCCATGATCTCGATCTCATTGGTGCCCGACTCCAAAAGGATACCGTTGTTATGTACCTCCGCCATTGCTGACACTCCTCACTCTATTTAGGATGCGCCCCTTTGCGCTCTTAGGATCAACTGCTAAAAAATGATGTCCTTCTGTCCGTAGGACCGGATACAGCCCTGGCCGCTGCCCACATCAAACAGCAGGGTTCTGGCCACCGTCCCTCCCACGTTTTCCGCCAAAAGGCGGATGTTTTCCCGCTTCAGGATCGTATGCACACTTTCTATGTTGCGCTGACCGATATTGCCCAGTCCGGACCCAGAGACCTCGAACATTTTGGCGCCGCCGGCGATTTTTACTGTAATTCGGCTCCGCGAGGCCCCCTTGGCCTCCATCTGCCGCAGCGTCTCCTTAATGCCAGTATCCGCGTACTTCAGTGGGTGGGTGCGTCCGGCCTCCATATTCAGCGGGAGCATGATATGGAGCAGCGCTCCCAGCCGCAGCCTCGGATCATGAAAACACAGGCCAACGCAGGAGCCCAGCGCGTAAGTAATCAGAGTACCTTGGCCCTGGAGCAGCTTCATATCCGCAATTCCGACCGTCAGTTTTTGCTCACTCATTACTAACGCCCAGCTTCCTTAACAAGAAATCCAGAGAGCGGAGATCAGGGGAAAGAATCAGATGACAGGGGACCTCTTTCCCATCACAGACAAAATTTCCGCCAATCGCCATCAGGTAATCAGACATGCCGCCGTACTCGGCCATGGGCACCGTCAGGATGGCGCCCTGCATGTCCACCGCAAAAGCGGGAACAGTCAGCTTGATATTCACATCCGCCAGACCGGACAGGGCGTTGATAAAGGTGGAGATCATGATGTTGCCAATCTCAATCATGGCGGAGCGCTCCAGCTCTGTCAGATTCTCATAGCCGTCGATGCTCTCTCCCAGCATAGCGTTCAACACCACATTGACCAACTCCAGCTTTTGCACCGAAAGCATGATCCCGCCGATATCGCCGCTCATCTTTACCAGCACCCCGGCGGTGACCTCCTCCGGACCGCCGATCCACTCGATAGCCTCATTATACTCCATAATGCGCACTTCAGGCAAGGTAATTCTTACCTGCTTGTTCATCATCTGGGACAGAGCAGTGGCGGCGTTTCCTGTACCGATGCTGCCAATCTCCCGCAGCGTGTCAATCTCCAGGGAGGACAACTGATCGTAATTCTTAATCATATCCCGGCTACCCCCTCACTATCAGCCCGGCAGACCGTTGATGGTCTGCTCGATCTCGTCCGAGGTCTGTACCATCCGCAGCGCATAGCTGTAAGCCCGCTGGGACTCAATCACCTTTACCATTTCCTGGGCCAGGTCCACGTTGGAGCGCTCCAAAAACTTTCTCTTTACCTGGCCAGTGCCCAGATAAAGGTCGCCGTTCTTCTCGATGGGGATAAACCGACCGCTGTCGGCGTGGAGCATCCCATCATAGATGCGGTAATCAAAGACGCCCACATCCAGATCTACCTGGCGGTCCTGGGGGTCGATGACAATAAAGTTGCCCATGGGGTCCAGCACGCAGCGCCCCTCGTTGTCGCTGAGCCGCCACTCCTCGGTGTTCTCCAGGGGCAGCTCCTCCCCGGTGATCGGGTCAATCTCGGGCTCGGCGTCCTCGGCGGGGGGGACCTCAAACCGGGCCATCATGAAGGCGCCATCCCGGGTAAAGGAGATTTCCCCGTTGGACGGGTCGTACAGCCCAAAGAAGCCGTCCCCCTCGATGGCAAAGTCGAACAGGCGCCCGGTCTCCACATAGCCGCCGCAGGCGAAGTCAACGCTGGCCTTGGCCATCTTGGTGCCTGAGCCCTTGGGTAGCTGCTCCTGATCGATGCCTGTTACGTTGCCGTACATCAGGTGGTGGAAGGTGGCCCGCTCCGCCTTAAAGCCGTAGTTGTTCACATTAGCGATGTTGTTTGCCTGGACGTTCATCCGCTTGTTCTGCATATACGCGCCCACGGCTCCGGTATAAAAGGACATATTCATATTCGGTCACGCCTCTCTTTCTCGCGGGCGCGGGAGTGCCAGCGTCCGTATTTGTTGGTACTTATGCCAGCCGGCCGATGTCGTTGACGGCCCGCTTGATCACCTCATCATAGATCTGGCTCATCTGAGCGGCGCTCTGGAGGGATCTCTGGGCGGTCATCATGCTGACCATCTCCTTCACCAGCTCCACATTGGACCGCTCCACATACTTGTTCAGGACGGTCACGTTCTCGTTGACCTGGGCGCCCTGACCGACAAACAGGCCGTAGGCGTTGCGCTCCAGCTCCTGGTTGTCCTCAAAGGTAAATACCCCCAGTGTGCCCAGATACTGCCCACCCTGGGTGTACAGGTTGCCCTGGCGGTCCGGGTCCAGCTTGTCGGTGGGCAGCTGGATGGGGTTGCCCTCCCGGTCCAGCACCCGGCCCAGCTCGGACAGGCACAGGTAGCCCTCGTTGTCCAGGGTGAAGGAGCCCGCCCGGGTGTAGGCTACCCCGTCCTCCATCTGGATGGCGAAGAAGCCCTCGCCCTGGATGCAGAAGTCCAGGGGCAGGTCAGTCTCCTCCGGGGCTCCCTGGGTGAAGTCGGTATACAGGTGGTCCGGAGCCAGGATATGGGCCTGGTAGGTGGGCAGCTCCAGATAGGGGGTTTTGATCTTGTTGCCGATGCGCACCGCCATCACCTCGTCGAAGGTGCGGTCGGTGTACTGCTCCGCCTTAAAGCCGGCGGTCGCGATATTGGTCATGTTGTTGGCCACCACGTCCAGCCGCCGCCCCTGGGACAGCATCCCGGAGGTCAGGTTGTAAAACCCCTTCATCATAGTGCAAAACTCCTCTCGTCTCCGGCCTCACTGTCTGCCGGTCATGTACTGGTTCATATACAGCTTCAGCTTCTGGATGGCCCGGGAGTGGAGCTGGGAGATACGGGGCTCGCTAACCTCCATCACCTGGGCAATCTCCTTCATGCTGAGGTTCTTGTGGTAGTAGAGGGAGATGACCGTCTGCTCGTTCTCCCGCAGAGAGGCCACCGCCTTTGTCAGGGTATCCAGCAGCTCCTGCTGGAGCATGGCGTCCTCCGGGCGGTTGTCAGAAGTGCTGTCGGGCAGCTCCGCTCCGCCGTTCTGCTCCCGGTCCTCAAACAGGGCGTCCAGGGAGAGGACGTTGCACATGGAGGAGCTGGCCAGGTCCTCCTGGTACTGCCCCTGGGACACACCCAGCCGGTCGGCCATCTCCTGATCGGTGGGGTAGCGCCCCAGCTCGGAGAACAGCTCGCCGCTGGCCTGGTCGATATCCCGGGCCTTTCGCCGCACGCTGCGGGGCACCCAGTCCTGCCGCCGGGCCAGGTCAATGACCGCGCCCCGGATGCGCTTGGACACGTAGGTTTCAAATTTGATCCCCTTTCCCGGGTCAAATTTGTCCACCGCACTGGCCAGGGTGAGCAGGCCCTCGTTGACGATATCGTCCACCTGGGCAAAGCTGGAGTACACCCCCCGCACCTGAAGGGCGATGGTCTTAACCAGCCCTGCATACCGCATGATCAGCGGCCATTTCAGCTCCTCACTGCCGGTGCGCTTATAGGCCTGAAACAGCTCCTCTGTTGTCAGGGCGTCCAGTTCCTCCTGGCTCCAGGTCAGCTTCTCCTGCCTGGCGGAGGCCGCTCCCCCGGTCATACAGAGGCCGCCCTTCTCTCAGGCCTGGAGGGCGCCGTACTCATGGTGATATTGCCCAGGGACTGGATCTGCACGTCGCTGGTGATCTCGTTGAAGGAGAGCACATAGACGCTGGGATAGAACTGGGACAGCATCCGGCTGAGATAAATCCGGATGACCTGGCTGGTGAGTACAATGGGGGTCTGGGACAGATCGCTGAACTTTTTCAGGTAGTCGGCCAGCTGGTTGACGATGGACTGCATCAGGTCGGGGCCCATGGCCAGGTAGATGCCCTGCTCGTTCTTGCTCAGGGAAGAGATGACCCGCTTCTCCACCTCGGCGTCCAAAGTGACCACACGGAGCTGGCCGTGCTCGCAGAAGCGGCGGGTGATGGTGCGGCTCAGGGCCACCCGGATATTCTCGCACACCATGTCCAGGTCCTTGGTGGTCATCAGGGAGTCGATGGCGGTCTCCAGGATGGTGCCCAGGTCCCGGATGGGGACGCCCTCCTTCAGCAGGTTTTTCAGGATACGCTCCAGGTTGGCGTAGGACAGCACATTGGGGATGGCCTCATCCACCAGCTCGGGGGCGGTCTTTTTCAGGTTCTCCACCAGCTGGATGACCTCCGCCCGGCCCAGTAGCTCATAGGCGTGGCGGCGGACCACCTCGGACATATGGGTCTGCATGACGGACAGGGGGTCGATGACGGTATAGCCGTAAATTTCGGCCATCTCCTTGTTCTCCGGCAGAATCCACCGGGAGGGGATGCCGTAGGCCGGCTCGATGGTCTCGATGCCGTCGATCTCGCCGGCGGGATTGGTGGGCTCCAGGGCCAGGTAGTAGTCCACCAGGATCTCGCCCCGGGCCACCTCCTCCCCCTTGATCTTCACCACGTACTGGTTGGTGCCCAGTGCGGAGGAGTCGTGGAGGCGGATGGAGGGGATGACGAAGCCCATATCCTGGGCGTACTGCCGGCGGAAGATCACGATGCGGCTGATGAGCTTGCCGCCGCTGTTCTCGTCCACCAGGGGGATCAGGCTGTAGCCGAACTCCATCTCAATGGGGTCCACGGTGAGCAGCCCGTACACGTTGTTGATATCCTTGTAGTAGTCGGTCTCGCTGGGCACGGCCATCAGGTCGCTCTCCGCCGGCTCCTCGGGCTGGTAGGCCTCCACGGCCTCCTTCCGGTCCAGCCGGCTGCTCATCAGATAGCCAAACACGGCCAGGCCCACACCCACGATAAGCAGCGGCACAGTGGGGGTTCCGGGGATAAGGCCCAGAATAATCAGCACGACGCCGGCGGTGAGGATGGCCCGGGGCTGCCGGGCAAACTGTTGGATCACGTCGGTGTTCAGGCTGCCGTCGGACACCGACCGGGTGACGATCATGCCAGTGGCGGTGGAGATCATCAGGGCGGGGAGCTGGGAAACCAGACCGTCGCCAATGGTGGCGATGGAGTAGGTGCTGGCCACGGTGGCCAGGTCGCCCACGCCATTCATGGAGCCGATGATGATGCCGCCGATGAGGTTGATGGCGGTGATAATCAGCGACATGGTGGCATCGCCCTTGACGATCTTGGTGGCGCCGTCCATGGCGCCGTAGAAGTCGGCCTCCCGCTGGATCTTGCTCCGGCGCTCCCGGGCCTGCTGCTCGTTGATGAGGCCGGAGGAGAGGTCGGCGTCAATGGCCATCTGCTTGCCGGGCATGGCGTCCAGGGTGAAGCGGGCGGCCACCTCGGCCACGCGCTCGGCGCCCTTGGTAATGACGATGAACTGCACCAGCACGATGATAAAGAAGATGATGATGCCCAGCACCACATTTCCCTGGGTGATCAGCTGGCCGAAGGTCCGGATAACCGCCGTGCCTACCTCACCGGTACCGTCGTAGCTGAGGATGGACCGGGTGGTGGATACGTTCAGCCCCAGGCGGAACAGGGTGGTGATCAGCAGCAGGGAGGGGAAAATGGAAAATTCCAACGCCTCTGAGATAGTCATAGTGACCATCAGGATCACGATGGACAGGGAAATATTGATGATGATCAGAATATCAAGCAAGCTCTCATGCAGGGGAACGATCAGGAACATGACGATGACCACGACCATAAGCGCTATGCTGTTTTGAAAAATTCGCCGCATGGTGTCATCCTTTCCTGAGAGCTTGTCAAAACGCCCTTACGGGCCTTGCTGTCAAATTTATCGGACGTCCTGGTCCAGCTTGAGGACGTAGACCAGAACCTCGGCCACTGGGCCGTAGAGCTCGGGGGGAATCTCTCGTTCCAGCTTTGTGGACGCGTAGAGGGAGCGGGCCAGAGGGACGTTCTCCACTACGGAGACGCCGTGCTCCTCGGCCACCTTGACGATCCGGAGGGCCAGCTCATCCATTCCCTTGGCCAGCACCACCGGGGCGTTGTCCTGGTCGGGCTTATACCGCAGAGCCACAGCGAAGTGGGTAGGGTTACGGATGACCACGTCGGCGCCGGGCACCTGCTGCATCATGCGCTGCTGGGCCCGCTGGCGCTGGATTTGCTTGATCTTGCCCTTAACCTGGGGATCGCCTTCTGTCTGTTTGTACTCCTCCTTGATCTCCTGTTTAGACATCTTCAGCTGGCGCTCGTAGTCCCACCACTGGTAGAGGTAGTCGAAGAAGGCCAGCACGGCGAAGGCGATGGCGATCTGGACCACCAGCGTGACGCTCTCCTGAAAGAAGATGCCGCAAGACTGGGACAGCTCCATATCCAGAAAGCGGCTGAAGCCCAGCGCGGCCTTTTGGAAGTAGTTGTAGATCAGTACCAGGAGAATGGTGATTTTCAGGATACCCTTGAAGGCCTCGATGATACTGCGCAGGGAAAACAGCCGTTTAAAGCCCTGGAGGGGGTTGATCCGGCTGAATTTCGGCTTAATAGACTCGCCGGCTACCAGCATTTTAGTCTGGAAGAAGGTGACGCCCACAGCCAGAAGGGCGGTAACCGCCAGAAAGGGGCCGGCCATGACCACAAAGCTCAGAATCACCATTTTGAGCAGCTCCTTGAGCACGCCGGAGGACAGCCCCGCCGTGCCGCCGGCGGCGTAGGAAAAGCAGAGATTTAGCAGACCCTTGATCTGCTCCAGAAAGACGCCGCTCATAATCTGGACCATAAACAGACTACCAATCAGGGTAGCCACAGCCACGGCGTCCTTGCTCATCAGGACATTACCTTTTTTTCGTTCGTCCCGTCGTTTCTTTGGTGTTGCCTTTTCGGTCTTGGACTCGCCGGCCACTGTGATCCCCCCTTTGTCAGCCCGTGTTCACTTGCCTCAGCCCGACATAAGGGGCAGTATCTCCTGGAGGGCCACCAGCATCTGGGTCTCGGCCTCCAGCAGAAACTGGCTGAAGGGGAAGAGCATCAGCATGATCAGCACCAGACCAATGATCACCTTCAGCTCGATATTGATGGCAAAGACGTTGATCTGAGGGATGGCCTTCATCAGAATGCCCATCCCCACCTGGCCCATCAGCTCAGCCGCCAGAATAGGCATAGCCAGCTTGACGCCCAGCAGGGTGCAGTCCAGAAAAATCTGGATCATGGCCCCGTAGAAGTCCTCTCCCAGGGCCACCGTTCCGAAGGGGACCACCCTCCCGGAGGCCAGGAAGATCCGGATTAGGGTGTGGTGGCCGTTAGCGGCGAAGAACAGCAGGGACATCAGCACATTGAGCAGCGTGGAGGTGGCCGTCACCTGGATGCCGGAGGCGGGGTCGTAGGTGGAGGCCATGGACAGGCCCATCTGCATGTCGACGACCGAGCCGGCCATTACGGGGATATAGAAAAACAGGTTGATGATCAGGCCCAGCACATAGCCCAAAAACAGCTCCATCAGGAACATCAGAGCCAGCCCCAACAGGGTGGAGGGCGCCTCAACACCCACCGTTGTGATGGCAAAAGCGCTCAGGGACAGCAGCAGGATCAGCCCCGCCTTCACCAGGCTGGGGACGCCCCGCCGGCCAAACAAAGGATTAAAGGCCACACAGCCTGTCATCCGGGCGGTGATCAGCAGGAACAGGGTAATCGAATTCCAGAACAAGGGTGGTCCCTCCTCTCGTCCGTCAGCCGCCGGCCATCAGCTCGAAGAGCCCCCTGGTATAATCCAGGAGGGTCTCCATCATCCAGCCGCCGCCGACCAGGAGGACCAGGATCACCACAATCAGCTTCAGGATAAAGCCCAAGGTCTGCTCATGGATCTGCGTGACCGCCTGGAAAATGGCGACCAGCACGCCAACCGCCATACTCAGGATCAGCATAGGCCCGCCCAGCTGGATGGCGACCCAAACGCCCTCCCGCATGATCCGGGTAACAACACTTGTATCCATACGCCCTCCTTACCCGAGACCGAAGCCCCGCGCCAGCGTGGAGAACAGGAGCTGCCACCCGTCCAGCAGGATAAACAGCAGCAGCTTGAAGGGGGTGGAGATCATAGACGGCGGGAGCATGACCATACCCATGGACATCAGGGTGGAGGCCACCACCATGTCGATGAGCATGAAGGGGATGTAGAGCAGGAACCCGATGAAAAAGGCCTGTTTCAGCTCGCTGGTGACAAAGGCGGGGATAATCACAGTGAGGGGCAGGTCCTGGGCCGCCTCCTCCGACTCGGGGATAGGGGTGCCCGACATGTTGCAGTACAGCTCCATGCTCTCCACCTTGGTCCACCTTATCATGAACCGCTTCAGCGGCACCTGAGCCCGCTGAAAGAACTCCTCTTGGGTGATCTCCTCCTCCTGATAGGGCTGGAAGGCCTCCTCATTGATGGCGGAGAGAGTGGGGCTCATGGTGAACAGGGTGAGGATCAGGGCCATGCCTATAAGCACCATATTGGGCGGGGTCTGCTGAGTGCCCATGGCGCTGCGCAGGAAGGAGAACACCACCACATACCGGGTAAAGGAGGTCATCATGATGATAAGCGAGGGCAGGAGCATCATGATGGTGGTGAGGAACAGGATCTCCAGGGCCTGCACGCTCTCCCCGTTTACGTTAATCAGTGCATCGGTGGGCATTCTTCTTCACCTCGCTTGGCTGCCCCGGCGGGTTAGTCTATTTCTTCTCTCTCAGCCGCCGCAGCAGGGCGAGGAATTCCGGAGACTTTTCCGGAGCGCCGGAGGGTGCGGGAGGGTTCCAGTTCTCCCCCTCCTCCGCCGTCAGCTCGGCCAGCAGGGTCAGCCCCCCGGGGGCGCTGCCCAGCAGCAGATACCGCTCACCCGCCCGGATCAGCAGGATCGCCCGGTCTCGGTCCAGATTGGTCCGGTCCAGCACCACTATCCGCCCGCTGCCGCCCAGCCCGATGAAGCCGCCGCCCAGATTCTTTCCCGCCCAGCGGGTAAAGAACCAGGCTCCGGCCAGCACCAGGAGGACAGCGGCCAGCAGGCCGACTGCGGAGAGAACAGGCCCCATAAGCTCAGGGCTCGCCTACGATGGAGGTGACAGTCTTCAGCACACGCTCGGGCTTGAAGGGCTTAACGATGAAGTCCTTGGCGCCGGAGCGGATGGCGTCGATAACCATGGTCTCCTGGCCCATGGCGGAGCACATGACCACATTGGCGCCGGGGTCGGCAGCGCGGATGGCCTTCAGGGCCTCCAGGCCATCCATGTTAGGCATGGTGATGTCCATGAGCACCAGGTCAGGCTTGAGCTCATTGTACTTCTCCACCGCGATGGCGCCGTCCTCCGCCTCATAGATCTCGGTGTAGCCGGCCTTGGTCAGAGTGTCCTTGATCACCTTGCGCATAAAAGCAGCGTCGTCAGCCGTAAGAATCTTAGCCATAGTTAAACCATCCTTTTCAAAAATAGTTGATGTGTTCTGATATATTCAAGGGACTCAGCCCTGGGTCAGCTCGTTGATATCCGGCTTTTGCAGGATCTCGGTGATGCGGATGCCGAAGTTGTCGTCGATCACCACCACGTCGCCCTTGGCGATGCACTGGCCGTTGACCAGCAGGTCCACCTGGTCGCCGGCCAACTTGTCCAGAACCACCAGAGAGCCCTTGGAGAAGGACAGGATATCCTGAATCTTCCGCCGGGTCCGGCCGATCTCCACCGCCACCTCCAGGGAGACGGACAGGATCAGGTCCAGATTGTCCTTTTGCTCCTGGTTGAGCCGATTGTCAGCAGCCAGCTCCCGCATTTTGGGTGGCGCGGCGTTGATAACCTTCGGCTCAGGCTGGGGCGGGTACATGGGGTAGGGCGGATAGGGGTAGGGGTACTGGCCCGCCGCAGGCATCTGACCATAGGGGGGATAGCCTGGGTAGCCGGGCATCTCTCCTCCTGCCGGGGGCATCCCGGGGGGCGCGGCCGCAGGGGCCGTGGCCGGCGCCGCGGGAGCGGCGGCCGGAGCGGCAGGTGCCGCCGGGGTGGGAGCAGCCGGGGCCGGGGCAGGAGCGGGGGCAGGGGCCGGAGCGGGCTCCGGCTCGTCCACATCCAGTCCGAAGCCGGCGATCAGCTCCTTGGCCAGCTCCACCGACATGACGTTCATAAACTCGCTGTCGATCACGCCCTCGATCCGCAGGTTGAACCGGACCACCACCACCGGGCCGTGGGTGACGGGGAAGTGCTCCTCCTTCACCCTGTCCAGGTCGTCCAGCTCAAAGGACTCAGGGGTGGAAATATTCACCATCCGTCCCAGCAGGTCGGACAGAGCCGTGGCGGAGGAGCCCATCATCTGGTTCATAACCTCGCACACCGCGCTGATGGACAGCTCGTTGAGCTCAAACTCCTCATCGGGGGTCTCGGTACCCAAAAGGATATCTACGATCGCCTTCACGTCGCTGCGCTTGAGGAGCATAATATTGCTGCCCTCCAGGCCACAGACATACTTGATCTCCACGCCAACCGCCGGCTCGATCTTCCCCAGGGTAAAATCCTCCACGTTGACAACACTTACCGTAGGCGTTGTGATATCCACCCGGTGATCCAGCATATTTGACGCCGCGGTAGCCGAGGAGCCCAAGCTGATGTTCATGATCTCCCCGATGGCGTCTATTTCCATCGGGTTAAAAATAATATCTTCCATCCAGATTTCGCTCCTTCTCGCCTACATCTTAATGTAGGTCTCTCCGATTTTCACGGCCACCTGCTTATTGCTGATGCCCATTTTTCCGTCAAACCATCTTCGTCCTCCGATATTCAGGAAGACAGGCGTATCCTTTGGCCGCTTGATGTCCACCACATCGCCTACGTTCAGGTGGTACAGGTCGCTGAGCAGGATGCGGGTACGGGCCAGCTCGGCCACGATCTCCAGTTCAGATTCCCGCAGGGAATCGAAAATATCCTCGGACTTGTCCTCTCCCGTGCTCCGGCGGCTGGTGCTCTTGCTGATTTCGGTAAAGATGTTGGTCAGCATCTCGCCGGGCAGGCACAGGCTCATCCGGCCGGTGCAGTTGGGGAACTTGATGTTCAGCCCTACGATGACCACCGTCTCCTCATAGCCGATGAGCTGGACCAGGGTGGGGTTTACCTCCGTGCGCACATAGTCGAAGTGGATCGTAATATAGTTCTCCCAGCTGTTGCCCAGAATGGGGATCAGATCCGAAATCAGATTCTCATACATGTTCAGCTCCAGGTCGGTCATGTTGTAGTCGCTGGAGAGGGTGGGGTCCGGTTCCCCCTCGCCGCCCATCATGCGGTCCAGCATGGACAGCACCACCGGCGTGTCCATATGGACCAGAATGGGGTCCTCCCCCTGGAGCTTCTCCAGGTCGATCTTGGCCAGGGCGACCACGTCGCTCTCGGTAAGGGCGTTGGAAAACTCATAATACCGCTGTTCCTCCACGCTGTCAACCTCAATTTCGCAGGTGGCATGGAGCAGAGCGTTGATCCTGGAGTTGATGACCCGGGCATAGCCCTCGAAGATGCTGTTGAGCATCTTCAGCCTGTCCTTGGTGAACTTGCGAGGGCTGTAAAAGTCATATTTACGATATTTTTTCTCCTCAGACTGTTCCGCCGGTTTGTCAACGTCCAGTTCTCCGCTTCTGGCCGCATTCAAAAGGGCGTCTATCTGACTTTGTGATAAGACTTCAGCCATATTGTTCCCTCATTTTTCTGATTCCTCGGCTCCTGCCGGGGACACATACCTTCGGTCAGCCCGTCGTCTTGAGCTCCTGGGTCGTCTCGTATACGGTCCGGTACTGTTCAATGCTGTCGCCCAGCGCGTTATCCACGTCCTTGCCGGTGATCATCAGCTCCACCCGGCGGTTCTTCACCTTGTTTGCTTCATCTCCGTCGTGGGGGGCTACATTGAGCCACTGGCCATGGCCCTCGTCTACAATCCGGGCCGGGTCCAGGTAATCCATGGTGCCGTCCTGGATATAGGCGGCCACAGCGGCAGCCCGCCCGCCGGCGATCCGCCGGTCGCCCGGCGCATCGTTGGGCTTGTCGGACCTCGCCTGGGCGGTATGGCCCAGCACCTTCAGCTGGTCGATGGAGGGGGAGCACTCGATCAGGGCTGGCATGATGCCGTCCAGCATCTGCTCTCCATCCTTGCGCAGGAGGGTGCTGTCGCCGTCAAAGAATACCGCGTCGGCGAAGGAGATGAACACATAGCCGTCCCCCTTGCTGACCAGGATGTCGCCGGCCTCCTGATTGGCGGCGGCGTAGGAGGCCAGGAACTCGTACAGCTCCGTCAGGTCCTGCTCCACCTCGGACAGGGCGGGCATTCCGCCGCCGCCGGAGGTGTCTCCGCTGCCGTCTGGTCCCACGGGATCGTCGTTTTTGACAATGGCGTCCTTGTTAAAGCTGCGCACCACGATCATCCACTTCTGCTGGTCGATGCTGGAGATGGAGTACAGCAACACGAAGAAGCACAGCAGCAGGGTCACCATGTCGCCATAGGTGTCCATCCAGTTGGCTCCGCCGCCGCTGGATTTTTTCTTTTTAATGCTTGCCACGGTTTCACCTCAGTTCACAGGTAGGCAGGATTTATTCCTTGCTCTTTTTGCCGCCCTCGCCGCCGCGCTGCTTCTGCCCCAGGAAGGTGAGCAGCTTCTCGCGCAGGAACTTGGGGTTGGCGCCGGACTGAATGGACATGATGCCCTCCACGATGATGAGCTTGCAGAGCATCTCCTCCTCATCCCGCTGGCGCAGCTGGGTGGCGATGGGGCCGAAGATCATATGGGCCAGCACGCAGCCGTACAGGGTGGTGATCAGGGCGGTGCCCATGGCGGTACCGATGTTGCTGGCGCCGCCGTCGTCCAGGTTCATGCCCTTCAGCATG
Source organism: Bacillota bacterium (assembly GCA_021770445.1). GTDB lineage: Bacteria > Bacillota > Clostridia > Oscillospirales > Oscillospiraceae > Lawsonibacter. The sequence goes on along the minus strand of JAETQY010000014.1, from coordinate 22,219 downwards.
TTGATTAGGCCCACCAGCGTACCCACCATGCCGAAGGCCGGGGCCACGGAGGAGGCCTTGTCGTACATGCCCGCGGCCGACTCATGCCGGGCGGAGGCCTGCTCGATGTCGTTCATCATGATCTCGCGGGCCTGGTCGGCGTCGTTGTTGTCCACCACCAGCATAATGCACTGCTTGAAGAAGGGGTCGCTCTCCTGGTTGCCCATCTCCTCCAGAGCCAGCAGGCCGTTTTTACGGGCCACCTGAGCCAGCTCCACCAGCTTGTCAATGACGGCCAGAGGATCGTACTTCTTGGTGTTCATCAGCACCGCAAAGTGCTTGGGGATAGAGCTCAGGGTGGGAATGGGAAAGCTGGCAATCAGCACGGCGAAGGTACAGCCGATGGTGATAAACACAGACGCGCCGTCCACGAAGTTCATGATCTGATCGGGCGTCAGAAATCCTCCGTCGCCGCCCTGCATCATACCGATGACCATAACGGCAAAAGCGGCCACAACACCAATGATATAAGTAATATTCATTGCTTTTCAGTCCACTCCTCTTCCAGTAGGGGTTTTTTCTCTCTTCGGGGCACATTTGACAGGCGCCGCAGCGCAACACCTGTCAAATATGCCCCTGCCGGCGCTGTTCAGCGCCGGTCCTCGACGGTCAGGGCACGGTGCACGTCCTGCACCTTGGCAGTGTACTCGGCAATCTTGCGGATGATCTGATCGGGGGATTCCCGCACGATGAAATAATCCCGGTTCATCATAACGATCTTAGACTCGGGGATCATCTCTATGGTTTCGATCTGGTGGTGATTGACCAGGAACCTCTCGCCGTTTCTCTTCGTCAGCTGGATCATATGACAAACCTTCCTTTCATCTCTGCCCGCCCCGGCGGGGAGGCCCCGCCGGGGACGGACCTGGGTCGGATTATTGAAAACTCCCTCAGTCAGCTTCGCTGACAGCTCCCTCAGGGAGGGAGCCTTGTCCCGCGTCCTCCCAAGCCTCCCTCTTTGAGGGAGGTGGCGCCGCCAAAGGCGGCGACGGAGGGAGTTACCGCGCTTACCGCTTCATGTTCACCAGTTCCTCCAGCATCTGGTCGGTAACGGTGATGATGCGGGTGTTGGCCTGATAGCCGCGCTGGGTGGTGATCATCTCGGCGAACTCGTTGGCCACGTCGGTGCTGGAGGCCTCCAGGCCGCCGTTCTTGATACTGTTGCCGGAATCTGACATGATGGCGTCGGCGGGATTGGGCTGGGTATCATCATCCGCCACCTGGTTGCCCAGATACTTGGTGGGCAGGTCCACCAGGGCGGCAACACGCAGGGTTCCGGCACCGCCCATGGCCTTGTAGTAGCGGCCGTCCATGTGGGTCACGCCGTCGGGGCTGTCGGCGCTGGCGATGGCCACATAGCCGATAACCACGGTCTTGCCGTTGCTGGTGCCGGTGATGGAGCCGTCGGGGCCGATACTCATGTTTTTCAGCTGTGTGACCAGCTCATCACAGACGCGGTTCGCGTTGGTGTTCTGGCCCACGGGAATCTGGGTCTTATTGGCTACCGCTCCGTCCTTGCTTTGGGCGGCCTGCGCCGCGTCCTTATAGGAGGGATACCGGTTTTCACCGTTAGACGCAGCACTCAGATAGGGGTAGACGGGGTCGCCCTCATCCCAGAGGTCTTTCCAGGACTCACCCTTTGCGAGGGTATAATCCACATCGGCGCCCGGCTGCGGGTCTATTAGCTTCCCGTTCTCATCCACCACCACTTTGCCGCCATTCTCTCTCGTGGGTGCGGCGGCGGACAGGGGCACCCGCAGGGGAACCAGCTCGGTGCTGATGATGGTGGAGCTCTCAATGTCTATGCCATCTTCCTTGGCCTTCGCAATTTCATCCTTCGTAGCGTTGGGCTTATAGTTGGGGTTCTGTACCCGGGCAAAGCCATAGAGCACCTTGTTGTCACGGTTGCAGATATAGCCGTCGGCGTCCACCCAGAAGTCGCCCACCCGGGTCAGCAGGGGCTCGTTCAGATCGTCGGCGTTGCGGATTCCGCTTCCCGTGATGATGGGATTATCGGGGTCTGTTTCATCTCTCTCGTATTTAACCTTGTCGCCCACCATGAAGAAGCCCTCGCCGGTGAGCATGCAGTCCAGGCCGTAGCCGGTAGGGGCGTAGGTGGAGGGGGCCATGTTCAGGTCGATGGAGCCCACGGAGCAGCCGTAGCCGATCTGGGAAGGGTTGTTGCCGCCCATGGTCACGCCGCCGTTAGAGCCGGAGCGGCTGGTGGTGTAGATGGACTCCTGGAAGGTCATGCGCTGGGTCTTGTAGCCGTGGGTGTTCACGTTGGCCACGTTGTTGCCGATGACGTTCAGCTTGGTCATGTGAGCTTTTAGGCCGCCGATGGCGGCGTACATTGCACCTGTCATAAGATTTACAAACTTCCTTTCTGTAGGCGCTGCCGGCCCCCTGTCAGTCGGGCAGGGGACCAAAGCATCCAAAAAGGTCCTGCTCTTGCGTTATTTCAGCAGTACAGCGCCGTCAATATTGGTGAAGATGTTTTCTTCCATCTCCTCCTGGGACATGGTGGTAATCACCCGCCCGTGGGGGACGTTGATGATGAAAGCCCGGGTTGCGTCAAAGGCCAGGATATTGGTGGCTCCCTTGGCCTGGGCCCGCTCTACCGAGTCGGCCAGCTGGTCCATGAGCGCGTCGTCCACCTGGATGCCCCGTTCCGCGGCCCGGTTCTGGGCGTGCTTGGAGAAGGATATCGCAGGCTCCGCGACCTTGATCTCCTGCTGGAGCAGAGCGCCGAACTGTCCAGCCGAGCCCCGGCTGACCGGGCTGACCTGTTGGACGCGCTCCACCGGGGACACGCCCTGGATGGAATTGATGCGTTCTGCCATAGTGCTTCCTCAACTTTCCGGACATCCTGTCCGCGATTTGGGTAAGACCGGATTCCCTCCCGATCTCAGCTTTCAGCTTTTGCCCTCGCCTGCGTCGCCGCCGTCTCCGGTATTCCCGGTATCGCCGGCTCCGTCGGTATCTCCAGAGCCATCCACGCCGCCGGCGCCGTCGTCCTTGTCGCCGTCTCCAGAGCCGTCCACACCTCCGACGTCACCGTCGCCCTTGTCGCCGTCTCCGGGCTCCTCAGGTTTTTCCTCCTTGGGAGGCAGCGTGCCAACGGCCATGATGTCGCTGAGGAAGTAGCCCTTTCCGTTGTCCAGGTAGATGACCTGCTGGCCGTCGTAGGTGCCGGTGCCCTGCACCACGCCCACGATCTCGTCTATCTCCTTGGTCTTCTCGTTATACACGCCCACGGTGACCGTCTTGCCCACCAGGGAGGCGGCGTAGGTCATCACGTTGGCCAGAGCCAGCTCTTTAATGTTGCTGGTCATCTCGGTCATGGCCTGCATGGAGCTCATCTGCACCAGCTGGTTCATCATGTCGGTGGTGCTGGCCTGGTTGTCCATGGTCTGGTTCTGGAATTGGGCCACCATCAGGCTGAGCATATCGGTAAAGGATAAGGTGCTTCTGTCCTCGTAGAGCGCGTCCTCCTTCTCCTTCTCCTCCCAGCGGTTGACATAGGCGTCGTAGTCGGTATTGGTGCTGTTGGTCGAATAGCGGTTTAGGAGATCAACCCCGCTCTGAATCGTAGAATCTGCCATTTTCGTTTCACCTCCGTTAAAGTTTATATGTCCTCGAACAGTCCCAGCCGGAGCTTCTGGAGAAAGTCGCCGCTGTGTTGCTCCTCCTGCCGCTGCTGTTGCTGCTGGCTCTGCCGGTTGTGGCCGTTGGGGTCGGTCTGCTGCTGTTGCTGCTGCTGGGCCTGCTGGCTGTCGTCGCTCCGCTGGACCTCCACATGGACCTCGCCGTTCTGGCTGTAGCCCTGGAGCGCCGCGTTCAGACCTTCAGCGTGCTGGCTGAGCAGGTTGGCCGCCTTGGCATTGGCCGTCTGGAGCACTACCTGAAGGGTGCCGTCGGCCGCCTGGGTCAGCTTGACGGTGAGGCTACCAAGGTTCTCAGGGCTGAGCTTAATCTCGATCTGCCGCAGTCCCTGCTGGGCCGCGAAGCGAATGGCGTCGGCCAGCTTGGCCTCCATGTCGGGCTGCTGGGTATCCAGCTGGAAGTTGTCGCCCACCTTGACAGGTGTGGCCTTCACGTCCTTGAACAAGGGCTGTCTGTCCGCCATGGCCAAGGCGTCCAGATCGGTATCGTCCTGGTCGTCGAACTCCGCCATAGCCTCCCGTAGCGTGGTGGCCTTGCCTTCTCTGGTGACCACCGTCATGTCCAGGCCCTTGGGATCGCCCAAAAGGTCCAGCTTTGGCTGCTCCGGGAAGAGGTCGAGCTGCTTCCTTCCGTTGTCGGTAAGCTGAAACAGCTTGCACTCGCCGTCCCCCTGGTTCAGGTAGACCTCAAACTGCTCGCCGTCGCTGTTGGTCAGCACAAAGGGCTTGCTCCAGTCGATCTCTCCGTTGGGCAGCGTGGGGATGATCACCGCGCCGGGCATGGTGTCAATCCGAAGCAGAAGATCGCCGCTTTCCGTCTCCAACGGAGTCAGGAAGCCCGCCGCGATCTGCGCCTGAGTGGCGGGGTCCATCGCCTTGATCCGGGGGTCCTTCATGTCGGTGACGACCTTGCTCTCGGTCTTCTGGACCGGTTCCCTCTTCTGGACAGGATCGCTCTTCTTGGGGGCCTCCACCTTCTGGTCCTTGGCCTTATCCATCATGTCCTTGAAGCTCTCGCCCTTCCCGGTCTCGGGGGTATCGGTGTTCTGTCCAGCCTGGGGCAGGGACGCGGCCATGTTGGCGGCCATCTGCTGCATCTTCTCCAGCATCCATTGGTCGTTTACATTCATGTCTCTTTCACCTCCTTTCAAATACTGTTCGGGTCAATGGTGTCGCTGGGGTCGCGCGCTTCTGTGACTTCCTGGGGCCCCTTTTCGGTCTCCTGCTCCTGATTCTCCTGGGCCTTGTCCTGATTCTCCTGAATCTCGTCAACCTGTTCAAAATTGAACCGGTCGCCCAGACAGGACAGCATAGCTTGGACGGTCAGGGTCTGAGTGGGGTCCACCCATGTCACCCGCTTAGTGCCGTCCTCCAGGATTTCCGTGGACTGATCTGTGATGGCTTTCCCCGCGTTTGCCAGGGCGCTGGTCAGAGTTCGCTCCGTCTTGCCCGACGCCTGATCCTCCTCAGATGCGTTCATGGCGTCGATCATGGCCATCAGGGCGTCCTCTTCGGCGTGCTTGGCGTTCTCCTCCCGCTGGTCTCGGACCTTTTGCAGATAGTCCAAAAAGAGCTGCCTGGGGTTCCAGCCGGTCTGCTCCTCGATGCTCTGCTGAGGAGCGGGCGTCTGCCCATACCGTGCGCTGATGTCACAGAATGAAAGCGGCGTACTCATTGCGTTCACCTCCTTCCTGTGACCCATATATAGAGAAACACGAAACCGTGTCGCTCCCTTTGTTACATGCCCATTGCCGCCATGGCGCGGGCGGTGGAGACAAACTCCTCGATGCGCTGTTCCTCGTCCTTCTGCTCCGCCTTGCGGTAGCTGGCCAGCTTATGCTCCTTCAGCTTCTCGATGGTGGCCGTCTCCTTCCGGGCCTCCACCACCTGGGTACGCTTCTGCTCCTCTGTGTGCCGCAGCCGCTCCAGCTTCCGGTACTCCTCCCGAAGCTTCTGCTCCAGGGAGCGCAGGTAGGTCTCGTAGCTCATGGCGTCCACAATGTTGATCCCCTCCAGCTTGCGCTGGGTGAAATCCGCGTCCGCCTGACGGTGCTCCTCCTCCAGGCCCTCGATCACTTCCTCCTGGGCCCGCACCTGGGCCAGGATGGCCGCGTGCTCCGCCCGGAGGGAATCCAAGGCCTGCTGCTTATAGTCCAAAACTGTCTCCAGTGAGAAGCGGAACTTTTTCATAGGTGGCGCCCACTCCTTTATATGGTCTATCTCAGGATACGTTCCATCTCGGCCAAACTCTCCTCGTAGGAGAAGGCCTCATCGGTGCCCTGCATCAAAAACTGGTTGATGGCGTCCATCTTAGTCAGGGCGTGGTCCAGCTTGGGGTTGGTCCCCGCCTTGTAGGCACCGATGGACACCAGGTCGGCGTTCTTCTCGTACACGCCCATGATATCTCTCAGCTCTCCGGCCAGCTTCCGGTGCTCCGGGGAGACAATCTCCACCATCAGACGGGAGATGCTGGCCCCCACGTCGATGGCGGGGAAGTGGTTGGAGTTGGCCAGGGCTCGGGACAGGACGATGTGTCCGTCCAGGATACCGCGGACCGTGTCAGCGATGGGCTCGTTGGTATCGTCGCCCTCTACCAATACGGTGTAGACTCCGGTAATAGAACCCTTTTCAAAGTTTCCGCTGCGCTCCAGCAGCTTGGGCATCTCAGCGTACATGGAGGGGGTATACCCTCTGGCCACCGGCGGCTCCCCGATAGCCAGGCCGATCTCCCGCTGGGCCATGGCGAACCGGGTGAGGGAGTCCATCATCAGCAGCACGTCGTAGCCCTGGCTGGAGAAGTACTCGGCGATGCTGGTAGCCACGCTGGGACATTTCATCCGCAGCATGGCGGGCTGATCGCTGGTGGCGACCACCAGCACGCTTCGGCGCATGCCCTCCTCCCCCAGGTCCTTCTGCATGAACTCCAGAACCTCGCGGCCACGCTCGCCCACCAGGGCGATGACGTTGATGTCCGCTTTGACGTTCTTGGCGATCATGCCCATCAGGGTGGATTTGCCCACGCCGGAGCCGGCGAAGATGCCGATACGCTGTCCCTTGCCGATGGTGAGCAGGCTGTCGATGGCCTTCACGCCGAACTCCATCCGCTCCCGGATGGGGGGACGGGACATGGGGTTTATGTAGCTGCTGTCCACAGAGAAGGTGTCAGCCCGCTGAAAGGGCTCGCCGCCGTCAATGGGCTGGCCCAGGGCGTTGATCACCCGCCCCCGCAGAAAGGGTCCCACCGGAAGGGTGAGGCGCTTGCCGGTGTTGCGGACGAAGTTGCCCGCGGAAATGCCGCTCATGTTGGCATAGGGCATTAAGAGAATGTGGTCGTTCTTGAAGCCCACCACCTCGGCGGGAATCTGGCCGCCCGACTCGTTGGAGTAGATGCGGCAGATATCGCCGATGGCGGCCCGGCCGCCGGAGGCCTCAATGGACATGCCCACGATATTTTCGATTTTCCCGGTCCGGCCCACCGTCTCGGCGGAGCGGACCGCGGGAATCAGCTCCCGAAACATACGGTCTCTCCTTTATTGGGGCCACTGGACGCCCATCTGGTCCCGGATCACGTCCCGGACGTTGGACATCTGGGTGGATACACTGGCGTCCACGATCTCCTCCGGCGTCTCCACGATACAGGTGCCGTCCTCGCCGTCCCCCATGGGGATGATCTTGATGTGCTGGGACAGGGCGCCCAGGGTGGTGGTGAGGGCCGGGGATATTTTGGAAAGCTGGCGGACGTCGCAGCCGGAGATATAGATATGTACCCACTCCTGCCGCTTCATCCGCTCGGTGGCCGTCTGGATCATGCGGACGATCACTTCGCTGCTGCTCTTTAGACTGACCCGCACCACCTTCTCGGCGATGGCCAGGCACAGCTCCACCAGCTCATCCCGGCTCTGGAGGATCATCTCCTCCCGGGCCAGGGAGGCCTTTTCCAAAAAGGACTGGACCTCCTTCTCCAGCCGGGCGGCGGTGGCCTCCCGGTCCCGGACCGCGTCGCTCATGGCCTTGGCGGTACCCTGGGCGTAGCCGTCCCGGTAGCCCTCGTCTCGGGCGCCCGCCCGGATCTCCTCCTGCTCGGCCAGTGCCTGCTCCCGGGCCTGGGCCAGAAGCGCTTCCGCTTCCTCCCGTGCCTTGTTCAAGATTAGCTCGGCCTGGAGCTGGGCGTAGTGTACAGGGGTCTCCGGGCTCTTCGGCTTCTCTGGCTGTTCCGGTTCCGGCTCAGGCTCCGGTGTTCCGGGCTCCTCCTCCCCGATGGTGATGTCCACCGCCTCCGGCTGGGGCTCCTCCGGGGGGAGCGGCTCTTCCTCCTCGTCCAGGGAAGGGAGCTGGAAGTCCGAGATACCCTCTTCAAAGTGGATATCGCTGGCGTCAGGCAGAATGTACTTCTCCGCCTGGGGCTCCAGGAAGCCCTTCAGGATGTTACGCAATGATATCGTCCTTTCCGCCCTTCATGATGATGATCTCGTTTCTCTCCTCCAAATCCCGGATGACGCCCACGATACGCTGCTGGGCGTCCTCCACGTCCTTCATACGGACATTTGTGGTAACCTCCAGGTCGTCCCGGATGCTCTCGGCCATACGGGCAGACATGTTGGTAAACAGCTTGTTGGCCACGTCGGCGTTGGCCGTCTTGAGGGCCAGCACCAGGTCTCTTGGGTCGCAGTCCCGGACGAAGCGCTGCACGGAGCGGTCGTCCATGGTGATGATGTCCTCGAACACGAACATCCGCTTGCGGATCTCCTCCGCCAGGTCGGCATTCTGGGCAGACAGGCCGTCGAAGATGGATTTCTCGCTGGACCGGTCCAAATTGTTCATGATGCCGGCCACGTAGTCGATACCGCCCACCTTGACGTTGGACTGGGTAATGATGCTGGAGAACTTGCGCTCCATCTCCGCCTCGATGGTCTTGATGGCGGTGGGGGAGGCGCTCTCCATGGTGGCGATGGCCTCCACCACTCTGATCTGGCGGCGGGGTTCCAGCTGCTCGATGACGCCGGCGGCCTTGTCCGGGTCCACATAGGACAGCACCAGGGCCACCGTCTGGGGACGCTCGTTCTGCAGTGCGGAGTACAGCGCCTTGACGTCCGCCTTGTCCAGGAAGGCAAATTCCCGGTTCTTCAGGGACTTGGTCACCTTCTCCAGCAGGGCCAGGGCTGTCTGATTGCCGAAGGCCTTCTCCAGCACGGTGCGGGCGTACTCAAGGCCGCCCTCTGTCACCGCCTTGCTGGTCAGGCAGTTCTGGTAAAACTCGGTGAGTACCGCCTCGGTCTGCTCGGAATCTAGCATTCCGAGACGGGCCACCTCCAGGGTAAGGGCCTCGATCTCCTCCGGCTCCATGTACTGGTACAGGCCAGAGGCCTTATCCGCCCCCAGGGAGACGATCACAGCCGCCGCCTTCTGCGGGGGGGTCAGCTCAACCTTTGTCAATTCAGGCACTGGTATCTTCCCCCTTCAGCCAGGCCTTCACCATCTGAGCAGCGATCTCCGGGTTGTTCTGGGCGAACTGCCGGACATTCTTACGCAGCTCCATGCTCTTCTCGGTGTTGACCTCCATAATATCGGCGCCGCCGGTGGGAGCCGCCGCGATAACAGCGGCTGCCGCCTCGGCTGCTGCGGCCTCCTCGGCCGCCCGCATCTCGGCCTCCAGGGCCGCCTGCTTGGCCAGCTTCCTCTTCTTGGCTCTGCGGCGCAGCAGCAGAATGATAATCAGCAGGATGAAGAACAGCACCACTCCGGCGATGGCGGCGTATACCACCCAGTCCTCCAAGTCGGCCAGGAAGGCCAGGATGCCGCTGGGCGCGTTGTCGGGCATATCCACATTGAAGGGCGCGATCAGCACGTTGACGCAGCCGTCCATCACCTCGGGGTCGGTGCCGACGCCGGCGGCCACGGCCACCTGGCGGGTCAGCTGCTCCAGGCCCACCGAGCCGGAGTTCCTGGCGTCCTGGTTGATGGTCACGGCCACCTTCAGGTCGGTGATAGTGCCGGCCCACACCTCCTGCTGGGTCACGGTGGAGCTGATATGGCCGTCCCGGCTCCCGCTGCCGCTGTCGTAATCCCCGGTCCCCGTTCCGGGCGGGACATAGTCTGGGTAGTAGGGAATGTCGGAGTTGGTGGAGGTGCCCACGGTGCCGCCCTGGGCGGTGGTGCCGTCGATACCCCTGACCCAGAACCACTCCTCATGGCCGATAAGACCGCCGCCCTCCACCGAGCCCTCGGGCTGGCGGTAGTCGGTAGACTCGATGACCTTACGGCTCATGTCCACGGTGGTGTTGACGGCCACGGTCACATTGCCCGGCCCGTAGATGGGCTCCAGCACGTTGAGCACCTGCATACGCACCTGGTTGTTGGTGCTCTGCTCATACTGTAATTTCAAGGCGTTAGCGTCAGCCATCTGCCCCGTACCGCTGGCGGTGTCGTTATATACATTATTGTTGGTGTCCGAAATGGTGACGTCGCCGATGTTCAAGGCCTGCACCGAGTGAGACACCATATAGCGGATGGTCTCCACCGTTCCGGCGCTGAGCAGCTGATTGCCGTCCGGAGTGACCAGCACCGTGGCGGTGGATTCGGAGGTCTGGGGGTCCAGCACATAGACCCGCTGGGTCCCCAGGCTGATGATCACCTGGGCGTCCCGGATACCGTCCAGCTGGCGGATCATGGCCTCCAGCTTCTCCTGGGTGGCGATGCGCATGGCCTCTTTCCGCTCTGCCTCGGTGGAGAAGGTCCCCGTCTTGTTGAAGTAGGTCTCATAGAAGTACCCGGAGGTCAGGGTCCGTGAGGTCACCAGCTGGATCTGGAGCTGCTCCTCCCGGCCTGCCGGCACCAGAATGCTGTCGCCGCTGATTTTGTAGTCTGTCACGCCGTTGTCGTTGAGGAAGGAGATCACCGAGCTGGTCTCACTGGCCGTCAGGCCGGTGCACAGGTCGGCGTATTCCTTCCGGTTGAGCAGCAGCGCCGCTGCGATAATCAGCACCAGGATCACAGCCGCGCAGACGCCCAGCAAGATCCGGGTTTTTTTATTCAGTTTTGCAAAAAAGCCCTTGATCTTCTCCCAAAAGCCTTTCAGTTTCGTCTGCAACTTGAACCCCTCCGGCCAGTTATCTTAAAGCGCGAGCTCCGCTCTTACAGGGAAATACGCATCAGCTCATTGTAGGCGTCCACAGCCTTGTTGCGCATCTGCATCAGTAGCTCGGCGGCTGTGGTGGCCTTGGTGATGGCGGTGGTCACCAGGGCGGGGTTGTCGATCTGCCCGGTGGCAAGCTGGTACTCCAGGTCCACCTGGGTGGCGTTGGTGTCCCGCACGTTCTGAATGGCCTGCTGGAACACGTTGGCAAACATGGACATGCCGGGGTTTTCCTCCGCCTTTTGGACCGGCTGGGTCAGCGAATCAAACAGGGGCTCGATGGGCCGGATGGGGGTGAATTCCATAAAATATTCCTCCTGAACGGGCCAAAACGGCCCCATACTCTTCTATCCCAAAACGCAAATCCAGGCCAGACCGCCTTTCCGCCTTTGGGCCTCCTGCCCGCGGATGGAAATGTAACCTGACCTAGATGAACTTATTTGCCGATCTCCAGTCCCTTGGAAATCACACTCTTTAGCAAATTAAAGGCTGTAACATTGGCGGAGAAGGCCTGGCTGGCCGCCATACCGTCGGTGATCTCCTTCACCAGGTCCACATTGGGCAGCTCCACATAGCCGTCCTCGTTGGCGTCCGGGTCCTCCGGGTCGTACTTCAGCTTGAAGTCGGAGGGGTCCTCGTTGATCTCGGCCACCCGGACCCCGCCCTTTGTTCGGGCGGGCTGGAGGCCCAGCCGGCGGTAGCGGGCCTGATCCAGCACCTGCTGGAAGCGGCCCACCCGCTGCTCTGCCTCAAAGACCACCACCTTCCGGCGGTAAGGTCCCTCGCCGTTCTCTGTTCGGGTGGTGTTCATATTGACGATATTCTCTGAGATGATGTCCAGCCGCTGCTGCTGCGCGGTAAAGCCGGAACCGATCACATCAATTGTGCTGACAAATGCCATAGCGCATCCCTCCATATTTTCCCGCGGCGCTCAAGGCCGTTTTTATTGTCCCCGGATCAGGGTGCGCATCAGGGACAGGTTGCTGTTGATGGCATCCATGGTGTACTGCATCTGGTAGACGGTGCGGGTGGCCTCCGTCTCCTGCTCGGTGATGTTGACCCCGTTGTCATCCATGCGCATGCTCTCGTTCTCGGCAATATGTACCACCGGACGGGAGCGGTCGATGGCGTCCCGGACGGTGGAGGCCCGCCGGTCGGTGCGCTGGAGGGAGGTGCGAATACTGGCGTCCAGCGCCTCCTCAAAGGTGACGTACTTCGCCTTGTAGTTGGGCGTCTCCGCGTTGACGATATTGTCGGAAATGGCACCGAATTTGGTCCACTGATACCCCATGGCCCGCTCCAGCATTAAAAGGGAATTGGAAAACAGATAGCCAGCCACTTGAACGCCCTCCTTGATGATGTCACCAGAGTTTCAAAACTTAATTCTAACACGACTCCCCCGGAAAATCAAGGGCTATCGTCAGACTTTTAACGGATCTTCCCCGTTCTCTCTTTTTTCCCGTGCGCAATGCCCGCGTATTTTAATTATAGCGTATTTTTCCGCTCATTGCAAGCGATTGAACGAATATTATCCTCAAATTTTACCTGCATTTTTTCCTCAGCTTCTCTTTCCTGCACAAAGGTCGAAATAGCGAGGATTTCCTGCAAATCAGGTATTTTTAGTACATCATACCTTATTCCTCTGCCGATTGCAATGGTAAATTACGTCAGCTCTTCATCCAAATCGTTCCGGCCCACATCCCTCTGGACTTTTCCGCCCTGTTGGGGTAAACTGTCCTTGCCTTTGATTTTATCTGCAAGGAGAACGACATATGGACTTGATGATCCAGACCCTGGCCCGGGAGCTGGGCCGCACCGAGGAACACGTCGGCAACGTGGTCAAACTCATTGACGAGGGGGCCACCATCCCCTTTATCGCCCGCTACCGCAAGGAGCTCCACGGCTCCATGGACGACCAGCTGCTGCGCACCCTGGCCGACCGCCTGCAGTACCTGCGCAATCTGGACGCCCGGAAAACCGAGGTGAAGGGCTCCATCGAGAACCAGGGCAAGCTCACCGAGGAGCTGGCCGCCGCCATCGATTCCGCCGCCACCCTGGCCGAGGTGGAGGACCTGTACCGTCCCTACAAGCAGAAGCGGCGCACCCGGGCCACCGTGGCCAAGGAGAAGGGCCTGGAGCCCCTGGCAGACCTGGCCTTCGCCTTCGGCCCTCCTGTCAACATGGAGGAGGCGGCCCGGGACTACATCGACCCGGAAAAGGGGGTTGAAACCGTGGAGGACGCCCTCCAGGGGGCCAGCGACATCATCGCCGAACGCATCTCCGACGACGCCGACATCCGCAAGGAGCTGCGGGAGCTGTACCTGCGGCGGGCCATGCTGGTGTCCAGGGCCGCCGACAAGGAGCCGGAGGACACGGTCTACCGCCTGTACTATGACTTCAAGCAGCCGGTGAGCCGGGTCCAGGGCTACCAGGTGCTGGCCGTCAACCGGGGGGAGCGGGAGGATGTGCTCAAGGTGTCGGTGGAGCTGGACCCGGAGACCGCCCACATCGCCGTCCGCCGGGCCGTGGTCCCCAACCGGGCGGCCATGGACTTTGTCCGCTCGGCGGCGGACGACGCCTATGACCGGCTCATCCAGCCCTCCATGGAGCGGGAGATCCGGAACACCCTCACCGACCAGGCCAACGAGGGGGCCATCCACATGTTCGCCCTGAACCTGAAGCCTCTGCTCATGCAGCCCCCTGTCAAGGGAAAGGTGACCATGGGCCTGGACCCGGGCTACCGCATGGGCTGTAAGGTGGCGGTGGTGGACCCCACCGGCAAAGTGCTGGATACTACCGTGGTCTACCCCACCCACGGTCCCCGGCAGAAGGAGGAGTGCATCGTCAAGCTGTCCGCCCTCATCAAGAAGCACGGGGTGGAGCACATCGCCATCGGCAACGGCACCGCCAGCCGGGAGACCGAACAGATGACGGTGGAGCTCATTAGGAGGGTCGGGGGCAGTGTGTCCTACATGATCGTCAGCGAGGCGGGGGCGTCGGTGTACTCCGCCAGCAAATTGGCCGCCGAGGAGTTCCCCCAGTTCGACGTGAACCTGCGCTCCGCCGTGTCCATCGCCCGGCGGCTCCAGGACCCCCTGGCCGAGCTGGTGAAGATCGACCCCAAGGCCATCGGCGTGGGCCAGTACCAGCACGACATGCCCCAGGCCCGCCTGGGGGAGACCTTGGACGGGGTGGTGGAGGACTGCGTCAACGCCGTGGGGGTGGACGCCAACACCGCCTCCCCCTCCCTGCTCCAGCGGGTGTCCGGCCTCACCGCCTCCACGGCGAAGAATCTGGTGAAGTATCGGGAGGAGAATGGGGCGTTCACCACCCGGAAGCAGCTTTTAAAGGTGCCCAAGCTGGGCCCCAAGGCCTTTGAGCAGTGCGCCGGGTTTATCCGGGTGCCTGAGAGCAAGTCCGTCCTGGACAACACCGGCGTCCACCCGGAGAGCTACGGCGCGGCGGAACAGCTGCTGGCCGCCTGCGGCTACACCCTGGAGGATGTGAAGACCGGAAACATCGGTGAATTGAAGGAAAAGGCGGAGGCCATCGGCTACGAGGACCTGTCCCAGACTTGCGGGGCCGGGGCCCCCACCCTGGCGGACATCGTCAAGGAGCTGTCCAAGCCGGGCCGGGACCCCCGAGACGAGCTGCCGCCCCCCATCCTCCGCACCGACGTGATGGAGGCCAAGGACTTAAAGCCCGGCATGGAGCTCCAGGGGACAGTCCGGAACGTGATCGACTTCGGCGTGTTCGTGGACATCGGCGTCCACCAGGACGGCCTGGTCCACATCTCCAAGCTGCCCCGCCGGGTGAAACACCCCTCCGAGCTGCTCAGCGTGGGGGACGTAATTACTGTCTGGGTCGTCGAGGTGGACGAGAAAAAGAAGCGCATCTCCCTGACTATGAAAAAACCGTGAGCCCTGCGCATAGGATAGCAGAAAAGGAGTGATTTCCATGCTCCCCTACGCACTTATCGACCTGCACTGCGACACCCTCACCGCCCTGTCTCCGGAGGACGCCCCCCTGCTGGAGGCCCTTCGGGACCCGGCGAAAAGGGACGAGACTGTGTCCGCCTTTACCGAGCGCGTCCGGAATACCGACACCCTGGACCTGCCCGGCCATCACTTCTCCCTGTCCGCCATCCCGGAGGGGGTAAGCTGGTGCCAGTGCTGCGCCATCTTCCTCCCCGACGGGCTCAAGGGGGAGGACGCCATCGCCTACTATGACCTGCACCGGCACAGCTTTCAGAGACAGATGGATGTCCTGTCAGACAAGGTCCGCCCCTGCCGCACGGCCTCGGACATCGAGGCCGCCTGGGCTCAGGGGAGGGCGGCCGCCGTCCTCACGGTGGAGAACGGTTCCGCTCTGGCCGGGCGGCTGGAGCGCGTCGAAACGCTGGCCCGGGACGGGGTGCGGATGCTCACCCTCACCTGGAACGGGGAGAACGAGATCGGCTCTGGGAACGTGACGGACCGCGGCCTGTCCGATTTTGGCCGGGAGGCCGTCCGGGAGCTGGAACGGCAAGGCATCATCATTGATGTGTCCCACTTAAACGACCGGGGCTTCAATGACCTGCTGGAGGTGGCCCAAAAGCCCTTTGCGGCCAGTCACTCCAACGCCCGGGCGGTGTGCGGACATAAGCGCAACCTCACCGACGATCAGGTTAGGGAGATGGTCCGCCGGGGCTGCCTCATCGGGTTGAACTACTACAACGCCTTTCTCCGGGAGGACGGACAGCCCGCCTTACCAGACGACCTGTGGCGCCATGCAGAGCACTTCCTGGAGCTGGGGGCAGAGCACTGTCTGGCCCTGGGTTCCGACGCCGACGGCGCTGACCTGCCCCCCTGGCTGGACGGCCCAGAAAAATTTGCCGGTCTGTATCAGTTTTTTCTGGACCGGGGACTCACCCCCGTCCAGGCAGAGGGTATTCTGTGGCGCAATGCCCGGAACTTTTACAAAGAAATCTGTTAAAATAAATAAACCGCTCTTGTTTCTCTCCGGGCTTTCTGTTATAATTGTAATATATCAAGTCACATTGCGGCGCTTTCAAGGCCGCCCTCAGAAAGGAGCACGGTTATGTCAAAACGCTGTCCCGGCTGCGGCCAGATGAACGACGATTCCCGTATCTTTTGCAGTGTCTGCGGCGGGCCACTAGACGCCCAGCTGCGTCTGATCCAGGATCTGGAAAAGCAGAAGAAAGCCCCCCAAAAGGAGAGTGCCGCCCCGCGCAAGGATGACGGCGACGACGACTACGTCCCCCCCGCCCCGCGGGAGAAGAAAAAGAGCCCCCTCCCCTGGATCGTCCTGGGGCTGGCGGTCGTTGTAGTTGTGGCTGTATGGTTCCTTTTGAAATAACATATACAGGCTGGAAGGGAATGTCCCCTCCAGCCTGTTTGTTTTCGGTTATGCCAGATTTTCCTTCTGAATGACCCTTTTCTCCAGGCGCAGCAGCGCCTCTTTCATGTCCAGGCCGCTGCCGTAGCCCACCAGACTGCCGTCCGCACCGATGACCCGGTGACAGGGGACGGCGATCAAAATAGGGTTTTGATGGTTGGCCATGCCTACGGCTCGAGCGGCCTTTGGGCTGCCGACAGCGGCGGCGATCTCCCCATAGGTGCGCGTCTCGCCGTAGGGAATGGCCCGCAGCGCCCGCCACACCTTCTGCTGGAATTCGGTGCCCCGGAGGCGGTAGGGGAAATCGAACTCCCGGCGCTTCCCCTCCAGATACTCGGTGATCTGCCCGAACGCCAGATCGGTCAGCGCCGTCCGCCCTTCGCCGCGGGCGGGCTCGTCTGTCCGCTTCAGGAGCGTGACGGCGCCGCCCTCATATCCGATCTTGAGCTGACCGAAGGGAAAGGGATAAATCGCGCTACTCATTTTTTCACTCCCACTCGTTGCTGGGTATCATATTCTAACGGATTTTGCTTTGGAAATATGATGCCCTGTTCTTTTGATTATTTGATATATCCATATTATCCAGCCTATACGATGGGCTGTTATCAATTTGTTATCATGTGTGATAATGCGAGCAGATTACTTCTATCCCATTCGCATTATACTATAAACTGGACAGGAAGACAAGTCATTCATGATAAAACGGTTAATGATTCCCAACACAGACAGCCAGACGTTCCATTATTGAAACGCCTGGCTGCATATAGGAAATTTTTACTTCTTATAACCACACTTGGGGCAGACGCCGTTTTCGTTCAGCGCTATGCCGCACAGGGGGCAGCGGTCAATCTGATTCTTGGTTTCATACTCCTGGCTGGCGGCGTTTACCCCGCTGGTAAAGGTCAGTTTGGCAATATTGAGTTTGTCTTTCAGCAAATCATAGACAATCTTAATCATGCCCTCTACTGTCATGGTTTCCTTCGTGACCACAAGGCGGCAGTCGGGATATGCGGTAGCCAGCTCCGTCTGGAAAGCAGGGCCCTTCATCTTATTCTGGGGCGCTCCATCCTTGATGCCCTGCTCCTCGTACACCTTGAGAATGGCGGGCAGCAGGGGATCGTCCTGGCGCAGAATCAGGGCATGGTCAAAGTTCTTCAAAACCTCCCATGCGGTCTTCTGGATCTCGTTGCAGGGGAATACCATGTTCACTCCGGATTCCACGGAATCCTCGACCTCAATGGTCAGGACACCGGTGTGACCGTGCAGGTACTGGGCCTCACCCTTGAAGCCATAAAAGCGGTGGGCGTACTGCAAATCCAAAGTTGTAATGCTTCTCATGAAATAATCTCCTTCTATATTTTAATAATTTTCTGCGTGAACCTCAAAATATGCCTGGGGATGGGCGCAAACAGGGCAAACATCCGGGGCCTGTGTACCCACTACGATGTGACCGCAGTTGCGGCACTCCCACACCTTGACCTCGCTCTTAGCAAAGACCTCTGCCATTTCCACATTTTTCAGCAGCGCTCGGTAACGCTCCTCGTGCTGCTTCTCAATGGCCGCGACCATACGGAACTTCGCCGCCAGCTCCGGGAAACCTTCTTCCTCGGCAGTCTTGGCAAAGCCGTCATACATATCCGTCCATTCGTAGTTCTCGCCGTCAGCAGCGGCCCCTAAGTTCTCGGCGGTAGAGCCAATGCCCTCCAGCTCCTTAAACCACAGCTTGGCGTGTTCCTTCTCATTGTCCGCAGTCTTCAGGAACAGGGCCGCGATCTGCTCGAAACCCTCCTTTTTGGCTTTGGAGGCAAAGTATGTGTACTTGTTCCTCGCCTGGGATTCTCCGGCAAAAGCGGCCTCCAGGTTTTTTTCGGTCTGCGTACCTGTGTACTTGCTCATCATGATTTCCTCCTGTCTTCTTCAGTCGTTTGCGTCGCATTTTTAAGCGGGGGAGGGGGGATGGCGTCTGCTCAGATGGCGTTCTTCTCAAAGCCGGTCCTGCTCGCGTTTCCGACACTCTGGACACAGGTAAAAGACTTTCAGATCGTATGAGAGAAAGTCCTCGCCTAATTGTCTGCGGAGAGAATCAGTCAAATCCTCAAACGAAATGTCCGCCAATTTGCCACATCTCTGACAAACCAAATGGTCGTGCTTCGTCAGGCGGTCATATCTGTCTGGCATATTTTCAACAGATACTTTGCGAATCAGCCCGGCCTTCCACAGCCTGTTCACATTGTTATATACCGTAGCCAGAACAATTTTAGGATATTGATTCTTGATTTCCAAATAGATTTCTTCTACAGTCAGATGCTTCTCGGAGCTGGTAATGATATGATATATTTCGCGCTCATAAGTTGTCATATACCGTCCCCCTCAAGTCAAATTTAGAATTAAAATAATTCTAAATAAGCTGGAATTATTCTACTCCATATTTTTCCGGTTGTCAAGAACTATTTTCAAAATATTAGCAAGATATATGATTATCTTACGCTCACTCTCACTTTTTGCCTTGACCCTTGCCTCCGTTCCTTTTCAGCTTGTTCCTGCTGGTAAGCAACTTCCAATATCCTGTCTGCCTGTTCCAGGCCAATGGCCTGCCTGACCCGCTCATAGTCCCTGATCTGCCCCTTTAGGCTGTCCCTCTCGGCGCAGACCTCGTAAATTCTGGCTGAAAGAGAGCTGTTCTTGTTGATCTCCCGGTCATAGGCACTCTGCAACCTCTCAAACCTGCTCTTGAGGTCGAAGTAGGCCCGGTAGATTGAACGCAGCACCTTGACGATCTTCTCCCAAAGAGGCTTGGCTTTCTTCTCCCGGTAGGACTTGGCGCTCTCCAGCGGTCCCGGCTCCGGCAACGTCCGCTCCGGGTCGTCGGAAAAGTCCGCCGCCAGCTTTTCCATGCCTTTCAGCAGCGGGGCCACATCGTCCAGCTTGACCTTGGCCTGGGCCGCTTTCTTCTCGGCGGCTTCTGCCTCCTTCTTCTTTTTCTCGGCCTCGGCCTGGGCCAGCACAGCCGCCTCTTGAAGCTGGGCAAGCCGTTCCTTTTCACGCTCTACCTTAAACTGTGTAACCGTCAAATGTTCCTCGGAGCTGCCTCGCTCTCCACGTTTCAGGTCGTCATATCCGGCATCTCGCATGGCCTGGAAGAAATTATCTTGTAAAACGCTGTACGACTTTTTGAGGACGGGCTTTCCCTTGGAGGTCAAGAGTGGTTCTCCGGTCACATCATCAACGGCTGGCTTTGAGGCCCACTTTTTGCTCATACTCACCTGCATGATGGTTTCTTTGACCTTGCCCACCAGGGACTTATCCTTGCACCGCTTTGTCCAGCGGACTTCCTTCTGCACCACTGGGACATAGACCACATGGAGGTGGTAGTGGTACACGTCCTCACCAAGAGCCTCGGACATGGCCCGGTTGCGCTCATCGGCGTGCATGACCGCCGACAAAATATATTGCTCTCCACCTACGATTTCTATTGCAGATTTGTAAGTGTCGGTGTAGAATTGTTTTGCGAAGTCATAGCCACCGTGATTGTAGAAGTAGGCAGAATTGACATCGAAGATCAGCTCACCATACCGAAAGGCATCCGCCTTAATGCCACGGGTGGAGATCACGCCCTCGGCCTCCATCTGTGCGAACATCTCCTGATACCCAGCAGAGGGAGTTTTGAAGTGGACGTTGAGCGGTGTCCGCTCTGGCACAATGTCCTGATTGACGTAGGAATCCTTTTCCCGTTCGTTGTGCTGCTGGGTGTTTCCAATCTTGGCAGCTGTCAGTCTCATGTTTCTTGCGCTGGTACGGTCAATACCGTCGCCTCGTGCCATAGGCAAAAATCCTCCTGTTTCAGATGTTGGGTTGTTGATAATGGACGGGGTAATGTTGGGGAGGCACTTCTGAGGAAGTGTAATAACCCACTATGACACTTTCGCCCCGTTGGTGCGAAAGTGCCGTGGGCTCTCCCGAGGGGGATAGGGGGGCGTTGCCCCCGCCGTCTGCGGACGGCTCCCCCAGCAGGGCCGCCCTTTGAAAAGGGCACCCTGCACCCCGCCTAAACTTTGTCCGTGACAACCGTGACGACTGTGACAACCTGAGAGGGACACCCCCTCTCCGTTTTTAGTCGTCACGGTTGTCACAGTCGTCACGCCTCCTGATTTATCAGCGTGAGCGTGATTATCCGTCCGGCGTGGGTGCGGCGGTTCTCATAGCGGATGCCGTACTCGTTCATCAGCATACTCGCCCGGACATTCAGCCGCATCGCCAGCGCAATAGCGGTCAATTCGCCGCCGAGGACACCCGCCAGTTCCGTTGCTGTTCCGCTCCATACGGGCCGTTCAGCCGTCACCAGCTCCGACAACTTTACCAGCAGAGGGTCAGGCGGCTCCTTCCATAACTCCCGCTCTGCATGGTCGAAGTCCCAGGTGAGCCGCACTTCATCCCGTACCAGGTGTATCCGCTGGTCAGGCTGGTCACGGCCTACCACGTCCAGCGTTGCGGCGCTGTCGGTGCGCTTCTCTTTCTGGAGGATAAACGCCCCGTCCGCACAGCCCAGCAGACCCGTTGTGCCGGAGATCATCTCGAACTTATCTCCGGAGGGCTGTTTCCTGGTGTGATGGACGACCAGC
Organism: Bacillota bacterium; assembly: GCA_021770445.1. GTDB lineage: Bacteria > Bacillota > Clostridia > Oscillospirales > Oscillospiraceae > Lawsonibacter. The sequence continues at coordinate 1,367 of JAETQY010000014.1, read as the reverse complement.
AGACAAAGCCTCTTTTTGTCGGCAAACTGCTTCAGTCTGCCGACAATCTGATAGTCGTCGGCGTAGCTGTACGCCTCGCCGCCCATCTCCCTAACCTTCTGCAAGGTGTCGATGATGATAAGCCGGGTGTCGGGATGCTCCCGCACAAACTTGTCAAGCTGCTCGTCCAGGCCGTTGCCGAGCTGCTTGGCGCAGGTGGCAAAGTGGAGATTGTCCGTCCCCTCCACGCCGAACATTCGGAACATCCGCTCTTGAAGCCGCTGGTAATCGTCCTCCAGGGCGAGGTATAAGACCGTCCCAGGCCGGACATCATACTCCCATAGCTTCTGCCCGGTACTGACGTGGTAGGCGAGCTGGGCCACCAGGAACGACTTGCCCACCTTGGGCGCTCCGGCAAAGAGGTAGGTGCCGGAGCAGAGCAGACCGTCAATGACGGGCGGTCTGCTCTGGTAGACAGTTTCGTAAAGCTCCCGCATGGTGATGGTGGGCAAATTGGCCGGGTCATTCATGCGCCGCATTTTTCGGAGCAGTTCTTCCATATTTTCTTCAGGAAATTTGTCATTGCAATCCTGCGGCTGGTCTGTTATACTGGTGTCGGTACATAGGATTGGCTGTCCTCCGTCTGCGCCAACAGACGGGTTCAGGACAGTCTTTTCTTTGTCATCTGCCATTCGTGTCCTCCTTCATTCCCTCCATAATTTTTGCAATCAGGTTGATGGTGTCCAGCAACTCGCCGTCCACGCTGACCCTATCCCTGACCCGCTGCAGTTCCCCCAGGACGGCGGCGAGCTGGTCACGCAGGGCCTTGTAGACCCTGGGATTGCCCTGCACTACAATATCCCGGTTCAACAGCCGCCGGGTGATGTAGTCCTGTTTGGTCAGCCCGGACAGGCGGACGGCAATTTCAAGCTGTTCGTCCTCCTCCGGCGACACCCGGAACGCCACGGTCTTGTTCCGCCAACGGTTGTGGTTGTCCAAATTCTTAGCTGACATTATGCTCCCGTCCTTTCAAAGTCCAGTTTGTCCGCCATCTCCGTCTGCTTGGACGGAAACAGGTGGGCGTAGCGGTAGGTGATTTCGATACTCTCATGGCCTACCCGGTCGGCAATCGCCACCGCCGAGAAGCCCATATCAATCAGCAGGGAAATGTGGCTGTGTCGGAGGTCATGGATACGGATACGCTTGACCCCGGCCTCTTTCGCCCCCCTGTCCATCTCATGATGGAGGTAGCTTTTCGTGACGGTGAAAATGCGGTCTTTCTTCTTGACCCCGTAGAGCATTCCCAGGTAGTCCCGCATTTCGTCACAGAGGAAATTGGGCATTTTGATGGTACGATTGCTTTTCTTGGTTTTCGGGGTGGTAATCAC
>JAETQY010000074.1 GCA_021770445.1 Bacillota bacterium | reverse complement strand
GTCCGCTTGTCCCCCAGGCGGTCCAGCTCCATCTCGTCGTAGCTCATGATCTCCCGGAGCTGGGGAATGTCAAAGGGAGCCAGCCGCGCACCGCAGCTAATAAGTATGGAGCGGGCAGTTTTGCCGCTGGCTAATTTGTACTTCTTGTACTGCTTCACGGCGAAACAGTCCGGCTTGCGCTTCTCCAGGCCCTTGAACATATAGTCGATGGCGTTCATAAAATCGGGGTCGTCCTCCTTGACCTCCATGCCGGAGATCATATCCACCAGGGTATTCATGTTCCGGTCCTCCTCCGGGCCCTCGAAGATGATATAGGCAATCAGAGCGCAGTATAAAAGTGTCTCCGATTTGGTCCAGAACGGGTCCCCCTCCTTGCCCTCCCCCTTGGTGTTGGCTATCAAAGTGTTCACGAATTTCAGAATATCCGCCTCATTTTTGATATAGGCCAGGGGGTTATAGTGCATAGAGCGGGAAAAATCAATGCTGTTAAAAACCTTGATCCTGTACCCCTTTTTCTTCTGGAGGAAGTACCCCACCTGGGACAGCACCCCGCCCTTGGGGTCCACCACCACATAGGAGCTGTGAGCCTGGAGGAGCTGGGGTGTGAGCCAGAAGCGGGTTTTGCCGGAGCCGGAGGAGCCGATCACGCAGGCGTTGAGGTTCCGGGCGTTGGCGGGGTTCTTGGGCCGGGTGTTGGTGGTGAGAAATTCGGTCCCGGAGAGGATCACATTTTTCTCAAACTTGGGATCGACGAAAGGGGCAATATCTTTTTCCGTCCCCCAGCGGGCGGAGCCATATTCCTCGTCCCGCCTGTACTTTTTCGCGTTTTTGGCCTTGACATAGACGAACAGCCGGATGGCCGCCGCCCCCGCAATCCCTACCAGCCAGTCCACCGGGTCCAGCCCAGGGGCGGGGGAGGCAAAGGCCGTGTTGATCGTGCCCATCATGCCCACCAGCTTTTGGCCGATGTTGGCACCAGCCGCCAGCCGGTAGGCCGTCCCCAGCTTCAAGCAGCCCCAGGCCATGAACAGGTAGGGCAGGTTGGGGAGGAGGTATTTTTTCAAGCTACCTTTCTTCACGCTCGGCCTCCT
>JAETQY010000073.1 GCA_021770445.1 Bacillota bacterium | reverse complement strand
GTCCGCTTGTCCCCCAGGCGGTCCAGCTCCATCTCGTCGTAGCTCATGATCTCCCGGAGCTGGGGAATGTCAAAGGGAGCCAGCCGCGCACCGCAGCTAATAAGTATGGAGCGGGCTGTCTTGCCGCTGGCTAATTTGTATTTCTTGTACTGCTTCACGGCGAAGCAGTCCGGCTTGCGCTTCTCCAGGCCCTTGAACATATAGTCGATGGCGTTCATAAAATCCGGGTCGTCCTCTTTCACCTCCATGCCGGAGATCATATCCACCAGGGTATTCATGTTCCGGTCCTCCTCCGGGCCCTCGAAGATGATATAGGCGATCAGGGCGCAGTATAAAAGTGTCTCCGATTTGGTCCAGAACGGGTCCCCCTCCTTGCCCTCGCCCTTGGTATTCGCTATCAAAGTGTTCACGAATTTCAGAATATCCGCCTCGTTTTTGATGTAGGCCAGGGGGTTGTAGTGCATAGAGCGGGAAAAATCAATGCTGTTGAAAACCTTGATTTTGTACCCCTTTTTCTTCTGGAGAAAATAGCCCACCTGGGACAGCACCCCGCCCTTGGGGTCCACCACCACATAGGAGCTGTGGGCCTGGAGGAGCTGGGGCGTGAGCCAGAAGCGGGTTTTGCCGGAGCCGGAGGAGCCGATCACGCAGGCGTTGAGGTTCCGGGCGTTGGCGGGGTTCTTGGGCCGGATGTTGGTGGTGAGAAATTCGGTCCCGGAGAGAATGATATTTTTCTCAAACTTGGGATCGACAAAAGGGGCAATATCTTTTTCCGTTCCCCAGCGGGCGGAGCCGTATTCCTCGTCCCGCCTGTACTTTTTCGCGTTCTTGGCCTTGACGTAGACGAACAGCCGGATAGCCGCCGCCCCCGCAATCCCCACCAGCCAGTCCACCGGGTCCAGCCCAGGGGCGGGGGAGGCAAAGGCCGTGTTGATCGTGTCCATCATGCCCACCAGCTTTTGGCCGATGTTGGCGCCAGCCGCCAGCCGGTAGGCCGTCCCCAGCTTCAAGCAGCCCCAGGCCATGAACAGGTAGGGCAGGTTGGGGAGGAGGTATTTTTTCAAGCTACCTTTCTTCACGCTCGGCCTCCT
>JAETQY010000072.1 GCA_021770445.1 Bacillota bacterium | reverse complement strand
AGGTTGAACATTTGAGAGAACGCCAGGGCCACAATAAAATTGTAGGTGCTGTCCGTGTCGCTGATAATGAAGAAAGCCGCCGTCCGCTTGTCCCCCAGCTTGTCCAGCTCCATTTCATCGTAGCTCATAATCTCCCGGAGCTGGGGGATGTCAAAGGGGGCCAGCCGCGCCCCGCAGGAAATCAGGATCGAACGGGCCGTTTTGCCGCTGGCAAGGCGATATTTGCGGTATTGCTTCACCGCGAAGCAATCCGGCTTGCGCTTTTCCAGCCCGGCAAACATATAATCCACCGCGTTCATAAAGTCAGGATCGTCCTCTTTCACCTCCATGCCGGAGATCATATCCACCAGCGTATTCATATTCCTGTCCTCCGCTGGCCCCTCAAAAATGATGTAGGCAATCAGGGCGCAGTACAGGAGCGTTTCAGATTTTGTCCAAAACGGATCGCCCTCCTTGCCCTCGCCCTTGGTGTTGGAAATCAGGGCGTTGACGAATTTCAGGATGTCCGCCTCATTGCGGATATAGGCCAGGGGGTTATAGTGCATGGATTTTGAGAAGTCGATGCTGTTGAACACCTTGATTTTATAGCCCTTTTTCCTCTGGAGAAAATAGCCCACCTGAGACAGTACCCCGCCCTTGGGGTCTACCACCACATAGGAGCTGTGGGCCTGGAGCAGTTGGGGGGTGAGCCAAAAACGGGTTTTGCCGGAGCCGCTGGAGCCAATGACACAGGCGTTGAGGTTCCGGGCGTTGGCCGGATTTTGGGGCCGGGTGTTGGTGGTGAGAAATTCCGTCTTGGTGAGAATGACATTATTCTCAAACTTAGGATCGGCAAAAGGGGCTATGTCTTTTGGCCCGCCCCATCGGGCCGATCCATACTCCGCATCCGGGCGGAATTTCTTGGCCTTTTTCGCCTTGCAGTAAATCACCAGCCGGATGCCAGCCGCCCCCGCGATACCCACCAGCCAGTCAAAGGGGTTCAGCCCCGGCGCAAAGTCGGCCAGGGCCGGGGCCAGGGTCGCCATCATCCCCACCAGCTTCTGGCCCATGTTCCCGCCAGCCGCCAGACGGTAGGCCGTCCCCACTTTCAGACAGGC
>JAETQY010000071.1 GCA_021770445.1 Bacillota bacterium | reverse complement strand
ATTCAGTCCCACGACGCCAGCCAGCGCACCCAGGGCTTCCTGTGTCTGTTCGGCGGGCTTATGATCGCCTTTGCAAAGGAGATTTTGACCGCCATCGGCGCGGTGTAAGCGGCCCCGTCAACCCTACGCCGGGGAAATGCGTCTCACCGTGAGACGCATTTCCCCGCAGACTCGGAGGTGATTTTTTGAGTGACAACTGGATCGTCAGCGATCTGGAGAGCGCCTTGTCGGGCTGGAATGATAAGCTGGCGGAAATTTGGGCGCTGCTGACCCAATCCCCGGAGACGTTCAAGGGCGGCACCATTTGGAGCTTGATCCTCAGCGTCCACAATGCCCTGGTAGGCATCGGCTACGGCCTTTTGGTGCTGTTTTTCGCTATGGCTATTTTTCAGAGCGCCGCCAGCTTCCGGGACTTCCAAAGGCCGGAATATGTGCTGCGCCACCTGATCCGCTTTATCCTGGCCAAAACCGCCGTGGGCCGGTGCATGGAGATTATGACCGCCATTTTCAACATCTGCGGCGGCATCACCCAAACCGTGATGAGCGGGCTGGGCGGCTCCATTACCACAGCGGCGACCCTGCCCACCGAGATCGTGACTGCCATTGAGGGCGTGGGCCTGTTGGAGAGCATCCCCCTGTGGCTGGTGTCTCTGTTAGGCACCCTCTTTATAACCGTCATGTCCTTTATCCTTTTGCTTACGGTGTACGGGCGCTTTTTCCGGCTGTATATGTTTACTGCCCTGGCTCCCTTGCCCCTGGCGTCCTTTGCCGGTCAAACCACGTCATCCAGCGGCAGGGCGTTTATTAAAAGCTACATTGGCGTGTGCATGGAGGGCGCGGTGATCGTGCTGGCTTGTCTGATTTACTCGGCGTTCCTGTCCAGCAGCGCCCCCGCCGTGGACAGCAGCTTACCCGCCGTCACGATGGCGTGGCAGTACATCGGACAGCTCATATTCAATATGCTTATCCTGACCGGCCTTGTCCGCGGGGCCAGCCGGATCGTAAAGGAGATGTTCGGTTTATAGGAAAATACAGCGTGATTTACGCCGACCCGCCCTGGCGCTATCAGACGTGGAAAGGGCAGGGCGTGGCCGAGCGCCAC
>JAETQY010000070.1 GCA_021770445.1 Bacillota bacterium | reverse complement strand
ATTCAGTCCCACGACGCCAGCCAGCGCACCCAGGGCTTCCTGTGTCTGTTCGGCGGGCTTATGATCGCCTTTGCAAAGGAGATTTTGACCGCCATCGGCGCGGTGTAAGCGGCCCCATCAACCCTACGCCGGGGAAATGCGTCTCACCGTGAGACGCATTTCCCCCGCAGACTCGGAGGTGATTTTTTGAGTGACAACTGGATCGTCAGCAATCTGGAGAGCGCCCTGTCGGGCTGGAATGATAAGCTGGCGGAAATTTGGGCGCTGCTGACCCAATCCCCGGAGACGTTCAAGGGCGGCACCATTTGGAGCTTGATCCTCAGCGTCCACAATGCCCTGGTGGGCATCGGTTACGGCCTTTTGGTGCTGTTTTTCGCTATGGCAATTTTTCAGAGCGCCGCCAGTTTCCGGGACTTCCAGAGGCCGGAATATGTGCTGCGCCACCTGATCCGCTTTATCCTGGCCAAAACCGCCGTGGGCCGTTGCATGGAGATTATGACCGCGATTTTCAATATCTGCGGCGGCATCACCCAAACCGTGATGAGCGGGCTGGGCGGCTCCATTACCACGGCGGCGACCCTGCCCACCGAGATCGTGACCGCCATTGAGGGCGTGGGCCTGTTGGAGAGCATCCCTCTGTGGCTGGTGTCCCTGCTGGGCACCCTCTTTATAACCGTCATGTCCTTTATCCTGCTGCTCACCGTCTACGGGCGCTTTTTCCGGCTGTATATGTTTACCGCGCTGGCTCCCTTGCCCCTGGCGTCCTTTGCCGGTCAAACCACGTCATCCAGCGGCAGGGCATTTATTAAGAGCTATATCGGCGTGTGCATGGAGGGCGCGGTGATCGTGCTGGCCTGTCTGATTTACTCGGCGTTCCTGTCCAGCAGCGCCCCCGCCGTGGACAGCAGCTTACCCGCCGTCACGATGGCGTGGCAGTACATCGGACAGCTCATTTTCAATATGCTTATCCTGACTGGCCTTGTCCGGGGGGCCAGCCGGATCGTAAAGGAGATGTTCGGTTTATAGGAAAATACAGCGTGATTTACGCCGACCCGCCCTGGCGCTATCAGACGTGGAAAGGGCAGGGCGTGGCCGAGCGCCAC
>JAETQY010000037.1 GCA_021770445.1 Bacillota bacterium | reverse complement strand
TTCGCCGCCACCATGATCGACAAGATCAACAAGGGTGAGAGCTCCGTCAACTGGGGCATCGCCACCCTGCCCCATCCCGACAATGTGGAGGCCGGCTACACCGTGGGCGCCACCACTCCCATCTGCATCAACGCAGCCAGCCCCAATCAGGACCTGGCCTGGGAGTTTGTGAAGTTTGTGTGCGGTCCCGAGGGCGCGGCTGCAGTGGCCGCTCAGGGCGGCGTGCCCGCCCTGCTGGACAATGACACCCTCAAGGCTCTCACCAGTGTGGACGGCTACCCCGAGGGGGCGCTGGAGGCCCTCCAGGTGAAGAACATGGTCCGTGACCGCCCCGTTGCCGACAAGGTATCTGAGGTCAACCAGATGCTGGGCGAGCAGCACAGCCTAATTATGCTGGGGGAGAGCGACCTTGACGCCGTCCTGGCCGACATGGGCGCACAGTCTAAATCCATTCAGGGCTGAGGCCTGATCGAACCGTGATTTCAAGGGGCAGGACCAGCGTCCTGCCCCTTTCCGCATTCAGAAGAAGGAGGAAAACTTATGGCGGTCAAGGAAAAAACGGCGACCCTGTCCACGCCCAAAAGCGGTATGACCCTGAGCCGGCGGCGGACGCTGGTGGGCGTGTCCTTCATTACCCCCAACTTCGTCGGCTTCTTTGTGCTCAACCTCATCCCCATCCTGTTCGCCCTGCTGCTGTGCTTCAACAGGTGGGACGGCTACAATCCCATGGAGTTCGCCGGGCTGGACAATTTCAAGTACATCTTTACCCACAAGGTATTCCAGCAGGCGGTTTTCAAAACCGCTGTTTTCACCGCGTTCTCCGTGGGGATCACCATGCTGCTCTCCCTGGGGCTGGCGGTGCTTATCAACCAGAAGCTCAAGGGAATCGGCATTTTCCGCACCGCCATCTTTTTCCCCTACGTGGCCTCGGTGGTGGCGGTGGCCGCGGTGTGGCAGATGCTGTTCCAAAAGGATATGGGCCTGATCAATGAGGTGCTCCGGGCCCTGGGTGTGGCCGATCCCCCCGGCTGGTTCGCCTCCACCAAGTGGGCCCTGGTGGGCGTCATCGTGGTCAACATATGGAAGAATATGGGCTACTACATGATTATTTACCTGGCGGCCCTTCAGGACATCCCCTCCTCCCTGGTGGAGGCCGGGATGATCGACGGGGCCAGCGCCTGGCAGCGGTTCTGGCGCATCAAATGGCCCCTGCTGCGCAACGCCACCTTCTTTGTGGTGATGATGCTCACCATCAACAGCTTCAAGTCCTTTGATCTGATCTACGCCCTCACCGAGGGCGGGCCAGGCACCGCCACCACCCTGCTGTCCCAGTACATCTATAACCAGTCCTTTGTCTCCTGGGACTACGGCCGGGCCAGCGCGGCGGCCATGGTGCTGTTTGCCATTGTGGCAGTGATCACTCTGTTCCAGTTCCGTCTGGAAAAGAAATTATCGGATTGATTGAGGGGAGGGAAGTCTTGTGCTGAATAAAACACCCGCCTGGAAAAAGGCGCTTTTGTACGCGGTCCTGATTCTGATCTGTGCCATTACCCTGCTGCCCCTGGTGTGGATGCTCAGCGCGTCGCTGAAGCTGGACAAGGACGTGTTCCGCATCCCCATCGAGTGGATCCCTAGCAACCCGGCCTGGAGCAACTACCGGCGCATCTGGGAGCAGGTGCCTATGCTCCGCTTTACCTTCAACACCTTCAAGGTTACCATCATCACCACCATCATTCAGGTGTTTACCTGCTCCTTCGCCGCCTACGGCTTTGCCAAGTGCCGCTTCCGGGGCCGCAATACGCTGTTCCTCATCTATGTGGCCACCATCGCTGTGCCCTGGCAGGTGTACATGCTGCCCCAGTATACCATGATGAATAACGTGTTCCACATGGTGGATACCCACGCCGTTCTGATCCTGCTCCACTCCTTCGACGCCTTCGGGGTGTTCCTCCTGCGGCAGTTCTGTATGGGCATCCCCGACGAGCTGCTGGAGGCCGCCCGCATCGACGGGCTCAGCGAGTACGGCATCTACCGCAAGATCGTGCTGCCCCAAATGGGGCCGTCCATCGCCACCCTGGTGATCTTCACCTTCGTCAGCAACTGGAACGACTTTATGGGACCCATGATCTATCTGAACAGCACCGAGCTGAAGACGGTGCAGCTGGGCATCCGGATGTTTATGGGCCAGTACTCCACCGAATACGGCCTGATTATGGCGGCCAGCGTGGTGTCCCTGATCCCGGTCATCATTGTGTTCCTCGTTTTCCAGAAGCAGTTTGTCCAGGGCATTGCCACCAGCGGCCTGAAGGGATGAGCGTCATGGCGTGTTTTGATCTGCCCATCCATCAAAACCCTCTGCGCACCCGGAAGGACGTGGAGCGGGCCCTTTTGCAGCTCCTGGAGCCGGTGCGGGGCCGCTTTACCGCCGGAAACGCCGGGCTGTGCCTGGGAGCTCACGCCGCCCACTACGGGGAGAGCTCCGCCCGGATGGAGGGGTTTTCCCGGATGCTGTGGGGGCTGGGCCCCCTGTGGGCCGCCGGGGGCGGAGAGGACTGGCTTCCCCTGTTCCGGGAGGGGCTGGTGAACGGCACCGACCCGGACCACCCGGCCTACTGGGGCAGGCCCTTCGACTATGACCAAAAGGTGGTAGAGATGGCGGCCATCGCCACCACCCTGCTGCTGTGTGGGGAGCGGATGAACTTCACCCCCCGGGAGGCGGAAAACCTCCACAGCTGGCTGGCGGGGGCAGAGGGACTGGAGCTGCCCCGGAACAACTGGCTGTTCTTCCGAGTGCTGGCGGAGACCGCCTTCCGGCGCATGGGCTGGGGCTGGAACGAGGCCCAGCTGCAAGAGGACCTGGCCCGGCTGGACGGCTGGTATCTGGAGGAGGGCTGGTACTGCGACGGCCGGCCCACCCAGATGGACTACTACATCCCCTTCGGGATGCACTACTACGGCCTGATCTACGCCTGGGCCATGGAGCGGGACGACCCCGAGCGGGCCCGGACATTTCGGGAGCGGGCGGCAAGGTTTGCCGGGGACTTCCTCTACTGGTTCGAGGACGGCGGGCGGGCGGTGCCCTTCGGACGCAGCCAGACCTACCGCTTTGCCCAGGGGGCCTTCTTCTCCGCCCTAGCCCTTGCGGGGGTGGAGGGGGTGCCCTGGGGCGTGATGAAGTCCCGGGTGCTGGGCAACCTCCGGGACTGGTTCGCCCAGCCCATCTTCGACTCCGGCGGGCTGCTCACCGTGGGGTACGGCTACCCCAACCTGTTCATGAGCGAGCAGTACAACGCCCCCGGCTCCCCCTACTGGGCGCTGAAGGCGTTCTTATGCCTGGCCCTGCGGTCGGACCACCCCTTCTGGACCGCGGAGGAGGAGGTCCCCCGCCTGGAGCCCCTCCGCGCCATCCCCCCGGCCCGGATGCTGGCGGCCCGGGACGAGAGCCAGGTGCAGCTCTTTCCCGCCGGGCAGCACTGCGTCAACGAGCTGGGGAACTGCGGGGCCAAGTATGAGAAGCTGGTGTACTCCAGCCGGTTCGGCTTCTCCGTCCCCCGGGGGGATTCCCTGGAGGAGGGTGCCTTTGACTGCTGTCTGGCCGTCTCCGAGGCGGGGCAGGACCGCTGGCGGGCCCAGCGGGGCTTTGAGGACTTCCGGCTGGAGGGGGACCGCTATTGGCGGAAATTCTCCCCTCTGCCCGGGGTGACGGTGGAGGTGACGGTGACCCCCGACTTCCCCGCCCACCGGCGGGAGTATATAATTACCACTGACCGGCCCATCGACGCGGCGGACGGGGGCTTCGCCATCCCCGCTAAGGACAGCCACCCCCTGGAGGCGGACATGGTGGAATGGGGGGAGGGCGGCGTGGTCGTCCGGGCCCCCTGGGGGACCAGCGCCATCCGCTGCCTGTCCGGCGGCGGGGAACCGGTGCTGGTAAAGGCCTGGCCCAATACCAACCTGCTCCACCCCCTCACCCGGATCCCCACCATCCGGCTGTCCCTGCCGGCGGGGACCCACCGATTTGCCACCCTGGTGACGGGGACAGTTCCTAAAATCTGATTTATTGTTTAATAAGGAGGGCTTTATCATGGGAGAAGGAGCGGCGGAGCGCTCCAACCGGGAGTGGTTGGAGGGCGTATATGACAAGCTGCTGATTAAAATGAAGGCGGAGTGTGCCCGGGTGGGCACAGATATCCCCTATTCCCCTGGGGAGGACGGGATGTATCACGACACAGAGGACATCACCGGCTGGACCAACGGCTTCTGGCCGGGGATGCTGTGGCAGATGTACCACGCCACCGGCGACGAGGCCTACCGGGCCGTCGCCGAGGGGGTGGAGAGACGGCTGGAGGTGGTGCTGAACGACCCGGAGGCACTGGGCCACGATCTGGGCTTTATGTTCCTCCAGTCCTCCGTGGCCAACTACCGCAAGACCGGGGACAGGGAGGCGCGGCGCCGGGGCCTGCTGGCCGCGGCGGAGCTGGCCGCCCGGTACAACCTGGACGGGAAATTCATCCGGGCCTGGGTCGGCCCCCGGGACAGCGAGCAGGGCAGGAAGATGGGCGGCGGCGACATCCGGGGCTGGATGATCATTGACAGCATGATGAACCTGCCCTTGCTGTACTGGGCGTCTCAGGAACTGGACGACCCCCGCTACTGTAAAATTGCCGTCAGCCACGCGAAAACCGCCCAGCAGTACATCGTCCGGCCCGACGGCAGCTGCAACCACATTGTGGCCTTCGACCCGGACACCGGCGAGTATCTCAACAGCCCCGGCGGACAGGGCTATGGGCAGGGCTCCTCCTGGAGCCGGGGCCAGTCCTGGGCGGTGTACGGCTTCGCCCTGAGCTACCGCCACACCCAGGACCCCTCTTTCCTGGACACCGCCAAGCAGTGCGCCCACTACTGCATTGCCAACATGGCCGTCACCGATTGGCTGCCCCTGGTGGACTACCGCCAGCCCGCCCAGCCGGTGAAGTACGACTCCACCGCCGCCGTGATTACCGCCTGCGGCCTGCTGGAGATCGCGGGCCATGTGGAGGAAAACGAGGCCCGCTTCTATACTGAGGCGGCGTACCGCATCCTCCGGGCCTGCGAGGCCAGATTTGCCGACTGGGACCCGGCCCGGGATTCTATCCTCACCGGCGGCACCTACTTCTATCACGACCCCACAGGAAAGAACACCGAGGTGCCAATTATCTACGCCGATTACTTCCTGATCGAGGCCGTTCTGCGGCTGAAGGGGAAGGAGCTGTTTGAGTGGTGACGGCGGCCCCGGCCTGACTCAGGGCAGAAATTCCAGGCGCAGCTCGCCCTCAACCGGGACTAAGACCCGGTACAGGGTATCCGGCCAGCATCTCCGCAGGTGGGGGTCCTGAATGGGGACGGCCTCCACGGTTGCCTCGGCGGCCCCCTCCAGGCGAATGGAGCCCGCGGGCGTCTCCAATACGCCGCCGCGCCAGATGGGCCGCTGGGCGAACATCAGGGACAGTACGGCCTTCTCGCCGCCCTGATAGCGGTCTGTCACGGTCAGACCCTTTCCCCGCTCCAGCGCCACCCGACGGGTGTAGGAGAACCCGCCGCCGGGGTAGGCGGGGGACAGCTCCAGCTCAATCACGGAGGTGTTCCCGTCCCGGTGCTGCTTCACTCCGGCGGGGGCGTATTGGTTGCCGTCCCCCTGGACCCGCCCGCCGATGGTGGGCAGGTTGTGCCAGTCAGAGCGCATGGTCCAGATGGAGAACCGCTCCGGGGAAAAGGTCTTGGCGGTGTAGGTCTCCACCCCCACGTCGATGAGCAGAGGCCGGCCCTTGCGGTAGACAATGAGGCTCCCCGCGTCGCAGTGGCCGTGGCTGACGCCGTTGTGCCCCGCCCGCAGGGAGACGTACCAGGTCTCGTCCCGGGCGATCCACAGGCCGGTGCTGGGGTAGAATACATCCTCCGCCGGCGGGACCGGCGGTACGGGGGCAGAAAGCTCCCGGGCATAGAGGGCGTCCAGCAGGCGCTCGAACAGGCTCTTGCTGTCGGGCAGGTCCCGGCTCTCCCGGCGGGATACGTCCGCCGCCGCCAGCGCGCACAGGCCGGGGGCCCCGGTGCGCCGGCCAAAGAGGTACTCCCCTACTCCCCGCAGCCCCGCCTTGGGCATACAGTCGGCGTAGTTGAGGTAGTAGTCCCCGTCCACCTGGACGTTGACGATGTAGGCGGCCAGGCTGCGCAGCTTTTCCTCCCGGAACAGGGGGGCGAACACGCCGCCGGACACCTGATCCAGCACCTCCAGCGCACCCCACAGAGTGATCCCCGCGTGGTGGTAGTACTCCGCCCCCTCCTCGCAGCAGCCGTCCGGGCCGTAGCCGTTGAGGAAGCAGTCCAGGCTGTAGGCGGCCTGCTCCGCCACACGGTGCTTCACGTCCTGATCGTACCCGGAGGTAAACACGGTCAGCAGTACATTCTGGGTGCACCAGGAGGTCCAGTTGTTCACCGGCTCGTCTCCATTGCCCATCCACCAGAAGTGTTCCTGGAGGTAGGGGGCCACCACCCGGGCGTCCACCTCCCGGCGGACGCGCCGGCACAGTCCCGGGGCCGCCGCCTCCAGCTCCTCCCCCAGCAGCACCTGGATGAGGGACAGGTTGGCCGCCGACTCGCAGGCGAACAGGTCAGGGCCGGGCCGGGCGGTATCCGGCAGGGGCAGAGGTGTGGTGTCCCGGACATAGCTGTTGTGGGCGGGGAGCTGCCAGCCGCTCTCCTCACACACAAACCAGATCCCGTCGATCAGGTCGTCCAGGAACCGGCCCCGGTGCTCGGCGCACTCCGCCAGGGCCAGGGCGCACAGCGCCTGCTGGCGGGGGTGGCATTTCTGCTCATATCGGGAGCGGTCCCCGGTGCGGGAAAAAGTGAGGTAGTCTCCGCAGGTCATCACGGGCCAGTGCCAGCCCAGGTAGGCCTCCCCCCGGCGGATCAGCGCCTCGCGCACCCCTTGGGGCAGGTCGTCCCAGACGGCCCGGTGGTTGGCGGCGGGCAGCTTCAGATCCCCGAGGCGGTCGGGGAGCCTGCATAAATATTCCTGTATCATGTTTTGACCTCCTGTTCTGCCGTGCGCTGGAAGATTTTTAATGCTTGATCAGAGGACGGGGCTGAAAATCTTTGCCTGCATTATACATTTTTTTCCTCAATTGTGCAACGCTTCAGACCGGTTTGATTGATATTTCGACGCTCTGAGCTGAATTTGAGGATCGGACAAAACATCTGTAAACCACAGGGAGGAATGGAAAATGGACATACCAAAAGGCGAGGAGCTGCGTATTGTAATCACCGGCCGGTCCGGCCAGATCAAGGCCCAGGCCGCCGGGACAGACCGGGTGACTTTGGTGTACGACGCCCCCTATGAGGAGGGGGACGTGATCTGTATGACCGGCGGACCCGGCTATGTGGTGGCCCTGCTGGAGGACAGCATGGCTGAGACCTTTGGCTATCTCTCCGGGGAGTTCCGTCTCGTTGTGCCCTTTGGAGAGAAGCGGGTCAGCTACTCCCCCAGATCCTTCACCGGGGACCGGCATCTGCTGTGGGTCCGCCGGGCGGAGGAGGAAGAGATCGCGGCCCGCCGCAATCTGGCCCGGAACGTGCTGGACAGCCACGACAACGAGGGCCTGTTCCCCCACGCCAGCGCCAACGTGGAGACCCGGGGGGAGTCGGTCTTTGCCGCCCGGAACGCCATCGACGGCTGCTACGCCAACGACTGCCACGGCGCCTGGCCCTACCAGAGCTGGGGCATCAACCGAGACCCGGGGGCCGCTCTCCGCCTGGACTTCGGCCGGCCTGTCCGGCTGGACCGGCTGGTGTTTACCCTCCGAGCCGACTTCCCCCACGACAGCTGGTGGAACCGCTGTACCGTCCGCTTCTCCGACGGCTCCCGGCTGGAGCCCGCCTTTGTCAAGACGGGAGAGCGCCAGATTGTGGACTTCCCGTCCCGCGCGGTGGACTGGCTGGTGGTGGAGAAGCTGATTAAGGACCCGGACGACCCGTCCCCCTTCCCGGCCCTCACCCAGCTGGAGGCGTGGGGAACTGAGGCCCTTTGAGGCGAAAACAAAATATTGAGGAGGTTTTAGTATGGATATTCGCTACTCCGCCAACCCCAGGGACGTGAAGCGCCTCACCACCCAGGAGCTGCGGGAAGAATTTTTAATTGAGGACCTGTACCAGCCCGACCAGGTGGTGGCCGTCTACAGCCATGTGGACCGGATGGTCACCCTGGGCTGTATGCCCGTG
>JAETQY010000069.1 GCA_021770445.1 Bacillota bacterium | reverse complement strand
ACCACCTGTCCCCCCAGGCGGTTGACAAGGGGGTAATATTCCCCCTCCGGGTCTGCTATGACAATATCATCCTCCGGCCACGTCAGGAACACGTTGACGATCTCCCGCTTGGCGGCAAAGCTCTTGCCGCTCCCAGGGGTTCCGAGGAACATCCCGTTTGGGTTTTTCAAACGCTTGCGGTCAGCCATGATGACATTGTTAGACAGGGCGTTCATGCCGTAGTAGAGGGCCTGCCCGTCCATCCGCAGCTCCTTTGTCATAAAGGGAATGAAAATCGCCGTGGAGCTGGTTGTCATGCCCCGCTGTATCTCGATGCCGTTCCAGCCCAGGGGGAGGGAGGACATATAGCCCTGCTCCTGCTGCCAGTCCAGCCGCCGGAGGGTGCAGTTGTGCTTTTGGGCGATGCCGGACACGGTGAACACCTCGTTTTCCAGCCGCTCCCGCGTGGGGGCGGTGTTCACCACCAGGAACGTGAGCAGGAACATCCGCTCGTTGCGCGATTGCAGGTCGGCCAGGAGGGCCGCCGCGTCCTTGGCGTAGGTGATGAGGTCGGGGGGCAGAATGTCGGGGTCGTAGCCGCTCCGGGTGGCCTTGCGCTGTTCCTCCACTTTCATCTTGTCGATGTCGGAGATTTTGCCCTTTACCGTCTTGATGGCCTTGGTCTGGTCTACCGTCTGGACGTGGAGGGTTACGGTCATTTCCGCATCCAGCTCCAACAGCTCCAGCAGGAGCTTGTCAGACAGCTCCGAAGCCATGATTTGCAGAAAGGACGCCGCCCCCCAGGACTGGCCCACTCGGAACGTCCGGCTCTGGCGGAAGTCAAAGCTGTCGGGAACAATGAAATCCTTTGTCCCCATGCCCGTCTTGGGGATGTCCCCCCCGGAACGGCTCCCGGCCTCCGGGGTGAAGCTGGCCGTGGAGGGCCTCCAGCCGCTCCCAGCCGTTGAGGACGTGGGACTGCACCCCCAACCGCTTGAAGTTCCCCATGATGTCCGCCTCCACCCGCTCCAGCCGGGGCCGGGCGGCGGCGAGGTTGTCGGCGGGAGCGCCGACTGTGATGTACTTGGAGCGGACAATGCCGTTGTTGCTCCTGGCAATCTGCCGTTTCAGCATATCCACATACTCGCCCCGAATGCTGTCAAATTCATCGTGGGCCATAGGGATATTGACCTTGTAGCGGCCCCCGCCACGGGAGCGGTGATTGACAAAGGAGAGCTGGAACGGCAGGGCGCTGTCGAAGTAGTTCAGGAACGAACACCACCCGCTGAAAATGGCCGCCTGATCCTCGGTGGACGCAACGGAATAGTTGATGTCCTCATAGGCGATGGTCTTGGTGTAGTAGCCGTCCCGCACCCGGCAAACGCCGTCTTTGAGCATTTCCAGGTAGGGGACAGTCTGCTGGGCGGAGAGGGCCGCCCGGCCCTTACCCCTTGCGGGGCCGCGTCTTGGGGTTCTTTTTACCTGCAATCGGTTCCTCCTTTTCCACCTGTCCGGCAAAGGGCGCGTACAGGTTCTCCGTTCGGTAGGGCCTCACGCCGGGGCGCAGGAGCTTGGCCCGGACAATGTTCCGCACCACCTTTTCAAAGGGCTGGCCGTCCTTTTCGTACATCGCCATGAAAAAGGCGGGGAGCATGACGGC
>JAETQY010000013.1 GCA_021770445.1 Bacillota bacterium | reverse complement strand
CCAGCAGGACGGTGACAAGGTATGATGACCGCCCAAGAGCTGGTGGGCCGCTGTGTGGACGTGGCAAAGAACTACAGGACCCTGTATGTCATGGGCTGCTTCGGGGCCCCCATGACCGCCGCCAACAAAAAGCGGTACACCCAGAACCACGAGTACAACCGAGCTGCCGCCCGCACTAAGATGATTAACGCCGCCACGGTAGACACCTTCGGCTTCGACTGCGTCAACCTCATCAAGGGTATCCTGTGGGGCTGGGAGGGCGACCCTGCCGCCAACTACGGCGGGGCGCGGTACAATACGGGCGGCGTGCCCGACGTGAGCGCCGACGGAATGATCCGGCTGTGCAAGGGCGTGACCGATAACTTCCGGGACATCGTCCCTGGGGCGGCGGTGTGGCTGCCTGGCCATATTGGGCTGTACGTCGGGGACGGCCTGGCAGTGGAGTGCACCCCCAAGTGGGCCAACGGGGTGCAGATCACCGCTGTGGGCAATCTGGGGAAAAAGGCCGGGTACAACACCCGGACCTGGAAGAAGTGGGGCCTGCTGCCCTACGTGAGCTATAAGGAGGAAGAGAGCGTGACATACGAGCAGTGGAAGGAGTTTATGGACCGCTACCGCAAGGAGCTGGGGGAGAGGGAGGTCCCCGTCTGGGCACAGAACACCGGCGAGTGGGACGCGGCCAGAGTGGCGGGCATCTCCGACGGCAAGCGACCCCAGGACCTAGTGACCCGGGCCGAGTGTGCCGCTATGGTGCTGCGCAGCAAGAAATGAGCAAAAATTAAACGCTTCTTAATATTTTCCCACTTGCGATTTAAACTGTCTGTGTTATGCTATGTTCAGAAGTAAACGGGGAGGAGAGGCCGCATGTACACCATCCTGATCTGTGACGATGATAGAGATATTGTCTCCGCGCTGGACATCTACCTCACCAGCGAGGGCTACCAGACCATCAAAGCCTACAACGGGAAGGAGGCCCTCCGGGCGGCAGAGACCCATGAGATCCATCTCATCCTCATGGACGTGATGATGCCTGAGCTGGACGGCATCCGGGCCACCGCCAAGCTGCGGGAGGGGAGCAACGTGCCCATCATCCTGCTCACCGCCAAGAGCGAGGACACAGACAAGATTCTGGGGCTGAACATCGGGGCGGACGACTACATCACCAAGCCCTTCAACCCCCTGGAAGTGATCGCCCGGGTGAAGAGCCAGCTACGGCGGTACACCGCCCTGGGGGGCGCGGAGAAGGGCCCGGGGCTCATCACTGCCGGGCCCATCGCCATGGACGACGGGGCCAAGGTGGTCACGGTGGACGGGGAGCCCATCAGCCTCACCCCCATCGAGTACAACATCCTCAAGCTGCTGCTGTCCCACCCGGGACAGGTGTTCTCCTCCGCCCAGATCTATGAGCAGGTGTGGAACGACCCGGCCTACGGGTCGGAGAACACGGTGGCCGTCCACATCCGCCACCTGCGGGAGAAAATCGAGATCAACCCCGCCGAGCCCCGGTATCTCAAGGTGGTCTGGGGCCTGGGCTACAAGATCGAGAAGGGGGCATAGCCGTGAAAAAGCTGCAAAGCAGCACCGCCGCCAAGGTGTGCGCCTGGATCGTCCTGCTGTGTGCCGCCCTAGGGGCGGGGGTGTTCGGGGTGCGGGCGCTGCTGAGCTTTCAGTCTGTCACCACTGACACCTGGCAGTCCGGCAGCCGGTTTTACAACGCCCGGGAGAACCGCTACCGGGAGCTGATAGACGGCGTCTATCTCACCCAGCGGCTGGAGCTACTGGAGAAAAAGGTGGAGGAAGGCACCGCCGACGCCGTGACCTACGCCGATATCGAGGCCCTTAAAGAGAACCGGGCCGGCGTTGAGGAGCACTTTTCCCGGGACAACACTTGGTTCCGCTTCTGCCTGACGGACGCTGATACCGGAAAAACGGTGGGCACTAATCTGGCGGAGGGGGAGTCCATGCTCAAGGCGGTGAAGGATATCTTCCGCAGCACCATTGAGCTGTCGGAGGAATCCTGGCTCGAGTACGGCTATTATGATCCCAGCGCCTACGGCTACGAAATCGCCCCCGGTGACCAGGCAGGACAGAACGCCGATGATACCCAGGCGGTCCAGCCCCGCAGGCTGGTGCTGGAGTACGGCGTACCCGAGGAGATCACCAACGTCGAGATTCAGGATGAGTTTTATCACATCTGGCAGGCCTATGAGAACGACCGGGTCTCCTTCGACCAGTTCCTCACCGGCTTCCTGAACCTGGGAGCGCTGGCTGTGATTGCCCTGCTCTGGGTCCTCTGGTCCGCGGGGCACAAAAAGGGTAGGTCGGAGATCGTCACCACCTGGCAGGAGCGGATCTGGTTTGACCTGTACGCTGCCGCCATGATCGCCGCCGTGGTGACGCTGGCCTTCTGCACGATTGGGGTGACGGAACAGCTCTACTGGAGCTCCACCAGCCTCTACGCGGTGCAGAGTGAGAGCTACGACTCCTTCTTCAAGCTGGGCGTCATGGGGGCGGGAGCCCTCTTCGCCGCCGGGGTGGGGTGCGGCTCCCTGCTGCTGAGGACCTTTACTGTCCGGCTCAAGGCCCGCTGCTTGGGAAAAACCACCCTGCTGTGCAGGGTGGTCACATGGATGGTGAGGACCATCCATGACTTTATTCGCTTCCTGCCCCTCACCTGGAAGGTGGTGCTGGGATTTTTGATCTATACGATGTTCTCTTTCTGGCTGCTCACACAGCTCTGGTACGACGGAGGCTGGATCCTGGCCTGGTTCCTGGTGCAGATTGCCCTGCTGCTGTTTCTGTCCTGGTGGGCCTATGGCTACTACCGTCTGCGCCAGGGCACCAAGACCATCGTGGGAGGCGATCTGGAGTATCAGATCGACACCCGCCGCATGCCCTACGACCTGCGCCTCCAGGCGGAGGACCTGAACAACATCTCCGCCGGGCTGTCGGCGGCGGTGGACGAGAAGATGAAGAGCGAGCGGTTCAAGGCCGAGCTCATCACCAACGTCTCCCATGATTTAAAGACCCCGCTGACCTCCATCATCAACTATGTGGACCTGCTCAAGACCACCGAACAGACCGACCCCAAGGCCCAGGAGTATATTGAGGTGCTGGACCGGAAGTCCCAGCGGCTGAAAAAGCTCACCGAGGACCTGGTGGAGGCCTCCAAGGCCTCCACGGGTGTGCTGTCGGTGACCCGGGAGAAGATCGGCATGGGCCAGCTTATTGACCAGGCCCTGGGCGAGTGGGAGGAGAAATTGAACGACCGAAAACTCGCCCTGGTGACCACCCTCCCTGAGGGGGAGACCTGGGTGTACGCCGACGGCCGTCACCTGTGGCGGGTCATCGACAACCTGCTGTCCAACTGCTCCAAATACGCCATGGAGGGCACCCGGGTCTATCTGGACCTGGAACGGGGGAAGGGACAGGTTACGCTGTCGGTGAAGAACATCTCCCGGGATCCGCTGAACGTCCCCGCCGAGCGGCTGATGGAGCGGTTCGTCCGGGGGGAGGAGTCTCGGTCCACCGAGGGGTCCGGACTGGGGCTGTCCATCGCCCGGTCCCTCACCGAGCTCCAGGGGGGAACCTTTGAGCTGGCTGTGGACGGCGACCTGTTCAAGGCCATTGTGACTCTGCCCCAGGCGAATTGACCATAGAGACCTTTGAACCGCCCATCCCGAAGGGGATGGGCGGTTTTTTGCTCCCAAGAAAAATTCCAAAAAGCTATGGCTTTTTTCAGGAATTGTGGTATGATGATAAATACCACCCGTATGTAGTGGATGTGATATGGAAAGGAGGGCGGAGGCCGTGGGCAGAAGGTGGACCTTGCTGGGAATGATGCTGGTTATGGCGGCGCTGCTCAGCGGCTGCCTGTTCCGCTCTCCCGACGATCTGTACCGCCAGCCGGAGAAGTCGGCGGGCTATGAGCAGCTCAACGCGGCCATCCGGGCGGTGCGCACCGGGCTGGAGACGGAGTTTGCCGTCCGGGTAGAGGACGTGACCATTATGGCGGGGGACAACACCGCCAACATCCAGCTCCAGGACCTGGACGGAGATGGCCGGCGGGAGAGCGCAGTCACCTTTTTCCGGGTGCCCGGCATCGAGAAGCCCATCAAGATATACATCTTCTCCCAGATCGGGGAGGAATACGTACCCACCGGCGTGGTGGAGGGCGAGGGCAACGCCATCTACGCCATCGACTACGCCCAGATCAACGGGGAGGGGCGCAAGGAGGTAGCCGTCAACTGGCAGATCAGCTCGGGTGCCTATCAGCTGGGAATCTACACCCTGGACGACGTGGACCTGCCCGCCGGAGACGGCGAGGAGACCTTGGCGGCGGTGCGGGCCATGACCCGGGCCAGCCTGACGGGTACTGAGCGGCTGCTGACCCGGTGCAGCGTGGCCACCGACGGCTCCAGCGGCTGCCGCCTGCTGGATATTGATAAAGACACCCGCATCGAGGTACTGGTCACCCGGATGGACGCCGGCGGACCGGTGAGCCAAGTGGAGATCTACGGCTGGGTGGACGGGGCGATGGCCTCTCTGGGGATGGCTGACCTGTCGACCGGCATCAGCGCCATCAACCGCATCCGCACCAGCTATCTGGCCGGCGGCTATAACCAGCCCGCCCTCTATGTCACCAGCACCCTGGCCGAGGGGGGACGGGCCATCGACGTGGTGGCCTGGCTGAACGGTCAGCTGACCAATGTGTCCATGGGGGACGGAGGGGTCAGCCGGGAGGTCATCCAGGGCTACACCGATATCAACCCCACCGACATCAATCGGGACTCGGTGGCGGAGCTGCCCTCGCCCTACCCCCTGCCCAGCTACGGGGAGAGCCCCTCCAGCAACTTCTGGCTCATCGACTGGGTGCAGTATGACGAGCGGGGCCGGCGCAGCCACGTGCTTACCACCTACCACAATGTGAGCGACGGCTGGTATCTCACCATCCCCGAGAGCTGGCGGGACCAGATTACCATTTCCCGCAACGACCAGGTTACCGGCCGGCGGGAGGTGGTGTTCTCCCACTGGAGAGGGGAGGACAAGGAGCCGGAGCCCTTCCTGTCTATCTACCGGGTGTCCAGCAGCCGCAGCTCCGATCTGGAGGAGGACGGCTGGTTGGTGCTCCGGGAGGAGGAAAATATTATCTACGCCGCCCGTTTCCACGAGGACAGCTGGGACAGCGGTCTGGAGGAGATGGACCTGCTGGAGCGGTTCGACACCATCCGGCGCAGCTGGTACAGCGAGTAAAAGCCTCCCTCCTTGAGGGAGGTGGCATCCGCGAAGCGGATGACGGAGGGAGACTATGAACGGAGAACTCCCTCAGTCACCGCCCCTGGCGGTGACAGCTCCCTCAGAGAGGGAGCCTTTGGATAGGAGGAAGCCATGAGAAAGGTATTGGTCCTGGAGGACGAGGAAAATATCCGCAGCTTTGTGGTCATCAACCTGAAGCGGGCGGGCTATCAGACGGTGGAGGCGGGCACCGGCGAGGAGGCCCTGGAGGCCGTCCGGGACAACCCGGATATCAAGGTGGCTCTTCTGGATATCATGCTGCCCGGCATCGACGGCTTCGAGGTGTGCCGCCGTCTGCGGGCCATGGACAATAAGATCGGCATTATCATGCTCACCGCCCGCACTCAGGAGATGGACAAGGTCACCGGCCTGATGACCGGGGCGGACGACTATGTGACAAAGCCCTTCTCCCCGGCGGAGCTCACCGCCCGGGTGGACGCCCTCTTCCGCCGCACCGGCGGGGACGAGGCGGCCCTATCCCCCGACGAGATCAGTGACCCGCCCTTTTTGCTCAACACCCGCAACCGCACTTTGGAGAAGAACGGCCAGCGGGTCAAGCTCACCCAGGTGGAGTATTCCATCGTCAAGCTGTTTATGGAGAACCCCGGCAAGGCCCTGTCCCGGGAGGAGATTTTGGACACCGTCTGGGGCAAGGACTACTTCGGCGAGCTGAAGATCGTGGACGTGAATATCCGCCGTCTGCGTATCAAGATCGAGGACAACGCCCAGAAGCCAACCTTCGTCAATACCGTGTGGGGCTACGGGTACAAGTGGGGGAGTTGACCCTCTGACGGCGAGGATACAGATATTCTGGGAAGGCAGGTGAATGTGCGATGGCCAAGCCCACAAGATTACAGGACCAGGTGAAAATCCGAGGCATCCGGCGCCGGTGGCTGGTGAACAGCGTGGCCATTGTGCTGCTGATCCTGGCCCTGGCGGTGGGGGCCTTTGCCGCCATGCTCTACAGCTACTACTACGGCGGCACGGCGGACGACCTGGAGCGCAAGGCCACCTCCTCGGCCAACGGCTTCCGCATGTACACCCGCTCCGACTACCGGGCGGCCGCCCAGCAGACGGTGAACAGCTACGAGGACAAGAGCCGGCTGGAGCTGCAATTTTTGGATACCACCGGCGCGGTGCTCTACTCAGGCAACGACCTCACCGCCGGCTCCACCCCCAGCACCCCGGACATCCAGAAGGCCCTGAACGAGCGGACGGCCAGCCCCTGGCGGGGGCGGGACCCGGACACCGGGGAGCGCATCCTGGCCGCCTCCAGCCCGGTGATCTACCAGGGGGAGGTGGTGGGGGTCATCCGCTATGTCACCTCTCTGTCCCGCATCGACCGGCAGTTTATCTTTACCATGACGGTCATCACCGCCATCGCCCTGGCCATTTTCGCCATGGTGTACTTCTCCAATCTCTACTTCGTCCGCTCCATTGTAGAGCCTCTGGCCGCCATTACCGAGATCACCAAAGTCATCGCCGACGGCAGCTACGGGGTACAGATCGAGAAAAAGTTCGATGATGAGATCGGGGAGCTGACAAACGCCATCAACGATATGTCCATCAAGATCGCCCAGGCGGAAAAGACCCAGAGCGAGTTCATCTCCTCCGTCTCCCACGAGCTGCGCACCCCGCTGACAGCCATTACCGGCTGGGCGGAGACCATCCAGAACGGGGAGTGCCGTTCCGCCGGCGACATCAAGAAGGGCATGGGTATCATCGTGTCTGAGTCCAAACGGTTGGGCAATATGGTAGAGGAGCTGCTGGAGTTCTCCCGCATCGAGGATGGCCGCTTCACCCTGTCGGTGGAGCCCCTGGACCTGAAGGCGGAGCTGGAGGACGCCGTCTATACCTATACCGAGTTCTTCCGCAAGGAGGGCATCACCCTGGAGTATCAGGACGGCCCGGAGGAGATGCTGCCCATCTCCGGAGACCCCCACCGGCTGAGGCAGGTGTTCTGCAACCTGCTGGACAACGCGGCTAAGCACGGCGGGGCCGGCAAGCGGATCCTGGTCACTCTCTTCCAGGAGGGGGACGAGGCCGTCATCCGCATCCGGGACTACGGCCCGGGCGCCCCGGAGGAGGAGCTGCCCTTCCTGAAGAACAAGTTCTACAAGGGCAGCTCCAAGGCCCGGGGGTCCGGCATCGGCCTGGCCGTGTGCGAGGAGATCATCACCCGCCATGATGGAAGGCTGGAGGTGGGCAACGCCGAGGGCGGCGGCTTCCAGGTGACCATCCGGCTGCCAGTTGAAAATTAGCCCGTATTTTGTTACAATATTTAAGAAATCCAAAGGAGAACCCGAATGTCCAAGCAAAATTGCCAATGCCCCAAATTCAAGACCATGTGTGGAGGACAGGCCCTCATTGAGGGGATCATGATGCGCGGTCCTAAAAAGCAGGCCGTGGTGGTCCGCAAGCCGGACGGTGAGCTGGAGGTCCAGGAGAAGGAGCTCAGGTTCATCAAGGACAAGTACCCCATTCTGGGCTGGCCCCTCATCCGGGGGGTGGTGAACTTCGCCGACTCCATGTACAACGGCGTCACCGCCCTGATGTACTCCGCCGAGTTCTTCCCCGAGGACGGGGAGGAGGAGGAAGAGGAGCCCTCTAAATTTGAGGCCTGGCTCAACGACAAGCTGGGCACCGAAAAGTTTACCGCCCTCATCACCACCTTGGCGGTGATCCTGGGGGTAGGCATGTCCATCGGGCTGTTTTTCTTCCTGCCCACCCTGCTGGGCGGGGTGGTCAACGTGGTGCTTCCGGGGAACATGCTGGCCCGGAATCTGACAGAGAGCCTTTTGAAGATTCTGATTTTCGTGGCCTACCTGGCCCTGTGCTCCCATATGGGGGAGATGAAGCGGGTCTTTTCCTACCACGGAGCGGAGCATAAGACCATCTTCTGCTACGAGGCCGGCCTGCCTCTCACGGTGGAGAACGTGCGCGTCCAGCCCCGGCACCACCCCCGGTGCGGGACCAGCTTTCTGTTTATGGTGATTGCTATCTCCATCCTGGTGTCCACCGTGGTCTTTGCCATCTGGCCGGTGTATAACGTGATCCTGCGTTTTCTGGCCCACCTGGCCATGCTGCCCCTCATCGTGGGGATTAGCTATGAGATCAACCGCTGGGCCGGCCGCCACGACGGCCCCATCACCCGGTTCTTTATCGCGCCCGGGCTGTGGCTGCAAAACTTTACCACCTTTGAGCCCGACGACTCCATGATCGAGGTGGGGATCAAAGCCCTAGAGCTGGTACTGCCCGAGGTCAGGGGCGAGGATGAATGGTAAATCATAATTAGGGGAGATATGAATGGCCACCACATACAACAACCTATTCCTGGACACCCGTGCCCGGCTGAAGAAGGCGGGGGTGGAGTCGGCCCAGCTGGAGGCCCGAGAGATTATCTGCTTCGCCGCCGACAAGAGCCGGGAGCAGTTCTACCGGGATATGTCCCTCTACGTCTCCAGGGAGATGGAGCAGAGGGTGGAGGACCTGGTCCAGCGCCGTCTGGCGGGGGAACCGGTGGCCTACATTATCGGGGAGTGGGAGTTCTATGGCCTGCCCCTGGACATCTCCCGGGACGTGCTCATCCCCCGGTTGGACACCGAGCTGCTGGCGGAGCGGGGCATCCTCAAGGCCCGGGAGTCCGGCGAGGAGGCCAGGGTGCTGGACCTGTGCGCCGGCAGCGGCTGTGTGGGGCTGGCCATCGCCGCCAACGCCCCCGAGTGCCGGGTGGTGCTGGGCGAGCTATCCGAGGGGGCCCTGCGGGTGTGCAAGCAGAACGTCCGCCGCAACGAGCTCAATGCCCGGGTGACCTGTCTGTCGGTAGATGCACTGGAGAATCCCAGTTCCACCCTGTGGGACTTTGACGCCATCGTGTGCAACCCCCCTTACATACCCACGGTGGACATTGAGGCGCTGGATATCTCCGTGCGGGACTACGAGCCCCGGATGGCCCTGGACGGGGGCCAGGACGGCTTGGACTACTACCGGGCCATCGCGGCCAAGTGGAAGCCCGCCCTGCGGCTGGGAGGCACCCTGATTTTTGAGGTGGGCATCGGCCAGGCCGCCGCCGTGGAGGACATTCTGGAGGAGAACGGCTACGAGGACATCAAGGTCCTCCCGGACACCCAGAACATCCTGCGCGTGGTGGAGGGAACGGTCAACAACTAAAAGTACGGTTTATCGGACAGTTAAAAGAGTAATATATGGGACAGCAAGAGGCCGGGGGCCCTGAGCCGCCGGCGGGAAAGGATGATTGACATGGCACAGAAGAAACCCATGATCGAGTCGGCCGCGCCGGCCTCCGATAAGAAGAAGGCGCTGGAGACCGCTATGGCCCAGATCGAGCGGACCTACGGCAAGGGCTCCATCATGCGCCTGGGGGAGAACACCGGCGTGGTGGTGGACGCCATCCCCACCGGTTCCCTGTCTCTGGACATCGCCCTGGGTATCGGCGGTGTGCCCAAGGGGCGCATCATCGAGGTCTACGGCCCCGAGTCTTCCGGTAAGACCACCCTGGCCCTGCACATCGTGGCCGAGGCCCAGAAGCGGGGGGGCGAGGTGGCCTTCATCGACGCCGAGCACGCCCTGGACCCCAGCTATGCCCGGGCCCTGGGGGTGGATATCGACTCCATGCTCATCTCCCAGCCAGACACCGGTGAACAGGGGCTGGAGATCTGCGAGGCATTGGTCCGCTCCGGCGCCATCGACGTGGTGGTGGTGGACTCTGTGGCCGCCCTGACCCCCCGGGCGGAGATCGAGGGCGACATGGGAGACAGCCACGTGGGCCTGCTGGCCCGGCTCATGAGCCAGGCCCTGCGCAAACTGGCTGGTTCCATCGCCAAGACCAACTGCATCGTCATCTTCATCAACCAGCTTCGGGAGAAGGTGGGAGTGATGTACGGCAATCCGGAGGTCACCACCGGCGGCCGGGCGCTGAAATTCTACGCCTCCGTCCGCATCGACGTGCGGCGGGTCGAGGCCATCAAGAGTGGCTCTGAGATCATCGGTAACCGAACCCGCGCCAAGATCGTCAAGAACAAGGTGGCCCCTCCCTTCCGGGAGGCGGAGTTCGATATCCTCTACGGCGAGGGCATCTCCAAGTGGGGCGAGCTGGTGGACCTGGCGGTCAAGCTGGACATCATCCAGAAGTCGGGCTCCTGGTTTGCCATGGGGGAGACCCGTATCGGCCAGGGCCGGGACGCCGCCAAGCAGTATTTGAAGGACAACCCTGATGTGGCCGACAAGGTGGAGGCCGAGGTCCGGGCCAACGCCTTCAAGCTGATGAGCAAGCAGTCCCAGGTGGCCGCCAAAGCCGCCGGCCGGGCGGTGGACGTGTCCGCCGATGACTTTGATGACGGTGAGGGGTAAATGGTCATCCAGGAGCTGAAACCCTCCAAGCATGTGGAGGGCCGCTGGCTGGCGGTGCTGGAGGATGGCTCCATTCTCCGGATCGGCGAGGGCGAGGTGGTGGACTTCGCTCTCTACGCCGGTCGGGAGCTGTCCGATGAGGAGGCGGAGCGCCTCCAGGAAGCCGCCCGCCGGGGAGAGTGGAAGAGGAAAGCCATCGAGCTGCTGATGCGAAAACCCCAGTCCCGAAAGGAACTGGGGCGGAAGCTGTTGGAGTGGGAGGCCTCCCAGGAGGAGGCCGAGGCCATCTGCGACCGGCTGGAGGAGCTGGGCTATCTCAATGAGGCGGAGTACGCCGGGCGGATCGTCCGTCACTACGCCGCCAAGGGCTTCGGGGAGCGGAAGCTCCGGGACGAGCTCTACCGCCGGGGGGTCCCCCGGGAGCTGTGGGACGAGGCGCTGGGCCAGATCGAGGACAATTCCGAGGCCATCAACGCCTTCTTAGAGAAGAAGCTCAAGGGAAGCCGCGACCCGAAGGAGATCAAAAGGGCCTCCGACGCCCTGGCCCGCCGGGGCTACGGCTGGGAGGAAATCTCGGCGGCGCTGGAGCGGTATAGAGAGGAAAGGTCATGGGACGAGTAAAAAAAGCCGCGTTGATCCTGTTGTGCTGTGTGGCCGTCGTGATCGCCGCCCTTGCCATCTGGAATCTCAGCCCCGGCCCCGCCTGGATGGCGGAACGGACGGCCCGCAGCTACTTGGGGCGCAGCGCCCCGGAATATGACGTTGTCCAGGTGGTGGAGTGCGAAAACTGGCAGGCATTCCCGCCGCCCTTTGGCGTGAAATACCGCAGTTTTGAGGCGGTCGGGAAGCTGGAGGAGGACAATTATGACCAGTATATTCGTCTGGAACTAGGCTGGGGGCCTTTCCCGCTGGCGGTGACAGAGGCGGTGGAGCGAAAGGACGGCGCGCTCAAAGTCCTTAAGCCGTAATTTCACATAGGAGTTAGGAATATGCCATATCGAATCGCGTTCATTTCCCTGGGCTGCGCCAAAAATCTGGTGAACACCGAGCAGATGATGGCACTAACCCGGGCGGCGGGACACACCGTCACGGGAGACCCGGAGGGGGCCGACGTGGCGGTGCTGAACACCTGCGGCTTCATCGAGTCGGCCAAGAGCGAGGCTATCGACAACATTCTGGAGCTGGCCGGACTGAAACAGGCCGGGAAGCTGAAAAAGCTGCTGGTGACGGGCTGTCTCAGCCAGCGCTACCCCGACGACATCCGGGCAGAGCTGCCCGAGGTGGATGGCCTGCTGGGCACCGGGAGCTACACCGACGTGGTGTCCGCCGTGGAGGAGCTGATGGCGGGGGAGAAGCCGGAATATTTTGGCGACATCCACCGTACCTATGAGGACGGGGCGCGCCTTGTCACCACGCCGCCCTATACCGCCTACCTGAAAATTGCCGAAGGCTGCTCCAACGGCTGTGCCTTCTGCATCATCCCGAAATTGCGGGGCCGCTACAGAAGCCGCTCCCTGGAGGCCCTGCTGGCCGAGGCCGAGAAGCTGGCCGCCTCCGGGGTGAGGGAGCTCATCGTCATCGCCCAGGACATCACCCGGTACGGGCTGGACCTGGAGCCGAAAACCTCCCTGGCCCGGCTGGTGCGAGAGTTATGTAAACTTGATTTCCACTGGATTCGCCTGCACTACCTGTACCCGGAGGCCATCACCGACGAGCTGATCGACGTGATTGCCAGCGAGCCCAAGGTGCTCCACTACCTGGACATCCCCATCCAGCACTGCAACGACGGTATTTTGAAGGCTATGCGCCGGAGGAACACCCGGGCGGAGCTGGAGGCGTTGTTTGCCAAGCTCCGGACCGCCATGCCAGACGTGGTGCTCCGCACCTCCCTGATCTGCGGCCTGCCCGGCGAGGGGGAGGCGGAGTTCGAGGAGCTGTGCGCCTTTCTCCGGGAGCAGAGGCTCCAGCGGGTGGGGGTGTTCCGGTTCTCCCCGGAGGAGGGTACCCTGGCCGCCAAAATGGAGGACCAGGTGGACCCGGACACCGCCGAGCGCCGGGTGGAGCTGGTGGTGGACCTCCAGTCCCGGATTATGGACGAGTACAACGAGGCGCGGCTGGGCACGGTGATGGAGGTCCTGTGCGAGGGCTTCGACCCTGCCGAGGGCTGTTACGCCGGCCGCACCTACGCCGACTCAGTGGATATCGACGGCCGAGTGCTCTTTACCGCCGCCGGGGTGGTCCCCGCGGGGGAGTTTGTCAATGTGCGCATCACCGGGGTTTCCGACGGGGACTTGACCGGTGAAATTGAGGAATAATAGAGGTAAACTGCCATGAATACCGCCAATAAGCTGACCATCCTCCGGGTGGTGATGATCCCTGCCTTCCTGCTGGTGCTGTACCTGGACGTGCCCTGCGCCAACTACTGGGCCCTGGCCATCTTCGCCGCCGCCAGCATCACCGACACCCTGGACGGCTACATCGCCCGGCACTACAACCAGATCACCGACTTCGGCAAGTTTATGGACCCTCTCGCCGACAAGTGCTTGGTGTTTGCCGCCATGCTGTGGTTTGTGGAGGTGGGCCAAATGCCCGCCTGGGCCCTGCTCATCGTAGCCGTCCGGGAGTTCGGTGTGTCCGGGCTGCGGATGGTGGCCGCCGACAAGGGCCGGGTCATCGCCGCCGGCTGGTCGGGCAAGGTGAAGACCGCCGCCACCATGGTGTGTATCATCCTCATGCTGCTGCCGATCCCGCCTGTGGTAAACGAGATTTGCACCGCTGTGATCGTGCTGACCACCATCTACTCCGGGGTGGAATACTTTATGAAGAACGCGGACATTCTGGCCCAGGCCAAATGAAGAGGAGGCGTCCATGACAACTGCCAACCAACAGGCCAGGCTGAAGGAGTTTATCACCCGGGTAGCGGTGATTACCCTGTCCTCCCTGATCGTGGCCGTCAACCTGAAGAGCTTTGTGGCGGCGGGGGACCTGTTCCCCGGCGGCTTTACCGGCATCACCCGGTTGATCCAGCGGTGCGCCCTGGAGTTCGGCGGGGTGGAGCTGCCCTTCGGCCCCATCAATCTGGCCCTGAACGCCATCCCGGCGGCCATCAGCTATAAGCTGGTAGGCAAGCGGTTTACCCTCTACTCCTGCCTGACCATCGTGCTCACCAGTATTTTTACCGATCTGGTGCCCGCGCTGACCATTACCGAGGACACACTGCTGATCTGCATCTTCGGCGGGATGATAAACGGCTTTGCGGGCTGCCTGTGCCTGTGGGTACGGGTGACCAGCGGCGGCACCGATTTTATTGCCATCTCCCTGTCGGAGCGGAAGAATGTGGACGCCTGGAACTATATTCTGTGCGGAAATGTGGTGATGCTGGGGATCGCGGGCGCGCTCTTTGGCTGGGACAAGGCCCTGTACTCCATGCTGTTCCAGTACGCCACCACCCAGGTCATCAAGATGCTGGACCCGGACGGCCGGCGGGCCACCTTGCTCATCATTACCGGTCGGGAGAGTGCTGGCGGCGTCTGTGCCCAGATCCAGGAGACCAACCATACCGCTACCCTCATCGAGGGGGTGGGGCTGTACAACGGGGACCCCTGTGTGATGATCTACTCGGTGGTGTCGGACAGTGAGGTCCGCTCCCTGGCTCGGAAGATCCGTCAGTCCGACCCCAAGGCCTTTGTCAATGTGCTGCGCACCGAACGGGTGGTAGGCAAGTTCTACCGGAGACCAAGAGATTAAGCGAATAGATACAGGTATTCCCCGCCCTTCGGGCGGGGAATACCTAAAAACTTAAAATTGATCCCTCCGGCGTGAGCCGGAGGGATTTGTTATGTCTCAGACGATACGGCGGCCGCCCACAAAGCCAGAGGTGTAATAGGAGTCGCTCATCTTGCTGATAATCACGCCCTTGGTGGGGGTGGAGGCGTGGATAAACTGGTTGTTGCCGATGTACAGACCCACATGGGTGGCCTTCTTGGAGGAGTTGCCCTTGCGGAAGATCACGATGTCGCCGGGCTGGAGCTCGCTCATGGAGACGGGGGTCCCGTTGTCCAGCTGGCCGGAGCAGGTACGGTTCAGGGTGTAGCCGAACTGCTTGTACACATAGGTGGTGAGGCCGGAGCAATCAAAGCCCTTGGGGGAGGTGCCGCCATGAACGTAGCGGTAACCCAGGAACTGGAGGGCGTAGTCGGCGATCTCCTGGCCCTTGCTGACCTGGGAGGGGTCCACCTGAACGGCGTACTCGGAGCTGATGCAGCCCTCATCGATGCGGTACCAGCCGTCCAGGACCTCCAGGACCCGAACCACGCGGCCGGCGTGGAGGGTGCCCACCTTGGCGGTGTCGGTGCTGGGGCCGGAGCGGATGTTCAGCGTACCAGTGGTGACCTTGACGTACAGCGCGTCCTCCTCATTGGCGGGGGCCTCCTCCTCGTCGGACTGGGCCTCGGGAGCGGCCTCCTCCGCCTCGGGGGCGTCCTCCTCCTCCACGGCTTCTTCTCCGGAGAGGGTGAGGTATTGGCCGGACACATAGCCGGTCACGCCATCGTAGGAGACCCGGCACCAGCCGTTGTCCAGCTTCTCCAGAACCTCCACCTGGGTGCTGTGGGCCAGGTTTCTCAGGACGGAGCCTTTGGTGCTGGCCTCAGAGCGAAGGCGCAGGTAGCTGCCCTCGGTGTTGACGGTGCCGGAGGTGGCCAGGGCGGGAGTAATCAGGGTGCCAGCCAGCAGCAGGCAGGCGGTCAGGCGGGAAGCGGTACGCTTGAGATCCATATTGGCGTCCTCCTATTTCTATATAGACGGCTTTCGTAAGTGTAAAGGTTACTTTCCGGACAGGGCCCGGTCCAGCCAGACGGAGGCCACATCCATGGCGGCGTAGAGGCTGTCCTTTTCACTCTTCTTGACCACTCGGTCCCGGCTTTTCAGGTCGGGGTCGGTGAGCTGGAGCTGAACGGAGACCTTGTCCGCCACAGACAGTCCGCTGTGGTCCTTGCTGGAAAGAACCTGGAGCATAATAATATATTTTTCCGCCATCGTTCCGTAGTAGATGAGGTTGTCCTTCCTACGCAGGGGATGGCCCTTATAGGTGAGGGGCAGATCGTTGTTTGCCATGGTGTACTCCTTTATGTCGAATTGAAAACTGTAACCGAATTGTAACATATTTGTTACCGTTTGTCAAACCCTTTTCCGTAAAATTTCCCGGGGAATTTTTGAGCTCCTATTCAGTGTTGATTCCCCCGCCCTTGGGCGGGGGAATCATGTTGAAAGCTCAAGTCTTAGCCTCCGGGTGCTGGCCCTCGGTGGCCAGATAGGCTGGGCCGCTGCTCCTGACCTTGGCGAAGGCCCGCTTGCGGACCACCAGCATGAGGAAGAGAAAGTGGAACAGGGCGGTGACCGTCCACGTGACGGGATAGGAGAGATAGAGGCAGATGGGGGTGCGGTAGCGGGAGAACACAGTGGCCACCCAGAGCAGCCGCAGGCCGCAGGCCCCTATAATAGAGGTGAACATGGGGATCACCGAGCTGCCCAGTCCCCGCAGTATCCCCACCAGGGTGTCCATGATGCCGCAGAGAAAGTAGAAGCAGCAGATCACGGACATGCGGACTACGGCCTGGTGGATCACGTCGGGCTCGCCGGGGGCGTAGATGCTGGCCAGAGGGGCGCCGAAGAGGTAGGCCAGGTTGCCCAGCACCAGCCCAAAGAGGACAGAGAAGCCGATACACTGCCAGGCCACTCTGTCCACCCGGTCGCACTTGGCCGCGCCGTAGTTCTGGCCCACAAAGGTGATGGCGGCCTGGTAGAAGGCGTTCATGGAGACGTAGACAAAGCCCTCGATATTGGCCCCAGCGGAAGAGCCGGCCACCAGCACCGCGTCATCGAAGGAGTTGAGGGAGGACTGGATTACCACATTGGACAGGGAGAACACCACCCCCTGGAACCCGGCGGGCAGGCCCACTTGGATAATTTGGCGCACCACCCGGCCCTTCAGGCCCAGCTGTCTCAGCTCCAAGTGAAGGGGGCCCTGTTCCAACACCATGCACCGTACCACCAGAGCGGCGGAGATGTACTGGGAGATGATGGTGGCCAGGGCGACGCCAGCCACGTCCATCCGGAGCGGGATGACGAAGATCAGGTTGAGGACCACGTTGACCGCGCCGGCGAAGGTGAGAAAGTAGAGGGGGCGCTGGGTGTCGCCCTGGGCCCGGAGGATGGCCGCGCCGAAATTGTAGACGAAGTTGGCGGGCAGGCCCAGGAAGTAGATGCGTAAGTACACGCCGGCCAGGTCGATCACGTCGGTGGGGGAGGACATCCACTCCAGTAGCTGCCGGGCCATAACCACGCCGAACACCGACATGGCGATTCCACTGATGAGGGCTAGGGTCATGGCGGTATGGACGCTGGCCGACACCCGGTCATGGCGTCCGGCCCCCAGGTCCCGGGCCACCACCACATTGGTGCCCACCGACAAGCCCACGAACAGGTTGATGAGCAGGTTGATGAGGGAGGTGTTGGAGCCCACCGCGGCCAGCGCCTCCTTGCCGGCGAAGCGGCCCACCACCACTACGTCGGCGGCGTTGAACAGCAGCTGGAGCAGGCTGGAGGCCATCAGAGGTAAAGCAAAGAGAAGGATCTTATCTGCCAATGATCCTTCACACATGTCGATGGTATGTTGTTTTCTCACGGTTTGCGATTCCCCTTTAACAAAAGAAAAAGCTGTTTTGCAGCCAGACCATCTTACTACAGGACCGCCTGACCGGTCCAGTACAAAAATGAACAAATTTTCAGGCAGATTTTGCACGGAACGCCGGATTAGACCCAGAAACGGCCCCGCCTCCGGTTTTCCCGGAGACAGGGCCGTATTGAGATCGGGATAAACGGGAGAACCTACTCCTCCTCCCGCAGCAGGGCGTACATACAGAAGTCGCAGACCTGACCCCGCTTGTACACACCCCGGCGCATGACGCCCTCCAGGGAAAAGCCGGCCTTCTCCAGCACCCGGCGTGAGCCGGCGTTGTGGGCGAAGGGCTCGGCGTAGATGCGCTGGATATCCCAGCAGGAGAAGCCCTCCCGGCAGAGCTGCCGGACGGCCCGGGTCATGATGCCCTTGCCCCAGAACTCCTCCGCCAGCCAGTAGCCCAGCTCGGCGGTCTTTTGGTACACGTCACTCCCCCGGGACAGGGCAATGCTGCCAATCACATGGCCGTCCGTTTCAATGGCCCGGAACAGCGTGATCTCCGGATCCCCGGCGACGCAGATGTCCACAAAGCCCCGGGCGTCGGCCAGGGTGTAGGGGTGGGGAAACACGTCCCGCAGGTTTTGGGCGATCTTCTCGTTGTCGGCGTACCGGGCCACGTCGGCGGCGTCCGACTGCCGCCACTCTCTCAGCGTAAAGTCCATGTTATTCCTCCCAAAACTCCTTGTGGGGCTTCCAGCCCTCCACCAGGGGGCCCAGCTGGCCGATGACCTTGGGGGTGCAGGTGGCGACCACGTCGATGGTCTCGCCGTACTCCACGGACTCCACCTTGGCCTCCAGATAGAGCTTGTCCAGCAGCCCGCCCCTGTCGTAGGGCAGGTGGATGGTGACCTTTCTGGCTCCGTTGTCCAGCACCTTCCCGATGGCGGCTAGCAGGTCAGGCACGCCCTCCCCGGTCTTGGCGGAGATGGACACCCGCCCCTCCCCGTGGGGGCGGATATCCCCCGTCCACAGGTCGCACTTGTTGAACACCTCGATGCGGGGGGTCTGGTCGGCCCCCAGCTCGTGGATAAGCTGTTCCACCACCTCGGCCTGCTCCCGCCACTGGGGGCTGGAGGAGTCAATCACGTGGAGGAGCAGATCGGCGTACTCCAACTCCTCTAGGGTGGCCTTGAAGGCCTCTACCAGGTGATGGGGCAGCTTACGGATAAAGCCCACCGTGTCGGACAGCAGGACCGTACAGGTGTCGGAGATCTCCAGCGTCCGGGTGGTGGTGTCCAGGGTGTCGAAGAGCCGGTTGTTGGCGGGGATGTCCGCCCCGGTGAGGTAGTTCAGCAAGGTGGACTTGCCTGCGTTGGTGTAGCCCACGATGGCCACCACCGGTACCTCGTTTTTGATCCGCCGTTCCCGCTGGGTGGCCCGGACCCGGCGCACGTCCTTCAGCTCACTCTCCAGCTTGGCGATCTTCCGGCCTAAAATCCGCCGGTCGCTCTCCAGCTGGGTCTCGCCGGGGCCACGGGTACCGATGGCGCCCTCCTGGCGCTCCAGGTGTTTCCACATGCCCAGCAGACGGGGCAGCAGATACTTGTACTGGGCCAACTCCACCTGGAGCCGGCCCTCCCGGGTCCGGGCCCGCTGGGCGAAGATGTCCAGAATCAGGGCGGACCGGTCCAGTACACTGACTTTCAGCTCCTCGGCCAGGTTGCGCTGCTGGGAGGGGGACAGGGGGTTGTCGAAGATGACCATGTCGGCGTCCGTGGCCTCCACCAGCTCCTTTACCTCGGCCACCTTACCTTCGCCGATGAAGGTGCGGGGGTCGGGGCTGTCCTTGGACTGGGTCACTACCCCCACCGTCTCACCCCCCGCCGTCTCCAGCAGGGCGGCCAGCTCCTCCATGCTCTCCTCGTCGGCGTTCTCCTCCCGGCTGAGGCTGAAGGCGCTCAGCCCTACCAGGACGGCGCGGTTAAATTTTGTTTCCTTTGTAATGTTATCTGTCATATTACCTCGCTAAAACTTCAATAATTTCTCCAATATACAGGGTGTGGTAGTCCTTCTCCGGGTACCACTTGTCCTTAATCTCCTGGGGGATGTTGGCCTCTTCCATGGGCTGGGCGAACCGCTTGCGGCATACCAGCACCAGCTCGGCCTCCTCGAAATAGGGCGCGCCGCACTCCGCCGCCTTGACGGTAAAGCCGCACTCCTTCACCTTGTCGATGTCCCGGCCGCTCTTGGAGCCGCACAGGGCCAGGGCCTTGCGGTGCTCCTCGCCGAAGAAGGCCAAAGTAAAGTATTCCTCCCGGTCTACAAACTCCTTGGTGTACCGCTGGGGACGGATGTAGCAGGTGGCCGCCGGAGCCCCCCAGATCACCCCCAGCCCGCCCCAGGAGGCGGTCATGGTGTTGCAGTGTTCCACAGTTCCGGCGGTAATGAGCATCCACTGATCTCCGATGGCGGAAAAGACGTTCTTGTCAAGCTGTTTGGGGTCGATCTTGCGCATGGTGGTTTCCTCCTAAATTTAGCAATTCACAAATAGTATATGCACAAAAAGCCGCACCGAATACACGGTGCGGCTTTTGGACTCAGGGTCTTACTTGTCGAGGCCAAACTTCTTGTTGAAGCGGCTGACACGGCCACCGGTGTCCACCATCTTCTGCTTGCCGGTGTAGAAGGGGTGACACTTGGAGCAAACTTCTACGCGGATGTCCTTCTTGGTGGAGCCGGTCTCGATCACATTGCCGCAGGCGCACCGGATGGTGGTCTGTTGATAGTTGGGGTGGAGGCCTTCCTTCATTTTATCTTCACCTCTTTCTCCTCGTGAGGGTATTCTTGTAAACGCAACTGGTATCATAACATAGTTCCGGGGGAAAATCAACTGGTTTTTCAAAATTTTTTACCCCCAAAAAAGAAATTCCCTCTTGACAGGCGGGGCGTTATCCGTTAAAATACCCAACAAGCAAATGTGATGAAGGGGAAAAAGACAGCCTTCTCCCACTCAGAGAGCCGGCGGGCGGTGCGAGCCGGCGTGAGGAGCGGCTGTGGATGACTGGCCCCCGAGCAGTCCGCCTGAACGGAAAACAGTAGGGCGGGACGTATGGCCCCGTTACCGGCCGAAGCCTTGTTGGAGGCTATGAGGGTGGGCAGGCGACTGTCCGCTGAACCAGGGTGGTACCGCGTGTGAAGATC
This sequence comes from Bacillota bacterium, assembly GCA_021770445.1. Classification (GTDB taxonomy): domain Bacteria; phylum Bacillota; class Clostridia; order Oscillospirales; family Oscillospiraceae; genus Lawsonibacter. Next base: position 45,551 of record JAETQY010000013.1, on the reverse strand, counting down.
ACGCCCCTGACTTGAAAAAGTCGGGGGCTTTTTGCTGTCCCCTGACGCATCCAACACACATTTTGTTAAGGAGGACGCCGCTATGAAACCCAAATTTGAAAAGTACATTCCCTTCCAGCCTCAGCCCATCCGGGGCCGCACCTGGCCTGACCGGGTCATCAAAAAGGCCCCTGTCTGGTGCTCTGTGGACCTGCGGGACGGCAATCAGGCGTTGGTGGACCCCATGAACCTGGCCGAGAAGCTGGAGTATTTCCACACCCTGGTGGACATCGGGGTGAAGGAGATCGAGATCGGCTTCCCCTCCGCCAGCGAGACGGAGTATGAAATTTGCCGGGAGCTGATCGAGGGGGGCCACATTCCCGACGACGTGACCATCCAGGTGCTGGTCCAGGCCCGGGAGCACCTGATTAAAAAGACCTTTGAGGCCATTAAAGGGGCCAAGAACGTCATTTTGCACTTCTACAACTCCACCTCCACCCTTCAGCGGAAGGTGGTGTTCCACATGGACTGCGACGGCATCACCAAGATCGCCACCGACGCCGCCGACTTGATCTACGAGATGTCCCAGCCCATGATTAAAGAGGGTATGAATCTGCGGTTTGAATACTCTCCGGAGTCCTTTATGGGCACCGAGATGGACTACGCCGTGGAGATCTGCCAGGCGGTGCTGGACCATCTCCACGCCACCCCGGACAACAAGGTTATCCTCAACCTGCCCACCACGGTGGAGAACTGTATGCCCAACCAGTTCGCCGACATGCTGGAGTATTTCATCCGCAAGCTGCCCGGACGGGACAGCGCCATTATCTCCCTCCACCCCCACAACGACCGGGGCTGCGGCGTGGCCACCACCGAGATGGGCCTGCTGGCCGGGGCCGACCGGGTGGAGGCTACCCTCTTCGGCAACGGCGAGCGCACTGGCAACGTGGACATGGTCACCCTGGCCATGAACATGTACACGCAAGGCGTTGACCCGGAGCTGGACTTCTCCAACATCAACAAGATTAAAGAGATGTTCGAGCGGTGCACCAAGATGCCGGTGGGCGACCGCCAGCCCTACGTGGGTAAGCTGGTCTTTACCGCCTTCTCCGGCAGCCACCAGGACGCCATCAACAAGGGCGTGCAGTATATGAAGTCCTCGGGCACTGAGTACTGGGAAATTCCCTACCTGCCCATCGACCCCGCCGACGTGGGGAGAGAGTACGAGCCCATCATCCGCATCAACTCCCAGTCGGGCAAGGGGGGCGCGGCCTATATCATGGAGCACGACTTCGGCTTCGACCTGCCCAAGTCCATGCACCCGGAGTTTGGCCACATCGTCCAGGTGGAGACCGACAAGGTGGGCAAGGAGATCCCTCCGGAGCGGATTAGCGAGCTGTTCCACCAGGAATATATCGACGTGAAGGAGCCCTACCAGCTGCTCAAGCACGCCTTTAAGGAGACGGTGGACGAGGAGGGCCACTCCCACGTGGCGTTCCAGGGCACCCTGCGCCACACCGACACCGTGTTTGAGGTGTCCGGCGAGGGCAACGGCCCCATCGACGCCTTCTTCAACGCCATCCAGGGGGAGAAGATCTCCCGCTTCACCTTCCTGGACTACGCCTCCCACGCCATCACCGATGGCTCCGACTCCCAGGGCGTGGCCTATATCCTCCTCCAGGACCAGCGCACCGGAAAGCAGTACTGGGGCGTGGGCCTCAGCCACAACATCAACCTGGCCCCCCTCCGGGCCATCCTGGCTGCCATCAACCGGGCGAAAAGAGCATAAAAATGACCCCCTGACGGGCAGAACAGGGCCGCGTCAGGGGGTCTTGTCATGTTCGGAGGGCAGTAGAATGAGCCCGGGCTCCTCAGAGGATATGTACAGCTCCTCGCACTCGCGCTGGGCGGCGATCAGAAGGTCGACCGCCTCCTCGGTGGCGTTGAACAGGGTCAGATACATCTTTTTATAGTCCGGCACAGATATCACCTCTTACGTTCATCTTAGAACAACTTATTCAATATGTCAATAGAATAAATTGTTCTAGCGTATGCTGTAACCGGGTGATTACAGTGATACGATACAGACGGATTCGAGATTTGCGGGAAGATAAGGATTTAACACAGGCTGAGCTAGGGGCCGCGATCAACGTTCCGCAGCGGACCTACGCCTACTATGAAGCCGGTCAGCGGATGATCCCACCTTGGGTTCTGTGTGCCCTGGCCGATTTTCACCAGGTCAGTGTGGACTATATTCTGGAGCGTACGGACGAAAGAAACTGACCCGCAGCCCCGCCCGAATTGGGCGGGGCTGCTTTCTGTTTACAGGGAAAATTTTCTGATCTCCTCCTGCAAAAGCTCCAAAAACCGGGCGGCGTGGGCGCCGTCCATCTGGGTGTGATGGAACTGGAAGGAGACCGGGAGAAGGGTCCTGAGCCACTTTTTCCGGTACTGGCCCCAGATCATAAAGGGATTGTTGTAGCACCCGGCGTAGATATTCACCGCTCCGTCGATCTCGGTCTGGACCAGGGCGGAGGTGCCGATGACCATATGGTCCTCCAGGTCATGGGGCCGGCGGCTGTCCCGGACAAGGGCGGTGAGGCGCAGGTAATCCGCTTCAAACTGCTCCAGGTCAGGGGAGAAGGGGACGTCGCAGGTGCTGATCTCCCCATCTCCCACATCGACTACCGTACTCACCGCCAGCCGGTCGTACTCCACCATCCCGTCCCCCACGGGTAGCAGGTAGAACTGCTCCACCTGGGAGGCGGCCTTGCCGATGCACCAACACATCAGCATATTGAATTTGTGGCGCTGTTGCACCAGGGGGGTGACGTCCAGCGTCTTGAACAGCGTCACCATAGGCATAGGGGCCTTCATCCACAGCGCGAAGGCCTCTGCCCGTCCGGTCTGGGCCGGGTCTACCGATCTCATCTTGTTTCCTCCTCTCAAAACTGCGGTCTAAATGCAAAGGAGCTGCATTATATCACAATGATCGGGAAAATACAATAGAAAATCCCTCTGCAAGGGAGAGAGCCGGCGGCCCTTTTGGTGTATGGCAAAATGCCGAAAGTAGCGCAGCAGTAAACTATTACTTTAGCGCATTAAACAAAAATGTGATTTGCAGGGAATGGGGGATTGACTTGCAAAAATAATCATGTTAATGTATTAACAATCCGTCGGAGGAGAGGGAGAAGCAAGTTCCGGCGGGACAACTTTCGGGAGGAAGAGAGTATGAGCATTCAGAATGAGTATTTGAACGGTTTGATGGAGCGGGTCATCCAGCGCGACCCCGGCGAAAAGGAATTTCACCAGGCGGTGCGGGAGGTGCTCACCTCTCTGGCCCCTGTTGCCAACGCCCGGCCTGAGCTGATTCGCGAGGGCGTCATGGACTGCCTGGTGGAGCCCGAGCGGACCATTAAGTTCCGTGTACCCTGGGAGGACGACAAGGGGAACATCCACGTCAACCGGGGCTACCGCATCCAGTTCAACAGCGCCATCGGCCCCTACAAGGGCGGCCTGCGCTTCCACCCCTCCGTCAACGAGAGCATCATCAAGTTCCTGGGCTTTGAGCAGACCTTCAAGAACAGCCTCACCGGCCTGCCCATCGGCGGCGGCAAGGGCGGCTCCGACTTCGACCCCAAGGGCAAGTCTGAGGCGGAGGTCATGCGGTTCTGCCAGTCCTTCATGAACGAGCTGTTCAAGTATATCGGCCCCGACACCGACGTGCCCGCCGGCGACATCGGTGTGGGCGCCCGGGAGATCGGTTATCTGTTCGGCCAGTACAAGCGGCTGCGCAACGAGTTTACCGGCGTGCTCACCGGCAAGGGGCTCACCTACGGTGGCTCTCTGGCCCGGAAGGAGGCCACCGGCTACGGCCTGTGCTACCTGGCCGACTGCCTGCTCAAGGATAACGGCAAGGGCTTTGAGGGCTCCACCGTGGTGGTGTCTGGCTCCGGCAACGTGGCCATCTACGCCTGCGACAAGGCTACCCAGCTGGGGGGCAAGGTGGTGGCCATGTCCGACTCCAACGGCTATGTCTATGACAAGGACGGTATCGACCTGGACCTGATGAAGCAGATCAAGGAGGTGGAGCGGGGCCGCATCAAGGAGTACGCCGCCCGCAAGCCCGGCGCGGAGTACCACGAGGGCTGCGTCAACATCTGGAATGTCCCCTGTGACATCGCCCTGCCCTGCGCCACCCAGAACGAGCTGCCCCTGGAGGGGGCCAAGGCCCTCATCAAGAACGGCTGCTTCGCCGTGGTGGAGGGGGCCAACATGCCCTCCACCCCTGAGGCCATGGACGCCCTCCAGGAGGCCGGCGTGCTCTTCGCCCCCTCCAAGGCCGCCAACGCCGGCGGCGTGGCAGTGTCCGCCCTGGAGATGAGCCAGAACTCCATGCGCTTCTCCTGGACCTTCCAGGAGGTGGACGACCGGCTCAAGACCATCATGACCGACCTGTACCACAACGCCGCCCGGGCCGCCGAGCAGTTCGGCATGGCGGGCAACCTGGTGGCGGGGGCCAACATCGCCGGCTTCCTGAAGGTGGCTGACTCCATGCTGGCCTACGGCCTGGTGTAAGGAGGGACCCCTATGAATAACTATGCGGCCCGTGTATTGGAGCGGCTCCGTCAGAAGTACCCCGGCGAGGGGGAGTACCTCCAGTCGGTACAGACCTGGCTGGAGATGATCGACCCCGCTCTGGACGACCCCCGCTACGAGAAGCTGGACCTGCTCACCCGCATGGTGGAGCCCGAGCGGATGGTCACCTTCCTGGTGCCCTGGGTGGACGACCAGGGGAACGCCCACACCAACCACGGCTACCGGGTGCAGTTCAACAGCGCCATCGGCCCCTACAAGGGCGGCCTGCGGTTCCACCCCTCGGTGAACGAGAGCGTAGTGAAATTCCTGGGCTTTGAGCAGACCTATAAAAACGCCCTCACCGGCCTGCCCATCGGCGGGGCCTCGGGCGGGGCCGACTTCGACCCCAGAGGCAAGTCCGACCGGGAGATCATGCGCTTCTGCCAGTCCTTCATGAACGCCCTGTACCGCTACATCGGCGCGGACACCGACATCCCTGCCGGCGACATCGGCGTGGGGGCCCGGGAGATCGGCTATCTCTACGGCCAGTACAAGCGCCTGCTGGGCAAGGCGGAGAGCTCCGCCCTCACCGGCAAGGGGCTCACCTACGGCGGTAGCAAGGTCCGCCTGGAGGCCGCCGGGTCGGGGGTAGTCTACTTCCTGGCTCGGATGCTGGAGAGCAAGGGGGACAGCCTGGAGGGTAAGACCATCGCGGTCTCGGGCTTCGGCAACATGTCCTGGGGTGTGTGCCGCAAGGCGGCCCAGCTGGGGGCCAAGGTAGTCACCCTCTCTGGCCCTGACGGCTATATCTACGACCCGGAGGGAGTCGCCACCAAGGAGAAGCAGGACTTCCTGCTGGAGATGCGGGACAGCGGCAAGGACCGGGTGTCCGCCTACGCGGGGAAGTTTGGCGTGGAGTTCTTCCCGGGCCGGAAGCCCTGGGAGGTGAAAGCGGATATCGTGATCCCCTGCGCCACCCAGAACGAGCTGGACGTGGAGGACGCCATCTGCATCCTGGCCAACGACGTGCGCTACTATGTGGAGGGGGCCAACATGCCCGCCACTGCCGACGCCATGAAGCTGCTGCGCCGCAGTCCCAAGATTCTGGCCGCAGGGGCCAAGGCCTCCGGCTCCGGCGGCGTGGCGGTGTCCGCCCTGGAGATGGCCCAGAACTCCATCCGCTATAACTGGACCCGGGCCGAGGTGGACGACAAGCTGCGTCAGATCATGGGCGCCATCTATGACGCCTCTGCGGCGGCGGCCCAGGAGTACGGCCTGGGGGACGACCTCATCGCCGGCAACGACATCGCCGCCTTCAAGAAGATCTCCGAGGCCATGGTCGCCCAAGGATTATAAGAGGACTTTATTGTGAAAAATGAACGCACCGAAAGCCGGTGCGTTCATTTTTTACATGCTTAAGACAAAATTGCAGATTGCAATAATCAATATAACAGACATAATAGTTGATATGGCAGCCGGCGGAGGGAGACAATGAAGAAAACGCCTGTCCTCCGGCAGGCCCAAAAAGAACGCCGACTGCATTTCACGGCTGAAATCCTACCATTCGTGCGGCCGGCGAATTTTTCATAAAACAGGTGATATACTAATGATTTTACAGAAAAGTGTACTTTTTCGAAATAATAAGTTCCCTAATTTCCTGTTTTAGAATACCATAAATACGGCCTTTTTTCAATACCCAACTGGCAATTTTCCACATTAAGAGTGCCTTTCGAAAAAGTACACTTTTTGAAACGGCATAACCTGTCAAAGCCGGCAGCGGAAGAGCTGAAACGGCCGGACAGGATCAAAAAACCAGGAGGGAATTTTAATATGGCGTCTGGAAAAAGGTCCACCACGCTGCGGCTGCCAGAAGAGATCTATGAAAAGATCCGATATCTGGCATTTGTTGAGCGCCGGTCAGTCAACATGCAGATCGAATACACCTTGTCCGAATATATCAGCGGCTACGAACGGCAGTATGGTGTCATTAAGCTGCCCAAGTCCCGCCGAGATTCGAAATGAACACCTGACCTCGGAGGAGCGGGCGAGGCGTCATTTCCATAAAATGAATTATCTGGAAGAGACAAGCAGGGTTTTGTATTTCACGACGAAAAACCGACATTTCGCGTTCGGAGTGAGAAATCGCCGCTCATTCTTGATATACTAAAAGAGCTAGGAGGGGATATCCCCTCCGTCGTTTCCGGAGAGCCGGAAACGACTACTTTCCTGACGCGTGGCGGGTCCGCCGCAGGCTGTCCTTCAGGGTGCGGATGGTCTCAGTGATGATTTGCAGCTCCGAGTGGGAGCAGTCGGCCAGCAGGTGCTCCGCCTCCCGCTGAAAGACGGACTGGGAGGCCGGCAGGCTGTCACACAGCAGCTGGTCCGCCGTTACATTCAGGGCGTTGGCCAGGCTGACGAGAGTGGGCAGGCTCAGCTTGGTGGCCCCCCGCTCGATGTGAGAGATGTTGGAAGGCTCCTGTTCTGAAAGCTCTGCCAGCGCCTGCTGGGTCAGCCCCTTGGCCTTCCGCAGGCGGCGGACTCTGACGCCGATCGCCTGATAGTCAAGCCTCATTTTTTATCCCCTCCTTAAGAGTAATCCCAATTCGGTTTTGCGTTTCCGCCCCCAGAGCAGACATCACGAGGCGGTTCCCAACATCAGGAGTGCAAAGGCGGATTGGAGATAAAAATTTCCAACATTGTTATTGTATATCCGAATCGGACATGTTAAAATGTTCCACATATCCGAATCGGATATACAAACAGATTTTTCGACAGGAACAGTCTGCTTGAGGTAGCGCAATGGAGACAAGACGTTTGAACAACAACAGCAGAGGATTTTCCTTGGTGGAGATGCTGGCAGTGGTGGCGATCCTTGTGATCCTGCTGGGCATCTCCATGGTGGCCGCAGCCGGTTACCGGGACCTATTAAAAATTACCGAGCTGGACAACGCGGCCCGGGAAATTTACATGGCCGCGGAGAACCGGGTGGTGCTGCTGTCTGGGGCCCGGCGGCTGAACAACCAGCTTGGCGAGAAAGCCCCGAATTCAAAATTTGATTATGTGTCAAAGACCTCGATGAAAGAGGAACTGCTGCCCACGGGGAGCATCGACCCGGCCCTGCGGGATGGTGACTTTTACATTGTCTACGACCGGAAGAGCGGCAGCGTCACCGATGTGTTTTACGCCGAGAGCTCCATGGATGGCCTTATGACCGATGGCTTTGACAAATTCTATGAGAACTGGGCCAAGAGCCGTTCTGAGCGCCTGGAGATGAAGAACCAGATGCTGGTGGGCTGGTACAACGGCCAGGCCGCCCAGGGTGAGGATGTGGAGCTGGACATCCCAGAGGAGCCCACCATCAAGGTGATGATCGACAACGGGGAGGAGCTCACCGTAACGGTGGAGTACACCGCCCCCGGTCCGGCGGAGCTGTCGGTAGAGCTGGGGAATGTTGAGCTGACCGACAGTACATATGACGCCAGGAAGCGGGACGAAAGGATCCAAAACGGCACCAACGGCACTGCTTATACCTGCACCTGGGTGCTGGACAGCCTGACAGCGGGAAAATTCAAGGAGCTAGGCGATACCGGCGTCACCCCCGGCGAGAACTTCACCGTCACGGCTGAGATCGCCCCCCAGGACGGCAAGTCCTTTGCGGAGGCCTCCGCCTATGACGATAACAACAGCCTCTTCCAGGCGAGAAGCGACGGTGACACCGCCTATATCAAGTGTCTGCGGCACCTGCAAAATTTAGACAGCACCTTTTCCGGGGTGACGGGCAAGACCAAGGCTGAACAGACCGCTGATATTCGCTGCAAGGACAACGAGACTTACGGGGCGGACGGGGAATATAAGGCCTTTGTTCCGATCAATAACTCAAAGCTGACCGACTACAACGGCCGGGCCAACGAGATTAGAAACCTGTATGTGGAGAGCGCCGGCCCCGCCGGGCTGTTTGGGCAAGTGAGCGGGACGACCCTCCAAAACATCCGCTTGGTCAACGCGGCGGTGAAAGCGAACGGCAAGTCTGCCGGCGCTCTGGTGGGCGAGGCGGAGAACGCCGTCATCAAAAACTGCTGGGTCTACTGGGAGCCGGATGGGGACATAACCGATCTGAAGGATGTGCTGGGCAGCGACGTGGGCGGCGAGGACCACTACCAATATCAGGTCAACGGGGACAGCGCCGGTGGCCTGGTGGGATATTCAAAGGGCAACTGCACCATCACCAGCAGTTTGGCCGCCACACTGGTAAGTGGAACGGGCTGTGCCGGCGGCTTGGTTGGCCAATTTGATGGCGGTACGGTAACGGTCAAGTATTCTTACGCCGACTGCTATTTAACCGGGGGCGACAGCGCGAAGGCCGCCGGTTTAATCGGCGACCTGAAAATGGGACACGCTGAATTGAAAAACTGCTACGCCGCCGGGTACATCATGGGTGGGAGCAGCGCCGCTGGGCTGTGCCTGGGCGCCGGGAAAACCACGGCAACGAACGTCTACTCCGCCATGCGGTATCCTAAACGGAACATTGAGGATACACTTGCATTTCTGACAGGGAATCAGAGCAGTGACAGCTTCACCAACACCCACTTTTTGGGCAAGGAATCACAGATGGTTGGGGGCATTGAGAGTACGATCTACACCGAGATGACCTCAGAAGAGTTTCGTAGAGAAATGGGTGAGGCCTTCGGGTGGAAGAAGGACGATAGCCACCCCTACAACCTCCGGGAGCACCTGACGCTGGACGCCTACAGCTTCCCCGGCCTGAAGAACCTGCCTCACTACGGCGACTGGGGCGCGGAGTTCAAGGAGCCCAGCCTGGTCTACTACGAGGAGTACAGCGACAATACCTGGGGCGTCTCCGGCGGCAACGCCAGAGACCTGATCAACAGCCTGTCCGACAAAAAAACCGTCCTGTCGGACGGCTACGCCGTGGCCTTTTTGCAGAGTGATTTAAATGCGGAATTTGTTACAGTCACGTACACATACCGGAACAAGGACGGAGAAGAAAAAAACCTGGCCAAGACATATGCTAAAAAAGACCTGACCGAAACAAAGTGGACAAACGACGAGGGCAATACGGCGGATTACTACATGATCCCCCTGCCCGACAATGTGACCTGCATCGGTGAGGAGGACGATTACGCGCAGAGCTGCTTCTACCGGTATTTGAAGTTCGACCTGAACCTGGGCAAGGGCGAGGACGAGGACACCGGGGCGCGGAGCGGCGAATACTTCTACAACCCCCACTTTGCCGAGACAGTGACGCCTGTTGTTTCAAGTGATGGCGTGGAGGGCGGCTGGACCGAGGAGAGCGTGACGGAGCGCGCCAACCAACTGGCCGCGTCCATGGATGAGATCAAGCTCCGCACCCCGCGGCATCTGTACGACCTGAGCCAGTTTAAGGAATATTACACCCGGCGGAACGTGTTCCACCAGATTCTGGACTTGGACTACTCCGCCTACACCGGGTATAACGGCCTGCTCCAGAAGACCGAAGACGGAAAGCCCTTAGATGGAAGGCCTTTTGTCCAGCAGCCCATCGGCAGCGGCAAGACCGATCCCAAGACGGGCAAGATCGACGCCTTTGAGGGGACCTACGACGGGGACTGCAACGTCATCAAAAACGTGGTGTTCAAGGTGGATGACCTTACGGGCCGCCGGTATGCGGGGCTGTTCGGATACTCCACAGGTACGCTGCGGAACATTGTCTATGAGATGGATGCGGAGTACCAGGTGGTGGCCTATCTGGGCAGTGCCGCCGAGAACCTGTATGTGGGCGCCCTGGTGGGCGGCAACGCAGGCACGGTGTACAACTGTGCCGTTTCCGGGGCCAACCTGCGGGCGGGAGCCTCCGGTGTGCGGCTCTATGTAGGGGGCCTGGTGGGGCAGAATCAGGGGATTATCCGGAACTGCGCGGCGGAGACTGCCCGGCTCAGCGCGAACTGCCTCAACTTTGCCAGCGTCTATATGGGCGGTCTGGTGGGCGAGAACGCCGCCTCCCGTACCATTACCAGCTCCTACGCGGTGGGCTGTATCGACATTGAGGTAGACAGCAACGTCACGATCGCCCGAATCTGCGGCTTTGTGGGGTGGAACTACGGCAGTATCTCCAATTCCTACGCGGCGGTGGATCTACAGTCCAGCGGCGACAAGGTGGAGGCCTACGGCTTCTGCGGTGTGAGGGCGGGCAGCCAGAGCGGGACCGCTTACCTGGACCAGGGGAACTTCTCCTATCGAGGTTCCGCCTACGCCGCCAACTATTCCCGGACGGACGACAAGGCTGCTTCGACCCGGTACACGGACCTGGCCACCAAGGAAAAGGCGGGCGATATGGGCATGGGTACGGTCTGGCAGGGAGATAAGCCGGACCCGGAAAAGGAATTCCCCTATCCTGCCGCCGTGAAGAACAGAGAGGGGCAGTATGTCCACTATGGCCAGTGGCCCGAGCCCATGCCTCTGGGAGAGATGGGGGTGTTCTACTGGGAGAAGCTGGTGGACGCCGAGGGCGGCGGAAATCCCACCTACCACATGAGCGCCCTGGCTGTGGACATTGAGAAAAAGACCATTACCAAGCAGAGCACCCTGTCCGAGGCCCACGGCGACGGTCGGGTGGTCACCGAGTATGGCTACGGCTACTATTCCAGCAAAGATGTTGCGGAGAATGTCACGTTGGAGGCGGAAAATATCGGTAATACTCCGTATATGCTTTGGAGCCATCGAGACGACAATACATACCTTAATTTTGAAAATTTTAATAAGTTGGATCCTAATAAAGAACGAGAATTTTATGAAAACGATGATCCCCAAAAACTTAAAGCCATAAAGGAAGGTGAGGCGGACTCCAAAGCGAGGGAGACTGCGGCAGAGAAAGGTCTGTCTGAGTTAATAACGGGCTATACGTTCCGTTGCTGGAATACTTATCGCGAAGCCCCGAAGGCGGCGAATGAAAATGATGATATTTACCGTGCGAAAAAAACTGTATCCGGGTTGTGCTTGTTTAGGAAGGACAGCAGTAAGCCGCTCGATCCCAATAGCGGAGTTTTTAAATTGAAGCAAGGCACTCTACAGGTGGAGTTTATCGTTAATCCCCAATTTGCGGACGCTATGTCGGTGCAGAACGCAGGGGGACTGACGATAACTGGTGGAGCTTCCGACAAGGCCCCCGGTACGGTGAAGGAGAATCCCTATCAGGTGCGTAGCGGCCTCCAGCTTCAGGATATCAACTGGTATGACACGGCTTATACCGACGTGCCTGTGGGCCTGGGAAATTACAGTGTTACACGCTTCCCCTATTTGAACAAAGACTATTACTGGAAGCAGACCCACGATATCGACTGGGTTGCGGAGAGAAAGTCCTATGATCCCTATAAGAATGGTGAGAAAGACAATGAAAATGGCGTGTTTTTCCCTATTGCCCAAGGCTTCGTTAGAAATGACACCGGGACGGTGTCTGGTTGGTTCGGAGGTACTTATGACGGCGGCAGTTATACCTTAAAAAATTTCAATATTGACATAAACGAGTATAACTATCAGATCAATACCATGGGGCTTTTCGGGTATGTACAAGATGCCACGTTGACGGATATAGTGATGTTTTCTGAATCCGGGCAGGATGTGGTAAAGGTAAGAGGAAGATCGAGGGATAAACACACCGGTGATGGCAGTGTTACGCTGCAAAACAATGCGTATGCCTGGTACGCTGGCGGCGTTTTGGTGGGCGTAGCCAGGAATAGTACGATTTCCAACTGCGCCGTGGCCGGATATACTATCCGGGATGAGACGACATATGCTCGGCCCTCAGATATGGGCGGTGCAATCGGCGGTCTTGTGGGTATGACCGACAAGGAGCTGACAGGCTGTACCGCAGCCGCAGTCATTGAAATCGTCTGCGAGCATAGCAAGAGCGGCAGTGCGTCGCCTATTCGAGTGGGCGGTCTGGTAGGCTCCACCACGGCCAGCGTGACTAACTGCTACACCGGCGGAGAGATCAAGGTAACTGCCCAAGACGCATCCATCTATGCCGGCCGTCTCATCGGCGGCGTGGGCATGGAGCCCCTTGGCGCAGCGGAAAACACAGCCGCCGTCAAAAGCTGCTACAGCTACCTGACCCTGCCCAACACGGGGGGAGAGGTCAAGGAGGTGTACAACATCGGCGGGACCGGGCGTGATAATGGCACCGGTACGGTAGATTTGGGCAACAACAACTACTATCTGAGCGGCACGGCGGACAATGTGAGCGGCCAGCGGGCAGTCACCTACCAGCAGCTTGCGGGCAAAGAGGAGATTGGCGGCCAGTCGATCTATGCTCTGCTGAACGCGGGACAGACGCCCGCGCCCTACAGCCCGGTGACCTCCGAGGTAGGCGGGCTGGCCATGGCGGGCCGGTTTAGCTACGCACCCAAGGACCGTCTGGACCTGCGAGGCATGGACTATCCCTTCCCCACTGTGCTGACCCAGACCCGGGTGTCGGACGGCATGGTATTTAACGTCCACTACGGCGAGTGGGAGCTCAACGGCATCATGCGCCCCAATGGTAACCGGCCCATCGAGCTGGATATGTTCGCCTGGACCGACGAGAATGGCACCAGGAAGGACTGGCGGACCCACACCGAGCAACTGACCGCCACCGGCAGCGGGACCTGGGGACCCAGCACCGAAACGACCTTCGGCGACGGTGTAGTGAAAGCGCAAGTCGTGGACGGGAAGCTGACCGTAACGGCCCTGAAAGCCAGCGACACACCTGTAACCGTGACCGTCACCTTCGAGGAGACGAACGGGACGGAGTATTCCCTACCCATCACGGTCTACGTCACCGCAAGGATAGAGCTGCGCCCCAATACGGTGAGTATTTTCCCCAACGACAAGGTGCTTGTGCCGCTGACGGCCTGGGGCAGGAGGCCGGAGGAGCAGACCTTCGATGTGTCTCTCAACGGGACGCTGGACCTGCTAAAGGCGGAGGGCGTGAGCGCTCCGGTCTCGGCGAAGATCGACGGGAGCGGCGTCAGGCTGACCCGGACCGGCGAGGAGACCGAGGATACCAGACGGCGGGCGGAGGTGACCTATACCTACACCCAGAGCGACTATCCCAAGGAAAATGAGCTGCACCAGATAGAAGTGGACCTTCTGGAGCTCCCGGAGGGCAAGTGGGACGAGGCCGGTACAGTCTGGACCATGGACTTCGATGCCTATGCCCCTGTGATCTCCCAGCCAACTCTTGCGGACAGCACCCTTACAGACTTCACACCTAAGGTTGAGGGGACGGTCATCAAGCTGACGAGGACCGCGGGCGCCGACTTCCCGGCGGAGGGCGTCAAGCTGAATGTCACCCTGACGATGGAGGGCCTGACCCACGAGCTGGTCATCACCGTACAGCCCAAACCGGAAGAGAACGCTGAGCAGGAGAGGAGGGAGCGCCCCATTGAAAGCGCTGTGGAAAAAATGGAAGAGCAGCCAGGGGGCCTCTATCCTGATGGCGCTGCTGTTTCTGCTGGTGTGCATGATGGTGGGGGCGTCGGTGCTGATGGCGGCGTCCTCCAACGCGGGCAAGATCAGGAGCAACCGGGAGGAGCAGCAGAAGTACCTGACCCTGTCCTCAGCCCTGACCCTGATCTGTGACGAGCTGGAAAGCGTGGAGTACGTGGGGAAGTACGAATACACGAAAACTCCTGTCTATATTACGGAAATAGACGCGGAAGGGAAGGAACAAAAGGTCCTGGATCACTATAAGCACAGCTACACCCAGCAGACGGGTGAGCTTCGGAAGGGCGGCATCGAGTGGGGACTGAAACAGGTCCTGCCCCTGTACAACGACCTGGACATCCACTTTGCCGGTCAGTTCAAGGTACCCATAAGACAGCTGAGCCCCATCGACGAGTATTCTTACGAGCCTCTGGGGACGAGCACTATCCAGCCCACGAGCCCCCACACCGTAACCCTTAAGGCGGATGTGGACGCGGATACCTACGGCGGGCTTACCGATGAGGTCACGGTAGTGGCCGTGCTGGACGCCAAGGGCGAGCTCACCCTGACCGCCTCCTTAACGGCCCATTCGGAGTATATCATGGAGGCTGTGATGAAGCCAAACGGCAAGCTGGAACAGCTCCTTGTCCCGAGCAGCCACGGAGCGAGCGGTTCCTATGAGACCAAGCCTGTTCGGTGGACCCTGGACCGCATCGTCAAGAAGGAGGCGGCGGATGAAGAAACTCCATAACAGCCGGGGAGAGACCCTTGTGGAGGTGCTGGCCTCCATCCTCATCGCCTCCCTGTCGGTGGCGCTGCTGTTCGGCTGTGTGATGGCCTCCACCAACATGGACCGGGACGCCCAGAAGCTGGACAAGGAGCACTATAAGGCCCTCACCGCCGCGGAGATGCAGTCCGGGACAGGAACTCCCGGGACAGTAGAGCTCCAAAATAAAGAGAACAGCATGGAGGGGAGCCTGTCCATCGAGATATACGGCGATACGGGCTTGTACTCCTACAAGAGGGCGGGCTGATGAGGAAGAAGCTGAACAGCGAGAGCGGCCTGACCCTGGTGGAGATGCTGTGCGCGGTGGTGATCCTGATTCTGCTGGGGCTGCTGCTGAACACTGGCTTGCAGATGGCCATGAGCACCTACCGGGCCATCGTGGCCCAGTCGGAGGTGGAGCTGCTGCTGTCCACCGCCGTGGACGCGATCTCCGACGACCTGCGCTATGCCCGGGACGTGGCGGAGGATGGGACGGACGGCTTCACCTACACCAGCGACTCCTTTGGGGCGGACACCGCTCTGGACCTCAATTCAGACGGGCAGATCGTGGCAAGGGTCGGGGATGAGGAGAAACGGCTGCTGTCCACCGGGGCCTATGGTCTGAACGGAGCTTACCAAGTGAAGAATATAAAAATCAGCTACACTCAGCCTAATTTTACCATTGAGCTTACAGTAGCGACAAAAGACGGAGCGATCAGCGCCCAAACGCCCGACGGGGGCGTAACAGTGCGCTGTCTGAACCCGGGGAAGGGGGGAGGAGTATGAAGTATATCCGGTTGGGCGACCTGCTGGTCAAGAGCGGGACCATCACCCAGGAGCAGCTGAACGAGGCGCTGAAGCTCCAGGCGGACACCGGGGAGCGGCTGGGCACGGTGCTGCAAAAGCACGGCTTCATCACCGAGAAACAGCTGATCGACACCCTGATGAGCCAGCTGGGCGTGGAATTTATCGACCTGAACGGGTACAACATCCCCTCCGAGATGGCCCAGATTCTGCCCAAAAGCATTGCGAAAAAACACGGGGTGGTCCCCATCCGGGTGACCCGTACCGACGTCTACCTGGCGATGGCCGACCCGCTGAACTTTGTGGCCATTGAGGAGGTGCGCTCCGTCACCCGGCGCAGGGTGATCCCCCTCATTGCCGCCTCAGCGGCGGTGGACCGGGCGGTGCAGAACCTGTACAGCAACCAGGGTGCCATGCGGGCCATTGAGGACATGCAGCGGGACCTGCTCCAGTACGGGGCGGACTCCGCCGCCCTGGTCCAGTCCATGGCTGTGGACGAGGACGAGGCCGACGCCGCCCCGGCCATCCGCCTGGTGAACTCCATCATCGACCGGGCCTGTACCGAGGGGGCCAGCGATATCCACATGGAGCCCGGCGAGGACAGCATGACCATCCGTATGCGCATTGACGGCACCCTGCGGCCCATCATCCCGGTGCCCCGGAAGCTGCAAAACGCGGTCATCTCCCGTTTGAAGATCATGGCCCGGATGGACATCGCCCAGAAGCTGCTCCCCCAGGACGGCCGGGCCAATGTCACCGTCCGCCAGGAGACGCTGGACCTGCGAATCTCCACCCTACCCACCATATACGGGGAGAAGGTGGTCATCCGCCTGCTGCGCAAGACCCCGGAGCTGGCCACGTTGGAGGGTATCGGCCTGGAGGGGGAGAACCGGGAGCGGCTGCGGGATCTAGTGGACCACACCACCGAGGGGGTCATCCTCATGGTGGGCCCCACCGGCTCGGGCAAGACCTCCACCCTCTACGCCATCATCGACCGGCTGAAGAGTGAGGAGGTCAATCTGGTCTCTCTGGAGGACCCGGTGGAGTACCACATCGACGGCGTGTGCCAGGTGCAGGTGAACGAAAAGACCGGCCTCACCTTTGCCAGCGCCCTGCGCTCGGTGCTGCGCCAGGACCCGGATATCATCGCCGTGGGCGAGATCCGAGACGGGGAGACGGCGGAGATCGCCATGCGGGCGGCCATGACGGGCCACCTGGTGCTCTCCACGGTACATACCAACAACGCAGTATCCTCGGTGGACCGCCTGCTGGACATCGGGGTGGAGTCCTACCTCATCGCCGGAGCGGTGAAGGGCATCGTATCCCAGCGGCTGGTGCGGCGGCTGTGTCCCCACTGTAAGAAGCCCTATACTCCTCCGCCGGAGGAGCTGGCCGCCCTGGGCATGGAGCCGGGGGACTACACCTTCTACCGGGGTGAGGGCTGTGGGGAGTGCTTTGGCACCGGTTACCGGGGCCGGACGGGGGCCTTTGAGATATTGGAGGTCACCTCCGATATGCGCCGGGCCATCCATGCCCGCTCCCTGAAGGAGCTGGAGCGGGCGGTAGAGGGGGCCAACTTTCAACCCATTATGGCCAACTGCCGCCGGCTGATCCTGGACGGGGTGACCTCCGTGGAGGAGGTCCAGCGGGTCCTGGGCGACGTATAGCCGGGCATAGGAAGGAAGGATAGCATGACAGTAGAAGAGCTGGTGGCGAAGGCCGCCTTGGACGGGGCCTCCGACATCCACCTGGTACGGGGGCTGACCCCTCGGTACCGTGTGGACGGAGAAATCCGGGAGATGGACGGCGGGGTGCTCACGGCCCAGCAGTGCGAGGACTTTGCCCGGGAGCTGGCCGGGGCGGACTTCAACAGGGCCCGGGCGGCGGGGGAGGTCGATCTGGCCATGACCATCGCCGGGGTGCGGTGCCGGTTGAATCTGTTCCAGCAGCAGCGGGCGTGGTCGGCGGCCATCCGGCTGTTGAAGGACCACATCCCTGAGCTGAGCGAGCTGGGCCTGCCCGCCGCGGCGGCGGAGTTCCCCGGCTACAGCCAGGGCCTAGTGCTCATCACCGGTGAGACCGGCTCGGGCAAGTCCACCACTCTGGCGGCCATCCTGGAGCGGATCAATCGGAAGGAATGCAAGCACATCCTCACCCTGGAGGACCCCATCGAGTACGTCTATACCCCGGACCGGTGCGTGATCAACCAGCGGGAGGTGGGTAAGGACACCCAGTCCTTTGCCGCCGGCCTGCGCTCCGCCCTCCGGGAGGACCCGGACGTCATCTTAGTGGGCGAGATGCGGGACCTGGAGACCATCGAGACCGCCCTCACCGCCGCCGAGACGGGCCATCTGGTGTTCGGCACGGTGCACACCAACTCAGCCGCCGACTCCATCGACCGCATTGTGGACGTGTTCCCGGCGGCCCGGCAGCAGCAGATACGCCTCCAGCTCTCCATGACCTTGAAGGCGGTCCTGTCCCAGCAGCTCCTGCCCAGAGTGGGGGGCGGCCGGGTGCTGGCCTGCGAGGTGATGAAGACCGACGGGGCCATCCGCAACCTGATCCGGGAGGGCAAGACCCCCCAGATCATCAACGCCATTCAGACCACCGGGGCGGTGGGCAACATCCTTATGGACCGCTGCCTGCAAAACCTGCGCTCCGCCGGGACCATCACCGAGGAGACCTACCGCTCCGCCCTCCGGGACCAGTCCCAGGGGACGCCCCCGCCGGCCAACGGTCTGCGGGCCCCTGGCTTCAAGCGGCCGCTGTAACGGAAAAGGAGACGATTTATGCCCACATATAAGTACGAGGGGGCCTACGCCAGCGGGGAGCGGGTGACGGGAATCGTGGAGGCGGTGAGCCAAAATGACGCCGTGGCCCAGATCAGGCAGAACTGCGAGGTGGTGCTCTCCCTGAAGGAGGTGCCCCGGGTGGTCACTCGGGACCCCCTGGCCCGGTTCCGGAAGATCGGCGCCAAGAGCCTGGCCCTGACCTGCCGGCAGTTCGCCATCATCCTAAAGGCCGGCCTGCCCCTGGTGCAGACGGTGGACCTGGTGGCCGGACAGTGCGGGGACAAGGCATTGGAGCAGCTGCTGCGGCAGGTGTCGGAGGACGTGTCCAACGGCTGGCCGCTGAGCTACAGCCTGGAGCAGCGGGGCGGAGGGAAGCTGCCTGTCACCTTCCGGGAGACGGTGCGGGCGGGGGAGGAGTCGGGCGACCTGCTCTCCTCCTTCAACCGGCTGGCCGACTACTTCAACCGCATGAGCAAGACCCGGGACAGCGTGGTGTCCGCCCTGACCTACCCCGCCTTCGTCATCGTGGTGGCGGTGATCGTGGTGGCCATTATCATGGGCTACGCCGTGCCCACCTTTACCGGGCTGTTTGAGAGCATGGACATCGAGCTGCCCTGGGTGACGGTGGCCCTGATCGCCATGTCCAACTTTTTCCAGAAGCACACCCTGACGCTGATTGGCCTCATCGCCCTGGCCGTCCTCCTGGTCCGCCTCTACGGCGCCACGGAGAAGGGCGGGGTGGTGTTGGCCCGGGCCCAGCTCAACCTCCCCATTTTAGGCGGCATCGTCCGCATGTCCGGGGCCAGCCAGTTTGCCCACACCATGTCCACCCTCCTCACCGCCGGGATGCCCATTCTCCAGGCCATCGAGGTCTCCGGGCGGACCATGACCAACCGGTGTATGTCCGGGGAGGTGCTGGACACCCTGCCCGGCGTGGAGGGCGGCCGGCCCCTGGGGGAGTGTATGCGCTACGCCAAGGAGCTGCCCGCCATGCTGGTGCAGATGACCGCCGTGGGCGAGGCCACCGGGTCCATGGAATCCACCCTCCGGGTGCTGGCCGAGTATTACGACAACGAGGTGGAGGTGCGCACCAAGCGGGCCCTCTCCCTCCTGGAGCCCGCCATCATCATCGTTCTGGCCATCTTCGTCGTGTTTATCCTTATGGCGGTCTATCTGCCTATGTTCAGCATGTACGGCGGTATTGGTTAGGTATTCCGAGCCTTGATATGTGCTCTGAATATATACATTCCAGATGCAAAGGAAAGGGGGACAGTTTTTACGGTTTTCCGCTCATGCACAGGCGGTTATCCCGAATATAAAAACGTTAAAAGAAAGGATGTTATGAAATGAAAAAACTCAAAGAAAAGCTGAACGCCAAGCTCAGCAAAAACGGCGGCTTTACCCTCGTCGAGATGTTGATCGTCGTCGCCATCATCGCTATTTTGGTGGTGGTGTCCATTCCCATGGTGACCGGCTCTCTGGACAATGCCAAGAAGGCCGCCGATGATGCGAACCTGCGCGCCGCCATCGGCGCTGCTACGGTGGAGTACCTCTCTGCTACTAAGGCAGCAACTAGTAATCCTGCGCCAGAGTCTGGTATCGGAACCGATGGCGGAAGCGCTTACTATGTTATCAAAGAGGGACAGGGTACACTTACAGGAACTGCGCAGACCAATGGCGCCACTGGCTTTGATTACGGAAAGTCCGGTGATAATGCCGGCAAGGGTATTTTTATCAAAGTCTCTGCTACAGGAAAGGTCCAAGCAAAGTTTGGGGAGATGCCCAATTGACTGATGCACCTAACGAATAGCGTAGAAAACTGGACAGCCCGCGAAAGCGGGCGTCCTCCAAGGGGCGCGGGGGCCTGCGCTTCTTGGAGGGCGTCTGCGGGACGGAAAAAGCCTTCCCCTTTAGGAGAAGGTGGCATTTGCGAAGCAAATGACGGATGAGGCCGTTTCCGTACAGCCTTCGGATACTTCGTATGTTTCGCCTGCGGCGAAACGCCTCATCAGTCTCGCTTCGCTCGACAGCTTCCCCTAAAGGGGAAGCCTTGTTCCTGCGGGGGACGATGGAGGGACGATGGAAGAGACGATTTTGACAATTTACCTCTGCTTCTGGCTGGGGGTCATGGGCGTGGTATGGGCCAGCTTTGCCGACTGCGCCGTCTCCCGCTGGGCGGCGGGGGAGCGGATGTTCGCAGGCCGGTCGAAATGCGCCGCCTGCGGCCATGTGCTGGGGGCCGGGGACCTGGTCCCGGTGTTCAGCTGGCTCTTCCGCCGGGGAAGGTGCAGATACTGCGGGGAACCCATCCCGGCGGACTGCCTGGTCTCCGAGCTGGCGGGGGCGGCTGGCTTTGTATGTGCGGGAGTGCGCTTCGGGCTGAGCCCGGAGCTGGGCCAGTGGCTGATCTGGTGGGCGCTGTTGCTGTGCCTATCCCTCACCGACGGGGCCAGGCGGATCATCCCCGACCCGCTCCTGCTGGCCCTGGCGGCCAACCGTCTGGTGTGGTTTTTGGTCCTGAGAGAGGACCTCAGCGCGGTTTTTGACGTTTTCAAGGCCTGCCTTGTCCCGCTGGCCCTGCTGGCGCTGGTGCTGCTGGCCGAGAAGGTCACGGGCCGGGAGGTCATGGGCGGCGGGGACATCAAGCTGCTCTTCGTGCTGGCCCTGTACCTGAGCTGGGCCCAGCTTCTGCTGGCTCTGCTGGCCGGCTGCCTGACGGGGCTGGTCTGGGCAGCTCTGGCGGGGGGACGGCAGGGGACGGCGGTGCCCTTCGGGCCATTTTTGGCGGCGGGCGCCGCCCTGACGGTATATTTTGGGGACCCGGTCATCCAGTGGTATTTCAGTCTGTTTTGACGCGGTTTGTAGGGGCCGCCGCCCTCGGCGGCCCCCGGGCAATACACAGAGAGGAAGGAAACTATGGCGAGAACACAGCTGGGCTTCGACATTGGAAGCAGCAGTATGAAGGTGGCGGTCCTCCGGGGGGAGGCGCTCCGGGTGGAGGAGGTCCGTCTGCCTGAGAACATGGTGGACGGAAACGGCGGCATTGTCCTGCCCCATGCCTTCGTCCAGTTTTTGCGGCAGACGAAAAAGGAGCTGTCCCTGCCCGGCGCTCCGGCGTCGCTGGTGCTGCCCCCCAGCCAGGTGATTTGCCGGCTGGTGACCATGCCCAAAATGACCACCCAGCAGCTGATGATGAACCTGCCTTATGAGTTCACCGACTTCATCCAGGGGGTGCCCGACCAGTATTTCTGCGACTACGCCCTGTGCTCCACCGGCGAGGGGGAGAGCGAGGAGCAGGGGGTGCCTATGATGGCGGCGGCCGCCTCCAAGCAGACGCTGGCGGAGTATGCCCGGATGTTCTCCCGGGCGGGCATCCGGCTCAAAACCGTTCTTCCCCAGGAGATGGCCCTCATCAGCCTGGTGAAGGGGCGCAGAGAGGGGACGGAGGAGTTCTGCTTTGTGGACCTGGGCCACCAGAGCACCCGCATCACCGTGGTCTGGCGGGACCGGGTCCAGGCTACCCGGCAGATCGCCCTGGGCGGCCGGAATATGGACCTGGCGGTGGCCGACAGCCTGGGGGTGGACGCCTTCCTGGCCAACACCTACAAGATGAGCAATTATCAGGATGTGCAGGCCGATCAGGGCGTGGCGGAAGTGTGTGACCGGATCGCGGTGGAGATCTTGAAGGTGATCAATTTCTACCAGTTTACTTACCGCTCCAGCAGCCTGGATGGGGTCTACCTGGTGGGTGGCGGGGCCGCCCTGCCCTGCCTGCGCAAGGCCATTGAGGATACGGTGGGCCTGCCCCTGCTGCCGCCCGGCCGGCTGTTGCCCGGTGCAGGTGAGCGGGCGGCGGCGGGCGTCTTTGCCGCCGGTGCGGCCATGGGAGGGAAATGAGATGAACAGAAAGTCGGCCTATCCCACCAAGACGTCCATGAACCTGTTTTATAAGCCCGACCGCACCACCAAGCCCGCCACTGTGGCGCTATATGTGCTGTTTGCCCTCACCTGTCTGCTGGGGCTGTCCAAGCTGCTGGTGTACGACCTGTGGGCGGAGAACCGGGAGGCCCAGCAGGCCCTGGCCGCGGTGCAGGATCAGTTGGACAGCGCCAAGGAGCAGCTGTCGGATTACGGCGAGGTCCGGGAGCGGTACAGCCGGTATTCCGCCACCGAGGAGGAGCGGGCCCTCATCGACCGCCTCCAGGTGCTGGACCTGCTGGACCAGGCTTCCGCCGGCACCGCCCGGCTGGACAGCGTGTCTATCAGCGGCGACACCGCCCAGGTGCAGTTTTCCGGGGCAACCCTGGCCCAGACGGCACAGATCGTCCGTGTTCTGGAGAGCTCCCCTATGGTCTCGGGCACCGTGGTGAACACAGCCGCCACCACTGAGAGCGCCGGGGCGCTGGTCCAGACCAGTATCTTGATCTATCTGCAAAAGGAGGCGGACGGGGGATGAGACGGAAATTGACGGTCCGAGAGTGGGTCCTGTTGGGGGTGCTGGCCCTGCTGGTCGGGGTCAGCGGCTATGTCATGCTGTTCTATATGCCCGTCACTGCCCAGCGGGATAGCGCTCTGGGCGAGGCGGAGGTCTGCCAGCTGGAGCTGGAGGCCGTCCAGCTGCGCCTGGAGGAAAAGCGGCGCATGGAGCGGGAGCTGGAGGAGATCTTTTCCCAGCCGGAGGAGCCGCTGGGTCTGGCCCCCTATGATAACCTCCAACCGGTGATGATGGAGCTTCACACTATTCTGAACGGAGCGGAGGATTACAGCCTGTCCTTCGGCACGGTGGACACGGAAGAGCCTATCGTGCGCCGAAGCATTTCCCTGAGCTACACCGCTGGCAGCTACGCTGCGGCCAGGGAGATCCTCCAGCGGCTCCACGACAGTGCCTACCGCTGTATGCTGGATAGCGTCAGTGTTTCAGTGGGCCAGGAGGGAGACGGTCTTATCTCTGTGGACAGCACCATTGTGTTCTTTGAGTACCAGTAAAAATGCTTAACAGACAGCGGCGTGCTTCAGTAGCGGCGCCGCTGCCTGTTTTCTGGAATCAGATAGCAGTAGGTAATGGATTACTGTGAGGTTGGAACGTGAAAATATTGATCAAGGCCTAAGGAATGCTTGCAATTGTTTTTGGAATATATTATACTATTACTGTTGAGAGGGGTAAGAGCTTGGGGTCTGTGCCCATTACCTGGAGATGTGTTCTAGATAACTCACACGGGTTGGCAAAGACCATACGGCTGGCAGAGGGTCTGTGTTAGGTCTGCTAGCAAAATTGAATGACGGAGCGTTGAGCAGTTGGTAGCGCGCCTGCTTTGGGAGCAGGAGGCCTGGGTTCGGGCCGCAGCACCCGGAAAGTCCGGAAACCCTTGGGACACACGGGACAACAGCAGTTTCTTCCTCGCTGGTAACTGGTCAAAAACCGGCGTTGACCACATGTTTGACCACAGTTAAAAATTCCATAACCGGGTGTAGCGCAGTTGGTAGCGCGCTTGCTTTGGGAGCAAGATGCCGGGAGTTCGAGTCTCCCCACTCGGACCAAAGGCCCTTGGAATCGCATGATTTCAAGGGCTTTTTGCATTGTGTGACGCAAAATTTAATAAAAGTTATTGGGACTCGACTCCCTTTTCAGCAGCAGTTTTCATATCTTCTCTCAACGGACGTTTCCTTTGGTGTACGTTTCTTTCTGGCCATTTCTAAAACCTCCAATATGGTACTCCACATTGAAAGTTTACACAAACTTTGGGATAGCCTCTTGACACTATCTATAGTTTGGTTTCCACCTTGGTCCCTACTGAATCCAATACCAATCAAACAGTTTTTGGGAGAAATGCGGTGCTTATCAATTGCGTTCATGACCTCACTGAAGCCGGGAAAAATGTTTGGATGCCGGAGTGTTACTAAACCGTGTCAAGCTAATTTACACATTTTTTGCCATCAAATGCCCATATCATGCGGAGAAAATGGTTACAGTACCATTTAATCCATTTTATTAGAAATACTCCACTATAGTCTTGTCTACATTTAAAGTTCACAGGAAAGACAAAACAGCTTTAAGCAGTAATGACTCTGATTCAAACGCGTTTTCCTGTTTCTCTTATTTCTTTGTCTATAGCGTGTTAAAATCAGATGGACCTGCCCTATGAAAGCATGATTCCTCTCCTCCATTTCTAAAAAATACGTTTGACAATACGGAGATACATCCCTATGTTGAACGTTGTTCATATTGAGGTATGGGAAACGGAGAATGCAGCAGGCCTGGAGGTATATTATAGACGAACTGCATTTCATCTTAAAGCAGGATACCAAGGTTCGGACCGACGCCTTTACGGAACAGTTTACGTCATAAAGATTTGTGGATGGCCTGTTTTCCCTGATGCTGCCCGCCCTGCTACGGCAGGACCATGATCCCGCCGCCGTACTGGAGATCGTCCGCAGGGCCCTCCATTAAAATCCCACTCATAAAGAATAAAAGATGCAGGCAGTTGCAGAAACCCTGTTTGACGTTGTCTATCTGATCACGGTCATCACCGTCGGAATTCTGATGATCCGAGGAAGCAAGGGGGAGCGTCAGTTCCTCCTGTTCGGGTGGATGGCGGCGGTGCTGTGAGCGGGAGACGCTTTCCATCTGGTTCCCCGGGCTATTGCCCTGTGTACCACCGGCCTGGAGAACTACACTGTCCCTCTGGGCCTTGGCAAGTGGATTACCTCGGTGACCATGACAATCTTCTATGTGCTGCTCTACTACGTCTGGCGGCAGAGGTATCAGATCAGCGGTCGGGGCGGCCTGACCGCTACTGTGTACATCCTGGCCGGCGTGCGGATTGCACTGTGCATGATGCCCCAGAACCGGTGGCTCAGTGCCGAAGCGCCCCTTTCCTGGGGCATTTACCGCAATATCCCCTTCGCCCTGCTGGGCCTTCTGATTATCGTACTGTTCTACCGCAACGCAAGAGAGCACAGGAACAGGGCGTTCCGTTGGATGTGGCTGACCATTGTGCTGAGCTTTGGCTTCTACATCCCGGTGGTGCTGTGGGCGGACGCCGTGCCCATGATTGGGATGCTGATGATCCCCAAGACCTGCGCCTATGTGTGGATGGTGCTCATTGGATACTTTGCCATGAAACGGGAATGCAAATAAAATCGGGAGGCCGGTACCGCACACGGTATCGGCCCCTCATCCTTTCTGCCTATCCGCACCCCACCATCTCCCGGATCAGCCCATAGTGCTTCGCCGCCGTGTGCCGGTTTACCCCAGCCCCTCTGGCGATGGCGCTCAGGTTGGTCTCCCTGGGGTGGAACTTCATGTACTCCCAGATCTGTTTCTGCTTCTTGGTGAGTTTTTTCGGCGGGGCGATCCCACGCATCTGATCCAGGAGCAGCTTCCGCTCCGTCTGCATCTCACGGATCAGGGTCTCCAGCTTCTCCTCACACTCGGCCCTCGTCTGGGCGTAGACATTTTTGGCACAGCGCTTGCCGTCTGGCCAGGTGGGAGAGTAGCGTCCCTCAAACAAGTGGTCGTTGATTTCGGTGATGCACCCGGTGCCGGACCTCCGAATCCGGCCGGCCACTGGCCGGAAGTCGGTCATCAGTGGTTCCCCCGACGGCGCTGTGTCCTCCTCTACCTCATTGCCCAGCCCGCGGTCGATCCTGGCCGCCGCCTCCGTCTGCATATCGTCGGTGACATGGGTGTAGATGTCCAAGGTGGTCGCCGCCGACACATGGCCCAGCATGGTGGAGAGGGTTTTTACGTCCATTCCGTTCTCCAGGGACAGGGTGGCAAAAACGTGTCTCATATCGTGGAATCTGATGTGTCTGCACCCTGCCCGTTCCAGAATACGCTGGAGCCGCCGGCGGGCCACACCGGGAGAGAGCGGAGCGTCCTCCTTGACGGGCGAGGGGAACATCCAGCGGGAGTCCACACTTCTCCGATACTCCCGCAGCACCTCCACCACCCCCGGTGGCAGCACCAGTTTACGGATGGACGCTCTGGTCTTGGGGACACTCACTTGAAGCTGGCCCTTGACCTCGTAGACCTGCTTTTCTACTGTCAGCGTCCCGGTATCAAAGTCCAGGTCGCCCCACTGGAGGGCCAGCAGCTCCCCGCGCCGCAGGCCAGTACACAGGTCCAACAGGAACAGCTCGAAGTATCCCTCGGCCTGAGCCTGGAGGAGAAAGCGCTGGAGCTCCTCCCGACCCAGCACCTGCATCTCCCGCCCCCGCTTGGGCGGCAGTTTACAGCCGGCGGTAGGGTTGCTCCGCATCAATCCCTCCTGCACCGCCTTTTCCAGCGCCGCCCGGCAGGTGACGTGACAGCCCCGCACCATACTGTCGGACAGTCCCGCGCCGAACTGCTCTGTGCGAATGAGCCGCCCGCTCTTTTTCAAACGGGTATAGAACTGCTGGAGGTCTTTCTGACTCAGCTGGTTCAGGGGGAGCTTCCCCAGCTCCGGGATGATGTGCTGATAGATGCGCCCCTCGTAGCAGGCCTGGGTGGTGGGGCGCAGCCTGGGCTTGGTGTAGTTCTGATACCAGAAGTCCAGCCACTCCCCGAAGGTCATCTCCGGACTGACCTTCTCTGATTTGGAGCCGCTCACCGTCTCCAGCAACTTCTTCAGCTTCTCCTGGCACTCCCGCTTGGTCTTGGCCAGGACATTTTTCGTCTTGGGCAGGCCCTTCTCATCGTAACCGACCACCGTCCGCCCCTCCCATCGGCCATCCTTCCGCTGCCTTACGGTGCCGGTGCCGCTCTTTCGCCTGTTTGCCACGGTCTCAGCTCCTTTCCCAGAAGATTCTCCAGGAAGCCGCCCACGATACCGCTGGCGGCTCTCTGCATATCCGGCGTCACGTGGGTATAGGTGTCCAGAGTGAAGCTGGCGTTGGTGTGACCCAGGATGCCGGCCAGTGTCTTGGCGTCCACCCCGCTGGCCAGCGCATGGGTGGCAAATGTGTGACGCAGTCCGTGGAGAGTGATGTCCGGCAGGCTGGCCTCCTTTAGAATGCGTTTCATCCAGTAGTAGGCGGCGCTGGGACGGACCGGCTTCTCCGGCGCCAGCGGCTCCGGGAAGATCCACTGACTAACGGCGTGCTTCTTCCGCTCCTTCAGCCGCTGGACGGTGCTGGGCGGGAGGCGGATGGTGCGTCTTCCTCGGTCAGTCTTGGTCTCGCCGATCTCCAGCAGCCCGGCCTTGGGCGTGTTCACCGAGCGGACGATCTTCAGCGTCCCGGTGCGCTCGTCGAAGTCCTGCCACATGAGTCCGCAGATCTCACCCCGGCGCAGGCCGGTGGTCAGCTCCGTGTAGAAGAAGTCCCGCCAGACCTCGTTGCCGTCCACCGCCGCCAGGAAGGCCTGCACCTGCTCCCGCGTCAGAATTTGCCGGGGCCTGGGATTGGCCTTTGGCAGTGCGGCTCTGGCGGCTGGGTTGCGTGGAATGACGTGGGCCGCCTCGGCATCCCGCAGACAGCGGTGAAGCATGGCATGGATACGGCGCACCATGGTATCGGACAGCTCATGCCCGTGCTCCGGGTGGTCGTGAACCCGGCCCTCCCGTTTCAGCCTGGTGTACAGCTTCTGAACGTCCTGCGAGGTAACGCGGGAGACTACCTTGTCTCCCAGATAGGGCTTGATGTAGCAGCGGATGTACTGCTCATAGCTGCGCAGGGTGTTGGGCCGCAGAGTGTCCGCGGCGTAGTCCTCCATCCAGCGGTCCAGCCACTGGCCCAGCGTCATGCGGCTGTCCTCGGTGAGCTCCACGTCCTGATAGAGCTCCATGTCCCGGTGGAGCTTGTCCAGCAGCTCCTTCTGCGTCTTGGCCAGTGCGTAACGGAAGATAGGCTGACCGCTTTCCTTGTGCCCTATTACAATACGCCCTTCCCAGCGGCCGTCATCCCGTTTGCGCACCATGCCGTCGCCGGACGGTCTGCGCTTTGCCATTTGTCATTCACCTCCCGTTTGAATATCACCGTCATTGTCATCCATGCACTCTGCCATGATCCTGACACCCAGGCGGAAGCCCAGGATGAAATTTTCGGTTGCTGTGATACTGTTGATCTCATGCTGTGACCGGATGAGTTTTGTAAGAGTCTCTTGCTCAGCTTCCCCGAGTTGTTCCATGAGCTGCTTTTCGCAGCTGGTAACACGAGCTATCGCTTTCTCCATCTCTGAGCCAGGGGTCATCCGCTGTTCGTTGGGTATAATGTTGCCGTAGTAGAGATCCTCCAGAGTTTTTCTCATGTCCACTACCTCCTTATCAGCAACACACAATACCCTAACTCCGCCGCAATAGCTACCCCTAATCGGAAACTTTTTTGAGAACTTTTCCCGTGTGGTTTTATCTTTGTCTTAGCGTGACAGGATTTGATATGCCTGCTCATAAGCTGCCGCTCAGATCATCCGCCTCGCTGGAACTCCACGGCCTTTTCCAGGGTGACACTGCCGTTGGTCTTCTTCACATTCTGGACGCAGTGTCCCCGGAGATCCTGCAGTGTGTCCTCGCTGATCTCCATCCCCGCCGCCAGCACATTCATCATCATGTCCATCTCCACCGACTGCTTGAACATCAGGCGGGAGATGCGTTCCTCTGTAGCTTTGATGGTGGCCTTGAGCGCGGACAGGTAGATTGGCGGCAGCACGGACGTACAATCGCCGGCTGTCAGGTAGTCACAATAAAAATTGAGCGCCTTCTGCACGAACTCGTTCTGGCTGCGACAGTTTGCCAGCGGCATCGCTGCCGTGATTTTTCGCTCGGTATCCGCATTGATTCTGGTGTGGATGCGGGTTTTTTCTTCTGACATAATTTCCCCTCCAAAATCGTATTTTTTGCCCCAAGGAACCAAATCTGAGCCATCAATTTTGGCTCAACCGCAGGGAATAGCCGGACTTCAGGAGCCAAAAAAGGGGCCAACCCTTAAAATAAGGAGCCACACCGCTTTTTCAAAAGGTTGTGAAAACCGGCCTAAAGTGTGTTATTTCGTCCATCCGACCCGCGTTGCGGGACGGTGTGACCCGGCGGGGCGGCGCAAGGCGCCACGCCTTTAACCTGCAAAAAAATCGACCCCCTGGTTCTTCTGGCCGCCCGGCGAGTTGTTGAGGTCAGCTGCTTTACACACCGGGCGCACCGCCTCGACACGCCGTTTCATACTGCCGTGGGTGCTGTGGGTCGACTTGGCAACAAAGACGGCTTCTGTGTTGCACATCGCCGTGACAGCTTGGCCTGCGCCTTCTGCCGCGCCCAGCCCAGCTCCGCCGCCCCGAGCTGACGCTCGTTGAACTGCTTTATCGCCGACCGGATGGGCAGGATGTGATACCGCAGGCATCCGTTCCACTTGCGCCCATCCTTGGTTATGATCGAGGTGCGCTCCGTGGTGATGAGACCGCGCTCCTCCAACTCGGCCACATACTTCCGTACCGTCGTCACACTCTTCCCAATGGCCTCCCCGATCATCCGGTAGCTGGCCAGGCACTCATACGTCTTCCGGTCCTCTCGATAGAGCAGATAGCCGTAGGCGGCGATGGCGGTGGAGGACAGACCCAGGGAGTAGATTTCGTTTGGCAGAGGGAAGTAGTTCTTGATCGGATCTCGTTTGATCCAACTCTGTTTCCTCATGTGGCACCTCCAGTTTGCGCATCCACCCACTCCACAAACTTTTCTTTCGGTACTACCATGCGGCTGCCCACACGCAGCACCGGGAATCCGGGTTCGTTCATCAACTCGTAGGCGGTAGAGATAGACACTCCCAGCACCTGCGACACCAGATTTGCGTTGAGGAACAGCGGCAGTTCGTCGTAACTTTTACAGACTGACGTTTTCATATTCAACCTCCTGAAAAATTTTCTTGCGTTTCGGAGGCCACTCTGTTAGACTGTAACCAGATCAAGCTGTGTTTTCCGAAACGCGGCGGGCCGTTGAACTGTTGCAGCAGTTCAGCGGCCTTTCTTTTGCGTTGACTGTCTTATGATTTTGACAGGCCATGCACCATACCCGTTCCTGCCCTGTGGCCTTGTTTGACCTCCACGGCGTTTTCTTCGACCTTGGCGCGCTCGGCTAATCTCAGCGTCCCGGCGTCACTTCCCCGGCGAGTATCATCTCTGGTGATGGGTATTCAGTTGTCGAGGTGCACAGAGGGCGGCTGAATTTTCCCATTGACAAACCGCTTCTCCAATGTTAGACTTATTGTAACAGCAACTAGACAGTCCGCGCATGGACTTATGCTAACACGTTCCTTGCCTCTTGTCAAGTCTATTTTAACATATTTTTACGATTGTCTATTTTGGAGGAGACGAGTATGTGGTACGCCAAAATGTATTTCTCGGAGAAACGGGAGTTCTTTCAATATGACGCGGCGGGAATGCAGGGCCTGCCGTCTGTGTCCCGTGAGCTTCCGTTTCTGGAGAGCCTGCTCTCCTTCCTGGAGATGAACTGTGAGGAACTTACGCCCACACTTCGGCGGATTGCTGAGGACTGGAATCGCCTAATCACAGAGGATGACCGTCAGGCCGGGACGAACGCCATGATGGAGTTGGGCGGTCTGGGAAGCCGGCACATTTATCTTCAGCTTTTGTACACGCGCTGGTATGACCGCATGACCAGGATGGGTGTTTTCGGCGACCGGGGAAGCGAGGAGGACCGGCAGATGCTGGAGGAGCTGCGGCGTCTCCCGGAACAGCTACCCCTGTACCAGAAACAGATCCGGCGGTTCTTCGAGCTGGTCCTGGATGTGGACAGTGCGGGGCGCGACCCCCAGCAGCAGGCGTCCCAGAACTATCTGTACGACGCGCCGAAGGACCCGGAGCTGTTTGCCTTCCACCCCATCCCTCTCAGTTTTGAGCCGGTGGAGCCGGGGCGGTGCTCGCCGGTGCTGTACTCCGGTAGCATCAAGGACATGATCGACTACTCTCTGCGCAGCTGCGTGGAACGAGACGTCACTGTGCGGCGCTGCAAGAACTGCGGACGCTGGTTTCCTCAGACCGGTCGGGTCAGCGCGGAGTACTGCGAGCGTCCGGTTCCTCGGGGACAGCAGACCTGCCGGGAGGCAGGTGCCTTCCGGCGGTGGACAAAGAAGCAATCCGACGACCCGGTGTTCAAGGCCTATCGCAAGGAGTACAAGCGGCGCTTTGCCTGGATCAGGGCCGGGCGCATCTCCGATACCGATTTCTACGCCTGGAGCGAGCAGGCCAGAGAGATGAAAAAGAAATGTGATCGGGACATCATTACCTTGGAGGAATATGTGGACTGGCTAAAGCACCCCTGAGTGCCCAAGACAGAAAATACGGGACCGGCCGCACAGCCGATCCCGTATTCTTTGTCTATAGCGAGGCAGTTTTTTTGCCCGCTTTCTCAGTATCCTATTTGGTTTTCAGACGGCTCGCCCACTCGGTCTCCTTGAAGCCCACAAGGACAAAATCGTCCCCGATCAACAGCGGACGTTTGACCAGCATTCCGTCCGTGGCGAGAAGGCGCAGCATCTCCTCCTCGCTCATGCCGGGCAGCTTGTCCTTCAACCCCATGGACTTATACAGCAGTCCGCTGGTGTTGAAAAATTTCTTCAGCGGCAGACCGCTGCGCTTGTGCCACTCTGCCAGCTCGTCATAGGTCGGGTGCTCCATTTTGATGTCCCGGAACGCATACGCAATCTGGTTTTCGTCCAGCCACTTTCGGGCCTTCTGGCAGGTGGTACATTTGGGATAGCAGATAAAGGTCATAGTTTCATCACACTCCTTTTTCCCAGCGGCGCAGTACCGAACGCAAAGGCTCGTCCAGGTACTTCCACGCCTTGTCTTTCAGTTCCTGCGGCACACCGTAGGCGGCCTCGGCGACACTGCCGGTGATGGCGGCTAGGGTATCGCTGTCCCCGCCCAGGGAGATGGCGCTGCGAATGGCGTCCTCAAAATCCGTGCTCTCCAGGAAGGCGATGATGGCCTGGGGGACGGTGTCCTGACAGTTCTCGTTGAATCGGTAGCCGGGCCGGATCTCGTCCAGGGTGCGGCTCAGGTCATAGCCAAACTCCCGCTCCACATACTCTTTGATCTCCGCCTTGCCGTGCCCGGTCCGGGCCAGGAAAATAGCCGCCGCCGTACTCTCGGCCCCCTTGATCCCCTCCGGGTGGTCGTGGGTCACCCCCGCCGCCAATGCGGCCATCTTTCTGGTCTCCTCCAGGCTGTCAAAGTACCAGCCCACCGCAGCGGTCCGCATGGCGGAGCCGTTGCCCCAGGAGTGGTAAGGTTTCCTATCCTCCGAAAAGAGCCAGCTTCCAAAACGTCCGCCGTAGCCGGCGCTTGGGTACATCCTGCCGTATTTTTTCATGGCGTCGATGAAGTCGTTCTTCGTCCCGCCGTTCATCAGTCCCTCGGCCACGGCAACGGTCATCACCGTATCGTCCGTGAAAAAGCACTTGTCCTGGAAGAACGGAAATTCCTTGGTCTTGATGTTGTTCCACTCGTAGACCGAACCCACGATATCTCCAATGATAGCCCCGATCATCTGCGCCACCCCCTTCTTTTCATATCCCTGCGGATGGCCTCCATGGGCGCGGCGGGAACAGCACCGGTCGCCCGGAAGCAGGCCACTGTCTCGGACATCGCTTGGAAGTTCAGCTCCGTCCCCGTACTGTCGGGCACATAATCCACCGCCCGGTCGGGGGCGATCCCGAACCGGCCCGCCGTCTCCACGGCATCGATGTTGGCTCCCAAGAACACAAACTCCCAGCCGTACTTCTCCCGCTCCTCCTGGATCATGGCCTTGACCTTCTGAGGGGAATACTCCCGGCTGGCATTCTCCTCCCCGTCGGTGATGATGACGAACATCACGTTCTCGGCCCGGTACTCCTCTGCCGTGTTCTTCTGGACGCCGGCCAGCTTTTGGACAGTCCGCCCGATGGCGTCCAGCAGGGCGGTGGAGCCGCCTACCTGATACTCCTTCTCCGTCATGGGGCTGACCGCCCGGATGTCGATGCGGTCATGGAGCAGTTGGTAACAGTTGTCGAACAGCACCGTGGTGATCCGGCACTCCCCATCCAGGGCCTTTTGCTTGCGGAGCATGGAGTTGAACCCGCCGATGGTATCGTGCTCCAGTCCCGCCATGGAGCCACTCTTGTCCAGGATGAATACCAGTTCCGTCAAATTCTTTTTCATAGGGAATGACCTCCTATTGTTTTGATGGCTTTATTTTAGCTCATACAGGAGGCCGTGAGGTCGCTTGCAAAGCGACAAAATCATGCGCCCAGCAGCGGCTGGTCGTAGGTGAACAACACCTCGTTGATCTCAAAGATATCGTATTTCCGGTTCACGATGAAGTACTCCACGATCACGTCGAACTTGCTGGCGTGGGACAAAGCGTAGCCCGCCCGCTCCAGCAGGTCGTCCGTCTCGGGGAGGGTCAGCTCCAGCGCGATGGCCAGGGCCAGAATAGTGGGCTTTTTGGGGGTATAACCCTTGCCGGTGCGGATCTTGGAGAAGAGCTTGCGGTCCATGTTTGCCCTTTTGTAGACCTCCACATCGGTTTTCCCCTTCCTGTCGATCAGTTTCAGAAGGGTGTCCGAAAAGGGCTCGTCCAGGTGTTCCGTCAAATCGTCCAAGCCTTGGGCGGGCATGGCCATAGGCGCCGCCGCAGGGGGCAGAAAAGCGCTCAGATTTGACGTTTCCGCCTGATATAGCGCATCTTTTTCCACATCCAGGAGCTTCCGCCTGCCGACCTGGTGGGCATCCACATAGTGCTGGTCGATATAGCTGCCCACCTTCCCCAACAGGGCTTTGCTGATCTGGAAGGAGGACTTGTCAAAGACCGCCAGATAGATCTCCATGTCGTGATTCCGCAGGAACTCCTCGATGGACGACCGGGCCACCTCCAGGGCCTCGTCCTTGGGGTAGCCGTAGATACCGCTGGAGATGAGCGGAAAAGCGATGCTCTCGCAGCCGTTCTCCAATGCCAGCTTCAGGGATTCTATGTAGGCCGAGCGGAGTTGCTCCCGGCACTGCCTTCTGCGCATAAAACTGTACACCGGCCCGGCGGCGTGGATCACATACTTGGCCGGCAGCCCGAAGCCGGGGGTAATGGCCGCTTCTCCTGTCTGGATCGGAGCCACTTTGTCGCAGGCCGCCTGGAGCTCCCTCGCACCCGCCGCCCGGAAGATGGCGCCGCAGACCCCGCCGCCCATCTGCAGCTCGGTGTTGGCGGCGTTGACGATGGCGTCAACGGCCATTTTCGTGATGTCCTGACGGACGATGGTAAAAGGCATGGGATCACCTTCTCTTTCTCTGAGTTTCCATACCTATTTTACCACACAGCTTTATTCTTCTCAATCAAATATTAGATTTTCTGGAAGACACAACATAGGGTTCCGAAAATCTGAGGCGCAGCGAGGAAAAGAGTAGCCTTTACTTGTTTTTGTGGTGATATAGGTGTACTATGGGTTGGGGTGGTAACAATGCAGAAGATTATCAAGAACGCCATACAATGCAATTTGTGCGGGGATATTATTGAATCCACACACAGACACAATTTTGTCACCTGCAAGTGTGGCTGCTGTAGTGTTGATGGAGGTTTAGACTACTTAAGACGCAGCTATATTCATTCAAGGAATGATTTCACGGAATTAACTGTTCTGGAAAATGCCGAAGAAAGCAGTTGACTCTTTTCAGAGATGTGGAGGAAAGCACTATGCAGCACGAATGTAAGATCACCATATTAGATACGAAAGTTTTTCCGGAGTTTCAGGAGCAGTATCTTGCTGCCCCCAAGTCCGGAACATACTTCTTTGCAAATTTAAAAAAAGGGTGGGCAATATGGTGTTGAATCAAATGGAGGGCTTGTCCTTTGAAGAGATCCGGGATCGATACACGGAATACTTACAGACGCAGAAGCTGTCTCCGCTTACAGTCCAAACGGCCCGATCAGATACGTTTTATTTGCTGCGCCACGATCCCTCCCTGGATTTTTGGGCAATGCTTCGATCTGAGAATTTTGAGACAGAAGCGCTTGCTCGCCTACAGGCTGCTTTAAATGCAAACTATAAGGGTAACACCGCTTCTAATATTAGCAGTTACATGTCACATCTGCGCCGATTCCGAAAATTCCTCTATTCGAATGAAGAACCTCCTGAAGTCCCCAAGAACCATATGTATCAAAATGAAAAGCACGGAACAGCAAAGCAACCACAGGCCAATATTCCGGTCCCCAGTATCCGTGAGGTCGTTCATTATCAGGGAACTTGGGAGAAGTTAGATTCTTACAGAGAGCAGGAGTGTGCGCTGAATCGCTTGTTTTTTGAGCTGGCGCCGGAGAATAAAGATATTGCGGACATTCTCCTCAAGGTAACTGCGCTGAATCAGTTTTACAGCACCAATATCTTCTCCGTTTACCCTGTGGCTGAGCATATCAAGGCGCTGGATATTGATATGCGTTTGAAAGCGGGCGACGAGTCCCTTGTTGATGATATCAGAATCGTAGAGCTCAATGGGAAGACAAAAAACTTTTATTCCTTTGCCAGCAAATACTGCAGCCACCACAGGCCCAATGCATACCCGATTTATGACAGCTACGTAGATGAGGTTCTTCGTTACTTCCGTGACACTGACTGCTTTACCAGTTTCCGCACGGAAGAATTAAAGAATTACAAAAGATTCAAAGAAATTCTGATGACGTTCCGAGCCTATTATGGCTTAGAACAGTTTTCTCTGAAAGAGATTGACAAATACTTATGGCAGTTTGGAAAAGAGTATTTTCCTAAAAAGTATTATGGTGGAAAGCAAGAAGGGACAAAGTAACTCATTTCCCCTTGAATGAGCGGAAACAGGGAGGTTTCTTCTATGACGGGACACTTGTTTTTGAACTGGGCAATTACTCTGCTGGAGCAAATTGAAAGCTCTCAGGAAAAGAAAACATGGTGTCACAATTACTCAGTATATGCTTCCAACCCAGGGCAGGAAGAACTGTTCCGGGATTTGATGGGCTTTATGGACGGGGCCTACGAGAACGGGCTGGTCATCTCAAACTATCAAGAGGTCCTTCAAAGATGGCAGCTTGAAAAGCGGAGCGTTGCGGACGCTGACCCTGCGTGGCTGGAGACACAGCCTTATTTATGTGTATTGGCCTGCATCGCCTGGCACTTTCGCAGAGACCATTTTTGTGAGGGAACACTTATCGCTCAGAGCATAGCGGACGGAATTATGCTTCGATTGTTTCGCCGGTTGCGGCTGCTCTGCCCTGCCGCGGCTCCGGCTACCACCCTTCAAACACTCTATAACTGTGGGTGCGGCTGTGTCCCGGAGATGCCCGGTGTTTACCGGGTACTTCGACCGGAAGGGATGATGATTCGTTTTACAGAGAATCCGTATCATCGTTCCGCGAAGCTCTACCCGGCGGAGAAGCTTTCCAGAAAATACATGGCTTGCGCGGATCAGGAGATTCTTTACATCGGGAAGGCGAACGGAAAGAACGGTTTGCGTCAGCGTTTAAAGCAGTACATGAATTACGGATGGGATCACGCCGCGAACCACAGAGGCGGTCGGGCGATCTGGCAGATCGAGGACGCCGGCTTGCTGCTGCTGGCATATGAGGAATGCGAGGATGCGGAAGCACAGGAGAAACAGCTTTTGGCAGACTATAAAGCCAAAAACGGAAGCTATCCCCTCGCAAATTGGCGGAGATAAGTAGCCGAAGAATAGCATTTTTTCTTGCCGGAGGTACAGATCATGATTCGAGATATTATGAAGGACGAAGCCTTTCTCGCTCAAAAGGCGGAGCCCGCCACACCTGACGATTTATTCGTCGCTCAGGATCTGCTGGACACTCTAACTGCCCACAAAGCCGGCTGCGTGGGCATGGCGGCCAACATGATTGGCGTCAACAAGCGGATCATCGTCTTTGACAACGAGGGCAGGTACATGGTCATGTTTAACCCGGAGATCATCAAAAAATCCCAGCCCTACGAGGCTGAGGAGGGCTGTCTCTCCCTCGCCGGCACCCGGAAGGCCAAACGCTGGCAGTCCATCAAGGTGCAGTACCAGAATGAGCAGTTTCAGACCCGTTTCAAGACCTTCACCGGCTGGACAGCCCAAATCATCCAGCACGAGATCGACCACTGCGAGGGTGTCATCATTTAGGAGGACTTTCCCATGCGCATTATCATCGCCCCGGCGAAGAAAATGATCGTGGATACGGACAGCTTTGCCGTGGACAGCCTACCCCAGTTTTTGGAGCAAACTGAGCGGCTGAAGACCGTCCTGCAGGCTATGTCTCCCAAGGAACTGCAGAAACTCTGGAAGTGCAACGATGCCATCGCCAAGTTAAATGTGGAGCGGCTGGAGCACATGGATCTGCGCTGTAATCTCACCCCGGCTATTATCGCCTACGAGGGCATCCAGTACCGCTACATGGCCCCCGGTGTGATGGAGACGGCCCACCTGGACTACCTCCGGGAGCACCTGCGCATCCTCTCCGGGTTTTACGGACTGCTGCGCCCCTTCGATGGCGTGACCCCCTACCGGCTAGAGATGCAGGCCAAGCTGGCCGTGGGCGGCTGCCGGGATCTGTACCAGTTCTGGGGCGACCGTCTGGCCCGGCAACTAGCCTCCGAGACAGATTTTGTGCTCAACCTGGCCTCCAAGGAATACAGCAAGGCGGTGGAGCCCCATCTGCCCGGGAACGTCCGCTTTCTTACCTGCACCTTCGGCGAGTGGAGGGACGGTAAGGTTATAGAAAAAGGCACCCAGTGCAAGATGGCCCGGGGTCAGATGGTGCGCTGGATGGCTGAACATAAAATCGAAGACCCGGAACAGCTCCGGGCCTTCGATCAATTGGGTTATCGGTTTCATGGGGAGCTGTCCGCAGATAATCATTATGTGTTCCTGAAACAGCTCTACGACTCCGTTTCGTAGGGCCAGGTTTTGATGCCGCCGAATTCATAGATCTCGGTGTATCCCAACTCCGCCAGGGCGGCGGAGGCCGTCTTGCTGCGGTTCCCGCTGCGGCAGTACACCAGGACTGTGGAATCTTTCTCAGGGATAACTGCGGCGGCGGTGTCCTCGTCAATGGTCCCCACCGGCAGCAGAACGGCGTCGGGAATGTGGCCGCTGTCATATTCCTCCTGCTCCCGCACATCCAGAATGATGACCTCCTGGGTATCCATCATCTCCTTGGCCTCCTCCTGGCTGATCTGCCGGTAGGAGGCTTCGTTTTCGCCTCCGCCGCATCCGGTCAGCAGCAAAAGGGCGAATAGTACAGGCACAATTCGTTTCATTTGAGTACCTCCAAAAGTCCGGCGGCGAAGGCCCGATGGCCCTGCTCAGTGAAGTGTACGCCGTCATAGGCCAGGGAGATGTCCCAGGCCCCGGCGTCGGCGAAGCGGATGCCCAGGCGCACGGACAGGTCTCGACAGCACTGAGCAAAGATGCGGGAGTTATCGATGAGCTGCTGGTTCGGCACCCACTCTCCCCGGCACATGGTTGGCGGAGCGATCAGTAAGAATTGGTCGATCTCATCCACAGTGATCCAGCGGATGTCGTTGTGCTCCAGCATCTGAGGCGTTCCCTCTGAAATCGCGGCGTTGAACAGTGTCAGGTGGACCGTCAAGTCCGGGTACCCATGAATCACATCCATAAATACGTTCCCAACGCTCAGGGTAACGGCCAGTTCCTCCCGGCACTCCCGGATGAGCGCCTGCTCCTTTGTCTCCCCCGGCTCCACCTTGCCGCCCACAAACTCCCAGAGGAGTCCCCGGGCCTTGTGGGCCGGACGCTGGCAAATCATGAATCTGTTCTGATACCAAATCAGGGCCGCTACTACTTCTGTCATTGCTTTCACCACCAGATACGGAAAATATTTGGACTACCGTCAATCTTAGCACGAAGATATCCTTTTGTCTATGTCCCAATTCGACTTTGTGTTCCTGGTAGGGTCTAAACACTTGCGTTTCAATTGGTCTATAGGCAATAGGGACACGAAAGCGAATTGGGAGTTGTCTATTAACCTGACTCTAAAAAATCAGCGTACCGCCTTGCGAAAGTTCCCTCGTTTCGATACAATAAGGGCAGCAACGCATTGAACAGGAGCAGGTGAAGCTATGTATGAATTTAGAATAGGTGGGAAAAGCGTATCCGTCTTTCCCAGCGCCGAA
Source organism: Bacillota bacterium (assembly GCA_021770445.1). Classification (GTDB taxonomy): domain Bacteria; phylum Bacillota; class Clostridia; order Oscillospirales; family Oscillospiraceae; genus Lawsonibacter. The sequence goes on along the minus strand of JAETQY010000013.1, from coordinate 6,065 downwards.
CCTGACGCACCCGTGATCTATCTCAACACCTACGCCGACGAGGGTCAGCAGGTGTTTCAAGCGGTACAAGCCGCCGGCTGTCCGCCGTTTACCTTGATCGCGATTGGCAGTACGGACTGGAACCGCGACATGGCGCCTTGGGACAGTCCGGCAGCGTTTAAGAGCGGGGAACCGTTCTCCGGAGGAGCGGACAAATACCTGTGTCTGTTGGTGGAAGAGATTCTGCCAAGGGCAGAGAAAGGCTTGATCGGCACTCCGGTGTGGCAGGGAATCGTCGGCTACTCTCTGGGTGGGCTGTTTGCCCTGTACGCCATCTATCAGACGGATATCTTTTCCCGTGTGGGCAGCATATCCGGCTCCCTGTGGTTCTCCGGATGGAAGGACTACGTCCTCACGCACGAGCCAAAACGGCCGCCGGACTGCGCATACTTCTCGCTGGGGGACAAGGAGAGTAAGACCCGCAATCCAATCCTAAAGAGCGTCCGGCGGGACACAGAGGAGATTTACGCTTTCTATCGGGCCGCGGGGATCGATACCGTATTTCAGTTGAATCCCGGCAATCACTATAACCACGCGGCGGAGCGCACAGCCGCCGGCATCGCCTGGCTCCTGAGCAGGTAATACAGGGGGATTCTTTTGGGAGGAAGAAACATGGAAATCGCCTTGGAAGTGACGCCGGCAATTGAAAATTTGTTTGCCGGTTGGGAAGAAACGATCATCTGGTCGTGTCTGCAAAAGGTCATGGGCCGTGTCTGCGCCAACGACACGAAAAGCCCAACAGCTGCCATTGCGCTGCTGGGTGATTTCGGCTTTTTGGCGGGTCAGGCGGATACGAAATTTCTCCTTGCGTTAAAAAGAACTGTCTGCAAGCGGGATTTTCTGATTCTTGTTCCGCAAGATGAGTCGTGGAGCAGGGTAATCGAAGCCTGCTACGGAGAAAATTGTCGGCGGGTGACCCGCTATGCGTTCAAAAAGGAGACAGAGGGCTTTGACCTGCCGAAGCTGGAAAGCCTGGTAAGAGGTCTGCCTAAGGAGTACCGGCTGACGATGATCGATCAGCTCTGGTACTCCTATTGCGGGCAGACGAGTTGGTGCAAAGACCTTGTGTCGCAATATGAGAGCTTTGAGCAGTATGCCGACCTTGGCTTGGGCGTTCTGATTCTGAAGGACGGCGTTCCGGTCAGCGGAGCGTCCTCCTACTCCACCTACCGTTCCGGGATCGAGGTGGAGATCGACACCCGGGAAGATCATCGTCGAGAAGGGCTTGCGACGGTCTGCGGGGCCAAGCTGATTTTGGAATGTCTCAAGAGAAATTTGTACCCCAGCTGGGACGCGCACAATGCATGGAGCGCCGCGCTGGCCGAAAAGCTGGGTTACCGCTTTTCCCACGAATATGCGGCGTATGAAACCTTTTTATAGCAGCAATGAGAAGAAAGGATACAAGCACCTATGACCACTTTGAAAATCGCCCTGCTGCAAATTGCTCCCCGCGGAACACTGGAGGACAATCTTGAAAAGGGCATCGCCTCCTGCCGGAAAGCGAAGGAGTTGGGCGCTGATATCGCGCTGTTCCCCGAGATGTGGAGCAACGGCTACAACATTTATGGCCGTCCTGTAGAGGAATGGAAAGCGGAAGCGATCTCTGCTGGCAACGAATTTGTCAGCGTTTTTGGGGAACTTGCCAAGGAGCTCGGCATGGCTATTGCCGTTACCTTCTTGGAGCAGTACGAGGGCGGCCCCCGCAATTCCATGGTTTTATTTGATCGGTTTGGGGAGCGGAAAATCACCTATGCTAAAGTCCACACCTGCGACTTTGATGTGGAGCGGGACCTGACGCCGGGCGAGGATTTCTATGTCACTACGCTGGACACAGCCTACGGCGAGGTGAAAGTTGGCGCCATGATCTGCTATGACCGGGAGTTCCCCGAGAGCGCCAGAATTCTGATGCTCAAGGGTGCGGAGCTTATCCTAGTGCCCAACGCCTGCCCCATGGAAATCAACCGTCTCTCACAGCTGCGGGCCAGGGCCTACGAGAATATGCTGGCCATTGCCACCTGCAGCTACCCGGACTCAGTGCCCGACTGCAACGGCGGCTCCAGCCTCTTTGACGGCGTGGCCTATCTCCCGGAACTGAAAGGTTCCAGAGACACCTGCGTTTTACAGGCGGGCGGCCCAGAGGGTATTTACCTCGCAGAGCTTGATTTGGAACAGCTTCGACGTTACCGGGAAAGTGAAGTACACGGTAACGCGTTCCGACGGCCGAAGAAGTATGGACTTCTGCTTGATGAAACGGTCGAACCGCCGTTTGTTCGGGGTAGTCGCCGTAAGTAAATACAGGGCACATTACCTTTGTTTCAAAAGTTGGGGCCGCTCCGCTGGGAGCGGCCCTTGACCTGTCATGAGAGGCCTTTTCTTTGTTTCTACCATCGGATACGCTATCCCATGAATATCAGTTGATTTATTGCGCTAAAACTCCTCAATTATTTTCCAAAACTCGCTATACTTGTGACTATTTCTGTTCGTTTACTATAGCCGAACACCCCTTGACCACATATTTGCCCACAGACAGCGAAAACTAGCCCGCCGGGGTATCCCAGCGGGCTGCGTACTGTTCAGCTTGCTTGATTCTCTGTCCTCAGCCGCTTCTTTTCGGCGGCCAGCTCCGTTTTCATCGCCGTTATCATCTCCGCCAGCAGTCTTTCGCATTCCTCCTCTGTGCTGGCGTAGACGCTCCGGGTCACTTTCCTCCCATCTGGCCATTTTATGGTGTACTGCCCAGCCCATCGGCCTTTTCGCTGTCCCAGGCATCCGCTGCCCCAGTAGCGATGTCTGCCCCGCCGAGCCTTGAAGTCCGTCATAGTGCGGCTTTCCTCTACCTGGGGAATTTCTATGGGAGCCTCCACTTTGCCAATACCCTGGTCGATTTTGGCGGCGGCCTGTCTCTGCATATCGTCCGTGACGTGGGCGTAGACGTTCAGCGTGGTGGCGGAGGAGACATGACCGATGATGGTGGACAGTGTTTTCACATCCATCCCATGCTCCAGGGCGTTGGTGGCAAAAGTGTGTCTCAGATCATGGAATCTCACTTTTTTACATTCGGAGTGGGTTAGAATCATGCTCAGCCGGTGACTGGCGGCGGCCGGGGCCAGCGGGGCGTCCTCCTTCTTGGGTGAGGGAAATATCCATCGTGAGGATACAGTCTGCTTATATATCCGTAGAGCCTCAACCACGGGCGGAGGCAGAATCACGGTTCGGATCGACGCCTTGGTCTTGGGTGGCTGTATTATCAATTCACCGTTGATTTGATAAACCTGCCGCTCGATCCGCAGTTCTCCGGTCCTGAAATTCAAATCATCCCACCGGAGCGCCATCAGCTCTCCCACGCGGAGTCCGGTGGTCAGCTCCAGCAGAAACACTTCATAGTAACCCTCGGCCTTGGCCTGGATCAACAGCCGCTGCATCTCCTCTCTGGACAGCACCTGCATCTCTTTTCGCCGGCCTGGAGTCAGCTTACAGCCGAGCGCCGGATTCTGCGGGATCAGCCCCTCTGCCACCGCTTTCTCCAACACCCTGCGGCAGAGACTGTGACAGTTCTGGAGCATATTGTCGGAGAGACCGGCACCTTTAGACTCCCGGTTCCGATCTCGGCCGTCTTTCTTCATCCAGGTATAGAACTGCTGGAGATCGTTGGTGGTCAGCTTGTTCAGAGGTATGCTTCCCAGCTTGGGGCGGATATACAGCCGGATAAATCCTTCATAGGATCGTTGCGAACTGGGGCGGAGCATTGGCTTGCTGTAATTTTCGTACCAGAACTCCACCCACTCACCGAAGGGCATATCCGCCCTGACCTTGACAGCGGTCATTGGAGTTACTGCGTTTTTCAGAGCGTTCAACTTCTCCACGCACTCCGCTTTTGTCTTGGCCAGCACGTTTTTTGTCTTGGGCAGGCCCTTGTCATCATAGCCAATGACCACCCGGCCTTCCCAGCGGCCATCTTTCCTTAGTCGGACTGTGCCCTCGCCGCCTTTGCGCTTTCTTCCCACGGTCTCAACTCCTTTCCAAAGATGTCTGTCAGGAAATTGCCCACTACTTCCGAGGCCCGCCTCTGCATATCGCCCGTGGTGTGGGTGTAAGTGTCCAGCGTAAACGCAGCCCTGGTATGTCCCAGGATACCGGACAGGGTTTTCAAATCCACGCCTGACGCCAGCGCATGGGTCGCGAAGGTGTGTCTCAAGTCGTGGAAGCGAATACTGGGCAGTCCTGCCTGTTTCAGAAGGACCTTTAGCCGACGGTAGGCTGAGCCGGGATCAGCGGGCTGCTCCGGTCTCAGCGGGTTGGGGAATATCCACTCAGTCAGTGCAGACCTTTTCCGCTCACGGAGAACCTGTGCTGTACTGGAGGGCAGCACGATTTTTCGAGTGCCCGCGCTGGTCTTGGTATCCCCGGCAGTCAGGCCACCACCATCTTCCCTGTAGACGGTACGGCAGACCTTCAGAGTGCCGTTGATCTCATCGAAGTCCATCCATTTTAGACCGCAAATCTCACCCCGGCGCAGGCCGGTGGTCAGTTCGGTGTAGAAGAAGTCACACCAGATTTCATCCTCTGCGATGACCTTCATGAACACATCCAATTGCTCATCTGTCAGGATTTGTTTCGCTCCATAGCTGAACTTGGGCGCGATAATCTGCTCGGTGGGATTGCTGGCGATGAGGTGAGCCTGCTGCGCCGCTTTCAGCGCGCCGTGGAGCGTGGTGTGGATGCGGCGCACCGTACCGCTGGCCAGACTGTCGCCCAGCTTTTCATAGAATCGTTGGACGTCTTTTGGTGCGAGCCGGGCCAGCTGTTTATCGCCCAGGCCGGGCCGGATGTGATTCTCGACGTAGCTGCGGTAGTTCCTCAGCGTGTTGGGCCGCAGCGTGTCCACTATACTTTCCAGCCACTGATCCAGCCACTCCGAGAGCGTCATCCTGCTCTGTTCCGTTAGGTCGGCACCCTGATAGCTGTCGATGTGCTGGCGGAGCTTTGCAGTCAACTCTTTCTGGGTATCGGCGTAGATGTAGCGGAAGATGGAGTCACCGTTCTTCTTGTGGCCCACCACGATTCGCCCCTCCCAGCGGCCGTCATCCCGCTTGCGCACCATGCCGTCGCCGGACGGTCTGCGCTTTGCCATTTGTTATTCACCTCCAATCCGAATATCACCGTCGTTGTCATCCATGCACTCGGCTATCAGCCTGACACCCAGCCGGAAACCCAGGATGAAATTTTCGGTTGCTGTGATGCTGTTGATCTCATGCTGTGACCGAACGAATTTTGTGAGGATCGCCTGCTCAACTTCTCCGAGCTGCTCCATGAGCTGCTTTTCGCAGCTGGCGACACGATCCACCGCTTTCGCCATCTCTGAGCCAGGCACCATCCGCTGTTCGTTGGGTGTGATGTTGCCGTAATAGAGGTCTTCCAGAGTTTTTCTCATTTTTACCCGCCTCCTTATCAGCAACACACAATACTCTAACCGCAGTTGAATAGCCATACCATTTGAGCAGAGTTATCAAAAACTTATCATTTGGGAGCCGTCAATTCTCTTTGGAGACACTGGTGCAGTTGGCGGCTAGGCGGACATGGTTTCGCTCTGCTTGATATTTTGAGAATAAAATACCCTCTCCGTTTCCAGAGAGGGCGTAGGGGATTACTCGGGTTTACAGGGATGCGACACAGTAGCGGGTATATTGGAAGATGCCCTTGCTGTAGTAGTCCCAGGCTTCCACGTAGTAGTGGCTGTTGGGGCGGCTGTGGACCAGGTCCTCCAGGTCGGAGGCACGCCAGGGCCAGGACGTCTTTACCCAGGGCTCGTCCGCCGGGGCGATGGTCAGCGCAATGGTCATCAGGGGCTTGTCGTCCCGCCATGCGCTGGGCTCCCTGCCGATGGCGTTGTAGATGGTGTACTGCATTCTGCGGGTTTCGTAGATGTTGCGGATGAACATGGAGTCCCCGTCGTCGTGGGCAAAGTGCCTGACCTCGACCTTGGGGACCTCCACCTCCGGGAAGGCACTCCAGTCGCAGGTGGGTGT
>JAETQY010000001.1 GCA_021770445.1 Bacillota bacterium | reverse complement strand
AGATAATAAAGTATTATCTATTATATCATAATCTGGCTATCTTTTCCACCCATTTTGTAAGAAAATATGTTTAAAGGTATAACTTGTTGCATTTCAGTGCAACCTGAGTAATTCTTGAACAATATAACGTGAAATCCCAGTCCAGAGAATGGACTGGGATTTTTACATGGGCAAAATCAACTGCAATCTTCGGGGAAGGGAGTGAAAAGGCGTAAAAGCCTTTGGGAAGGCATCGTCTGCACCTTGAAAAACAGGGCTTCGTCCCTCATAGAGATAGCAGGTACGTTAGGCATGTGGTCCTGAGGAAGGAAAGCCGTGTGGATGGAGCAGGCCATGACCCCAATCTATGAGAGGAGGTTATGGGTGAGCCGCACATTGCACACGAATAAGTTGTGGCGACTTAGGGCGATGACCCACATGCTCAATCATGATACGCTGTCCTGGCCATGGTCCGAGCGGTAACCAATCCGTCGCAGGCTGTGGGGGATACCAGTAAAAGCCCTGGGGGTAAGTCCCGTGGAGCAGTCCAGCCAACTGCCGCCTGCTACTCGTTTTCAATAATCATCTTGAAATCAAGGCTAAGAGGAGGACCACAGTATGGCTATAGAGGCTGAAAAGGTTCCCATTCATTTGAAAATGACACTTACGATCAAAGAGGCGGCAGAGTATAGCAACATCGGCATAAATAAGATCGAAAGTCTCTTGCGTATGCCCAATTGCCCCTTTGTGCTCTATGTGGGTACAAAGAGGCTGGTCAAGCGGAAGGAATTTGAAGAGTTCATCAGCAAAAAAATTGTGATCTAACGACAGTTCCTATTGAGATATATGGACTATTATGATAAAATAGAGCTATTGCATTGGCTCTTTTCTCGTAGTAGGAAAGGAGCGCACCTCATGGGAAAGAACTTAAAAGGGAAAGAATGCGGTAAGGGCATCTGCCAAAGGAAGGATGGTTTTTATTACGCAAGATTTGTAGACAAGTATGGTAAGCGCCACGAAAAATATGTTCCTACGCTTCCAGAGGCACGGAACTGGTTGGAAGAAGCTCGGTTTGCAGATACGCACGATAACATTCTTGTTCCATCGGACATGACTGTGGACACATGGTTCGAGTTTTGGCAGGAGAACATGATCGCAGACTTGGCACCGAATACCCGCAGAAACTATCGGGAGCGGTATATCCACAATATCCAGCCTGTGATTGGCGGTATGCTGCTGTCTAATGTCAAGCCCATGCACTGCAAGGTGGTTCTCAACAGGATGGAAGCTGATTATGCTGGATCGACAATTCGCCAAGCATATATTACGATGGGAACCATGTTTAAATCAGCGTTGATGAACGATCTGATTATTAAACATCCCATGAATGGAGTTCGCTACTCTAAACCTGTTCGGGCTGTGGATGATATTAAGTATCTTACTGTGGAGGAGCAGGGGAAGTTTTTAGAAACCGCTCAAAGGTCACATAACTATGCTCAGTACGCGCTGATATTGGAAACCGGATTGCGTACTGGTGAAGTGATTGGGCTGACATGGGATGCTATTGATTGGGAAAAACGGACCTTGACTGTCAATAAGACTTTAGAATATCGGCATAAGCAAGCCTTTTGGCGTGCCGGTCCACCTAAAACCCAACAGAGCTATCGAACAATTCCCTTGACTAACCGGGCATATGAGATACTGCAAAAAGTGGAGTTAAGTCGGGCCTGCCGCAAAGAATCTCCAATGCTCTCGCAAACCCTGGAGTATATCGACCGGCGAACGGGCGTCAAATCGCAGCTTGTTATGCGAGATCTGGTCTTCATCAATTTCCGAACTGGGATGCCGAACAAGAATAGCTCCTATGATACCCACCTGTATAAGCTTTGTGATGAAGCGGGAATCAAGCGATTTTGTATGCACGCGCTTCGCCATACCTACGCAACTCGGGCAATTGAGAGCGGTATGCAGCCGAAGGTTTTGCAGAAATTGCTCGGTCATGCCAGCATTAAAACGACGATGGATCGCTATGTTCATGTGACTGATGATTCTATGGCAAACGCAGTGAGGCAGTTTGAATCGCACCAAGGCGCTTGAATCGGAATGGTGTGGTGGGGTGTAGTGCGAATTAGGCCACGGAGAGCAACCGATGTGAACCTAGCGGCAAAAGTGCCTGGATGGCCATAAGGCTATATATCTCAACATATCAGAATGCGAAAATGGTGTATAAATGGTGTGGTAGGCATCATTCAAACGCCGGAAACCCTTGAAAAATCAGGAGGTAGAGAGAAAAATGAAATTAGGTATCGTGGGTCTGCCCAACGTGGGCAAAAGCACCCTGTTTAACGCCATCACCAACGCCGGCGCCGAGAGCGCCAACTACCCCTTCTGCACCATCGACCCCAACGTAGGCATGGTGGCGGTGCCCGACGCCCGACTGGACAAGCTGTCGGAGATGTACCACCCCAAAAAGACCACCCCGGCGGTGATTGAGTTTGTGGACATCGCCGGTCTGGTGAAGGGAGCCAGCAGGGGAGAGGGCCTGGGCAACAAATTTTTGGGCAACATCCGCATGACCGACGCCATCGTCCATGTGGTGCGCTGCTTTGACGACGACAACGTGATCCATGTGGAGGGGTCCACCGACCCCGTCCGGGACATGGACACCATCGACCTGGAGCTGGTGATGGCCGACCTGGAGATGGTGGAGCGGCGGATCGACAAGGCTAAAAAGGCCGCCAAGGGGGACAAGAAGTTCCTCCAGGAGGCCGCCGACTTTGAGGGACTGCGGGACTGGCTCAACGACGGCAAGTCCGCCCGGAGCTACGAGGCGGTGGATATCGGAGTGGAGTACCCTGACTGTGAGCTGCTGTCCCTGAAGCCCGTCATCTACGCCGCCAACCTGGACGAGGACGGCTTCTCCGACCCCCAGTCCGTGGACTACTACAAGCAGGTGGAGCAGCGGGCCAGGGAGCAGGGGGCCCAGGTGATCCCCGTGTGTGCCAAGCTGGAGGCGGAGATCGCCCAGCTGGACGGGGAGGAGAAGCAGATGTTCCTGGACGACCTGGGGGTGGCGGAGTCCGGCCTGGACCGGCTGGTGAAGGCCAGCTACACCCTGCTGGGGCTCATCTCATACCTGACCTCCGGCGAGGACGAGTGCCGGGCCTGGACCATCACCCGGGGCACCAAGGCTCCCCAGGCGGCGGGCAAGATCCACTCCGACTTTGAGCGGGGCTTCATCCGGGCCGAGGTCATCTCCTACGACGATCTGATGGTCTGCGGCACCATGGCCGCCGCCCGGGAGAAGGGCCTCATCCGCTCCGAGGGCAAGGAATATGTGGTCCAGGACGGGGATATCATTCTCTTTAGATTCAATGTATAAGCGAGGGACCTCACCGTGAACATCTATCTCGATCTCTTCCTCACCTTCGCCAAGGTGGGGGTGTGCACCTTCGGGGGCGGCTACGCCATGCTGCCCATCCTCCAGCGGGAGGTGGTGGAGAAAAAGGGCTGGGCCACCGACGAGGAGCTCACCGACTACTTCGCCGTGGGCCAGTGCACCCCGGGCATCATCGCTGTCAACACCGCCACCTTCATCGGATACAAGTACAGGGGCGTCCCCGGCGGCGTGCTGGCCACCCTGGGGGTAGTGTTCCCCTCTCTGGTTATCATCACCGCCATCGCCGCCTTCCTGTCCAACTTCGCCGACATCCCGGTGGTACAGCACGCCCTGGCGGGCATCAACGCCGCCGTGGTGGCCCTCATCGCCTCCAGTGTGGTGAAGCTGGGCAAGTCCACCCTGAAAAACGGGGCGGCTATCACCATTTTCCTGTGTGTGCTGGCCCTGGCCGTGACGGGAAATCTGGCCAACTTCGACACCGGGGCCTACGGCGCTCTGGGGACCGTCCTGGACGCCCTCACCTCCCCGGCGGTGCTCATCGTGCTGGCCGGGATCGTGGGCTTCCTCCTCTACGGCAGAAAGAAAGGCGGTGAGGGGAAATGATCTATCTGCGGCTGTTTTTTGAGTTTGCCAAGGTGGGCCTCTTCGCCGTGGGCGGCGGGCTGGCCACCATCCCCTTCCTTCAGGACATGGGGGCCCGCACCGGCTGGTTCACCAACGCCGACCTGACCACCATGATCGCCGTGTCCGAGTCCACCCCCGGCCCCATGGGGGTGAACATGGCCACCTATGTGGGCTTCCATACGGGCGGCCTGTTGGGCGCCGTACTGGCCACCCTGGGGCTGATCGCCCCCTCCGTGATCGTCATTATCATCATCGCCGGATTTTTGCAGAAGTTCCGCCAGTCCAAGACGGTAGACGGGGTGTTCCGGGGCCTGCGTCCTGCTTCCACTGCCCTCATCGCCGCCGCCGGACTGTCTGTGGCCCTGTCGGTGCTGGTGACCATTGGCGGGGTTGCGGAGCATACCTTCACGGTCCACTGGCCCGCCGTGATCCTATGCGCGGCAGTGTTCGTGTGTATGCGCTATACTCCCCTGAAAAAGCTGCACCCGGTGGCTTTCATTGCGGCCGCCGCTGTGATCGGCGCGGTGTTTCAATTTTAAGGGAGGGCCCACGTCGGGCTGTGGGGAAAAAATTTAAAAAAGACGGAACTTTTTTTCGAAACCGCCGTCCAACTGTGTGGAGGACCCGGAGAGGGTCCATCAAATCAGAAAACGGAGGATCACATTTTATGAAAAAGGCTTTGTCTCTTGCCCTTGCACTGGCTATGACGGTTGCCGCTCTAGCTGGCTGTTCCGGAAAGTCTGGAGGGGCGGCCGCCAAGACCCCCGAGGAGCTGACCAAGCTCTATACCGACGCCATCACCGCCAACGGCGGCGAGGCCGTGGAGTACAACCCCGTGGTCACTGAGGTGAAGGAGGGCGACGACTCTGCCATGCTGCTGGAGTTCCTGGGCCTGAAGGCCGAGGACATGACCGCTTTCGGCATCAGCATGTCCCTGATGAACGTCAACGCCTATGCCATCGCCGCCATCATGCCCGCCGAGGGTAAGGCCGACACGGTGAAGGAGGCCCTCCAGACCTACAAGGAGAGCCAGATGACCAGTTTTGAGATGTACCTGGCCGACCAGTACGATATCGCCAAAAACGCCAAGCTGGAGATCCTGGAGGACGGCACCGTCCTGCTGGTTATGTGTGCGGATCAGGACACCGTGTACGACGCCATCGTCAAGGCCATCCAGGCCGGTTGACCGGGACAGCTCCCGGAGCACAGAAAAGCCCGCCCCTCTCGGGGCGGGCTTTTCGTTTACGGATTTTTCATATGACGGATATAGAAGAGGCTGTTGCGCTTGTCCGTGTCCTTAGGGGGCTGGGTTTTAGAGTCGGAGCGGACGGTGAGGGCCTCTCTGACCCGCATTTTTTCCTCCACATCTTCGGAGCGCTTTTGATGGCGCATGGTGCGGAAGATATTCTCCAGCGATTTCCGGGAGGCGTCCACCGCTTTGAGCATATTGGGGGACAGGGTGCGGCCCACCCGGAGGGAGAGAGCCCGGTAGACCATCTTGAACACATCGGGCTCGCCCTCATATTTGTCGGCCAGATCGCTGCACACCATGGCGGTATGCACCAGCTGGGCGGACAGGGGGAGGGCGTCCCGGGCCAGACTGGTGGGGAAGCCGGTGCCGTCGTAGTTGGTGTGGTGGTAGGTGGCGACCTCGGAGCAGTAGGTCAGCAGCGGCTCCCACTCCTTGGGGCCGTCCTTGAAAAATTCGCCGCCCAGCTTGGTGTGCTGGAAAAACTGGGTCCGTGTCGGCTCGGGCTGGTCGGGGCCGCCCCAGATAATATCATCGGGCAGACCCAACTGGCCCACCTCGGTAAAGCCGGCGGCCATGCTGATGAGCTTGGCGTCGTAGGGGAGCAGGCCGGATTCGGGGAACAGCTCGCAGTAGGCGTTGGCCAGGGCGCTGGTAATGATGCGCAGCCGCTGGATGTAGCTGGCAAAGGTGATGTCGTGGTTGTGGCAGAAGCTCAAAAATTTCCGCTGCCAGCGCTGGGTGAGGATCTCCGCCTGCTGCAGGGAGATCTTCCCCGGAGGGGCGTCGGCATCCTGCTCCTCCTCATTGCCCCAGTGCTGCTCGATGATGGCCTTCATGCGGTTCTGGGTGGCTATGGGTGCCAGGGGCTTGACCAGGAAGTCGGCGGCGCCCATCTCCACGCCCTTGTAGACCCACTGGGCTCCGGCTCAGCGGTGAGGAGGATGACGGGGAGGTGCGCGCAGCCCTCCAGCTTGTGAATGCGCTCCATGATCGCGAAGCCGCTGGCGCCCCGCTGCAGGCAGATATCCAGCACGACTACGGCGAGGGTGAGCACGTTTTTGCGCACCTGATCGATGCCCTCCGCGGCGGTAGCGGCCCGGAGAACACGGTAATCTTTTTTGAAAATTTCGTTGAATATTGCGCGATCCAGCTCGGAATCGTCAATAATTAGCAGAGTATTGCGCATGGCTTACCCTCCCCTTACGTTGTTGTTTCATCTTCTTCGGCAGCATGCTCAATCTCTGCGATCTCAGCAAGGGCGGAGGAGAACTTTTCGCCGGAGGCCTCGATCTCGTCCAACAGACCCTCCAACTTGGTGGTGTTGCGGAATTGAGTGGCCCGGAATTCGGTCAGGCCAGCCTGGGCGGCGTCAGCGATTTCTGTGATGCCCAGATTGATGGCAAAGCCCTTTAGGCCATGGAGGTAAAAGTGAAAAGACTCCGCGTCCTGCTGGTTCAGAGCTTCTCGGATGGCTGCCAGATTCAACTCCTCCGGCAGACGCTTGATAAACTCCAGATACAGTTCGTCGTGTCCCATGAGCCGATCCACTGCGGTATCCACGTCCACATCATTTTCCCGCAGAATTTCCAGACAGCTCTGCATGTCGTCCATAGTTAGTCGTCCCTTTCTGAAATAGTCTTGATGATTTGGCCCGCGGTCGGGGGTGTTGCCGCTGCAGGCGAACATAAGCAACAGCATTATACCATATTATCTGTGCCGCGGCTAGAGAAATTTTTAATTTCCAGAGAAAAATTCCGCCGCCAAAGGACGGGCTGCCCGCCCGGAAAGGAAATGAATAAAAAACCGTATTATTCCGCACAATATACATTTTTGGTGAAAATATATGGAAAAGACCCGGCGGATAATGTATACTCATGCAAAAAACTCCTTGCATTCCGATGGAAAGCGTGATAGACTTATCTGCATAACAGGGCGCAGGAGGCGGCTGGCCGTCTGCGCTGGAAATTTGGAGGGTAAATCATCATGGCAGAGATTAAAAAAGTAGTGCTGGCTTACTCCGGCGGTCTGGATACATCCATCATCATCCCCTGGCTGAAGGAAAACTACAATGACCCTGAGATCATCGCCGTCTCTGGCGACGTGGGCCAGGGCACCGAACTGGATGGCCTGGAGGAGAAGGCCATCAAAACCGGGGCGTCCAAGCTGTACATCGAGGACCTCACCGACGAGATGGTGGACGAGGTGGTTGTCCCCTCCATGATGATGGGGGCCAAGTATGAGGACTACCTGCTGGGTACCGCCTTCGCCCGGCCCATCATCGCCCGGCGGCTGGTGGAGATCGCCAAAAAGGAGGGGGCCGACGCCATCTGCCACGGCTGTACCGGCAAGGGCAACGACCAGGTCCGTTTCGAGCTGGCCATCAAGCGCTTCGCCCCGGAGATGAAGATCATCGCCCCCTGGCGGGAGTGGTCCATCAAGGGCCGGGACGAGGAAATCGACTACGCCGAGGCCCACAACGTCCCCCTGAAGATTTCCCGGGAGACCAACTACTCCAAGGACAAGAACCTGTGGCACCTGTCCCACGAGGGCCTGGACCTGGAGGACCCGGCCAACGAGCCCCAGTACGACAAGCCCGGCTTTCTGGAGATGAGCGTGTCCCCCTTCCAGGCCCCCGACGCCCCCACCTACGTCACCCTGGACTTTGAGAAGGGCTGGCCGGTGGCCATTGACGGGGAGAAGATGAAGGCCAGCGATATCATCCGCAAGCTGAACAAGCTGGGCGGGGACAACGGTGTCGGTCTGCTGGATATCGTGGAGAACCGCCTCGTCGGTATGAAGGACCGGGGGGTGTATGAGACCCCGGGCGGCACCATCCTCTACCGGGCCCACGAGGTGCTGGAGATGATCACCCTGGACAAGGACACCAAGCACATGAAGTCCAAGCTGGCGGTGGACTTCGCCGACCTGGTGTACAACGGCAAGTGGTTCACCCCCCTGCGGGAGGCCCTCACCGCCTTCGCCGTGGACACCCAGAAGCACGTCACCGGCACCGTGAAGCTGAAGCTCTATAAGGGCAACATCATCACCGCCTCCGTCACCTCCCCCGAGACCCTGTACTCCGAGGACCTGGTGACCTTCGAGGAGAGCGATTACGACCAGAAGGACTCCCAGGGCTTTATCAACCTTTGGGGTCTGCCCGACAAGGTCCAGGCATTGAGAGAACAAGGAAAACTGTAAGGAAAAGAGGAACGTTCTATGAAACTCTGGGCCGGACGGTTTCAGAAGGAAACCGACACCCTGGTAAACTATTTCAACTCCTCCATTGAGTTTGACGCCCGGCTGTATCAGCAGGACATCGCCGGCTCCATCGCCCACGCCCGGATGCTGGGCAAGACGGGCATCATCGAGGCCCACGAGGCGGAGACCATCGTGGATGGCCTGAAGGCCATCTTAGCCGATATCGAAGCCGGCGAAGTGGAGTTTTCCCTGGATGACGAGGACATCCACATGAACATCGAGGCCATGCTCACCCAGAGGGTGGGGGAGGCCGGCAAGCGTCTGCACACCGCCCGATCCCGGAACGACCAGGTGGCGGTGGATACCAGGCTATATGTGAAGGAGGAGATCCCCGTCCTCATTGGCCAGGTGCTGGATCTGGAGAACGTGCTGGTGAAGAAGGCCAAGGCCAACCTGGATACCGTCATGCCCGGCTACACCCACCTCCAGCGGGCCCAGCCCACCACCTTCGCCCACTATATGATGGCCTATGCCAACATGTTCAAGCGGGACGTCACCCGTCTGGAGGACTGCCTGGAGCGGCTGGACGAGTGCCCCCTGGGGGCGGGCGCCCTGGCCACCTCCACCTACCCGGTGGACCGGTTCCAGACCGCCGCCTCCCTGGGCTTCAAGAAGCCCACCGACAACTCCATGGACTCTGTCTCCGACCGGGATTACGCCATCGAGCTTTTAAGCGCCCTGTCCATCCTGATGATGCACCTGTCCCGGTTCTCCGAGGAGATCATCCTGTGGTGCTCCTGGGAGTTCAAATACGTGGACCTGGACGACGCCTACTCCACCGGCTCCTCCATCATGCCCCAGAAGAAGAACCCTGACGTGGCCGAGCTGGTCCGGGGCAAGACGGGCCGAGTGTACGGCGATCTGGTCACCCTGCTCACCGTGATGAAGGCCCTCCCCCTGGCCTACAACAAGGACATGCAGGAGGACAAGGAGGCCCTGTTCGACGCAATTGACACTGTGGGGCTGTGCCTGCCGGTGTTTGCCGCCATGGTAGACACCCTCACCGTCCGGCCCCGGGACATGGCCAGGGCGGCCGCCGGCGGCTTTATCAACGCCACCGACTGCGCCGACTACCTGGTGAAGAAGGGGCTGCCCTTCCGGGAGGCCTATATGATCGTGGGTCGGCTGGTCAACCAGTGCATCCGCACCGGCGACACCCTGGACACCCTCACCCTTCGGGATTTCCGGTCCATCTGTAAGCTGTTCGATTCCGATGTGTACGACGCCCTGGCTTTGAGGACCTGCGTCAATGGCCGGAAGGTCTACGGCGGCCCGGCCAGGGAGAGCGTGGAGAAGCAGATCGCCCTGATCGAGGAATTCGCGGCGGCGAGAAGATAGAGGAGGGGACATTATGTTGAAAGAGATCACCGGCGGCGTGTGCGCCGCCGCCGGCTTCAAGGCCAACGCCGCCTTCTGCGGCGTCAAGGGCAAGGGTCCGGAGAAGCCGGATGTGGCCCTGATCCTGTCTGAGCAGGAGTGCGCGGCAGCGGCGGTGTACACCCTGAACCGGGTGAAGGCTGCCCCTCTGTACGTGACCATGGAGCACCTGGAGAACGGCTCCGCCTGGGGCGTCGTGGTCAACAGCGGCTGCGCCAACGCCTGCTGCCCCAGGAGCCACGAGAGCGCCCAGGCCATGTGTGAGGCGGCGGCAGCCGCCACCGGCCGGGAGCCGAAGGACTTCGCTGTGGCCTCCACCGGCGTCATCGGCCAGGCCCTAAACATCGGTGTCATTGAGAAGGGTCTCCCTGGCATCGCGGCGGGGCTGTCCGAGAGCGGGTCTGGCCTGGCGGCCGAGGCCATCATGACCACTGACCGCTCCAAGAAGGAGATCGCCCTGTCCCTGGAGCTGGGGGGCAAGGAGGTGCGCCTGGGCGCCATCGCCAAGGGGTCGTCCATGATCCATCCCAACATGGGTACCATGCTGTGCTTCATCACCACCGACTGCGCCATCACCCCCCAGATGCTGGAGGAGGCGCTGCGGGAGGTGACAGCCAGGACCTTCAACCGGGTGGTGGTGGACGGAGACTCCTCCAGCAACGACATGTGCGTCGCCCTGGCCAACGGCATGGCTGGCAACCCCCTCATCGAGTGGAAGGACGAGGATTTCCAAAAATTCAAGCAGGCGCTGGAGGAGGTCTGCACCCACATGGCCCGGGCCATCGCCGCCGACGGCACCGGCTCCACCAAGCTGATTACCTGCCGGGTGCGCAGCGCCCGCAGTGAGGAGTGGGCCGAGCGGCTGGCGCGGTCTGTAGTTTCCTCCGACCTCATCAAGGCCTCCATGTTCGCCTGCGACCCCCACTGGGGTCGGGTCATGATCGCCATGGGCTGCTCCAAGGCCCCCTTCCGGCCGGAGCATGTGGATATCTACTTCCGCTCAGAGGCGGGGGAGGTGCTGGCCTGCGTCAGAGGAGAGGCTGCCCCCCTGGATATGGACAAGGCCCGAGAGATCCTGGCCCAGAAGGAGGTCGTCATCGACGTGGACCTCCACGAGGGGGAGGAGGAGGCCGTCTGCTGGGGCTGCGACCTCACCGCCGAGTACGTCCAGATCAACGGGAATTATCGGAAATAACAGAATGTAAGGAGGAGGCCGACTATGTCCTTCAACGAGCTGGACCGGGCCCAGATTTTGGCTGAGGCCCTGCCCTATATTCAAAAATTCACCGGCAAGACCATTGTGGTGCGCTACGACAGCGGCGCGGTCCACGGCGAGACCATCGAGACCGTCATCTCCGACATCATCCTGCTGTCCCTGGTGGGCATCCGGGTGGTGGTGGTCCACGGGGGCACGCCGGAGATCAACGACATGCTCACCCTGCTGGGCAAGGAGTCCAAATTCATCGACGGCCTGCGCTATACTGACGGGCAGACCATGTCGGTGGTGCAGCAGGTGCTGTGCGGCCAGGTGAACAAGGACCTAGTGGCCGCCATGAACCGCCTGGGAGGCAAAGCCGTGGGCCTGTGCGGCCTGGACGGCGCCCTCTTCCAGGCCAGGAAGCTGGACGAGAAGTACGGCCTGGTGGGGAATATCACCAAGGTGGACGGGGCGATGGTGGTCTCCGCCCTGGCCAGCGGCTACATCCCCGTGGTGGCCCCCGTGGCCCAGGGGACGGACGGCCCCACCTCCTACAACGTGGACGCCGACACCGCCGCCGCTAAGCTGGCCGTGGCCATGGAGGCGGAGAAGCTGGTCCTGCTCACCGATGTCCGGGGCCTGTTCCGCACACCCGGAGATGAGGCCACCCTCATCCCAGAGCTCCAGCTCTCCTCCGTCCCTGCCCTGGTGCGGGAGGGGGTCATCGCCGGGGAGATGGTCCACAAGGTGGACTGCTGTGTCAACGCTGTCCGCTCCGGCGTGGGCTCCGCCGTCATTCTGGACGGCCGGGTGTCCCACTGCCTGCTGACCGAGCTGCTCACCGACGCCGGCGTGGGCACCATGCTCACCAATTAAAATGACTGCCATTGTTTCCACCCCCGGAGGGGGTGGAAGCAAAAGAGAATGTTTAGAGCGCTGCTCTAAGGAGGGCCCTATGAAAAATGATCTGTTAAAGCTGCTGGACCTGTCCAGGGAGGACATTGTCACCATCCTGAACACGGCGGACCAGCTGAAGTACGAGACCAAACACAACATCCACAAGGACTATCTCAAGGGCAAGACCCTGGCCATGATCTTTGAGAAGAACTCCACCCGCACCCGGGTCTCCTTCGAGACGGGGATGTACCAGCTGGGGGGCCACGCCCTGTTCCTCTCCGGCAAGGAGAGCCAGATCGGCAGGGGAGAGCCTATCGAGGACACCGCCCGGGTGCTGGACCGGTACTGCGACGGCATCATGATCCGCACCTTCGCCCAGGAGGAGGTGGAGCGGCTGGCCCAGTACACGGAAATCCCCGTCATCAACGGCCTGACCGACTTCTGCCACCCCTGCCAGGTGCTGGCCGACCTGCTCACCATCCGGGAGCACAAGGCGGTGCTGGAGGGGCTGAAGATGTGCTACATCGGCGACGGCAACAACATGGCCAACTCCCTCATCGTGGGCGGTCTGAAGTCGGGGATGGAGGTGTCCGTGGCCTGCCCTGAGGGCTACGACCCCGACCCCCAGGTACTGGACTTTGCCAGGAGCGACCCTGCCCACAGGTTCTCCCTGTTCCGTACGCCCAGGGAGGCCGCCGTGGGGGCCGACGTGATGATCACCGACGTGTGGGCCTCCATGGGCCAGGAGGAGGAGAAGGCCGTCCGGGTGAAGGCCTTCCAGGGCTACCAGATCAACGCCGAGCTGATGGCCCTGACCAACGAGGGCTGTATGGTGCAGCACTGTCTGCCTGCCCACCGGGGGGAGGAGATCACCGCCGACGTCTTTGAGGCCCACGCGGACGAGATCTTCGACGAGGCGGAGAACCGCCTCCACGCCCAGAAGGCGGTCATGTACCTGCTGATGAAGGAAAAGGACCAATAATCAGAGAACCAGGCCCCCGGCTTTCGCCGGGGGCCTGGTTTTTCAGGTATAGGGACGGAACTGGATCGCGGTCTGGATTCGGAAGAAGGGCAGTCCGTCCCCGTTCCAGGCCCCCGACATCTGCCACTCCCTGGCGGTCTGGGCGGGGTAGACAAATCTCTTCTGCTGGTGGACGTAGTTGATCCAGGAGCTGAGGAGCCAGCCCTCCTGGAGCTCCTCCGCCTCGTAGGTCACATACCCCCGGCAGTGTTCCCCGTTTTGGGGGAAGGAGAAGGAGGCCATGGGGTCGCTGTAGCTCTGAACGCCGAAAAACATGCTGTCTGTGGTGTAGGCCTCCACCCCCAGGGAGTGGTAGGGGGACCAGTAGGTGGTCCCGTCCCGGTCATAGAGCAGCCGCCCGGCGGGGTCCACCAGCTTGCGCCAACCTCCCTCCATGTGGTCGTAGAGGGTCCAGAGCTGGAAGGCCTCAGAGCCGTAAAACTGGGTGCCGCTGTCCCAGGCGAAGTAGTGGAAGACGCGCCAGCTCTTCCGTTCGCCCGCCAGCTCCACCGCCGCGTGGATCATAGTCAGCGGCTTGGGAGTGCTGTCGTTCCAGCTCATGGTGAGGCTGTGGCGCTCCCGGTCCACCTCCACCCGGACGGCGTCGGCGCAGGACAGGATGTCCGAACGGGTCAGGTCGGAGAGCACCTCCTCCGGGAAGCCCAGCTCCAGCAGCCGGGCCTCCACCTCCGCCAGGTCGCTGTGCTCCGCTGGGTCCGCCGGCTGCCAGTCCATGGGCAGGGGGGAACAGGTCAGGCTGACGGCCGCGATACCGGCCAGCACCGCCCCCGCCAGCCCCAGGGCCAGAGGCAGGTCGGGGATGCGCACCGGGGCGGGCTGAATCCCGTAGCCCGCCTCGTCCAGCTCCCGGGACAGCTTGAACAGCCCCCGGATGATGCAGACGTAGATGATGAGCATGACGGCAAAGGAGATCCAGCCGATCTGGGACAGCCCGAAGAGGCCCAGGAAGAAGATGAAGCAGTAAAAAATCAGCAGAGCCAGCCCGCTGCCCGCCCCGGGGGACAGTCCGGCCTTGCGCCGCACCCTCCGCAGGCCCTGCCAGAGGCAGAAGAACTGGAGGAACTCCAGCGCCAGGCCCACCCCGATGACGGCCCGGCCCGGGGCGGTCTGGTCAAATTCCCGCCAGCCCGGGGCGGCCCAGTGGATCAGCTGAAAGGCGTACAGCCCGGCCTGGACCAGAAGGGAGTACCACCACAGGCGGAAGAAGGCGTTTTCCTGCCGCAGGACCCGCAGGCCCAGCAAAATCAGGAGAAAGCCGGCGGCGGGCAGGATAAAGTTCAGGTTCCAGTTGTTCCAGGTGATGGTCCCCAGCACCAGCCCGATGAGGATGCGCTTCATGGCCCGGCGCCAGGGGGTGACCTCCCGGAGGACGTCCTCCGGAGGGGCGGACAGCCCCTCGGCCAGCAGGTCCTCCAGCTCCGGGTCGGGCTGCTGTTTAAAATCCAACCGGTGGTCATCCATGGCTGTCACCTCCCAACCGCGCTCTCAATTGCTTTTTCAGCCGGTACAGCCTGCCCTCCACCGCCCGGGGGGTGGTGCCCAGCTCCCGGGCGATCTGGTCAGTGGACTGCATGTAGAAGTATTTTCGGTAGATCAGCGCCCGATCTCGATCGGAAAGGGCGCTCAGTGCCCGGTACAGCTCGGCCAGCCGCTCCTGGCGCAGCAGCGCCTCCTCCGGAGTGGGGGCGGGGGAGGGAATGTTCTCTGTCAGCTCCCCCGGCGTATCCCGCCGGCCCCGGGCACGGTTCAGCGCCGTGTTCCGGGTGAGGACGGTGAGCCAGCCCTTCCAGCTGCCCCGGACGGGGTCGAACTGCTGGATGTTGTCCCAGGCCCGCATGGCCGCCTCGGACAGGCACTCCTCCCGGTCCCGCCCGTCGGATAGGATGGGGGCAATCACATACCGCATCAGCGGCCCGAAGTGGAGCAGCAGCTGGTCCATGCCCCGGTGATCCCGGTCCCGGATCAGCTGGATGATTTCACTCTCGCCCATGCGGCCGCCCCCTTTCTATCTCTCTGACTTATGATACACCAGAAACGGGAAAAACCCACGAAAAAATCCACCGGTTTTGCCGGTGGATTTTTTCTACCCCCGCCCGTAATCCTCCGCCGTGGCCTCGGGGGTGTTGTCGTAGTCCCACTGGTGGTCAGTCATGGCCAGCCAATCGCTGGTGACGTTGAAGAACTCGTACTGAACGAAGGTTTCCCCGTCCCGGGTCACAATTCCGGGGTTCAGGTCCCAGGTGGGGTCCACGCAATACCACTCGCCATTGAGGCGCACCATGTTCCAGGCGTGGTTCCCTCGGTTCATGAAAGCTGCCCCGGTGACGGTGATGCACTCGATGTCCGCCATGTCCATTAGCAGCTGAAAGGCTGTAGCGTAGCCCAGGCAGACGCCTTTCCCTTGAACCAGTGGGCCGTAGGGCTCATAGGAGGTCCGAGGCGCGCCCTTTTTTTCATAGTGGGATTTGTCATAGCTGACATTCCCGGTGAGCCAGGCGTACAGGGCATATTCCTTGTCATAGTCGGTCATCCCTGGGATGACGCACTGGTCAAAGACCGCACTTGCCGCGTCCAGCACCGCCTTGTCCTGCTTGGACAGGCCGCTGTTATCCCCGCTCTCCCAGGCGGCCAGGATGGCGGAATTGTCAAAGAGGGTCATGTCGTCGCTTTTGGGGTCTGTGTAGACATAGCGCCCGTCGGGGCGTCTTTCCGGCTCAGGGCGGAGAAAATCTGGAACTCCCTGGGCAAAGACGCCGTCGCCGTAACAGCGCGCAAAGGCGCTCTGGGCGTCATCCACGTTTTCGCAGATGAGCAAGGCTACCTCCTGGCCGCGGGTAAGAATCGTACCGTTCTCCACCAGGGCGGCCTGTTCGGGCTCATAGCCGGTAAAATCACCCTGTCGGTCTAACAGATACTCCTGCCAGGCCTTGACAACGGTGTCCTGTTTCTCCCTGGGCACCGAGAGGACGGCCAGCTCAAAGGCTCGCACCCCCTCCATACGGACAATGGCCGCATCAAACCAGCCCAGGTCCTCCAGGCCGTAGAAGTCGGAGAGGAGGGCGTTCATCTCCTCGTCGCTGTAATATTCATCCTCTTCGCCGAAGCCCTGCTGTTTCATTCCATCATAGAGATACCAGCAGAACAGCCTGTCGTCCTCCCAGCACTCCGTGGTACAGGACCACATGACCCGGGTGATCACCTCGCAAGGCTGTATGGTGGTCTCGTCTTGCCTTTTTCCACACCCGGGCAGCAGCAGGACCAGGGCCAGCAGTAGGAAAAGGTATCGTTTCATCGGTATTACCCCCAAAGCGTTGAGGATAGTATAGCAGAGGTTTCTTACGAAAAACAGAACAAAATTCTTAAATATTCATAAAGAAAGGGCGGCCGCAGGCCGCCCCTTCGATCATAACTGCTGAATATCCACGATGAGCGCGTCCACATCCTCCTCGGTGGTGGACCAGGAGGTGCAGAACCGGACGGCGGTGTGTTCCTCGTCCACCTTCTCCCACACCTCGAAGGAGTATTTCTGTTCCAGCGGCCCCAGAGCTCCGTTGGGCAGGATGGGGAACTGCTGGTTGGTGGGGGAGTTCACAAAGAGCGGCCAACCCTTCTCCTCAAAGGCCCGGCGCAGGCGCATGGCCTGGGCCACCTCCTGCTTGCCGATCTCCAGGAAGAGCCCGTCCTCCAGGAAGGCCTCAAACTGCACCCCCAGCAGCCTTCCCTTGGCCAGCATCCCGCCGTGCTGCTTGAGAATATAGCGGAAGTCATGGTTCAGGGCGGGGCTGGTAATGACCACCGCCTCACCGAAGAGCAGTCCCGCCTTGGTGCCGCCCAGGTAGAACACGTCGCACAGCCGGGCCAGATCGGGCAGGGTAATGTCCGAGGCCGCCAGACCACAGGCCAGCCGGGCCCCGTCCACAAACAGGGGCAGCTTCCGCCGGCGGCAGACCTGGGAGATGGCCTCCAGCTCGGCCAAGGTGTACACCGTGCCCAGCTCAGTGGGGTGGGACAGGTAGACCATCCCCGGCTGGACCATATGTTCCCAGGCCGGGTTGTCGTAGTGCTCCCGGCAGTACCGGTCAATCTGCCCTGCGTTGATCTTCCCCTCCGCGGCGGGCAGGGCCAGCACCTTGTGGCCGGTGGACTCTATGGCTCCCGTCTCGTGGGTGTTGATGTGGCCCGTTTCGGCGCACAGCACCCCCTGGTGGGGGCGCAGGGTGGCAGCGATGACGGTGGTGTTGGCCTGAGTGCCCCCCGTTAGAAAGTGGACCCCGGCCTCGGGGGCCTGGCACAGTGCCCGCAGCATGATCCGGGCCCGCTCGCAGTGGATATCCACCCCGTAGCCGGGGCAGGCTTCGCTGTTGGTGGTCACCAGGGCCTCCAGAATTTTTGGGTGAGCCCCGGTGGTGTAGTCACATTCAAATCGGATCATGGTACTCTCCTTTACCGCAACTTTGCCCCGCAGTCCTGCTCCAGAGCGGCCAGAATGGACTTCACGTCCTCGTCAGCCTCCTCGGAGGTGAGGGAGCGGTCGTCAGAGCGGAGCACCAGGTTGAAGGCCACCGACTTTTTGCCCTCGTCGATCCCCTTTCCCCGGTAGATGTCGAAGAGGGCGACCTCCTTGAGAAGGCCCCTGGCCCCCCTGCGGATGGCCTGCTCCAGAGCGCCCACGGTAATTGCCTCGTCGCACACCACGGCGATATCCCGGGTGACCGAGGGGAATTTGGGCAGGGGGACGTACTCCGCGCCAGCCCCCCGGGCGTTCATCAGCTCGTCGAAGGACAGCTCGGCGCAGTACAGCTCGCCGTCCACGCCGAAGGCTTTGGCTACATTGGGGTGGATCTGCCCCAGCACGCCCACCTGGTTGGTGCCGCTCCAGACGGTGGCGAAGCGGCCGGGATGGTAGGAGGCGTCCCCGGGAGCACCCAGAGAGCCCTCAAAATGGACGTCCTCCGCCCGAATATCCTTCAGGATGGCCTCCACCACGCCCTTCAGATCGTAGAAGTCGAAGCCCTCGCCGTAGGCCCCCAGGGTGAGTTCCTTGGCTTCGTTGGCCAAGCCGTCTTCCCTGCCGGGGAGATAGACCCGGCCCAACTCGTAGAGGCGGACGTCCTTGTTCCGGTAATTGTAGTTCCGGGCCAGAATGTCCAGCATGGAGGGCAGGGTGGTGGTGCGCATGATGGAGGTGTCCTCCCCCAGGGGGTTCAAGATTTTGAAGGACTTGCGGTGGAAGTCCTTCTCCGGCCAGCCGATCTTGTCGTACCAGGTGGGGGAGATGAAGGAGTAGGTGATGATCTCATCATAGCCGCAGGCCCGACAGGTGCTCCCCAGCCGCTGCTCCAGCCGCTGCTCGGGGGAGTAGCCCCCCAGGGTGGTCTGGCCCCGCATGAGGGTGGTGGGGATGTTGTTGTAGCCGTAGAACCGGGCCACCTCCTCAGCCAGGTCGGCCATCTCCTTCACATCGCCCCGCCAGGAGGGGACGGTCACCTGATCGCCCTCCACGGCGAAGTCCAGCTTTTTCAAAATGGCGGTCATCTCGGCCATAGGCACATCGGTGCCCAGCAGGGCGTTGATCTTCTCCGGCTCCAGCTTAAGCACGGTGGGCTGGGGCACATAGTTGAGAATGTCGATGACGCCGTCCACCACCTGGCCGGCCCCCAGCAGCTCCACCAGCTCACAGGCCCGGTCCACGGCGGGGAGAGTATTCATGGGGTCCAGCCCCTTCTCGAACTTGGCGGAGGCCTCGGTGCGCATGCCCAGGGCCAGGGCGCCCTTGCGGATGCAGGTGCCGTCGAAGCAGGCGGACTCGAAGACCACGTCGGCGGTGTCCTCCACAATCTCGCTGTTCAGGCCGCCCATGATGCCCGCCAGACCCACGGCCCGGCCCTCGTCGGCGATGACCAGGTGATTGGCGGTGAGGGTGTGCTCCTTGCCGTCCAGGGTGGTCAGCTTCTCCCCCTCGGATGCCCGGCGGACGATGATCTTGCCGCCGTTGACATAGCGGTAGTCGAAGGCGTGCATGGGCTGGCCGTACTCCAGCATGACATAGTTGGTGATGTCCACAATGTTGTTGATGGGCCGCACTCCCATGGCCCGCAGACGCTCCCGCATCCACTTGGGGGAGGGGCCGATCTTCACATTGCGCACCATCCGGGCGGTGTACCGGGGGCACAGCTCGGGGTTGGGGGTCTCCACGTCCAGCAGCTCGGGCAGGACGCCGTCCCCGCCCCCCTTGACCACCGGCTGGTGGAGCTTCAGGGGCACGTCGTAGGTGGAGGACACCTCCCGGGCCAGGCCGATGACAGACAGGCAGTCGGGCCGGTTGGGGGTAATCTCAAACTCGACGACATGGTCGTCCAGCCCCACGGCAGTGCGGATGTCCTCTCCGATGGTGAGGCCCGTCAGCTCCGGGTCGTCGGACAGAATCCAGATGCCGTCCGGGTAAGCGGAGGGGAAATCCCGCTGATCCAGCCCCAGCTCCTGGAAGGAGCACAGCATGCCGTTGGACAGCTCCCCCCGGAGCTTGCCCGCGCGGATCTCCTTGCCGCCAGGGAGAAGGGAGCCGTCCAGGGCCACGGGGACCAGGTCGCCCACCTTCACGTTCTGCGCTCCGGTGACGATCTGGAGAGGCTCGCCTCTGCCCACATCCACCTGGCAGATCCACATATGGTCGCTGTTCTCATGACGAACCTGGGAGAGGACCTTGCCCACCACCACGTTTTTGATCTCCTCCCCCAGGTCGTGGGTCAGCTCCACCTTGGAGCCGGACAAAGTCATGGCCTCAGCGAAATCCTTATCGTTTGCGTCGATCTCAACGAACTCGTTGAGCCATTTTCTGGATAGATTCATATATAAAACTCCTCATATTTTCATTAAAAACAGGGAAAGTTCTTTCGGTTCCTTTCTTTCAAGAAAGGAACGCCCGCCCGGCGAGGGCCGGGGTCCGGGGCAGAGCCCCGGTCAGAACTGCTCCAGGAACCGCACGTCGTTCTCGAAGATCAGCCGCAGGTCGGCGATCTTGAACCGGCGCATGGCGGTGCGCTCCAGGCCCATGCCGAAGGCCCAGCCGGACCACTCCTCCGGGTCGATACCGGCCATGCGCAGCACGTTGGGGTGGATCATCCCAGCGCCCAGCAGCTCGATCCAGCCCTCGCCCTTGCAGGTGGGGCAGCCCACGCCGCCGCACTTGTGGCACTGCACGTCCATTTCGCAGGAGGGCTCAGTGAAGGGGAAGTGGTGGGGGCGGAAGCGGGTGACGGTGCCCTTGCCGAAGAGCTCCTCGGCCAGCAGGTTGAGGGTGCCCTTCAGGTCGGCCATGGTGACGTGCTTGTCAATGACCATCCCCTCCACCTGGTGGAACATGGGGGAGTGGGTGGCGTCCACCTCGTCCTTGCGGTAGACTCGGCCGGGGGCGATGATGCGGATGGGCAGGGGCATGGTGTCCATGGCCCGCACCTGCATGGGGGAGGTCTGAGAGCGGAGCATCACCCGCTCGTCCGTGTCGAAGTAGAAGGTGTCCGACCAATCCCGGCTGGGGTGGCCGGGTTCGGCGTTGAGGCGGTCGAAGTTGAGCTCGCCCAGCTCGATCTCCGGGCCGTCCAGCACGGTGAAGCCCATGCCCACAAAGACGTCCTTAATCTCGTCCAGGGCGATATACATGGGGTGCTTGTGGCCCTGCTTGGGAGTGTTGCCGGGGACGGTAACGTCGATGGTCTCGGCCTTGAGCCGGGCCTCCATCGCGGCCCCCTCCAGCTTTTTGGCGGCCTCCTCGATGGCCCCCTCCAGGGAGGAGCGGACCTCGTTGGCCAGGGCGCCCATAGCGGGCCGCTCCTCGGCGGAGAGCCTGCCCATCTGTTTCAGAACGGCAGTGAGCTCCCCCTTCTTACCTAGGTATTTCACCCGCAGCTCGTCCAGGGCGGCGGGGGAGGCCACCGCCTCGAAGGCGGCCAGGGCCTCGGTTTTGATTTTTGCTAACTGTTCTTTCATCGCTAAAACTCCTTGTCGTCAGATTGTCAGGCGGGCAGATATTGGGATGGCGCCCCGTTCATGCTGATGTTGTGACGGGGCATATCGTACAGGCCATTGGAAATGTCGGCCGGGCCGTGCTTGGTGGTTACGGTGACAGTGAACTGGTCCTGGAGGAAATCGGAGGCCCAGGCGTCGGTCGTCCCGTGGGGGTAGGCGAAGAAGATTACCTCATTGCCCACCTCGGACTGGATCATAGAGATGCTCTTCTCGATGTCGGGGAAAATCCGGGCCTCATAGGCCTTCCGGCGCTCGCCCTCTCTGCGAAGAATGCCCTGCCCGGCGTGAAATTCATAGGTGTGGGAGCCGAACTCCACCAGGCCGGTTTCAGACATCTCCCGGCACATGTCCCAGGTCAGCCACCCCGGGTCCTGATGGTCTATGTGGTTGACGATCAGAGAGATGACCACCCCCACATTAAATTCCTGGAGGACCGGGAGGGCCAGCCGGTAGTTGCTCTCGTAGCCGTCGTCAAAGGTAATCATCACGGCCCGCTCAGGCAGAGGCTTCCCCGCGGCCAGCTGACTGGGCAGAACGGCGGTATAGCCGTGGTCGGACAGCCACTGCAGGTCCTCCCGAAAGCGGCCGATGGGGAGGGTCCAGTCATTGCAGTCTGCTCCGTCTCCCTCCACAAAGTCGTGGTACATCAGAATATACAACTCAGTGTTCTGGACCGGGTCAGCCCCGCCGGGCTCCGGCGGAGCGGACATGTCCGCTCCGCTTCCTCCTCTGGAGGAAGCGGAGGAAGAAGCAGGGGAGGAGATAGAAGAAGCAGAGGAAGAAATGGAAGAAGCAGAGGAAGAAGACTTTTCTCCACCTGGCTCCGAGGAGGGGAACCCGGTCCCCGGGACGGGTTTTCGACAGGCTGTAAACAGCCCCAGGCACATCAGAATAGCCAGTGCCAACGCTGAAACATGGAATCTTTTCATAGCGCTCCTCATTCTCTTTGATGGTTATTTCCGGCAAACAAAAAACCTTCCGCCCCAATCAATGGGGACGAAAGGCATGCCTTCCGCGGTACCACCCGCATTCGCGCCGACGGCGCGCACTCAAGCCTCCGGTAACGGCGGAGAAACCGTCCCCCTCTCAGGGGCCGCTCCCGGGCGAACCAAGGGGTTCCCTCTCAGACGGGCTTTCAGCCAGCGGCCCGTCCTCTCTGACAGAGTAAATTCCCTATTTTCCCGTTCCACGCATTTTTCCTGGCCGCCAAAGGCGGCGTTACCCGTATTTATACCACAAATCTTCTTGTAATGCAATAGGAAAAGGGGTATAATTCTAAAAAAGTGGGGAGTTTAATTTCCTACTAAAAAGATAGGAAAATACTATGGACAAATTGGACACGCTATGGTAAAATAGGCCGGACATCAGATAAAGGGAGGTTTTCCCATGCTGGAATTACAGCATATCAGCTATGACGTAGAGCAGGACGGCGACAACAAGGGTATCCTGCATGACATTGATCTCACCATCAATGAGCGATTTGTGGCCATCACCGGCCCCAACGGCGGCGGCAAGTCCACCCTGGCCAAGGTGATTGCCGGCATTTACACCCCTACTGAAGGCCGTATCCTCTTCAACGGGGAGGACATCACTGCTCTGTCTATCACCGACCGGGCCCGGAAGGGAATCAGCTTTGCCTTCCAGCAGCCGGTGCGGTTCAAGGGGCTGACGGTGAAGGATCTGATTACCCTGGCCAGCGGCAAGGACATCGGCGTACCCGAGGCCTGCAACTACCTGTCTGAGGTGGGCCTGTGTGCCAAGGACTATATCGACAGGGAGGTAGATGCCTCTCTGTCCGGCGGCGAGCTCAAGCGCATCGAGATCGCCACCATCATGGCCCGGGGGACCAGTCTGTCCGTCTTTGACGAGCCTGAGGCCGGCATCGACCTGTGGTCCTTCTCAAACCTGATCCAGGTCTTTGAGCAGCTCCACAAGAAGATCAACGGCTCCATCCTCATCATCTCCCACCAGGAGCGGATTCTCAACATTGCAGACCGGATCATCGTCCTGTCGGGCGGCAGGGTGATCAACGACGGACCCCGGAAGGACGTGCTGCCCACCCTCCTGGGGGGCGCCCCCGGGGTGTGCTCCGCGCTGACGGATAAGGTGCGGTAAAGGAGGAAGTTTATGGACGCAATTCAGAAAAGCTTACTGGAGCAGGTGGCCGGGCTCCATGAGGTCCCGGAGGGGGCCTATAACATCCGGGCCAACGGTCAGAAGGCGGGCCGGAACACCACCGCCAATATTGATATTGTCACCAAGACCGACAAGGACGGCATCGACATCATCATCAAGCCGGGGACGAAAAATGAATCTGTCCACATCCCGGTGGTGCTGAGCATGAGCGGCTTAAAGGATATGGTGTACAACGACTTCTTCATCGGCGAGGACAGCGATGTCACCATTGTGGCCGGCTGCGGCATCCACAACTGCGGGGTGCAGGCGTCGGAGCACTCGGGCATCCACACCTTCCACGTGGGCAGAAACGCCCGGGTGCGCTATGTGGAAAAGCACTACGGCGAGGGGGATGGCTCCGGGGAGAACATCATGAACCCCACCACCGTCGTTGAGATGGACGAGGGCAGCTACATGGAGATGGAGACCACCCAGATCAAGGGGGTGGACTCCACTGTCCGCACCACCCAGGCCAAGCTGGGACCCAACGCCACCCTGATCATCAAAGAGAAGGTGATGACCCACGGCAAGCAGCTGGCCAAGTCGGACTTCACCGTGGACCTGGACGGGGAGGGCTGCCACACCAATGTGATCTCTCGCTCGGTGGCCCGGGACCAGTCCAAACAGATTTTCCTGGCCCGGATCAACGGCAACGCCGCCTGCTACGGCCACTCCGAGTGCGACGCCATCATTATGGACGAGGGGGTGGTGTCCGCCATTCCAGAGGTCACCGCCAACTGCCTGGATGCCCAGCTGGTCCACGAGGCGGCCATCGGCAAGATCGCCGGGGAGCAGCTCACCAAGCTGATGACCTTAGGGCTGACCGAAAAGGAGGCCGAAGAGCAGATCGTCAACGGGTTTTTGAAGTAGGAGGCAATCCATGGAATTACGCACCGCCGCTCAGATGAGGGAGCTGGACCGCCGGGCCATCGAGGAGTACGGGGTCCCCTCTCTGGAGCTGATGGAGAACGCCGCCCGGGCGGTGGCGGACATGGTCTGGGAGCTGATTCAGCCTGAGAAGGATGAGTTTGGCCCCATCGGCCACAGCTTTTCCACTGCTATTATCATGCACAAAAAGGACGCCCCGCCTCCCACTGACGAGGAGACCCGTCAGGCGAATGAGCTGCGGGAAATTGTTGAGTCCAAAAACACCGACCCTATCCCCCGGATCGCCGTATTCTGCGGCCCCGGCAACAACGGTGGGGACGGGGTGGCCTGTGCCCGCCTGCTGATGGAGAAGGGCGGCTGTCACGTTCGGGCCTTCTTTGTGGGGGACCGGACCAAAATGACCCCCGACGAAAAAGCCATGGAGGACAAACTGATCGCCGCCGGGGGATGCCTGGAGGACTTTTTGGTGGACATGACCGACCGTTCCACCCTGGAAGCCACCATGGACTTTGAACTGCAGAAGCTGCTGACCTGGATTTCCACCTGCGATTGTATGGTAGACGCTCTCTTCGGCATCGGGCTCACCCGTCCGGTGGAGGGGGTCTTCCGCACCGCCGTCCTGCAAATGCAGAGCCGGCCCAGCCGCCCGGTGGTGTCCTGCGATATCCCCTCCGGGGTGAACGCCGACACCGGAGAGGTGCTGGGCGAGGCCGTCCAGGCCGAGGTGACCGTTACCTTCACATACCCCAAGCCGGGGCTGTATATGGGGGAGGGGGCGTCCAGGGCCGGGAAGGTGCGGGTGTACGAGATCGGCATCCCCGACGAGCTGAACTATGGCTGCTTCGACGGGCCCCGCCTGGAGATGGTAAACTCGCCTGTCAGCGGGCTGCCCCGCCGTCCCCGGAACGCCCACAAGGGGGACTTTGGAAAACTCTTCATCCTGGCCGGGAGCGAGGGCTACACAGGCGCCCCGGTCCTGGCGGCAAGGGCCGCCCTGCGCACCGGGGCGGGACTGGTATACTTAGGGGTCCCCCGGGAAGTTTATCCCATTGTGGCCGTCAAATGCGACGAGGCCATGCCCTTTCCCCTCCCGGAGGACTACCCCGCCATTCTGGAGAAAACAAGGAGCTGTGATGTCGCTCTTATCGGTCCTGGCCTGGGCCGGGCGCCGGAGACAGAGGAGCTTGTCCTGCGCCTGCTGGCAGATCTGGACATCCCCGTGGTGCTGGACGCCGATGGCATAAATGCTCTTTCCGGGCATATAGATATCTTGGACAAACGCTCCGCCCTCACCATTCTCACCCCTCACGAGGGGGAGTTTGCCCGTCTGACGGGCTGCGCCCTGCCCGTCAAGGACCGCCTTACCGCCGCCCGGGACTTTGCCCGGGAGCACGGCTGCGTCCTGGTCCTCAAGGGTCACGGCACCGTCACCGCCGCCCCGGACGGCTCCGCCTGGGTCAACGCCTCGGGCAACCCCGGCATGGCCAAGGGAGGCTCCGGGGATGTGCTGGCCGGGATGATCACCGCCCTGCTGGGCCAGAAGCACCTGCGGGAGGAGCGCCGGGCGGGGGATAGCACGGCGGAGTTAGTCGCGGACGCCGTCCTGTACCACGGCAAGGCCGGCGACCTGTGCGCCCAAAAGTTGGGGGAGTACGCCATGCTGCCCACCGATTTGATCGACGCCCTCCCGGAAATACTGGAAGGATATTCCAGGTAAGAAGAAAAACGAAGTTTTTCGCCAAAGTTTTCCTTTGGTTCTTTCCTTTTTCAAAAGGAAAGAACAACAAACCCATCGTAAAACGGAGGTACCACCGTGCGCAAATGTCTGGTTTGCGTACTAATGACGACCCTCCTCCTCGCCGGCTGTGGCAAGGCGGGGGTGAGTGAGGCGGAGGAGCTGGCCCTGGCCATCCGGGGGGAGTACCTGGCCATGGACGGGTGCGCCGCCCGGGCCGCCATTACCGCCGACTACGGCCAGCGGGTATACCAGTACGAGTTGGCCGTGGCGGTGAGCGGGGAGGAGACCGCCCTCACCCTCTCCGCCCCAGAGACGGTGGCGGGTCTCACCGCCCGGATGACCGGGGGGGAGAACCTGCTGGAGTTTGACGGCGTCTGTGTGGAGACCGGCCCTCTGGACGAGAACGGCCTCACTCCGGTCTCCGCCGTGCCGGCCCTGTTGGAGGCGGCGAAGTCCGGCTACATCACCGCCTGCGCCCTGGAGGAGGACGGGGCTGTTCTCCGGGTGGACTGCGGCGACCCGGCCGGTTCCCCCGGTACGGGCACTGAGACCGCCCTGTGGTTTGACGCCGCCACCCACGCTCTGACCCGGGGGGAAATTTCCTCGGACGGTTTCCGGGTGATCTTATGCGAGTTTTCCGATTTTACGAGTAATTAGAGAATAGAGAGGGGCATACCAATGACAAACAAACGAGAGACCCGCGCCTGGGTGGACATCGACCTGGACGCCCTGGCCCACAACTACCATGCCATCCGGGACTGGACCCGCCGGGAGGGGGGCGACCCAGTGAAGCTGCTGGGCATGGTGAAGGCCAACGCCTACGGCCATGGGGCTGTGGCCGTGGGTCGCAAGCTCCAGGAGCTAGGGGCGGAGATGCTGGCCGTGGCCTGCCTGGCCGAGGCGGTGGAGCTGCGTCAGGCGGGGGTGACCATCCCCATTCTCTGCCTGGGCCAGACGCCGGTGGAGCTGGCCGACGACCTGCTGGAGTATGACGTCACCCAGACGGTGGGCGACCTGGAGCTGGGCCGGGCTCTGTCCGCCGCCGCCCAGGTCGCGGGGAAGGAGCTGTCCATCCACATCAAGCTGGACACCGGCATGGGCCGGCTGGGCTTCATGTGGCGTGAGGGCAGCCAGGCCACCACTGTAGAGGAGATCAAGGCCCTGTGCGCCCTGCCCGGCCTGCGGGCAGAGGGGCTGTACACCCACTTCGCCACGGCGGACGAGGACGTGGACTACACCGAGCTCCAGGGCCGCCGCTTCCAGGAGGCCCGGACTACCCTGGAACAGGCGGGCATCCACCTGAAAAATTACCATTGCGCCTCCAGCGCGGCTGTGTTAAACTATCCTTGGACACACATGAATATGGTCCGCCCCGGCATCGCCCTCTACGGCCACTACCCAGACCCGGCCAGCGAAATCAGAGGGGAGCCCCGGCTGATGCCCGTGATGACCCTGAAGGCCCGGGTCACCTCGGTGCGCACCATGCCTGTGGGGGCCAAGCTGGGCTACGGCTGTACCGCCACCCTGACCCGTGAGTCCCGCATCGCGGTGCTGTCCATCGGCTACGCCGACGGCCTGCCCCGCTCCCTGTCCAACAAGCTACAGGTGAAGCTCCACGGCACTCCCTGTCCCATTCTGGGCCGCATCTGTATGGATATGTGCATGGCCGATGTCACCGCCCTGCCCCAGGTGAAGGCGGGGGACACGGCGGTGGTCTACGACCGGGACCTGAACCGGATCGCCGAGCTGGCCGGCACCATCACCGACGAATTGGTCTGCCGCGTCAGTGGCCGGGTTCCCCGGGTCTATTGGGAGAACGGAACCCGGATCGTCTGAAAAACCGCCCGAAAGCCTGTGGACAGGCATTTGCGCTGCCTGTCCAGCCCCGTGACCTGCCGGCCCGTCCCAACATAGGATGAGTTGGAGCGCGGGGGCGTGAGCCCCCGGGTTTGCGGGGCGCGGCGGGCGCTTTGGAGTGGGCCGGGGTCCATCTGTGGCCATATAAAAGCTCAAATTCTTTTTCCAAGAGAGGTATAAGGCCCGCCGCCCCGTGGGAGAATCATAGTACAGCGTTACATACGACTACTTCGGCTGTAACGCAGTGCTATCTTCCAGCGGAGTGTGAGTGTACTTGGATAACAGCGTGAAACGAGGCGACATTTTCTACGCCGATCTTAGCCCCGTGGTGGGCAGCGAGCAGGGGGGCGTGCGCCCTGTCCTGATCGTGCAAAACGATACCGGCAACCGGCACAGCCCCACGGTCATTGCCGCGGCCATCACCTCTCAGACCGGGAAGGCCCGGCTGCCCACCCACATCTCGGTGGCGCCCTTGAGCTGCGGCCTGCCTAAGGAGTCGGTGATTCTGCTGGAGCAGGTGCGTACCCTGGACAAACGGCGCCTGCGAGAGAAGATGGGCCGGCTGGACGACGGCGTGATGAAGCAGGTGGACGCCGCCATCGCGGTGAGCTTCGGCCTCCACCCGGAGACGATGGTATAAACGCGGCGGCCCGATGGGAATGTCGGGCTCTGCAGGGGGCGGCGCCCTCGCCGCCCCGTCTTCTCGTGAGCAATATCAACTCAGGCGGGCCGCCGAGGGCGGCGGCCCCTACATAAGAGGAGAAACATCATGAAAAAACCGGACAAGCGTTGGACGATCCGCCTGGGGGCCCTGGCCCTGTCCGCCGTTCTGCTGGGCACCGGCGCGGCCCTGGCTGCGGGAGGAGACCAGAGCGACCCCCTGGTCACCCTGAGCTACCTGAACCAGACCGCCCTGCCCCAGATCATCAAGCAGGTGGAGGACAAGACCGCCGCCAAGCAGAAAGAACTGGAGCAGAATCTCACCGATCAGATCAACCAGTACAAGCAGCAGGCGGGACAGGGCACCTCCGGCGGCTCCGCCTCCTATACGCTGGTGTCCATGACCAAGGGACAGGTCATGTCTCTGGGGGTGGGCTGTGAGCTGCTGCTCCGGGTGGGCTCCGCCACAGTCAAGGCCAATACCTCTCCCGCTCTCATCGACCTGTCCTCCGGGGGGACGGTGGGCAGTGGTACGTCCCTGACAAAAAACCATCTGTACATGGCCACCATCGCCGACCGCACCCTCACCGCCTCCGCCGACGCGAAGCTGCTGGTGCGGGGGAGCTACTCCATTGCATGATTTGTACAAAGCCGTCCCCTCCCTGAGGGGATGGTTTTTTATTGCAATTCTGTCCTCCAGCGAGTATAATGGGAAAATCCAATTCCCTTATTTTATTTCAGCGTTCCGCTCCCGGAGGGAGCGGAACCACAAAAGGAGCTTTTTTATGAAAGATATGCGTCTTCCCCAGGGGTACAAGCCCCTGCTGTCCATCTACGAGACCCAGCGGGCCATCGACCTGGGCAACCGGCTTTTCGCCGACAAGCTGGCCGGAGCCCTGCGCCTGCACCGGGTGTCCGCCCCCTTGTTTGTAGCGGTGTCCTCCGGTTTGAACGACGACCTGAACGGCGTGGAGCGGGCGGTGGCCTTCGACATTAACGGGGTGGAGGGGGACGCCGCTGTGGTCCACTCCCTGGCCAAGTGGAAGCGTCTGGCCCTGAAGCGCTACCAGTTCCACGCGGGGGAGGGGCTGTACACCAACATGAACGCCATCCGCCGGGACGAGGAGCTGGACTCCCTCCACTCCGCCTATGTGGACCAGTGGGACTGGGAGAAGATCATCACCCGGGAGGAGCGGAACACCGACTTTCTAAAAAAGACAGTGTGCTCCATTGTCAACGCTCTCTTTGAGACCCAGTCCTTCCTGCGCACGGTGTTCCCCCAGCTGAACGTGCTGCCCCAGGTGTCCACCGACGTGGCCTTTGTCACCACCCAGGAGTTGGAGGACCTGTTCCCTGGCCTGACCCCCAAGGAGCGGGAGGACGCCTATGTGAAGGACCACCCCACCACCTTCCTGATGGGCATCGGCGGCAAGCTGCGCTCCGGCAAGCCCCACGACGGCCGGGCCCCCGACTACGACGACTGGGACCTGAACGGCGACCTGCTGGTGTGGGACAGCGTAGGGAGCCGCTCCTTCGAGCTGTCCTCCATGGGCATCCGGGTGGATGAGGAGAGTTTGGACCGCCAGCTCAAGCTGGCCGGCTGCGAAGGGCGCCGGGAGCTGCCCTTCCATAAGATGCTGCTCAATGGGGAGCTGCCCCTCACCATGGGGGGCGGCATTGGCCAGAGCCGAGTGTCCATGCTGCTGCTGGGCAAGGCCCACATCGGCGAGGTCCAGTCCTCCCTGTGGGACGAGGCCAACATGGCCGCCGCCGAGGCGGCAGGGATCACCCTGCTGTAAAACTCCCTCAGTCAGCCCTGTCGGGCTGACAGCTCCCTCAGAGAGGGAGCCTAAAAAGCCTCCCTCTAAGAGGGAGGTGGCGCGGCGGAGCCGCGACGGAGGGAGTTACCATGATTAAAGTTACCCAACTGAACATTGACGAGGTCCTGCGGTACATGGGCTGTCCGCCGGAGAAGGCGGACGGGTTTCTCCGGGCTCAGGTGGAGGCCTGTGCCCGGGAGCTGCTGGGGACTGTCCGTCCCCGGTGGAGCTGGCGGACGGTGGAGATCGCTCTTGAGGAGGGCGGCGTCCGACTGGCGGGCGGCCTGCTGCTGCCCGGGGAGGACCTGAAAGCCCACTTGACCGGCTGCGGGCGGGCTGTGGTCTTTTGCGCCACTTTGGGGGCGGAGGTGGACGCCCTCATCCGCCGGGCGGAGCGGCTGGACATGGGGCGGGCGCTGACTCTGGACTGCTGCGCCTCCGCGGCAGTGGAGGAGGTCTGCGACCAGATCGAGGGGGAGCTGCAGGGGGAATTCCCTGGCTGTTCCTTCCCTTTCCGGTACAGCCCGGGCTACGGCGACCTGCCTCTGGAGGTCCAAGGGCCCCTGTTGGACCTATTGGACGCCCCCCGGCGGGTGGGGCTGTGCGCCACCCAGACCCATCTGCTCACCCCCCGGAAGTCGGTGACCGCCATTCTGGGGGTGGCCGAGGGAGACATCGAACAAACCAAACGCAGCTGCCTGGGCTGTCCCGCCCAGGGGAGCTGTCAATACCGAAAGGCGGGCGGACACTGTGGAATTTCGTGAACTGTTAAAGACCCCCGGCCCCGTCATCCTGGACGGCGGCATGGGCACCATGCTCCAGGCCAAGGGGCTCAAACTGGGGGAGCACCCAGAGCTGGCCGCGTTGGCCCACCCGGACTGGCTGCTGGATATCCACCGCGCTTATGTGGAGGCAGGCACCCAAATTTTGTGCGCCAACACCTTCGGGGCCAACCGGGAGAAGCTGCGCCGTACCGGCAAGACGGTGGAGGAAGTGATTCCCCCCTCCATCGCCATTGCAAAGGAGGCGGCACAGGGGAAGGCCCTGGTGGCCCTGGACCTGGGGCCCATCGGGCAGCTGCTGGAGCCCACTGGTACCCTGGACTTTGAGACTGCTGTGGATATCTTCGCCCAGGAGGTGCGCTGCGCCGTCTCCGCCGGGGCCGACCTGGTGATGATCGAGACCATGACCGACCTCCAGGAGTGCCGGGCCGCCCTGCTGGCGGTGAAGGAGAACAGCGACCTGCCCGTGCTGGTGTCCATGACCTACGAGGAGCGGGGGCGGACCTTCCTGGGCCATTCCCCCGCCTGTGCCGCCCTCACCCTGGAGGGCATGGGGGCGGACGCCATCGGCGTCAACTGCTCCCTGGGTCCACGGGAGATGCCCGCCCTGGTGGAGGAGCTGACAAGGTGGACCACTCTGCCCATCTCGGTGAAGCCCAACGCCGGCCTGCCCGACCCGGGCGGGGCGGGGTACGACATTACGGCGGATCAGTTCGCCGCCGCCATGGCCGATCTCACCGAGCTGGGGGTGAAGTGCTACGGCGGCTGCTGCGGCACCACCCCGGAATATATTTCTAAAATGTGTGCGGCACTGGAGGGACGGACCATCCGAGAAATTCCCCGCTCCGTCCCCGCCGCCGTGTGCAGTCCGGTGCAGGCGGTCCCCATCGACCGGGTGCGGGTCATCGGCGAGCGTATCAACCCCACCGGCAAGAAGCGGATGAAGGAGGCCCTCCTTCGAGACGATGTAGACTTTATGCTCTCCCAGGCCCTGGAGCAGACCCAGGCCGGGGCGGACATTCTAGACGTGAACGTGGGCCTGCCCGAAATTGACGAAGCCGGGATGATGGTCAAGGTGGTCAAGGCCCTCCAGGGGGTCACTGACGCCCCCCTCCAGCTGGACTCCACCCGCCCCGAGGTGTTGGAGAAGGCCCTGCGGGTCTACTGCGGCAAGGCCATTGTCAACTCGGTAAACGGGGACGAGGAGACCCTGGACGCCATCCTGCCCCTGGTAAAGAAGTATGGCGCGGCGGTGGTGGGTCTCACGCTGGACAAGAACGGCATCCCCAAGACCGCCCTGGACCGGCTGGATATCGCCCGGCGGATTATGAACCGGGCGGTCAACTACGGGATCCGAAAAGAGGATGTGTACATCGACTGCCTCACCCTCACTGTGTCGGCGGAGCAGGCGGCGGCCTCCCAGACCCTGGAGGCCCTGTCTCGGGTAAAGAAGGAGCTGGGGCTGAAGACCGTGCTGGGGGTGTCCAACATCTCCTTCGGCCTGCCCGCCCGGCCCCTGGTGAACCAGAATTTCCTCACTATGGCCATGACCATGGGGCTGGACCTGCCCATCATCAACCCCAATCTGGAGGCCATGATGGCCGCCGTCCGGTGCTACCACCTGCTGATGAACATCGACGCCGACGCCCGGGACTACATCGCCGCCTACGCCAACGCGGCGGTGTCCACCTCCATCACCGCCGGAGCGGGGGCCGCTCAGTCTGCCGCCCCCGCCGGGGAGCGGACGCTGGAGCAGATTGTCATTGCCGGCCTGAAAGGGGAGGCCCCTGCCGCCACCAGGAGGCTGCTGGAGACCATGGACAGCATGGGGGTGGTGGACGGCGTGCTCATCCCCGCCCTGGACAAGGTGGGGGCCGACTTCGAGGCGGGCAAGGTGTTTCTGCCCCAGCTCATCCAAGCCGCCGGGGCCGCCCAGGCCGCCTTTGAGGTTATCCGAGGGAGACTGTCCGCTCAGCCCGGCGGGGAGAGGGTGGTCAAGGCTCCCATCGTGCTGGCCACCGTCAAGGGGGATATCCATGATATTGGCAAGAACATTGTCAAGGTGTTATTGGAGAACTACGGCTACCCGGTGATCGATCTGGGCAAGGACGTGGAGCCCGCCGCCGTGGCGGAGGCCGCCAAAAAGCACGGGGCCCCCCTGGTGGGGCTGTCCGCCCTGATGACTACCACCCTGGGCAGCATGGAGCAGACCATACGCCTGCTCCGGGAGGAGCAGGTCCCCTGCAAGGTGGTGGTGGGGGGCGCGGTGCTCACCGCCGACTACGCCAGGAAGATCGGGGCCGACTTCTACGCCAGAGACGCCAAGGAGAGCGTGGACGTTGCCCGACAGGTAATTGGATAATTTGAGGGGCGGCCGTCGGCCGCCCCTTAATTCTTGCGCTCCTTCCGCCGATATGATACAATAGAAAAAACCGTCGAAACGGGGGAGATGTTTATGAGTTCGTACCCGTCCGAGTGGGACACGCCGGAAGAGGAGCAGCCCGTTATTGAGGTGGAGCCCCAGCCGCCCCAGGAGACGCCCAGCCGTCAGGCCCCGCCGCCCTGGACCCGGCAGCGCCAGCCTGAACGGCGGCGGAGGTCAGACAAGCTGAGCAAGCTGGCCTTGGGGATCTCTGTCCTGGCCCTGATCCTGGCCGCCGTCGCCCTTTTCCTCACGCTGAAGCCGAAACCCGAGCCTGAGGAGGAGCCCCCCGCCCCGCCGGTGGTGGAGGAGCCCATTACCTTCAAGTTTGGCGACCGGGTGCTCACCCCTCTGGAGGGGATGCCCCTCAACCCCTATGACCGCGATGGCTTTTCTGTGGATGAAAAGGGCCGGGTTACCTATGAGAAGGACGGCAAGCGGGCCAAAACCGGGGTGGACGTGTCCACCTACCAGAAGGAGATCGACTGGCAGGCGGTGGCCGCCGACGGCATCGATTTTGCCATCCTCCGCCTGGGCTACCGGGGGTATACCGAGGGTGGACTGTTCCTGGATCAGACCTTCGAGGGCAACCTGCGGGGGGCGCTGGACGCCGGGCTGGAGGTGGGGGTCTATTTCTTCTCCCAGGCCATCACCCCGGAGGAGGCGGAGGCCGAGGCGGCCTATATCCTCAACGCCATAGAGGGGTACGAGATCACCGGCCCCATCGCCTTTGACTGGGAGCCCATCGTCCCGGGCAACAACGCCCGCACTGACGGTCTGGACAATGACATGCTCACCCAGTGCGCCAACGCCTTCTGCGGAAAGATCGAGGGAGCGGGCTACACTCCGGCGGTCTACTTCAACCAGAGCCTGGGCTATCTGCGCTACGACCTGCGGGAGCTGACCGACTATGAGCTGTGGCTGGCGGAGTACGACACCAAACCGGACTTCTACTACCATTTCGATTTGTGGCAGTACACCCACACTGGTAAGGTGGCCGGGATCGAGGGAGATGTGGACCTGGACCTGGACCTGCGCTGAGCGAAAAAAAGAGGCCTGACCTCCGCGTAGGGGGTCAGGCCCTTCTCATGTTTTGGGCTTGGGCTTGCAAATGAGGGCCACCAGGAAGCCGAAGAAAATGGCCGCCGTAATCCCGCCGGCGGCGGCGGTGGAGCCGCCGGTGAGGGCGCCTAAGAGCCCGTCCTCCGCCACCGCTTTTTTGACCCCCTTGGCCAGCAGGTGGCCAAAGCCGGTGAGAGGCACCGTCGCCCCTGCGCCACCCCAGTCCACCAGGTACTGGTACACCCCCACGCCGCTGAGGATCACTCCGGCGGTGACATAGGTCACTAGAATTTTGGCGGGGGTGAGGGGGGTCTTGTCAATGAGAACCTGTCCAATGACGCACAGAATGCCCCCGCAGAGAAACGCTTTCAAATATTCCATAGTATCACCCTATTTCGTGGTCGAGATGGCGATGGCGTGGCAGATGCCGGGGATACTCTCCCCCTGGAAGGCGGAGGTGGGGGAATGAAGGGCCCCGGTGGGGCAGAAGAGGATATTTTTCCACTTGCCCGCCTTCATGTTGTTGAGGATGTGCCCGGTGAGCACGCAGGCGCAGCACCCGCAGCCTGAACCGCCACAGTGGACGTCCTGATTTTTGATGTCGAAGAGCATGGAGCCGCAGTCAGCGTGGTTGTGCAGCTCAATGCCGTCCTTTTTCAGCAGCTCGATGAGTAGCTCGCTGCCTAAGACGCCCAGGTCGCCGGTAAAGATCATGTCGTAGCTGGAGGGGGAGCGGCCGGTGTCCTGAAAGTGGGCGGTGAGGGTGGCGTGGGCGGCGGGGGCCATGGCCGCCCCCATGTTGTTGGTGTCGGTGATCCCCTTGTCCACGATTCTGCCCACGGTGACATGGGTGACATAGGGCCCCGGGCCCTCCCGGGCTAAGACCGCCGCCCCGGCGGCGGTGGCTGTCCACTGGGCGGTGGGGGTGCGCTGGCCGCCGTACTCCAGGGGGGTGCGGTACTGCCGCTCCGCCGAGCAGAAGTGGGAGGAGGCGGTCACCGCCGCCCACTCCCCGAAGCCGCCGTCCAGAGTCATGGAGGCCAGGGCCAGTCCCTCCCCCATGGTGGAGCAGGCCCCGTACAGGCCGAAGAAGGGGATCTGCTGGCCCCGGGCGGCGAAGGAGGAGCCGATGCACTGGTTGAGCAGGTCGCCGGCAAAGAGCCAGTCCAGCTTGGAGGCCGCCTGCCCCGCCTTGTCCAGGGCCAGGGAGAGAGCCTGCTTCTGCATGGCGCTCTCCGACTTCTCCCAGGTGGACTCCCCAAAGGTATCGTCGCCGTCGATATAGTCGAAGGTGTGGGCTAGAGGGCCCTCGCCCTCCTTTTTGCCCGCCACGTTGGCCCAGCCGGCCAGGGAGGGCGGGTTGGCCAGGGCCGCCGTCTGGGTCCCGATTTTTTTGGTTGTCATAGTTTCACCCCATTCAGCCGCCCCGCCGCAGACGGAGCGGACGAATAAATTGATAACACAGGGCTAGTTTTCCGCCAGCGGGAGAAAATATGTTTGACCTATCACATTATTTTTCGTATAATAGGAAAAACGAGAGGGGGACTGTCCTTGGACCACGAAGTGTATATCGACGCCGAGGTGGAGATCCCAACCGCCGTGGAGGAACAGCTCCGCCGAGCCATCCTGGCCGCCCTGGAGGGGGAAGGGGTGGAGGTGCCCTGTATCGTAGAGGTGTGCGTCACCGACGACGAGGGCATCCATCAGACCAACCTGGAGACGCGGGGGGTGGACCGGCCCACCGACGTGCTGTCCTTCCCCATGTTCGAGCTGAAGCCCGGGGAGAAGCCGTCCCCGGACTGGGCCGACCCGGA
Source organism: Bacillota bacterium (assembly GCA_021770445.1). Classification (GTDB taxonomy): domain Bacteria; phylum Bacillota; class Clostridia; order Oscillospirales; family Oscillospiraceae; genus Lawsonibacter. Next base: position 215,842 of record JAETQY010000001.1, on the reverse strand, counting down.
CACGGACAAGGTGCTGCTGGGGGACATGATGATCTCCCTGGAGCGGGCCAACGCCCAGGCGGCGGAGTACGGCCACTCCCCGGAGCGGGAGGTGTGCTATCTGGCCGTCCACTCGACCCTCCACCTGCTGGGCTACGACCACCTGGACGAGGGACCCATGAAGGCCCAAATGCGGGCCCGGGAAGAAGCAATTTTGGAGACGCTGGGGATTACCAGAGAGGCTATGTAGGGGCGGCCTGTGGCCGCCCGTCATAACCGGAAACCGTCTCAAATAGGCGGGCCGCCGAAGGCGGCGGCCCCTACAAAACATGAAAAGGAGAAATTACCATGAAAAAGATCAGACTGACCGCCATCGAGGACGACTTTGACGACTACGAGGACCTGGGCATTCAGGAGGGGAAGAGCTGGAACTTTGAGTTCGACCTGACCCCCTATGTCATCACCTGCGCCATGGCCTGCGGCATTATGTTCGTAACCCGTTTTGTGCGCAAGCATGTCTTCCACGAGGACCTGTACAAGAAATTTCATTAACCAACACGTCCGGGGAACTGCTCACACCCGGCAGGAAAGTGAGGATCATCTATGATAAAAAAATCCGGTATTATCACCATCTGCGGACGGCCCAACGTGGGCAAGTCCACCCTGACCAACGCCTTTGTGGGGGAGAAGGTGGCCATTGTCACCAACAAGCCCCAGACCACCCGAAACCGCATCTGCGGCATCAAAAACCGGGGGGAGAGCCAGTTTGTCTTTGTGGACACCCCCGGCCTGCACAGGGCCCGCACCCGCCTGGGGGACTACATGGTCAACGTGGTGAAGGAGTCCGTGGCCGACGTGGACGCGGTGCTGCTGCTGGTGGAGCCCATCCCCCACGTGGGGGAGCCGGAACAGCAGCTTATTGAGCGCATCAAGACGCTGAATTGTCCTGCGGTGCTGGCCATCAACAAGTCGGATACCCTTCCCCAGAAGGACAAACTCCTCCAGGTCATTCAGACCTACAGCCGGGAGCACGACTTCGACGCGGTGGTGCCCATCTCCGCCAAGACCGGCCAGGGGGTGGAGGAGCTGCTCAATGTGCTGGAGGCCTACCTCCCTGAGGGGCCCCAGCTCTTCCCGGAGGACATGACCTCCGACCAGCCGGAGCGGCAGATGATGGCCGAGATCATGCGAGAGAAGCTGCTCCTGCTGCTGGACAAGGAGATTCCCCACGGCACCGCCGTGGAGATCACCCGCTTTGCGGAGCGGGACGACGAAGTGGTAGAGGTGGAAGCTACCATCTACTGCGAGAAAAACAGCCACAAGGGCATTATCATTGGCAAGGGCGGGGCCATGCTGAAGAAAGCCTCCACCCTGGCCCGACAGGATATGGAGAAGTTCATGGGAACCAAGGTGTTTCTGAAAACCTGGGTGAAGGTGAAGGAGAACTGGCGGGATAACCCGGCGGCCATCCAGAACTTCGGCTATGTGAAGGAGTAAAATTTACCGCTCATAACATCGGGACAAAATACTCAGCCTAACCACAGAAAGAAAGGGAGGGCTGTAGTATGGACGAGCGGGGACTTTGGGAGCTGTTTTGCAGAACCGGCCTGCCGGAGGTCTGGCTGGCCCTGGTGGGGGAGCGGAAGGAGCGGTCTCAGCAGCGGAAGGAGCTGGCTAAGACCGCATTCCAATCCAGAATAGAAAAAGTTTGACGGGCGTTGGGCCCGTTACATAGGAGAAATGCCCATGCACATCACCACCAAGGCTCTGGTCCTCCGGACGGTGGACTACAAGGAGTCGGACAAGATCCTTACCCTGTTTACCCAGGACCAGGGAAAGCTTACCGCCTCCGCCCGGGGGTGCCGAAAAAAGGGGAGCACCATCGCCGCCGGGTGCCAGCTGCTGGCCTGGTCGGAGATGGTGCTCTATGACTATCAGGGCCGCTGGTCCGTTAAGGAGGCGGCCACCCAGCGGCTGTTCCGGGGGGTGCTGGGGGATATTGAGCGGCTGGCCCTGGCCTGTTACTTCGCCGAGGTGGCCGAGCTGCTGGCGGTGGAGGGGGAGCCCGCTCCCGAGCTGCTGTCCCTCACGCTGAACAGCCTCCACGCCCTGGATCAGATGCCAGACAAGCCCCTCCCGCTGGTGAAGGCCGCCTTCGAGTGGAAGGCTATGGCCCTGGCGGGGTATGAGCCCCTCATCGACGGCTGCGACGTCTGCGGGGCAGATCCCCCCGAGGAGCCCCGGTTCCACCTGCGGGAGGGGGTGCTCCACTGCGCCGGGTGCCGGGAGGGCGTGGGGGAGGGCATCTCCATGCCCCTGTCGCCCTCCGCCTTGGCCGCGGTGGCCCACATCGTTCACGGCGACCCCAAGCGGCTGTTCTCCTTCCGCCTGGAGGGGGAAGCCCTCAAGCAGCTGGCCGACACGGCGGAGGCCTATCTCCACACCCAGCTGGAGCGGGGGTTTTCCACACCTGGCCGAAGGTACGGCCGTTATAGGTCAGGCAATTCTTGCACATACGGTGAGGCAGCCGGTAAGCCCCGCACTTGGGGCAGGTCACGATACCGGGAGTTTCCAGCTTCCAGTGGGAGCTGCGCCGCTTATCGCGCCGGGCCTTGGATACTTTTCCCTTGGGGACCGCCATGGGTGACACCTCCTTCGGCTGTGCCGGTCAGGGCACTTCAACTACTCACTCAGCTTCCTTATCCAACAGCTGCGCAAGGGCCGCCAGTCTTGGATCGACATCAGGTCTGCACCCGCAGGGACCGAGATTGAGATCGGCTCCGCACTTGGCGCACAGCCCTTTGCAGTCGTCTGAGCAAAGGTTTTTGGTATCCATCGCGAGGATGAAGGCGGTGCTCACGGCCTCGTCCAGATCCAGCTCAGTGCCGTCCAGAAGGAGGATATCGTCGTTTTCTTCGTCCTCCAGCTCCTGAGCCACCAGGTTGTCCAGTGTGACAACCTTTTCCCGGGAAAAGGCTTTCCCGCAGCGGTCGCATCGTAGCTCCAGAACGGAACGGGCTGTCCCCTCCAGCACCAGGGCGCCAGCGTGGTTGGTCACGCTGCCCTCTACCTGAACAGGGTGGACGATGGGCTTGCTCCCGTAGAAGTCCACATCTGACAGGTCCAGCTGGAACTGAAACGTCTTTTTTCCGTCGGGGACATGGATGATATCCCGCAGATCCAGGCGCATGGCGTTCCTCCCCGGGGAGCGTTTCCCCCCATACTCGCAGAATGGTACGCAGGATATTATAAAGAGTTCTGTCCCAAATGTCAAATACTTTTCTCAAATTTCTCCACGAAATTTATTGACACCGGGGGCGGAATATGGTGAAATATTTTGGCGAGAGGAGGCGGACCCTCTATGAAAGAGTTTACGATCACGAAAAACGACGCCGGGCAGCGGCTGGACCGCTGGCTGGCCAAGACCTTACCTCTGCTGCCTGCCCCTCTGGCCCAGAAGTATATCCGGCTCAAGCGGGTGAAGGTAAACGGCAAAGGGAGCAAACGGGATGTGCGGCTCAATGTGGGGGACGTGCTCCAGCTGTATATCAACGACGAGTTCTTCGACCGGCCCACTCCGGAGAACGCCTTTCTCTCCCTCTACCAGCCTAAGCTGAACATTCTCTACGAGGACGAGCACATCCTCCTTCTGGACAAGCGCCCTGGACTGGTGGTCCACCCCGACGAGAACGAGCAAGTAAACACCCTCCTTACCCACATCCAGGCCTATCTATACCAGAAGAAGGAGTGGTCCCCTTACTGGGAGAACTCCTTTGCCCCCGCCCTGTGCAACCGCATCGACCGGAACACCGGGGGGATCGTCATCGCCGCCAAGACCGCTGAGGGTCTGCGGGTGATGAACCAGAAGATCCGTGACCGGGAGCTGACCAAGCTCTACCTGTGTGTGATTCAAGGGAAAATGTCCCCGGCTGAGGGCAGACTGGAGGGCTATATCTGGAAGGACGAGGTGAAAAAGCAGGTCTATGTCCGCAAGCGCCCCGAGCCGGGAGCCAAGACCGCCGTCACCCAGTACAGGACGTTGGCGGTGCGGAACGGCCTGTCCCTGGTGGAGTGCGACCTGATCACCGGCCGGACCCACCAGATCAGGGCCCAGTTCGCCGCCGCCGGCCACCCCCTCCTGGGGGACGGCAAGTACGGCAGCGAGCGGGAGAACCGGAAGTACGGCCGCCACGGACAGGCGCTGTACTCCTACAAGCTGATTTTTCAGTTCACCACCCCCGCCGGGGTGCTGGAGCCCCTCAACGGCCGGACCTTTCAGGTGGAGGACGTGGAGTTTGTCCGGGAATATTTTCCGGAGGTGTTATAAAGCAGTCCCCCGGCGGAGCCGGGGGACTGCTGCTGTTATTTTACCGGCTCAAAGTCGGAGGCGGGGCGGCGGCAGATGGGGCAGGTGAAGTCGTCGGGGAGGGTGTCGCCCTCATAGATGAAGCCGCAGATCTTGCAGACGAAGCCGCGGGGCTGTGCCGGGACGGGTTCCACCTCGGGGGCGGGTTCCTCGCCCTTGACAGAGGCGGCCAGCGCCTGGGCCAGGGCGTCCAGCTCGCTCTCCTGGCCGGGGGCCAGGGCGGATTTCAGGGTGACGGGGGCCTCGATGACCTCCATATTCTTCATGCCGCCCAAGATCTCCGCCATCAGCTTGCCGCTGGCGGGAGCCCAGGAGCCGTTCTGGATGAGGGCCACCTTCCGGTTTTGCAGATTGTGGTGCTGAAGGTCCCGGAGCAGGTGCTCCATGGTGTCGAAGACGCCGTTGTTGAAGGTGGGGGCGGCAAAGACGATGTGGCTGTACTTGAAGCAGTCGGACAGCACGTAGGAGTAGTGGGTGACCGACACATCGTGCATCTCTACGGGCACCCCCAGCTCGGCCAGGCGGCAGGCCAGGATGTTGGCGGCGGTCTCGGTGTGACCGTAGATGGAGGCGAAGGGAATCACGACACCCTGCACCTCGGGCTCGTAGGAGGCCCACTTCACATACCGGTCGATGATCTGGTTAAAGTCCCTGCGCCACACCGGGCCGTGGAGGGGGCAGATCATCTGAATGTCCAGCTTAGAGGCCTTGTTCAGCAGGGCCATCACCTGGGGGCCGTACTTGCCCACGATGTTGGTGTAGTACCGCCGGGCCTCGTCCAGCCGGTCCCGCTCCCAGTCGATTTCGTCGGCGAAGAGGACGCCGTTCAGCGCCCCGAAGGAGCCGAAGCCGTCAGCGGAGAAGAGGATCTTGTCGGTGGAGTCGTAGCTCACCACCACCTCGGGCCAGTGGACCATGGGGGCGGCCACGAAGGTGAAATTGTGCCTGCCGGTGGACAGGGTGTCCCCCTCGCCCACCAGGATGGCCCCGGAGGGGTCTGTGGCGTGGAACTGGCGGATCATGTTGATGGCCTTGCCGTTACACACGATCCTGGCCTCCGGGTGGCGGAGCATCAGGTCGCCCAGGGTGGCGGCGTGGTCGGGCTCCATATGGTGGACGAAGATATAGTCCAGGGGGCGGCCGTCCAGAGCGTGCTCCAGGTTCTCCAGAAACTGGGTCTGGACGGAGCGGTCCACCGTGTCAAAGAGGACGGTCTTCTCGTCCAGCAGCAGGTAGGAGTTGTAGGACATCCCCCGGGGGACGGGGTGGGCCGCCTCAAAGACGGGGTGCTGGCGGTCGTTGGCGCCGATCCAGATCAGGTCATCGGTGACCTTGCGGGTACAGTACATAGGAAAAACCTCGCTTTCGTATAGATGAGGCTCCCTCTCTGAGGGAGCTGTCAGCCGTAAGGCTGACTGAGGGAGTTTTCAGTGGCAGACTCCCTCCGTCACGGCTTCGCCGTGCCACCTCCCTCAAAGAGGGAGGCTTTCTTTCACGCCCCATCATAGCATAATTTTTCCAATAATGCGATAGGATTTTGTGAAATTTTCCGGTTTGCCCGGAATCCGTTGAAAAAGGAGAAAAAATCCCGTATAATATGCCGTGAGAAAGGCGTGACAAGCGATGTACCGTATTGATATTATGACATTATTCCCCGATGTGGTGGGGGATATGCTCTGTGAGTCGGTCCTGGGCCGGGGCCAGGAGCGAGGCTACATCCGGGTGGAGTGCCACCAGATTCGGGACTACACCGTGAACAGGCAGAAGCAGGTGGACGACTACCCCTACGGCGGGGGGCGGGGGGCGGTGATGCAGGCTGATCCCCTTTACAGGTGCTGGGAGCACATCTGTCAAGAGGCGGGGGAGCGGGTGCACACCATCTACATGTCCCCGGCGGGCAAGACCTTCACCCAGGCGGACGCCCGGCGGCTGAAGGACGACTACCAGCGGCTCATCCTGGTCTGCGGCCACTACGAGGGGATCGACGAGCGGTTTATCGAGGAGTGCGTGGACGAGGAAATTTCTTTGGGCGACTTCGTCATGACCGGCGGCGAAATTCCCGCCATGGCGGTGGCCGACGCGGTGTGCCGCCTGGTGCCCGGGGTGCTGTCCGATCCCTCCTGCTACGAGAACGAGAGCCACTGGAACGGGATGCTGGAGGCCCCCCAGTACTCCCGGCCCGAGGTGTGGCACGGCCGGGCGGTGCCCCCCATCCTCCTGTCGGGCAACCACGCCAAGGTGGACCAGTGGAGGAGAAAGCAGTCCATCCTCCGCACCATGCAGCGCCGGCCCGACCTCTACGAAAAGCTGGATTTGTCCTCCAAGGAGGACCAGAAGCTTCTAAAGGAGCTGGAGGAGGAATAGATTTTCTCTAAATTCCCTTTACATCGCTCCAAACCTATGGTAAACTAATTAGCATAATCTAATTTAAAAGACCATGTCTGGAGATGAAATACATGAGTTTTAAGATTGTAGTGGACAGCTGCTGCGACCTGACCCCCGCCATGCTGAAGGACCCTGTCTTTGTGAAGGTGCCTCTTACAATTTTCTCCAACGGCAGCACCTTCATTGACGACGAGACCTTCGACCAGGCCGACCTGCTGTGGTCCATGCGCCAGAGCGAGGACGCCCCCTCCACCGCCTGCCCCTCCCCCCAAGCCTATCTGGACGCCTACCGGGGGGCGGATGACGTGTATGTAGTGACCCTGTCCGCTCTGCTCAGCGGCTCCCACAACAGCGCCGAGCAGGCCCGTATCCTGATGGAGGAGGAGCACCCGGAGGTCAACGTCCATGTGTTCAACTCCTGCTCCGCCGCCGCCGGGGAGCTGCTGGTGGCTATGGCCATCCACCGTTTGGCCTCCACTGGGATGCCCTACAAGCGGGTGGTCACCGAGACGGAGCAGTTCATCTACCAGATGCAGACCATGTTTGTTCTGGAGAGCCTGGAGAACCTGCGGAAGAACGGCCGGCTCACCAAGCTCCAGGCGGTGATCACCGGGGCGCTGAAGATTAAGCTGTTTATGGGCGCCACCCCCGAGGGGGAGATCTGCAAGCTGGGCCAGGCCCTCACCATCAAGCAGGCCCTGACTAAGATGGTGGATAAGATCGCCGCCGACGCCGCCCATGTGGGCCGTACCCTGGCCATCTGCCACTGCAACTGCCTGGAGCGGGCCTTCCAGGTGAAGGCCATGGTGGAGGCCAAGTGCAGATTTGCCCACATCGTCATCACCGAGGCCGGCGGCATCACCAGCGTCTACGCCTACGACGGCGGGATCGTGGTGGCCTATTGACAAAGTCCGTATTTTGCGCTCATAATAAGGGGATGGCTGCGCCATCCTCTTAAATTTTATAATCTGGGGGTAATTTTTATGGCGATGACCCGCGAGCAGGCCTGGAACCTGCTGACCCAATACAACAAGGAACCCTTCCACCTGCGCCACGCCATCGAGGAGCACTGCGTCAAGTCCCAGGAGCTGATGCGCCAGGCCGGGGTGGAGGAGGAGCTCATCCGGGCCACCGCCTGCCACGGCTGGGGCCACTGTGTGGACATCAAGCCGGAGCACGAGATGGAGAAGGTGCTCTACGCCTGCGACGAGCTCACCGGCCTCATCGGGGCGGCGGCCCTTATGCGGCCCTCCAAGAGCACGGCGGACATGGAGCTGAAATCCCTGAAGAAGAAGTTCAAGGACAAGAAGTTCGCCGCAGGCTGCTCCCGGGACGTGATCGCAAGTGGGGCTCAGCTGCTGGGCTGGGAGCTGGATAAGCTCCTGGACATGACCCTGCGGGCCATGCAGGCCGAGGAGGAGGCCATCGAAGCTGCCGTGGCGGCGTTAGGGTGAAGCGGAGGGCCTGACGTGATCAGAAGGGCGCAGGAGCAAGATATCGACGCAGTTGCGGAGCTGTGGCTGGATACAAACTTAAAGGCCCACGATTTTATCCCTGCCCGGTATTGGAAGGCCAATTTTGAAGAGGTAAAGGCTGTGCTTCCCCAGGCGGAACTGTATATTTACCGGGATGAAGAGGGGATACAGGGGTTCATAGGACTGAGCGGGGACTATATCCCGGGGATCTTCGTTCGGAGTGGGAGACAGTCCCAGGGCGTGGGCAGGCAGCTGATGGATTTTGCAAAGGGGGCCAGAGGGCATCTCCGATTGAGCGTATACCAGAAGAACGTGCGGGCAGTCAGGTTTTATCTGAGAGAGGGCTTTGCCGTTCAAAGGGAAGGCAGAGATGAAAATACCGGCGAAGCGGAGTATGAGATGGTATGGAAGCCGTAAGGTGAACGCCCCGGAAAGATATCCGCCGAAAGGCTTGCAAATTAAATAAAACAGTGATATAATACCCCCGCCTATTACACAAAAAGGGGAAGATATTCATGTCCGGACATTCCAAGTGGCACAACATACAAAAGACCAAGGGGGCGGCTGACGCCAAGCGCTCCCAGATTTTTACCAAGATCGCCCGTGAGATGATCGTGGCGGTAAAGACTGGCGGCAGCGGCGACCCGGCCAACAACTCCCGGCTGGCTACTGTCATCGCCAAGGCCAAGGCGGCCAACATGCCCAACGACAACATCAAACGTACCATCGACAAGGCGCTGGGCTCGGGCAACACCGATGACTTCGAGAACGTGGTGTATGAGGGCTATGGCCCCAACGGCGTGGCCATTATCGTGGAGGCTCTCACCGACAACCGCAACCGTACCGCGCCCGAGGTGCGCCATCTCATGGACAAGTACGGCAAGGGCATGGGAGCCACCGGCTGCGTGTCCTGGTCCTTCGACAAGAAGGGCGTCATCGTCATCGAGGCCGAGGAACTGGACGAGGACACCGTTATGATGGACGCCCTGGAGGCGGGCGCCGACGATATGCAGGCCGACGACGAGGTCTTCCAGGTCTACACCGACCCGGACGCCTTCGCCGCCGTCACTGAGGCCCTGGAGGCCAAGGGCTACACCTTCCTGGAGGCCGGGGTGCAGATGGTGCCCCAGAACTATGTCAAGCTCACTGATGAGGAAGATATCAAGAACATGGAGAAGCTCATCGACTTCCTGGAGGAGAACGACGACGTGCAGAACGTCTACCACAACTGGGATCAAGATTAAAAAACACAGCCCGCCGCGGCGGGCTGTGTTTTTTATGCCTTCTCCGGCATGGAGGTGGGGTCGTCCACCACCCGCTTGCCGGCCAGGTCCACATGGTTGTAATAGATCAGGGTCAGTACGCTGCACACCAGCCACCCAGCGGGGTAGCCCATGGCGATGGGCAGGATGGTGTTGGAGATGAAATTGGCCATGATGTAGAGGTAGATCTGCCGGAAGACCACGAAGGAGGCCAGCATAATGTAAGTGGGCGGCTGGCTGATACCCGCCCCTCGAAGGGAGCCGGAGTAGACCTGGTTGACGCAGATGAGCACATAGCAGGGGCACATGTACCGCAGGAAGAGAGTGCCGTAGGCCACCACCTCCGGCTTGTCGTTGAAGAAGGCCACCAGCTGGGGGGCGAGGGCGATGGCGGCGGAGGAGATGCCCACCGTGATGCCCACCGATAGGAGGAAGGCGTCCCGGGTACCCCGTTTGGCCCGATCCACTTGGTCGGTACCCAAGTTCTGGCCCACAAAGGTGGTGGCAGCTAGGCCCAGGGACTGCACTGGCAGAATAATAAACTGGTCCAGCTTGCTATAGGTGGTCCAGCCGGACATGCAGTCCAGGCCGAAGTAGTTGATGTAGGACTGCACAAAGACATTGGAGAAGGAGGTAATGGCCAGCTGGAGGGCGGAGGGGACGCCGATGCGGATGATCTGTCGCAAGATACGCCGGTCCACCCGCAGCTCCTTCCACCGCAGACGGATGCAGTCCTCGCTGCTGCGGGCCAGTACCAGGAGGATCAGTGCCGCCGACACCCCCTGAGACAGGATGGTGGCGTAGGCCACCCCCTCCACCTTCATCCCGAGGCCGATAACAAAGAGCAGGTCCAGGGCGATGTTCAGCAGGGCGGACACCACCAGGAAGTAGAAGGGCCGCTTGGAGTCCCCCACCGCCCGGAGAATGCCCGAGCCCATGTTGTACAGCAGCAGGCCCATGGCCCCGGCGAAGTAGATGGTCAGGTAGGTGGTGGCCTCTGGTACGGCCTGGGGGTCGGTGTTCATCAGGTCCAGCATAGCGGGGATGATGAGGATGCCCGCCGCCGACAGCACCACCCCCAGCACTAGGGTCATGACGATGGAGGTGTGGACGGTTTGCCGCACTTGATCGTGCTTTTTGGCCCCGTAGTACTGGGAGATGACCACTCCCGCGCCGCTGGCCAGTCCCATGAAGAAGCCGATGAGCATGGTGATGATGGGGGTGACAGTGCCCACGGCGGAGTAGGCCTCGTTACTGACGAATTTGCCCACCACCCACAGGTCCACGGTGTTGTACAGCTGCTGAAACAGGTTGCCCAGCAGCAGGGGGACAGCAAACCGGACAAGATGGCCCACCACGCTGCCCTGGGTCATGTCCACCGAGCGGCCGGCGCCCTTTGCCAGTGCGGACAAGTTGATCTACCTCCTAGTTTTCATACTCCAGCCCGGACAGATACCGCCGGGCCAGGTCGAAGGCGTGGCTAGCGGTCTGGGTGCGCAGTCGCTCCCGCATGGGCCGGTTGCCCAGGTGGAGGGAGCGTACATGGGTGCCCCTCTCGGTGGCGATGGCCACAAACATGGTGCCCACCTCGTTGTCCCAGTCATCCCTGTCGGGCCCGGCTACGCCGGTGGAGGACAGGGCGATGTCACAGTTCAGCGCCCGCCGTGCCCCCTCAGCCATAGCGGCGGCCACCTCCTGGGAGACCGCCCCAAACTGCTTCAGCATGTGCTCGGGGACCCGGAGGACATGCTCCTTGATCTCGTTGGTGTAGGACACGATTCCCCCCTTGAAGGCCACGGAGGCCCCGGGGATGTCGGTGAGCCGCTTGGCGATCAGGCCGCCGGTGCAGCTCTCGGCGGTGCCCAAAGTAAACCCCTTCTCCTTGCAGGCCTGGATGACCACGTGCTCCAGAGAGGGCACGTCCACCCCGTATACCTTGTCCCCGAACAGTTTCCTTACCTGCTCCACCGTGGGCTGGAGGAGGGCCTGGGCCTCCGCGTCCGTGGCCGCCTTGGCGGTGACCCGCAGCTCGCACTCCCCCTCCTTGGCGTAGGGGGCCAGGGTGGGGTTGGACATGGCGTTCATCTGTTCCCGGAGCTGGGCCTCCATAGTGGACTCGCCGATGCCGAAGAGCTTGATGGTATGGGAGGCAATCACGCCCTCGGACAGGGAAAGCAGGTAGGGCCTGGCCCGGTATTGGAACATGGGCCGGCACTCGCTGGGAGGGCCGGGAAGCATAATCACGTGGACCCCGTTTGCCTCAAAGGCGCAGCCGGGGGCGGTGCCCCAGTCGTTTTCCAGGATGGTGCAGCCCTCAGGCAGCATGGCCTGCTGGAGGTTGTTGTCCGTCATGGGCCGGCCGGTGCGCTGGAAGTAGGAGCGGATGCGCTGGGCGGATTCTTCGTCAAAGACCAGCTTTTTGCCGAAGGCTTCGGCCAGCACATTTTTAGTCAGGTCGTCGCAGGTGGGGCCCAGACCGCCGGTGGTGATGATGATGTCCGCCCGCTTCTTGGCCAGGGCCACCGCCTCCTCGGCCCGCTGGAGGTTGTCCCCCACCACGGTGTGCCAAAAGACGTTCAGCCCCAGCTCGCTCAGACCCTGGGACAGCATCTGGGCGTCGGTGTTGGCGATATTCCCCAGGAGAAGCTCGGTACCTACCGAGAGAATTTCAACGGTATGAGACATAAAGAAGACCTCCTGATCCTTTGCTCCCAATTCTTTTCCGTGTTCCCGCCCCCTGCAGGGGGCGGGAACACAAAAGTAAATTGTGAAATTGCTTATAAAGCAGTTGTGGAGACATTATAGCACGAGAAATCCGGAATGGGTAGTCATTTCCAGAAAGAGGAATGTTTTTTGTATAATTTTTCTACTGCCCGGGAGGGGGAGGGGGACAGAAGGGCCTGGAACGCAGTTTTTCCACCAGTTTGGGTCAATTTGCTTCGGCACTTTGCCCAAAAAAAGCGCAGAAAAAAGTTACAAATCTAAAAAACAAACAAAGAACGGGGCGAAACGTGGATATTTCAATATTTTTGTGAACTTTCTGCAATATTTCGACCATTTTATAGTTGAAATTTTTCCCGGTTTGGACTACAATAAGACCCGCAAGAGCAAGGAGGGGCCCAAGTGCTGAACATTGTACTGGTCGAGCCGGAGATTCCCCAGAATACCGGCAATATTGCCCGCACCTGCGCCGCCACCCGCAGCCGTCTCCACCTGGTCAGGCCTCTGGGCTTCGACATCAGCGAGAAGGCCGTGCGCCGGGCGGGGCTGGACTACTGGCATATGGTGGACCTGCACGTCTATGACAGCCTGGACCATTTCTTTGCGGTCAACCCCAGGCCCGACCTGTGGCTGGCCACCACCAAGGCCCCCCAGGACTACACAAGAGCGGAGTTTCGGGATGGCTGTTGGCTCATGTTCGGCAAGGAGACCGCCGGACTGCCTGAGGATCTGAGAATGCACTGGCAGGACCGGTGTGTCCGGATCCCCATGCGGCCCGACGCCCGGAGCTTGAACCTGGCCAACTCGGTGGCCGTGCTCACCTACGAGGCCCTGAGGCAGCTTGGCTTTCCCGGCCTGTCGGGAGCGGGAGAGATGGCGAAACAGTTGTGACCCCCTATTTTGTCACCTTTACCAAAAGAAAGGAGTCAAGAAAATGAACTATAACAAGAAGACAGTTAAGGATGTGGACGTCAAGGGCAGGAAGGTGCTGCTGCGCTGCGACTTCAACGTGCCCATGGCTAAGGACGGCAGCGGCGTCATCACCGACGACAAGCGCATCCGGGCCGCCCTGCCCACCATCCAGTATCTGTTGGACCAGGGTGCGGCGGTAATCGCCTGCTCCCACATGGGCAAGCCGGAGGCCAGCTTTGACAAGTGGGTGAAGAAGCAGACCGAGAAGGGCAAGGACCCCGCCTCCCTCACCGAGGAGAAGTGGAAGAAGTCCCTGGCCGAGCTGCGCATGGAGCCTGTGGCCGCCCGTCTGGGCGAGCTGCTGGGCAAGAGCGTGATTCTGGCCGACGACGTCGTCGGCCCCGACGCCCAGGCCAAGGCCGCCGCGCTGAAGAGCGGCGAGATTATGCTGCTCCAGAATACCCGCTTTGAGAAGGGCGAGACCAAGAACGACCCCGAGCTGGCCAAGAAGATGGCCGGTCTGGCCGGGGAGAACGGCGTGTATGTGTCCGACGCCTTCGGCGCCGTCCACCGTGCCCACGCCTCCACTGCCGGCGTGGCTGACTACCTGCCCGCCGTCTCCGGCTTCCTGATCCAGAAGGAGCTGGACTTCATCGGCGGCGCCCTGGCCAACCCCAAGCGTCCCCTGGTGGCCATCCTGGGCGGTTCCAAGGTCAGCTCTAAGATCGGCGTCATCAACAACCTCCTGGAAATCGCCGACACCATCATCATCGGCGGCGGCATGGCCTACACCTTCTCCGCCGCCCAGGGCGGCAAGGTGGGCGACTCCCTCCTGGAGGCCGACTGGAAGGATTACTCCCTGGAGATGATCCAGAAGGCCAAGGACAAGGGCGTCAAGCTGCTCCTGCCTGTGGACACTGTCATCGCCGACAAGTTTGCCCCCGACGCCGACAGCAAGGTGGTCAAGGCCGGGGAGATCCCCGACGGCTGGCAGGGGCTGGACATCGGCCCCGAGACGGTGAAGCTGTACTGCGACGCCGTGGCCGATGCGGGCACTGTCATCTGGAACGGCCCCATGGGCGTGTTTGAGTTTGACAAGTTCGCTGTGGGCACCAAGGCCGTGGCCGAGGCCCTGAGCAAGACCGACGCCATCACCATCATCGGCGGCGGTGACAGCGCGGCTGCGGTTCAGCAGCTGGGCTATGCCGACAAGATGACCCATATCTCCACCGGCGGCGGCGCCTCCCTGGAGTTCATGGAGGGCAAGGAGTTGCCCGGCGTGGCCTGCCTGCTGGATGCTTGACCACAGGGGCGGTCTCTGCGCTGCCCCGATTACCCAATGAAACCAATGCTCCGGGCGGGGGCCGGCCGGCCCCCGAGGAGTACGTTTGAAAATATACGATAGGAGAGATTTTTATGAATCGCCGATACCGCAAGACCATTATCGCCGGCAACTGGAAGATGAACAACACCCTGTCCCAGACCAAGGCCTTCGCTGAGGAGATTAAGCCCATCATGCCCAAGGGCAAGTGGTGCAACGTGGTGCTGTGTGTCCCCGCCACCAACATCCAGGCCGCCGTCCGTCTGTTCAAGGACTGCCACATCGCCATCGGCGCCGAGACCTGCCACGAGCTGGACCACGGCGCCTACACCGGCGAGATCACCGCCGCCATGATCAAGGAGGCGGGGGCCAAGTACGTCATCATCGGCCACTCCGAGCGCCGCAGCTACTACAACGAGACCGACTTCACCGTGAACAAGAAGGTCCACGCTGCCATCGAGGCTGGCCTGATCCCCATCGTCTGCGTGGGCGAGAGCCTGGAGCAGCGGGAGCTGGGTGTGACCATGGAGCTCATCGCCTACCAGGTGAAGTGCGCCCTGGCCAACGTGGCCCCCGAGGACGCCCGCCATGTGGTGATTGCCTATGAGCCCCTGTGGGCCATCGGTACCGGCAAGACCGCTACCGCCGAGCAGGCTGGCGAGGTCTGCCAGGCCATCCGTACCGTCATCCGCAAGCTGTACGGCGCCCATGTGGCCCGCTCCGTCACCATCCAGTACGGTGGCTCTATGAATGCCAAGAACGCCCAGGAGCTGCTGGCCCAGCCCGACGTGGACGGCGGCCTCATCGGCGGCGCCGCCCTGAAGCCTGCGGACTTTGTGAAGATTATCGAGGCGGCTAACCAGGATTGAGTTTCGTGGGGACGGGGGAGGTTTCGCCGCCCCGGCGGCGAGTGACTTTGCCAACAGCGGCAAAGTCACCAAAACGCCGTTCAGGGGCTCTGCCCCTGAAAACCCCGTGTCTGCGCCCTATGTCTTAAGCGTCGGATTTGAGTCTCCTACCCGGCCTCCGGCCTTTGTCGGAGGTGCGGGATGCGCGGAGACCGGTTTCAGCAATAAAAGAAAGGGCTGTTTTATGAAAACACCTACTACTTTGATTATCATGGACGGGTTTGGTATGGAGGGGCCCTCTGCGGGCAACGCAGTGGTCAACGCGCCCACCCCCAACCTGGACCGGTTCTTTGCCCAGTGCCCCCACAGCAGGCTGTCCGCCTCCGGGCTGGACGTGGGCCTGCCAGACGGCCAGATGGGCAACAGCGAGGTGGGCCATACCAACATCGGCGCGGGCCGGGTGGTGTTTCAGGACCTGCCCCACATCAGCCGGGACATCGAGACCGGGGCCTTCTTTGAGAATTCCGCCTATCTGGAGGCCATGGAGAACTGCCGGGAGTGGGGGAGCGCCCTGCATCTGATGGGCCTGCTGTCCGACGGCGGCGTCCACAGCCATATCACCCACCTGTACGCCCTGCTGAAGATGGCCCAGGATCAGGGGCTGAAGAAGGTCTATGTCCACTGCTTCCTGGACGGCCGTGATGTGCCGCCCTCCTCCGGCAAGAGCTATGTGGAGCAGCTCCAGGCCAAGATGCAGCAGCTGGGCATCGGTCAGATCGCCACCGTCATGGGCCGGTACTACGCCATGGACCGGGACAAGCGGTGGGATCGGCTCCAGAAGGCCTACGACGCCATGGTCTGCGGTCAGGCCCCCTTTGTGGCCGACGCCGCCGACGCGGTCCAGGCCTCCTACGACGCGGGGGTCACCGACGAGTTCATGGTGCCCGTGGTCTGTGCCAAGGACGCCCAGCTCCGGGACAACGACTCGGTGATCTTCTTCAACTTCCGCCCCGACCGGGCCCGGGAGATCACCCGTACCCTGGTGGACGAGGACTTTACCGAGGTGGAGCGCAAGACGGGCTTTATTCCCGTGGATTTTGTGTGCACCACTGAGTACGACGCCACCATGCCCAATGTAACGGTGGCCTACCCCCGGCAGAAGCTGACCAACATCTTTGGGGAATATATCTCCAATTTGGGGCTTACCCAGCTGCGCATTGCCGAGACCGAGAAGTACGCCCACGTGACCTTCTTCTTCAACGGCGGCGTGGAGCAGGTGTTCCCGGGGGAGGACCGGTGCCTCATCAACTCCCCCAAGGTGGCTACCTACGACCTCCAGCCCGAGATGTCGGCCTATGAGGTCACCGAGGAGGCGGTCAAGCGCATCCTCAGCGGCAATTATGACGTGATCATCCTCAACTTTGCCAACTGCGACATGGTGGGCCACACCGGCGTCTACGCCGCCGCCTGCAAGGCGGTGTCCACCGTGGACGAGTGTGTGGGCAAGGTGGTGGAGGCCACCTCCAAGATGGGCGGCGTGTCCCTTATCACCGCCGACCACGGCAACGCCGAGCGAATGATCGACACCGACGGCTCCCCCTTTACCGCCCACACCACCAATCTGGTGCCCTTCTGCATCGTGGGCGCCAACGTCACCCTGCGGGACGGCCGCCTGTGCGATATCGCCCCTACCATGCTGGACCTGATGGGCCTTGAGAAGCCCGCCGAGATGGACGGCCAGACCCTCATTGCGCAATGATTTGTTGCCCCGGCGGGGGAGCCCGCCTTACCAATGATATCCGACAATTTGAAAGGAGATCAAACACCATGAAGCAGATGATCGAAATTGTAGACGTAATCGGCCGTGAGATTCTGGACAGCCGCGGCAACCCCACCGTCGAGGTAGAGGTCTACCTGGAAGACGGCACCATGGGCCGGGCCGCAGTGCCCTCCGGTGCCTCCACTGGCATCTATGAGGCCTGCGAGCTCCGTGACGGAGACAAGAGCCGTTACATGGGCAAGGGTGTACTGAAGGCTGTCGAGAGCGTCAACACCGAGATCGCCGAGGCCCTCATCGGCACCAACGTGCTGGATCAGACCGCCATCGACAAGATGCTCATTGATCTGGACGGTACCCCCAACAAGGATCGTCTGGGCGCCAACGCCATTCTGGGTGCCTCCCTGGCCTGCGCCAAGGCTGCTGCCAACGCCCTGGGCACCTCCCTGTACAACTATATCGGCGGTGTCAACGCCAAGCAGCTGCCTGTCCCCATGATGAACATCCTCAACGGCGGCGCCCACGCCACCAACAACGTGGAGATCCAGGAGTTCATGATTATGCCCGTCTCCGCCCCCTCCTTCCGTGAGGCTCTGCGCCGCTGCGCTGAGGTCTTCCACACCCTGAAGACCGTCCTCAAGGAGAACGGCACCCCCGCCGCTGGCGTGGGCGACGAGGGCGGCTACGCCCCCAACCTGAAGAAGGACGAGGACGCCCTGAAGGTGATCGTCCAGGCCATCGAGAAGGCTGGCTATAAGCCCGGCGAGGACTTCAAGATCGCCATTGACGCCGCCTCCTCCGAGTGGTGGGACGAGGACCAGAAGTGCTATATCCAGCCCAAGAGCAACAAGAAGCTGACCCAGCAGCAGCTGGTGAACATGTGGAAGAAGTTCGCCGACACCTACCCCATTATCTCCCTGGAGGACGGCATGGCCGAGACCGACTGGGAGGGCTGGGCCATGTTGACCAAGGCCATCGGCGACAAGGTGCAGCTGGTGGGCGACGACCTGTTTGTCACCAACGTGTCCCGTCTGGCCACCGGCATTGAGAAGAAGGTGGGCAACGCCATCCTCATCAAGGTCAACCAGATCGGCACCCTGACTGAGACCCTGGACGCCATCCAGATGGCCAACCGGGCCGGCTACACCGCCATCGTGTCTCACCGCTCTGGCGAGACCGAGGATGCCACCATCGCTGACATCGCCGTGGCTCTCAACGCCGGCCAGATCAAGACCGGTGCACCCAGCCGCACCGACCGCGTGGCCAAGTACAACCAGCTGCTGCGCATCGAGGAGGAGCTGGGCGACATCGCCGAGTATCCCGGAATGAAGGCCTTCTTCAACCTGCGCTGAGCTATCACAGACACATCAGGGCCGCCCTTTTGGGCGGCCCTGTTTTTGTACGGCAAAAGGGACTGCCCGGAGGCAGTCCCTTTCAAATTTTATCAGACCTCGGCTTCCTGGGTTTGGGGTTCAGAGGGGGTGGGGTCCAATTCCAAGGGACCGATCTCGGTGAAGAGGTCGTCACCCTCGATGTCGCTGTCGTCCTCGTCCTCATCCACGCTGAAATCCAGGTTGACCTCCCGCTCGGGGCGGCGGCGGGCCTGGGCGATGAGGTTACCCTCGTCGTCGATGACGTCCTCCTGGCGGTACTGGGCCAGGCCGGAGCCGGCGGGGATCAGCTTGCCGATGATGACGTTCTCCTTCAGGCCCTGGAGGTGGTCCACCTTGCCCTTGATGGCGGCCTCGGTAAGCACCTTGGTGGTCTCCTGGAAGGAGGCGGCGGACAGGAAGGACTCGGTGGCCAGAGAGGCCTTGGTGATACCCATGAGCAGGCGGGTACAGGTGGGCAGGACCAGGTCTTCACCCATCTCGTCCTTCTCGCCGGCGTCGATGCGGGCCTGGACGGCGTCCTGGGCGTCCAGGAAGTCCACCAGGTCGATGGTGGCGCCGGACAGCAGGTCGGAGCTTCCCGGCTCCTCCACCCGGACCTTGCGCATCATCTGGCTGACAATGACCTCGATGTGCTTGTCGTTGATATCCACGCCCTGCTGGCGGTAGGGCTTCTGGACCTCGCAGATCAGGTAGTTGTGGCAGTCGGACAGGCCGCGGATACGCAGCACGTCGTGGGGGGAGAGGACGCCGTCGGTGAGCTGGTCGCCCTTGGCCACCACGTCGCCCTCCTTCACCCGGATGCCGGAGGAGTAGGGCAGGGCGTAGGTGACCACCTCGCCGTCGTCGGCGGTGATGGTGACGCTGCACATCACATTGCGCTTGGTCTCCTCCAGACTGACCCGGCCGCCGATCTCGGCCAGCTGGGCCATCTTCTTGGGCTTGCGGGCCTCGAACAGCTCCTCAACACGGGGCAGACCCTGGGTGATGTCGCCGCCGGCCACGCCGCCGGTGTGGAAGGTACGCATGGTAAGCTGGGTGCCCGGCTCGCCGATGGACTGGGCGGCGATGATGCCCACCGCCTCACCGGCGCCCACAGGCTCGCCGATGGCCAGGTTGATGCCGTAGCACTTGGCGCACACGCCGGAGCGCGCCCGGCAGGTAAGAACGGAACGAATCTTGACCTGATGGATGTCGTGCTTCTCCAGAATCGCGGCGTCGTCTTTGCGGAGCATGGTGTCCTTGGTAAAGAGTACCTCGCCGGTCTCGGGGTCCTTGATATCCTCGGTGGGGTAGCGGCCGTGGACCCGCTCGGCGAAGGTCTCGATGACCTGGCCGTGCTCCTCGATCTCGCTGACCAGGATGCCGTCGTGGGTGCCGCAGTCCTCCTCCCGGATAATGACCTGCTGGGACACGTCCACCAGACGGCGGGTCAGATAGCCCGAGTCGGCGGTACGCAGGGCGGTGTCGGCCATGCCCTTTCGGGCGCCTCTGGAGGAGATGAAGTACTCCAGCACGGACAGGCCCTCACGGAAGTTGGCCTTGATGGGAATCTCGATGGTACGGCCGGCGGTATCGGCCATCAGGCCGCGCATACCGGCCAGCTGGCGGATCTGAGCCATGGAGCCGCGGGCGCCCGAGTCGGCCATCATGAAGATGGGGTTGTACTTGTCCATGGACTCCTGAAGGGCGTCGGTGACATCCTTGGTGGTCTTCTCCCAGGCGGACACGGTGAGGCGGTAGCGCTCCTCGTTGGTGATGAGGCCCCGGCGGTACTGCTTGTCGATGCGGACGATCTCCTTCTCCGTCTGGCCGATGAGCTCGTATTTCCTGGCGGGGACAGTCATATCCGCAATAGCCACGGTGAGGGAGCCCACGGTGGAGTAGTGGTAGCCCAGGTCCTTGATGGCGTCCAGCATACCGGCGGAGGTGGTAAAGCCGTGTTTGCTGATGCACTTGTCGATGATTTTGCCCAGCTGCTTCTTGCCCACCACAAAGTTGACCTCGGGGTCGAACATGGCTTCGGGATCGGTGCGGTCCACAAAGCCCAGGTCCTGGGGGATAGCCTCATTGTAGATCAGGCGGCCCACGGTGGTGGTGACCAGCTTGTGGCGCACCTCGCCGTCCACCTCCCGGTACATCCGAACCTGGATGGGGGTGTGGAGGGTAACGACCCCGGCGTCATAGGCCAGCATGGCCTCGTCCTTATCGGCGAAGGCGTGGTTCACGTCGCCCTCGTCCCGGGTGTAGGTCAGGTAGTAGGCGCCCAGGATCATGTCCTGGGAGGGGATGGTCACGGGGCCGCCGTCCTGGGGACGGAGCAGGTTGTTGGCGGAGAGCATGAGCACTCGGGCCTCGGTCTGGGCCTCGGCAGACAGGGGGACGTGGACGGCCATCTGGTCGCCATCGAAGTCGGCGTTGAAGGCGGTACACACCAGAGGGTGGAGCTTGATGGCCCGGCCCTCCACCAGGACAGGCTCAAAGGCCTGGATACCCAGGCGGTGCAGGGTGGGGGCGCGGTTGAGCATGACGGGGTGGTCCTTGATGACGAACTCCAAAGCGTCCCACACGGCGGCCTCGCCCTTTTCCACCATCTTCTTGGCGGCCTTGATGTTGTTGGCCAGGCCGTCGTCCACCAGCTTCTTCATGACGAAGGGGCGGAACAGCTCAATGGCCATCTCCTTGGGCAGGCCGCACTGGTAAATTTTCAGAGAGGGGCCGACGACAATGACGGAACGGCCGGAGTAGTCCACCCGCTTGCCCAGCAGGTTCTGACGGAACCGGCCCTGCTTGCCCTTGAGCATATCGCTCAGGGACTTCAAGGCCCGGTTGTTGGCGCCGGTAACGGCCCGGCCCCGGCGGCCGTTGTCGATGAGGGCGTCCACCGCCTCCTGGAGCATCCGCTTCTCGTTGCGGACGATGATGTCAGGGGCGTTGAGCTGAATCAGCCGCTTGAGGCGGTTGTTCCGGTTGATGACCCGGCGGTACAGGTCGTTTAAGTCGGAGGAGGCATAGCGCCCGCCGTCCAGGGGGACCATGGGCCGAATCTCGGGGGGGATGACGGGCAGCACGTCAATAATCATCCACTCGGGCTTGTTGCCGGACAGGCGGAAGGCGTCCACCACCTCCAGCCGCTTGATGATCTTAACCTTTTTCTGGCCGGAGGCGTCCTTCAGCTCCTTGCGCAGTTGCTCGGACAGCTCCTCCAGATTGATCTGCTGGAGCAGCTTCTTCACGGCCTCGGCGCCCATGCCGGCGTCGAAGTCGTCCTCGTACTTCTCCCGCATATCCCGATACTCTTTTTCCGAGAGAATCTGATTCTTGGACAGGGGGGAGAAGCCGGGGTCGATGACAATATAGGCGGCGAAGTACAGCACCTTCTCCAGGATACGGGGGCTGATGTCCAGCAGCAGGCCCATCCGGGAGGGGATGCCCTTGAAGTACCAGATGTGGCTCACCGGGGCGGCCAGCTCGATGTGGCCCATCCGCTCCCGGCGGACCTTGGCCTTGGTGATCTCCACGCCGCAGCGGTCGCACACCTTGCCCTTGTAGCGAATCTTCTTATACTTGCCGCAGTTGCACTCCCAGTCCTTGGTGGGGCCAAAGATCTTCTCGCAGAACAATCCGTCCTTCTCGGGCTTGAGGGTGCGGTAGTTGATGGTCTCGGGGCGCTTTACCTCGCCGAAGGACCATTCCCTGATTTGCTCGGGGGAGGCGATGCCGATTCGGATCGCGTCAAACTCAGCGTAGCTCATGTTTTGATCTCCTCCCTGTGTCAATTATAGTCGTCTTCGGCAAAGAGGGCGTCGTCTCCGCTCTCCCCGGCCGGTTCAAAGGTCAAATCGTCGTCGTCGCTGTCGCCCTTGAGGGTGAAGCCGCCGGCAGCGGCGAAGTCGTCGTCGGCCTGATAGCCGAAGTCGTCCTCCCGGTCGTAGTAGTCGTCCCGGACGGGCTGGTAGCCGTCATCGTCGTCGTCCTTCAGCTCGATCTCATTGCCCTGGTCGTCCAGCACCTTCATGTCCAGACACAGGGACTGGAGCTCTTTGATGAGCACCTTGAAGGACTCGGGCACCCCAGGCTTGGGCACATTCAGGCCCTTGACAATGGCCTCGTAGGTCTTGACACGGCCGGTTACGTCGTCCGACTTCACCGTCAGAATTTCTTGCAGGGTGTAGGCCGCGCCGTAGGCCTCCAGGGCCCACACCTCCATCTCGCCGAAGCGCTGGCCGCCGAACTGGGCCTTGCCGCCCAGAGGCTGCTGGGTGACCAGGGAGTAGGGGCCGGTGGCCCGGGCGTGGATCTTGTCGTCCACCAGGTGATGGAGCTTGAGGAAGTAGACATACCCCACAGTGACGGGGTTATCAAAGCGGCGGCCGGTGCGGCCATCGTACAGCCAATTCTTGCCGTCGATGATGCGCAGCTGGCCCCGGCTCTGCCAGAGAGCCACCTGGGCGGCGTCGGCCATCTCCTCCGCGGTGAGGGGGCGCATATTCTGGTTGTCGGAGGAAGTGACGGCGGCCTTTTCGGCGGTCTCGCCCTCCTCCACCAGGTACAGGGGCTTACCGATGAGCGGCTCATTCCGGCCCACTGTCCGGGCCAGGCCGGCCATCTGCATGCACTCCTGGATATCCGCCTCCGTGGCGCCGTTGAAGATGGGGGTGGCCACCTTCCAGCCCAGGGTCTTGGCGGCGTAGCCCAGATGGACCTCCAGCACCTGGCCGATGTTCATACGGGAGGGCACGCCCAGGGGGTTCAGCACGATATCCAGGGGGGTGCCGTCGGGGAGGAAGGGCATATCCTCCTGGGGCAGGATGCGGGAGACCACGCCCTTGTTGCCGTGGCGGCCGGCCATCTTGTCGCCCACGGAGATCTTCCGCTTCTGGGCGATGTAGACCCGGACCACCTGATTGACACCAGGGCCCAGCTCGTCGCCGTTGTCCCGGGTAAAGACCTTCACGTCCACCACGATGCCCGCCTCGCCGTGGGGCACCTTCAGGGAGGTGTCTCGGACCTCCCGGGCCTTCTCGCCGAAGATAGCCCGGAGCAGCTTCTCCTCAGCGGTGGCCTCGGCCTCGCCCTTGGGGGTGACCTTGCCCACCAGGTAGTCGCCGGCGCGAATTTCCGCGCCCACCCGGATGATGCCGTGCTCGTCCAGGTCCTTTAGGGCGTCGTCACCCACGTTGGGGATGTCCCGGGTAATGGTCTCGGGGCCCAGCTTGGTGTCCCGGGCCTCGGTCTCGTACTCCTCGATGTGGATGGAGGTGAACACGTCGTCCCGGACGATGCGCTCGTTGAGCAGGATGGCGTCCTCGTAGTTGTAGCCCTCCCAGGTCATAAAGCCCATGAGGATGTTCCGGCCCAGGGCCACCTCGCCGTGGTCGGTGGAGGGGCCGTCGGCCAGCACGTCCTGGAAGTCCACCCGCTGGCCGGCGTCCACAATGGGCCGCTGGTTGATGCAGGTGGTGTGGTTGGAGCGCAGGTACTTGGTGAGCCGGTACTCCTTGGTGCCCAGCTTGGGGTCGTCGTAGGCCACGGTGATATACCGGGCGGACACCTTGGTGACAGTGCCGGCTCCCTCGGCCAGGATGGCCACCTCGGAGTCGATGCAGTTCTTGTGCTCCTGGCCGGTGGCCACGATGGGGGCCTCGGGCCGGAGCAGGGGGACGGCCTGGCGCTGCATGTTGGCGCCCATCAGGGCGCGGTTGGCGTCGTCGTTCTGGAGGAAGGGGATCATGGCAGTGGCCACGGACACCATCATCTTGGGGGACACGTCCACGTAGTCCACCCGGTGCCGATCCACAGAGATGGTCTCGTTGCGGTGACGGCAGGTGACACGCTCGTTGACCAGACAGCCGTTCTCGTCCACCGGCTCGGTGGCCTGGCCGATGATGAACTCGTCCTCCATGTCGGCGGTCATATAGGTGATCTCGTCGGTGAGCTTGCCAGTCTCCTTGTCCACCTTGCGGTAGGGGGCCTCGATAAAGCCGTACTTGTTGATCCGGGCGTAGGAGGCCAGATAGGAGATCAGGCCGATGTTGGGACCCTCAGGGGTCTCAATGGGGCACAGCCGGCCGTAGTGGGAGTAGTGGACGTCACGCACGTCGAAGGAGGCCCGGTCACGGCTCAGACCGCCGGGGCCCAGGGCGGACAGTCGGCGCTTGTGGGTCAGCTCGGCCAGGGGATTGGTCTGGTCCATGAACTGGCTCAGAGGGGAGGACCCGAAGAACTCCTTAATAGCGGCGGTGACGGGCCGGATGTTGATGAGGGACTGGGGGGTGACCACGTCCAGGTCTTGGGTGGTCATCCGCTCCCGGATGACACGCTCCATGCGGCTGAAGCCGATGCGGAACTGGTTCTGGATCAGCTCGCCCACGCAGCGCAGGCGGCGGTTGCCCAGGTGGTCGATGTCGTCGGGGGTGCCGATGTTGTGGGCCAGGCAGTTCAGGTAGTTGATGGAGGCCATAATGTCGGCCACCGTGATGTGGTTGGGGACCAGGTCCTCCACGCTCCGGCGGATGGCCTCTTTCAGCTCCTCCCCCTGGTACTGGTCCAGCAGGGCGCACAGCTCAGGGAAGGAGACCATCTCGTCGATGTCCACCTCAGCGGGGTCGAAATCCACAAAGTCCTCCAGGCGGACCATGTTGTTGGCAAAGACCTTGACCTCCTTGCCGTCCACGTCCACCACGGCCTCGTTTACGCCCTTGCGGTCCAGCTCCTGGGCCCGCTCCCGGGTGAGGACCTCGCCGGCCTCGGCGAGAATCTCGCCGGTACGGGGGTCGGCGATGGGCCGGGCCAGCTTCTGGCCGGACAGCCGGGTCCACAGGGCCATCTTCTTGTTGAATTTATAGCGGCCCACGGTGGACAGGTCGTACCGCCGGTGGTCGAAGAAGGTGGCGTTGATCAGGGTCTCGGCAGAGTCCACCGTGGGGGGCTCGCCGGGGCGCAGCTTGCGGTAGATCTCCAGCAGGGCCTCCTCATAGGTCTTGCAGGCGTCCTTCTCCAGGGTGGACAGGATGCGCTCGTCCTCGCCGAACATCTCGATGATCTCGGCGTCGCTCCGGGGGCCCAGCACCCGGATCAGGCAGGTGACGGGCAGCTTGCGGTTCTTGTCGATGCGGACATAGAACACGTCGCTCAGATCGGTCTCATACTCCAGCCAGGCGCCCCGTCCGGGGATGACGGTGGTGGCGTAGGTCTTGTTGTCCGCCTTGTCCACCTCGCGGCTGTAGTACATGCCGGGGGAGCGGACGATTTGGGACACGATCACGCGCTCGGCGCCGTTGATGACAAAGGTGCCCGAGTTGGTCATGATGGGGAAGTCCCCCATGAAGATCTCCTGCTCGTTGATCTGGTTGTTCTGGGTGTTGCGCAGCTGCACCTTCACCTTGATGGGGGCGGCGTAGGTGGCGTCCCGGGCCTTGCACTCCTCCACGTCGTACTTGGCCTTCTCGTCCATGGAGAAGTCCACAAAGGACAGCTCCAGGTTGCCGCCGTAGTCCACGATGGAGCCCACGTCCTTAAAGACCTCTTTCAGGCCCACGTCCAGGAACCACTGGTAGGAGGTCTTCTGTACCTCCAGCAGGTTGGGCATCTCCAGGATCTCCTCGTATCGGGCGAAGCTCTTCCGCGGGGTCTTGCCATACATTACGTCCTTGACGACCATGCTGAAATATCAACTCGCTTTCTTCAGAATTGACGGTTGGTTGACACTTTTTCATGCCGGATTTTGGGGAAACAGGGGGAAATTGCCGTCAGTATGCACAATTTGAAGGGAAAGGGAAGAAGCCGAACACACGAGCGCGTGGATAAAATTGTGTCCCTTGCCCTTGTCTTTCTCCTCTGGGTGTGGTAAACTGACGCTGTGAAACTGGGAGAGTGCCCAATTTCAAATGAAGGCATAAAAGCATTTTATTCTACCATAATCAGGATGGTCTGTCAAGGCCTATCCTGATTTTTCTTTTACAATATTTCGGGTCTATTTGCGGACGAGCGCGCAGCTTAATCTGTGTTTCCCCCGCCGGAGACGGGGGAAACACGTCAAAAAATCTTTTCTGCGAGCACTCCTTTTTGCGGAAAGCACATTGACATGAGGGGGAATATCAACTAAAATGAAAAGAACTTGGGAGAAGAGGGAGGATTCATTTATGGATCAGAGAAAACCGAAGCAGAACGGGGCGGCGCTGCTGCCCATCCTTGTATTTTTGGTGCTGTACTTAGGCATGGGCCTGATCTTCGAGTATGGCATGAAGGTGTCTATGGCCTTCTATAACATCCCCATCGTGGTGGTGTTCATGGTGGCCCTGATGGTGGCCTGCTTCCAGAACCGGGATTTGAAATTTGACGACAAGCTGGCCGTGATGGCCCGGGGCGTGGGAGACAAGAACATCATGACCATGATCCTCATTTTCTTAGTGGCCGGTGTCTTTGTGGGCGTCACCGGGCGCAGCAGCGCCGAGGCGGTGGCCTACTTCCTGCTGTCCGTCACCCCGGCCTGGGCCTCGGCGGCGGTGCTGTTCGTGGCCTCCTGCTTCGTGTCCACCGCTATGGGCACCTCGGTGGGCACCATTACCCTGATTACCCCAATCGCTGCGGCGGTGTCTAACGTGTCCGGATTCTCTATGGCCCTGTGCGTGGGCTCCGTCATGGGCGGGGCCATGTTCGGCGACAACCTGTCCTTCATCTCGGACACCACCATCGCTGCCTGCAACACCCAGGGCTGCCAGATGCGGGACAAGTTCCGGGCCAACTTCAAGATCGCCCTGCCCGCCGCCGTAGTGACCCTGGCGGTGATCCTGGTCCAGTCCCTCAGCGCCGGGGTGGACCAGATCGAGATTCCCGACTATAACCTGCTGCTGCTCATCCCCTATGTGCTGGTGCTCATCGGCGGCATTGCCGGGCTGAACGTATTCGTGGTGCTGCTGGTGGGGATCGTGGCCGGCATCGCCATCGTACTGCCCACCGGGACCATCGACTTCATGGGCCTGCTGGGGAGCATGGGCTCCGGGGCCTCCGGCATGTTTGAGACCATCATGGTTACCATCCTGGTGTCCGCCATGTGCGGGCTGATCCGGGAGTACGGCGGCTTCGAGGCCCTGCTGGCCTTCATCCGCCGGGTGTTTAAGGGCCGTGTGGGCGGACGGCTGGGGGTTGGCCTGCTGGTGGGCGCCATGGATATCGCCACCGCCAACAACACCGTGGCCATCGTCATGGCCGGTCCTATCGCCAAGGAGATCAGCGAGGAGTACGGCATTACCCCCAAGGAGTCGGCCTCCCTGCTGGACACCTTCTCCTGCGTGTTCCAGGGCGTGATCCCCTACGGTGCCCAGATGCTGGTGGCCATCACCGCCTCCGGCGGCGTGGTGTCCGCCTTCCAGATTATGCCCTGCCTGTACTACCCCTACCTGCTGGCCGCCGCCAGTATCGTCTACATCCTGGTGGGCGCCGGAAAGAAAAAGTAACAAGGCCACCGAACCATAGAAGCCGGAAAGGAGCGGACAATGAATCACGAGGAAAAAATTCTTGGAATGCTGGAAAAGCTCACGGAGAAAGTGGACAGCATGGACCAGCGTATGGACCGGATGGAAGGCCGCATGGACCGGATGGAGGCCGATATCTCCGGGATCAAGGTCCGGATGGACACACTGGAGACCGACGTCTCCGGGATTAAGGTCCGGATGGATGTGGACATTCAAAAGCAAATCAATCTTTTGGCTGAGTCGAGCTCACGGATCGTAGAGCGGCTGGACGCACTGGAGGAGGTCAAGGAGCTGGCTGAGGAGACCAGAGACAAGGTGGATGTGATCTACACAGTAGTTAAACAGCACAGCGGAGAGATCGCCGAGCTGAAAAGAGCGCAGTGAGTGTTTTACAGACAGAGGGGCCTGGCCTGACGGCTGGGCCCTTAAAAATTTTTTCAGAAAAAAGAGGAATCCCGGCAGTTTTTTCGTATAAGTAATCGTAACCAGAATACGCATTGGGGAGGGTGAGCTTATGACGCTGCGGGAACAGGCCCAAGAGCGGGAGAGGACTACCCTGTCTCCGCTGGCCTGTCTGTCGGCCGAAAGCCGGGGGCGGGCCCGGCCGGAGGAGGAGTGCGCCATCCGTACCCCCTTTCAGCGGGACACCGACCGCATCGTATACTCCAAGGCCTTCCGACGCTTGAAGCACAAGACCCAGGTGTTTCTCCAGCCGGAAGGGGACCACTACCGTACCCGGATGACCCACACCCTGGAGGTCAGCCGCATCGCTCGCACCATCGCCAGGGCCTTGAGCCTCAACGAGGACCTGACCGAGGCCGTGGCCCTGGGCCACGACCTGGGCCACACCCCCTTCGGTCACGCCGGGGAGCGGCTGTTGGACCAGATGGTGTCCGGTGGCTTCGCCCACTACAAGCAATCGGTCCGGGTGGTGGAGCGGCTGGAGAAGGGGGGAGAGGGGCTCAACCTGACCTGGGAGGTGCGCAACGGCATTGTCTGCCACACCAAGGGCGCCCCCGCCGCCACTCTGGAGGGGCAAATCGTCCGGCTGGCCGACCAGATTGCCTACATCAACCACGACATCGAGGACGCCCTTCGGGGGGGCATCATCTACCCCATGGATATCCCTCTGGAAATATCCAATGTGCTGGGCTTTACGCTCAGTAAGCGGATTGACACTCTGGTCAACGACGCCATCCGGGCCAGCCAGGGGCAAAAGGAGATGCGCCAGTCCCCCGAGGTAGCGGAGGCCATGCTGACTCTGAAGGACCTCATGTTCGAGAAGGTCTACACCAACCCCGCAGCTAAGGGGGAGGAGGGCAAGGCCCAGGATATGCTCCGCAGTCTCTTTGAACACTATCAGAAGCACCCGGACCAGCTGCCCGGCGACTTCCAGTCCATCCGGGCGGAGGAGGGCATCGACAGGGCGGTGTGCGACTACATCGCCGGCATGACCGACCCCTTTGCGGTGGAGACCTTTAAGGAGCTGTTCATCCCCAAGGGGTGGACGGTGCTGTAATTGGGATAAGATACCTGGAAAATGGATACAAATAGGGGGGATGACCTTTGCCCTTGCCCGAGCGATTTTTGGACGAGCTGCTCTCCCGGACCGACATTGTAGACCTGGTGTCTGAGTCGGTGCGGCTGACCAAGAAGGGGAACAGCTACTGGGGCTGCTGCCCCTTCCATAGCGAAAAGACCCCCTCCTTCCACGTGGTGCCCGACCGGCAGATGTACAAGTGCTTCGGCTGCGGCAAGGGGGGAGGCGCCATCAACTACGTGATGGAGCTGGAAAATCTGCCCTTCCGGGACGCGGTGGCCGTACTAGCCCGACGGGCTGGGATGCAGGTGCCCGAGACAGGTGCCGCGCCGGGGGCCCGGGAGCGCCGGGAGAAAATCCTCACCATCAACAAGCAGGCCGCCCGGGCTTTTCACCGCTGGCTCTATGGCCCCGAGGGGGAGCACGGGCTGACCTATCTCCAAAACCGGGGGCTGTCCCAGCGGACGCTGACCAACTTCGGCCTGGGCTTCGCACCCAACTCCTGGGACGGGCTCATCACCGAGCTGTCCGCCCAGGGTTACGACAAGCGGGACCTCCTGGATGCCGGGCTGGCCGTGAGCAACAAGGACGGTCGCATTTACGACCGCTTCCGCAACCGGGTGATGTTCCCCATCATCGACGTGCGGGGGAACGTGATCGGCTTCGGGGGCCGGGTGATGGACGACTCCACCCCCAAGTACCTCAACTCCCCGGATACCCCAGTGTACAACAAGAGTCGCAATGTCTTTGCTTTGAACATTGCCAAGACCTCAAAGGCGGGGCGGGTCATCCTCACCGAGGGGTATATGGATACCATCTCCCTCCACCAGGCGGGCTTCGACAGCGCGGTGGCCTCTCTGGGCACCGCTCTCACCGAGGAGCACGGCCAGCTGCTCTCCCGCTATTTTAAAGAGGCCATCATCGCCTACGACGGCGACGGGGCCGGAGTGGCGGCGGCCCAGCGGGCCATCCCGATTTTAGAAAAGGCGGGGCTGAAGGTGAAGGTGCTCCGGGTGACCGGGGCCAAGGACCCAGACGAGTTCATTAAGGCCTATGGCCGGGACGCCTTCGCCAAGCTGCTGGACCAGAGCGAGGACCGGATGGACTACCGTCTGGCCCAGATTCAGAAAAAGTACGACCTGAACGACGACGGCCAGCGGATCGGCTTTCTCCAGGAGGCGGCCGGGATGATCGCCACCCTCCCCAGCGCGGTGGAGCGGGAGATCTACGCCGGTCACGCCGCCCAGACGGCGGGGGTGACGCCTGAAGCCATGAAGCTGGAGGTGGACCGGGCGCTGAAAGGGCGGCTGCGTAAGGCAAAAAAACAGCAGGAGCGCCGGGACCTGGCCCCGGCCAGCCAGCTCCAGCCCAGGGCCCGCTCCCTGCGGTATGACAACGTCCGCTCTGCCCGGGCGGAGGAGGGGCTGATCCGTCTGCTCATGCTGGACCCGGGGCTGTGGAACCAGATGGACGGCATCACAGGGGCGGAGTTTTCCTCGTCCCTACTAGGCCGGGCCTTTGATGTCCTCCGCCGCCGGGCGGAGGAGGGGCTGTCCACCCAGCTGGCCGCCCTGGCCGGGGACTTCTCTGGCGAGGAGATGGACCACCTGGCCCAGGTGGCCGCCCAGCCACAGGCGACGGCGTCCAGCGGCCAGGCCATCACTGACTACATATCCGTGATCCGCGGCGAGAGGCTGCTGCGGGGGGGCGGGGAACAGGGAGACGGCCTGCTTCTGGCTGCCCAGAAGAGATATCAACAGAAGAAAGCATATATGGAGGAGAAGCAATGAGTACCAAAAAGAAAGAGACCGAAGCCGCCCAGGGTAAGGACGAGAAGCAGGCCGACATCCAGGCCCGTATGGAGACCGGCAAGATCGAGATCATGAAGGTGGTGGAGGGGGTCGCCGGAGCGGAGAAGCTGGGCGAGCTCATTGAGCGGGGCAAGAAAAAAGGCCATCTCTCCTCCACGGAGCTGCTGGACGTGCTGGAGGACATGGAGCTGGGCGCCGAGCAGATGGACAGGATATACGACACCCTGGAGAATCTGGGGATCGAGACGGTAGGGGAGGACTACATCCCCGAGCTGGCCGACACGGCGGAGCCCCCGGTGGAGGAGATGGAGGAGATCGCCGAGGAGGAGATCGTGGACCCCAACTCCCTTATCGACACCTTCGGCACCGACGACCCGGTGCGTATGTATTTAAAGGAGATCGGCAAGGTGAACCTGCTCACCTCCGACGAGGAGGTGGAGCTGGCCCAGGCCATGACCGCCGGCACCGCTGCCCAGGAGCAGCTGGACGAGCTGACCGAGTCGGGGGAGGAGATCCCTGCTGAGCTGAGGGCCGAGCTGGAACAGACCATCAAAAAGGGGGAGAAGGCCCGCCAGCGGCTGGCCGAGGCCAACCTGCGTCTGGTGGTGTCCATCGCCAAGCGGTATGTGGGCCGGGGGATGCAGTTCCTGGATCTGATCCAGGAGGGCAACTTAGGCCTTATCAAGGCGGTGGAGAAGTTCGACTACACCAAGGGCTACAAATTCTCCACCTACGCCACCTGGTGGATTCGCCAGGCCATCACCCGGGCCATCGCCGACCAGGCCCGTACCATCCGGATTCCCGTCCACATGGTGGAGACCATCAACAAGGTGATCCGGGTGTCCCGCCAGCTTCTCCAGGAGCTGGGCCACGATCCCTCCGCCGAGGAGATCGCTGAGGAGATGAATATGCCTGCTGAGCGGGTGCGGGAGATCCTCAAGATCGCCCAGGAGCCCGTCTCCCTGGAGACCCCCATCGGCGAGGAGGAGGACTCCCACCTGGGGGACTTTATCCCCGACGAGGACGCCTCCGAGCCCGCCGAGGCCGCCTCCTTCACCCTGCTGAAGGAGCAGCTCATCGAGGTGCTGTCCACCCTCACTCCCCGGGAGGAAAAGGTGCTTAAGCTGCGCTTCGGCATCGAGGACGGCCGCACCCGCACCCTGGAGGAGGTAGGCAAGGAGTTCAACGTCACCCGGGAGCGCATCCGCCAGATCGAGGCCAAGGCCCTGAGAAAGCTGAGACATCCCTCCCGGAGCAAAAAATTGAAGGACTTCTTGAATTAAAAGCCTCCCTCTAAGAGGGAGGTGTCACGGCGAAGCCGTGACGGAGGGAGTGCGTCTCAGAATTACTCCCTCAGTCAGCCCTGCGGGCTGACAGCTTCCTCCCTGAGGGAGCCTTTAGAAACAGAAAGAGGAGTGAATCACGATGGCTGACGAACAGAACAGGAGTTCCGAATTTTTCGACCAGGACTCCATGATGATCTATATTGACCCCAAGCTGATGAGCAGCCTGAACGACATGGCGGAGAAGAAGCAGGAGGACCTGAAGGCCCTGGAGGCGTCCGCCGAGGAGGGCGACCTGGACGCCCAGTACCGCCTGGGCCGCAGCTACTACTACGGCGAGGACGGTGCCCCCAAGGACGGGGAGAAGGCCTTCGAGTGGTTTGGCCGGGCCGCCGATGGGGGCAGCATCGCCGCTCAATACTATCTAGGCCTGTGCTACAGCCGGGAGGTGGGCACGGGCAAGGACCCGGTCCGAGCGGCCGAGCTGTTTGCGGCGGCAGCGGACGAGGGCTATCCCCCCGCCATCACCGAGCTGGGACTGTGCTATGAGCTGGGCCACGGCGTGGAGATGGACAAGGGAAGGGCGGCCGAGCTCTACCAGGAGGCGGCCGATCAGGACTACGCCCCCGCTCAGTGCAACCTGGGATATTTCTACTACCAGGGCATCTGGTTTGAGGAGAACAACGAGGCGGCGGCGGAGCTCTTCGCCAAGGCGGCGGAGCAGGGCTACCCCCGGGCCCAAGTGCTGATGGGGGAGTGCTTCGAAAACGGCTACGGCGTGGAGAAGGACATCGACAAGGCCCTGGAGCTCTACCGGGCCGCCTACGACCAGGGCTACCCCGACGGAGCCTGCACCCTGGGGCTGTGCTACGAGTCGGGCACCGGCGTGGAGGAGGACAAGGCCAAAGCGGTGGAGCTGTACCGGGAGGCCGCCGACCAGGGCTTCCCCCCGGCCATGTGCAATCTGGGCTTCTGCTACTACATAGGCATCGGCGTGGAGGAGGACCCGAACAAGGCGGTGGAGTGGTTTGAAAAGGCCGCCGAGCGGGAGTACCCCCGGGCCATGTTCCTGCTGGGGGAGTGCTACGATCGGGGCTATGGCGTGGAGCAGAACTACGACCGGGCGGTCAAGCTCTATCAGGGGGCGGCGGACAAGGAGTATGTCTCCGCCTGGTGCTCTCTGGGCCTGTGCTACGAGCTGGGCCAGGGGGTGGAGGAGGACAAGGCCAAAGCGGTGGAGCTGTACCGCAGAGCCGCCGAGAAGGGGATGCCTCGGGCCCAGTGCAATCTGGGCTTCTGCTACTACACCGGCATCGGGGTGGAGGAGAGCAACGACGAGGCCTTCCAATGGTTTTCCAAGGCGGCGGAGGCGGGGTATCCCCGGGCCATGCAGCTGCTGGCCGAGTGCTATGAGAACGGCTACGGCGTGGAGAAGGACATCAACAAGGCGGTGGAGCTGTACACTAAGGCCCACGAGACGGGCTATCCCCCCGCCACCTGTGCCCTGGGCCTGTGCTACGAGCTGGGCACCGGGGTGAAGGAGGACAAGGCCAAAGCGGTGGAGCTGTACCGCCAGGCCGCCGAGAAGGGGGACACCCGGGCCCAGTGCAACCTGGGCTTCTGCTACTACCAGGGTATCGGCGTGGAGGGAGACGACGCTCAGGCGGTGGAGTGGTTCGCCAAGGCCGCTGAGGCGGGCTATCCCCGGGCGCTGATGCTGCTGGGGGAGTGCTACGACCGGGGCTACGGCGTGGAGCGGGATGTGGATAAGGCGTTCGCACTCTACCAGCAGTCCAGCGACAAGGGCCACGTGCCCGGTATGTGCGCTTTAGGCCTGTGCTACGAGCTGGGCCAGGGGGTAGAGGAGGACAAGGACAAGGCCCGGGAGCTCTACCGCAAGGCCGCCGAACGGGGCTACCCCCGGGCTCAGTGCAATTTGGGCTTTTTCTACTACCAGGGCATCAGCGTGAAGGAGGACGACGCTGAGGCGGTGAAGTGGTTTGCCAGAGCGGCTGAGCAGGACTATCCCCGGGCCATGCAGCTGCTGGGCGAGTGCTACGAGAACGGCTACGGGGTGGAAAAGGACCAGAAGCGTGCGGTGGAGCTGTACCAGAAGTCCCACGAGGCGGGCTATGTCCCCGCCACCTGTGCCCTGGGCGTGTGCTGCGAGTACGGCGACGGTGTAGAGAAGGACCTGGCCCGTGCAGTGGAGCTGTACCGCCAGGCGGCAGAGCAGGGCTATCTCCGGGCCCAGTGTAACCTGGGCTACTGCTACTACCGGGGCATCGGTGTGGAGGAGAACAACGACGAGGCGGTGAAGTGGTTCTCCAAGGCGGCGGAGCGGGGCTATCCCCGGGCTATGAGCCTGATGGGCGAGTGCTGTGAGAACGGCTACGGCACTCAGCGGGACGAGGCCAAGGCGGCGGAGTGGTACCGCCGGGCGGCGGATGAGGGCTATCCCCCCGCCATCTGCTCCCTGGGGCTGTGCTATGAGTTGGGCTCCGGTGTGGAGAAGGACCTGGCCCGTGCAGTGGAGCTGTACCGCCAGGCTGCCCAGCGGGGCCACGCCCGGGCCCAGTGCAACCTGGGCTACTGCTACTACCAGGGCATCGGCGTGGAGGAGAACAACGACGAGGCCTTCCGGTGGTTTGAGAAGTCGGCCGCCCAGGGCTACCCCCGGGCGCTGTACCTGTTGGGCGAGTGCTACGAGAACGGTTACGGCGTAGCGGAGAACATCCAGAAGGCGGTGGAGCTGTACCGCCGGGCCCACGAGGAGGGAAGCGCCGGCGGCACCTGCTCTCTGGGGCTGTGCTACGAGCTGGGTCAGGGCGTGCCCGAGGACAAGGCCCATGCGGTGGAGCTGTACCGCCAGGCGGCGGAGCGGGGGCTGTCCCGGGCTCAGTGCAACCTGGGCTACTGCTATTACGAGGGCATCGGCACCCAGAAGGATGACGACCAGGCCTTCTACTGGTTCAGCAAGGCGGCCGAACAGAGCAATTCCCGGGGCCAGTGTATGCTGGGCCTGTGCTACGAGCTGGGCCGGGGCGTGATGGAAAACAAGCTGAAGGCCACCGAGTACTACCGTCAGGCCGCCGACAACGGCAACGTCACCGCCATGTGCAACCTGGGCTACTGCTACTACACCGGCATCGGCGTGGAGGAGGACGAGGCGGAGGCCGTCGTCTGGTTCCGGAAGGCCGCCGACCGAGGTCAGCCCCGGGCGCTGTTCCTGCTGGGGGAGTGCTACGAGGAGGGCAACGGCGTCCAGGCGGACCTGGAGAAGGCCATGGAATACTACCAGGCGGCCGCCGACAAGGGATACAAGAGCGCCCAGGAGGCCATCGCCCGGCTGAAGGGCGAGCCCCAGCCCGCCGGCGCCTACACCTATGTGCCGCCGGCCACGCCCGCGCCTGCGCCCACCCCTGCCCCTCAGCCCACCAAGGAGAAGCCCAAGAAGGGCGGACTGTTCGGGTTCTTTAGGAAGTAATAGGAAGCAAAAGAGAGGCTCCCCGCCTGGGGAGCCTCTCGCAGTTTATTTGGACAGTGCCTGGATGGCGGCGGCGGCGGCCATCTGTTCGGCCTCTTTCTTGCTGCGGCCCGAGCCGGAGCCCACCGCCTGTCCGTTGAGGGTGACCTCCACAAAGAAGCGCTTGTTGTGGTCGGGGCCCTCCTCGCCGGTGAGGCGGTACTGGAGGACCTGACCGCTCTCCCGCTGGACCAGCTCCTGGAGGGCGGTCTTGTGGTCCCGGGGCTTGGTGAGCCCGGCCACTTCCCGGCTGAGGATATACTTCTGGATAAACTTCCGGGCTGAGCCGATGCCGCCGTCCAGGTAGATGGCAGCTAAGACAGCCTCCACCGCGTCGGCCTGGATGGAGGGCCGCTCCCGGCCACCGCCGGCGCTCTCCCCCTTGCCCAGGCGGAGATACTCCCCCAGGCCCAGCTCATGGGCCGCCTCCACCAGGCTCTCCTCGCACACCAGGGCCGCCCGGGTGCGGGTCAGGTCCCCCTCGGGCAGGTCGGGGTGGTTGCGGTACAGGTGGTCGGCCACCACCATGCCCAGGATGGAGTCCCCCAGAAATTCCAGCCGCTCGTTGCTGTGCAGCTTTCCCCGGCTCTCGTTGGCCCGGGAGCTGTGGGTGAGGGCGTTTTCCAGCAGGGAGGGGTCCTGAAAGGTGTAGCCCAGCTTTTCTTGCAATGTCGTCATGGTAAACTCCTTGGAGCCCGCCCTGTGTCCGGGCGGGGTCTGAAACAGTGGAACTCCGCCTGCGGGCGGAGTTCCGAATGTGTTTGTGGTATGAGGTCAGTCGATCTTATTCTGGAGGAAGCGGACAAGGTCGCCCACAGTGGAGATGGAGGAGGCCTCCTCCTCGCCCAGCTCCTCGATGCCAAACTCCTCCTCCAGGGCCATGGACAGGTCCACGATGTCCACAGAGTCGGCGTTCAGGTCGTCGGTAAAAGAGGTTTCCATGGTAATGGTATCTGCGTCCACATTGAATTGCTCGGCGATCAGGGCAGCCAGCTTTTCAAAGATCATAATGAGTCGCTCCTTTTAATTTTGTGCCTGTGCGTATTGCTGTCCCTATGATAGGCAAATTTCCCGGAGCTGTCAATAGGTTTTCCAATTATTTTTTCGGCCCGTCCCCAGACCGGCGGCGCAGCTCCCGGAGCACCTGGGGCGCAAGGGACAGCAGGGCCGCCAGGTTGGGCAGGGCCATCAGAGCGGAGCACAGGTCCACCAGCTGCCACAGGCTGTTCCCCTGCCACAGGGCCCCGGCCAGGGTGCACAGGAGGAAGGCGGCTCGGTAGACGGGCAGCAGCCGTCCGCCGGACAGAAACTCCAGGGCCTGCTGGCCGTAGTAGCTCCACCCCAGGATGGAGGAAAAGGCGAAGAGGAGCAGGGACAGGGCTACCACGGCCTGGCCGGCCCGGCCCAGGGAGGAGCCGAAGGCGGCGGCGGTGAGGGGGGCGCCCGTCAGCCCAGCGGGGGAGAGGGGCAGGCCGCTGACCAGGATCACTAAGGCGGTGACGGTACACACGGCCACCGTGGACAGAAAGACCTCGAAGATGCCCCACATCCCCTGTTGGGCGGGGCAGTCGGTGCGGGCGGCCCCGTGGGCCATGGCGGAGGTACCCAGCCCCGCCTCGTTGGTGAACACTCCTCTGGCCACCCCGTGGCGCAGGGCGGCGGTCACCGTCCAGCCGGCCACGCCACCCGCGGCGGCGGCGGGGGAGAGGGCGCAGGAGAAAATGAGCGCCAGGGCGTGGGGAAGTCTGTCCCAATTGCACAGCAGCACCGCAGTCCCGCTGCCCAGGTAGAGCAGG
Organism: Bacillota bacterium; assembly: GCA_021770445.1. Lineage (GTDB taxonomy): Bacteria > Bacillota > Clostridia > Oscillospirales > Oscillospiraceae > Lawsonibacter. The sequence goes on along the minus strand of JAETQY010000001.1, from coordinate 177,973 downwards.
GCCATGGCGGGCACCAGGGCGGAGGACACCGCGGCGATCCTCCCCACGCCCCCCACCATCACCAGGGCGGCGAGGAGGGCGGTCACCAGCCCCACAGGCAGGCGGGGCAGATGGAAGGCGGCCTCCAGGCTGGCGGCGATGGAGGAGGACTGGACCAGATCTCCCCCTACCAGGGTGGCGGGGATACAGGCCAGACAGAAGCAGGCGGCCAGGAAGGGGGAGCCCAGCCCGTCCCGGATGTAGTACATGGGGCCGCCCCGGAGCTTCCCGTCGGGGCCGGAGCGCTGATATTTGACGGCGAGATACTTCTCCCCGCAGGAGGTCATCATGCCCAGCAGGGCGGACACCCACATCCAGAACACCGAACCCGGCCCGCCCAGGGTGAGGGCCGCCGCCACCCCGGCGATGGAGCCGGTGCCCATGGTGGAGGCCAGGGCGGTGGCCAGGGCCTGGAGGGGGGACAGGCCGTCCGAGCGCTTCTCCCGCCGCCGGAGCAGCGACCCGGCGGTGGAGCGCCACCAGGTCCGGAATCCGAAGAGCTGAAACCATCCCGAGCCCGCCGAGTACACCAGCCCCGTCGCCAGGAACAGCCCCAGCAGCCAGGGGTTCCATAAAAAATCCGCCGTCCGCGCCAGAAAGGCCACCGCATATCACCTCAGCAATCCATATGCGGCGGGGGAAGGAGAAAAGAACAGTCCCGCCCGGAAAACCGGGCGGGACCTGAATCAGTCCATACAGAACATGGGCCGGGCCTCGTCGAAGAGGTCCACCATGCCGCAGTAGTTGAGCACCTCGTACTTCCACAACCAGTCCTGCTGCTCTGCGCTCAGCTCCGACTCTTTCAAAAACTGTCCGTCGGCGGTGACGAAGCCTACCGGAGTGACGGCGGGCATCACCTCGTACAGGTCGGCCAGAAACTCCATGTAGCCGGTGAGGGGCAGGCCGGCGGTCTGGGCGGTGAGCACCCCCAGGAAGTTGGGGCTTATCACCACGTCCTGCCGCTCCTCAATGTCGTAGTTGGCCCAGAGGAAGAAGGGGACGGCGTACTGCTGCAGCACCTCCTGGGTGGTCCGCTCCGACAGCTTCTTGCCGTACAGCTCCTCGTAGAAGGCGTTGGTGAGGGGAGGCTGGTGGTCGCCGAAGAAGGCCACCAGGGTGGGCTCCTCACACTGGCTGTAGTAGGTGATGAGCTCCTCCAGGGCCAGGTCGCTCTCCTTCATCAGGTCCAGGAACTGCTCCGCCGTCCGGTCGGCTGCCTTCAAATTGTTGGGCAGCTGGATGTGCCGGGGCAGGTTGTACCAGCCCTGGGCGTAGCCGCTGTGGTTCTGCATGGTGACGTTGAAGAAAAAGCTGCTGTCCTCCGCTTCGGTGGACTTATAGATCATCTCGTAGTCCGACTTGTCGGAGATGTAGCTGCGGATGAGGTAGGGGCTGGGCACGTCCTCCTCGTACATCTGCCGGTCAAAGTCCAGATACTGGTAGGCCAGCACCCGGTTCCAGCCCGAGGACTTGTAGGGGTGGAAGGCCGTCGTGGCGTAGCCCTGGCTGCCCGCCAGGGCGGCCAGGGAGGGCATGCCCTCCTCCACGTACAGCTGGTAGGCCACCGTGTGGGGGGGCTGGAACAGGCTGGTAAAGCCGGTGAGATACTCAAACTCGATGGTGGCAGTGCCGCCGCCGGTGACCGAGGAGTACATCCAGCCTTTGATGGTGTTCTCCTCCAGGGAGTGAAGGAAGGGGGTGGGGTCCTCCGAGGCGTTGAGATTGTCAAAGATGGTCAGATCGCCGAAGGATTCGTTCATAATCACCACGATATTCACCGGCTTCCTGTCCGCCTGGGCGGGGATGCCAGGGTACTGCTCCATCAGCTCCAGCACCGTATCCTTGGAGTAGCCCTCCGGCTTATCCACCGAGGAGTACCGCAGGGCGATGGAGAAGTTGAGTAAAAATCCGTTGCGCTAGGTGACCCACTGCTGGGTATAGATGTCCAGGGCGGGGAGCATCCCAGTACAGAAGAAGGCGTAGCAGTAGCAGATCATGGTCCCCCACAGGGCGATCGCTCCCAGGGCGGGGATCTTGGCCCGCTTTTTCTGAGGCGTACAGAAGAAAACCAGCGACAGATAGGCCACCAGAAGAATGGCGGCCTGGGTGATGTAGACGTCCGCCGAGTAGTCAAAGCCGCCCGCCACGTTGGCGGCAGTGCGCCAGCCAGTGATGTCCGCCGGGAAGAGAATGCGGCCCCGGAAGCGCAGGACGTAGTGGTTCACCAGCCCGAAGAGGAAGCAGAAGCAGGTTCCTGCTGCTGCCGCACGCCGGTTGCGGCCCAGGATTAGCCGCAGGGCGACGAAAATACAGTAATAAAAGATCATGTTCATCAGCACCTGCCAGGCGGCCAGGTCCTTAAACACGTTGTTTTCGTTTAAAATTTCCACCATCCACAGACACACCCAGGGGCCCAGCAGAAAAACCAGCCGGGAGGCCCATTGGTCCGGGAACTCCATCACATCCCGGAGCAGGCGGCGGGACGGCTCATGCAGCGCGTTCATATTCTCTCGTCCTTTCCAAGGGGCAGTTAATACTCAGCATACCAATTTCCCAAAAAAATGCAAGAGGCATCGGCCAACTTTAAGAAATTTTTAATTCCTCCCATATAGACGTAAAAACCTTTCTCCGGGTTCCCTGCGTTTTACACAAAAAAATGGAGAGCCGCCCCCAAATTTTGAATATTTATCTATTGACGATGAATATTTTCTCAGAGTATAATCACATCAGCGTCCGGGAGACCCGGACCGGCTATTGAAAAGGAGTTTTTACAATGAAGAAGATTCTTGCTTTTGCCATGGCCGCGGCCATGACCCTGTCCCTGGCCGCCTGCGGAGGCGGCAGCGGCGCCGCCAGCTCCAACAAGGGCAGCACCGGTTCCGGCTCCGTCATCGGCGGCGCCGACGGCTCCACCTCCATCCAGGTGACCGACGATCCCGCCGGCTTCACCACTGTGGAGCCCGGCAAGCTGCACATGTCCACCGAGGCCGGCTTCCCCCCCTATGAGATGACTGCCGACGGCGGCGGCTACAACGGCACGGGCTTTGAGGGCATCGACGTGGAGGTGGCCGACGCCATCGCCAAGAAGCTGGGCCTGGAGCTGGTCATTGACGACATGGGCTTCACCGCCGCCCTTACCGCCGTCCAGACCGGCCAGAGCGACATCGCTATGGCGGGCATCACCATCACCGAAGAGCGCCTGGAGGTCATGGACTTCTCCGACAGCTACGCCACCGGCGTGCAGGTGGTCATCGTAAAGGAGGATTCCCCCATTCAGTCCATCGACGACCTGGCCAACGCTGAGATGATCGGCTGCCAGGCGGACACCACCGGCTACATCTTCGCCTCCGACACCCCGGAGAACGGCGGCTACGGCGCCGACCACGTCACCGCCTATGACACCGGCTCCCTGGCCGTCGCGGCCCTGGCCAACGGCCAGATCGACGCGGTCATCATTGACAACGAGCCCGCCAAGGCCTTCGTGGCCGCCACCCAGGGTTTGAAGATTCTGGAGGGCGAGTGGGTCGTGGAGGACTACGCCATCGGCTTCGCCAAGGGCAACGACGCCCTGCGCGAGGCGGTCAACCAGGCCGTGGCCGAGCTGAAGGCCGACGGCACCTTCCAGAAGATCGTGGACAAGTACATCACTGCCGACTAAAGAACCGGAAGAGGGCGGCCCCAGGCCGCCCTTTTCTCCTGTAAAAGAGGGGGAGTCCTAAATGTTTGAAGCATTTGGCCGCTGGCTGGACTGGATGGCCGGGCGGTTCTATCGAGCCTTTTTAGAGGCCGACCGCTGGAAGCTCTATCTCCAGGGCTTGGGCGTCACGCTGGAGATGACGGTGATCGCCCTTGCCCTGGGCCTGATCCTGGGCCTGGTGATCGCCGTGGTCCGTACCGCCCATGACCAGCAGCGGCCGGGCCGCCGAAGCTTCCTCCTGGGTATCGCCAATGTTCTATGCAATATCTACACCACCGTCATCCGCGGCACCCCCATGATGGTGCAGCTGCTCATCTGGAGCTTCGTCATCTTCTCCACCAGCCGCAACAAGGTGATGGTGGGCTTTATCGGCCTGGGCATCAACTCGGGGGCCTATGTGGCGGAGATCATCCGGGGCGGCCTGATGAGCGTGGATATCGGCCAGAGTGAGGCGGGTCGCTCCTTGGGGCTGAACTACTTTGACACCATGCGCTTTATCGTTATCCCCCAGGCGTTTAAGAACATCCTCCCCTCTCTGGGCAACGAGTTCATCACCCTGTTCAAGGACACCTCGCTGGTCAGCGCCATCGGCGCGGCGGAGCTGACCTATCACGCCTCCCGCATCGGCGGCAGGACCTTTGACTACATGCCTCCGCTGATTGGCATCGCGTTTATGTATCTGGCCATTGTGATTGTCTTTACCTGGGCTCAGGGCAAGCTGGAAAGGAGGCTGCGCGAAAGTGATCGACGTTAAAAATCTGTCCAAGTCCTTTGGGGACCACCTGGTGCTGGACGACATCTCCGAGCACATCAGCCCAGGGGAGAAGGTGGTGGTGATCGGCCCCTCCGGGTCGGGCAAGTCCACCTTCCTGCGCTGCCTCAACCTGCTGGAGACCCCCACCAAGGGCACCATCACCTTTGAGGACACCGTCATCACCGACCCCAAGGTGAAGATCGACAGGGTGCGCCAGCAGATGGGCATGGTGTTCCAGCACTTCAACCTCTTTCCCAACATGACTATCCGGAAGAACATCACCCTGGCCCCGGTGCGCACCGGCCTGATGCGCCAGGAGGAGGCCGACGGGCTGGCCCTGTCCCTGCTCCAGCGGGTGGACCTGGTGGACAAGGCGGAGGCCTACCCCAACCAGCTGTCCGGCGGCCAGAAGCAGCGTATCGCCATTGTCCGGGCCCTGGCTATGAAGCCCAAGGTGATGCTCTTTGACGAGCCCACCTCCGCCCTGGACCCGGAGATGGTGGGCGAGGTGCTGGACGTGATGAAGGAGCTGGCCCGGGACGGCATGACCATGGTGGTGGTCACCCACGAGATGGGCTTTGCCCGGGAGGTGGGCAGCCGGGTGCTGTTCATGGACGGCGGCCATATTCTGGAGCAGAACACCCCACAGGAGTTCTTCGACCACCCCCAGAACCCCCGCACCCAGCTGTTTTTGTCAAAGGTACTGTGATTTTATGACATTCCCCGCCCTTCGGGCGGGGAATGCAGCTTTATGTGGAAAAAGCCAAGGCCGCCCTGAGAGGGGCGGCCCTTCTGTCTTTTACGGGGAGGGTCACAGGCCCTCGATCATGTTGATCCGGATGAAGCCGCCCTCGATGTTGGTCTCGGCGATGAACTGGGAGACAGCGGGGATCATCAGCTCCCGGGCCCCGCCCTTCACCACATACACGTTGTTGGCGGGGAGGGTGAGGACATCCTCAATTTTGCCCAGCACCTCGCCGGTAGCGGCGTCCCGGACCTCCAGGCCGTAGATATCGGCCAGGAAGAAGGCGCCTTCAGGGAGCTTGGCGTCCGCGCGGTCGATATACAGGGTGGCTCCCTTCAGGGATAGGGCGCTGGGCACATCGGTGGGGCCCTCAAATTTGATAATGACCATGTTCTTGTGGACTCGGGCCCGCTGGACGTTCATGGGGAAGTGGGCCTCGTCCACGTACAGGGTCTTGAATTGGCACAGGAAATCGGGGGAGTCCGCCCAGGGCTGGACTCGCACCTCGCCCATCAGGCCATGGACCCCTGTGACCTGACCTACCTCAAGATATTGCTGCAGCATTGGAATTATCCTCCGTATAGCACAATAGCGCAGGGGAATCCCTGCGCTATTGCTTTAATCGACGATCTCCACGTTGATCCGCTTGCCGGCCCGCTGGGCGGCGGAGCGCATCAGGACGCGAATCTCCTTGGCGATGCGGCCCTGACGGCCGATCACCTTGCCCATGTCCTCCGGGGCCACCCGGAGCTCCAGGACGGTCTCGCCGTCGCCCTCAACCTCAGTGACAGACACCTGCTCGGGGTGCTCCACCAGGTTCTGGGCCACGTAGGTGAGAAGCTCTTTCATGAATGACCTCCAGCCTTACAGGGCGCCGGCTTTTTTCAGCAGGTCGCGGACGGTCTCGGTGGGCTGAGCGCCGGTCTTGATCCAGGCCTGGGCCCGGTCCACGTCCACCTTCAGCTCAGTGGGGTTGACAGTGGGGTTGTAATAGCCGATCTCCTCGATGAAACGGCCGTCACGGGGATAGCGGGAGTCGGCCACCACGATGCGGTAGAAGGGGGCCTTCTTGGCGCCCATGCGGCGCAGTCTGATTTTAACCATGTATCTTCACCTCCAAATGAATTTGTTTGTTTATATGGAAAACACGCAGACGTGTCTTGCCAACGTCGTCGTCGCAAAGTCCGCTTTGCTTCGGACGCCCTGCGGGCATCCGGCGCTGCGCTCCCTTGCTCCTCCTCTCAAAATCGAACCCGCTTCGCTGGGCTTCGATTTTGTAAGCCGCCTGCGGCGGCTATTTAGAACGGCATTCCGCCCATTCCCGGCATTCCCCGGCCCTTTTTGCCCATCATCCTGCGCATACTCTTGGGCATCTTGCCGCCGGCGAACTGCTTTGTCATGGCCTGGAGCATGTCGAACTGCTTGAGCAGCCGGTTCACGTCTACCACCTGGGTGCCCGAGCCGGCGGCGATGCGCTTTTTCCGGCTGGAGTTGAGCAGCTTGGGGTCCTCACGCTCGGCGGGGGTCATGGATAGGATGATGGCCTCCATCCGCTGGAGGAGCTTCTCGTCCATGGTGGCCCCCTCCAGGTCGCTGGCCTTGACGCCAGGGAGCATCCCGGCAATTTCAGTGAGGGAGCCCATATTTTTCAGCTGCTTCATCTGGTCGTAGAAGTCGGTGAGGGTAAACTTGTTTTTCCGCAGCTTTTCCTGGAGCTCCAGGGCCTTCTGCTGGTCGAAATTTTGTTCCGCCTTCTCGATGAGGGAGAGCATGTCGCCCATGCCCAGGATGCGGCTGGCCATCCGGTCGGGGTGAAAGACCTCGATCTGATCCAGCTTCTCTCCCACGCCCACGAATTTGATGGGCTTGCCGGTGACCGCTTTGATGGACAATGCCGCGCCGCCTCGGGCATCGCCGTCCAGCTTGGTGAGGAGGACGCCGTCAATATCCAGGGCGTCGTCAAAGGCCTTGGCGGCGTTCACCGCGTCCTGGCCGATCATGGCGTCCACCACCAGCAGAATTTCCGTGGGGTTCACCGCGGCCTTGATGGCTCTTAGCTCGTCCATTAGCTCCTCGTCCACGTGGAGCCGGCCGGCGGTGTCCAGAAACACCATGTCGTTGCCGTGTTTGATTGCGTGGTCCACGGCGGCCTTGGCGATGTCCACCGGATTGGCCTGTCCCATCTGGAAAACGGGGATGTCCAGATGCTTGCCCACCACCTCCAGCTGCTGGATGGCGGCGGGGCGGTAGACGTCGCAGGCGGCCAGCAGAGGCCGCTTGCCGTTCTGCTTCTTCATCAGGCCGGCCAGTTTGGCGCCGTTGGTGGTCTTGCCCGCACCCTGAAGGCCCACCATCATCACCACCGTGGGGGGCTTCGACGAGATGGTCAGCTTGGCCGCGGAGCCGCCCATCAGGTCGGTGAGCTCCTGGTTGACGATCTTGATGATCTGCTGGGCGGGGGAGAGGGCCTCCAGCACGTCGGCCCCCACCGCCTTCTCGGTGACCTGGGCCACAAACTGCTTGACCACCTTGAAGCTGACGTCGGCCTCCAGGAGAGCCAGGCGAATCTCCCGCATGGCCTCCTTTACGTCGGCCTCAGACAGCCGACCCTTGCCCCGCAGCTTCTTAAAGGCGGCGGACAGCTTTTCAGAAAGTCCTTCAAATGCCATGGGCTTACTCCTCCAGCAGAGCGGCCGCGGTGTCCCGGACTCGAATGGCCAGGGCCTCCAGCTCTGCGCTGTCCTGTCGGGCGGACAGCTCCGCCATCTGCTTGGCGTCCTGATACACCTGCTCCAGCTGGGCGTGCATGGTGTGGAACCGCTTGATGAGACCAGTCTTGTCCTCCAGCTCGGTGAGGACGGCCTCCGCCCGGACGATTACGTCCCGAACGCCCTGGCGGGTGATGCCGTAGTTCTCGGCGATCTCTCCCAGGGACAGGTCTTCGTTGTAATAGAGGTCGTAAAACTCCTTCTGGCGGTCGGTCAGCACGTCGCCGTAGAAATCGAAGAGCATGGTCATACGATAGGCCTGACTTTTCATGGAGTACGCCCCCTTCAGCTTGAAATGTAAAGCTGAATAACTTTACATTTGGAAGTCTACCACATTTTGTCCCGTTTGTCAAGCCAAAATACTTGACGGCAGATAGAGCCCCTTTGGTATATTCCACCAGAGCCGGGGGAAAAATACATGGACTGTAGGGGGCGCCGCCCTCGGCGCCCCGCCTTTCGGTCATGCGGCAGCGCCCTTGAGAGCGGGCCGGCCAGGGGGCCGGCCCCTACAAAAATTTATTCGGGAGGCCTCTGCTATGAACACCCCCAACGTCCCCATGGACGACGCCCATTTGAAGCGGTACGCCGCCAACGCTGCCAAGGAGCTGAAGCGGTCAGGGACAATTTCCTGCCGCGCTCTGTCCCGGAAAGTGAAGGCTGATCTGAAAACGGTGTGCCGGGCCCGGGAGGCGCTGGACCTGTGGAGCACCGGCCGGACCACTACCCCCGGGGCGGTGGAGTGGCTGCTGGACAACCACTACCTGGCCGTCCGGGAGGGGGAGCAGGCCCGGGAGGCCCTGAAAAAGGGGAAGCACCTCCGGGGGACGGCAGGTGGAATGAGCCTGCTCCGCCGCTGTGCCCAGGGCGCCCTGTGGGCGGTACCCGATCTGGATCAGGACAGGCTGGCCCTCTACCTGGAGAGCTTTCAGTCGGTGTGTCCCCTGACCGAGCGGGAGCTGTCCCTGTTTGTCCCTGCCTTGGCCGGGGCGCTGGTGGAGCGGCTGGCCGGGCTGTGCGGCGATGTGAGCGCCCTCAAGGAGGACAAGGTCCCCTCTGAGAAGATGGCCGCCATCTTCACCGCCCTGCGGGCTCTGTCCGGGGGGGAGTGGACCGCCCTCCTGGAGGGGGCCAGCCGGGTGGAGCGGGTGCTGAAACAGGACCCCTCCGGCCACTACCCCCACATGGACGAGGACACCCGCCGCCGCTACCGGCAGCAGGTGTGCCGTCTGGCGAAGAAGTACCGGCTGGAGGAGGGCCAGGCCGCCCGCCGTGCTCTGGAGCTGGCCCAAAAGGGGGAGGGCCCCCGGCGGCATGTGGGCTGGTATCTCTACCGGGAGCCCCTGGGGAAGGCGGAGCCACCCCGCTCCGGGGTGAGCTACGGTCTGACGGTGACGGGGCTGTCCCTGATCGCCGCCCTGGCCCTGTGGCGGGTCGCGGGGACCCCGCTGGCCGCCGTGCTGCTCATCCTACCTCTGTCCGACATCGTAAAAAACGTGCTGGACTTTTTCCTGGTCCGGCTGGTGCCGCCCCGCCCCGTGCCCAAAATGGAGCTGGAGGGGGGCATCCCTCGGGAGGGCCGCACCCTGTGCGTGGTGGTGTCCCTGCTCACCGGGGAGGACAGCGGCCCGAAGCTGGCCGCCCTGCTGGAGCGCTACCGGCTGGCCAACCGGGACGCCGGGCTGGAGCTGCGGCTGGGTATCTTGGCCGACCTGCCTGACAGCAACACCCCCATGGGGGAGGAGGGGGCCGCCTGGATGGACAGCGCCGGTCAAGCGGTGGAGGCACTCAACGAGAAGTACGGCGGCGGCTTCTATCTGTTCTTCCGCACCCCGGCCTTCAGCCGACGGGACGAGCGCTACATGGGCTGGGAGCGGAAGCGGGGGGCCCTCACCGAGCTGGTCCGGCTGCTGAGGGGAAGGTCCACCGGCCTGGAGGTGAAGGCGGGGGAGAAGGGCTGGTTGCGGCAGGTGAAATATGTGATTACCCTGGACTCGGACACCAGCCTGAACGTGGGCACCGTCCGGGAGCTGGCCGGGGCCATGCTCCACCCCCTGAACCGGCCGGTGATCGACCCCAAAAAGAAAATCGTCACCGCCGGCCACGCCCTGTTCCAGCCCCGGGTGGCGGTGGAGCTGGAGGCGGCCAACAAGTCCTTCTTCGCCAAGATCTTCGGCGGGCTGGGGGGCGTGGACCCCTACGGCTCCACCGCCAGCGACGTGTACCACGACCTCTTCGACCAGGGCACCTACACCGGCAAGGGGGTGTTCTCGGTGGACGCCTTCTATACCTGTCTGGACGGCCGTTTCCCGGACAATACCATCTTATCCCACGACCTGCTGGAGGGCAGCTACCTCCGGGCCGGCCTGCTGGGGGAGGTGGAGCTCACCGACGGCTGCCCCTGGCAGGTGTACGGCTACTTCGCCCGCCTCCACCGGTGGATTCGGGGGGACTGGCAGCTGCTGCCCTGGCTGGGGCGGCGGGTCCCGGACGGCCACGGCGGGAAGGAGGACAACCCCCTGCCCCCTCTGGCCAAGTGGAAGATTCTGGACAACCTGCGTCGGTCCCTGTCCCCCGTTTTCACCCTCCTGACCCTGGTGCTGGGGATGTGCTTCTCCGGGCGGGTGTTCGCCTGGGCGGGGGGCGTGGCGGTAGTGGCCGCCGCCTCCAATTTGCTGCTGTCCGGGGCGGAGCTGGCCGTCCGGCGGTCGGGAAAGCGCCGGCGCTACCACTCCACCGTCATCGCCGGCCTGGCCGGGGCCATTTTGCAGACCGCCATCCAGCTCATCTTCCTGCCCTATCAGGCCTATATCTCCCTGACGGCCATCTCCTCCGCCCTGTGGCGTATGACCGTCTCCCACAAAAACCTGCTGGCCTGGGTCACCGCCGCCCAGACGGAGAAGGGGAAGGGGAGCGTCCCCTTCTACTACAAAAAGGCCTGGGCCTCCGCGGCGGTGGGGATTTTTGTGGTCCTGTTTGCCCAGCTCCGGTTTGGGAAGGCGGTGGGCGTTATCTGGCTACTGGCCCCCGTACTGGCCTGGGCGGTGAGCCGGCCCTCCCGCAAGGGGAAGCCCCTGCCTCCCGCTGACCGGGCCTTCCTCCTCCACCAGGCTACCCTCATCTGGCGCTATTTCGACAAATTCCTCCGTCCGGAGGACCACTATCTCCCCCCGGACAACTGGCAGGAGCAGCCCGGACCTGTCTTAGCCCGGCGGACCTCCCCCACAAACATCGGTATGGCGCTGCTGTCGGCGATGGCGGCGGCGGACCTGGACATTTTACCTCGAAAGCGGGCGGTGGAGCTCATCTCCCGCGTCCTGGACACGGTGGAGGGGCTGGACAAGTGGCGTGGCCACCTGTACAACTGGTACGACACCGCCACCCTGGCCCCCCTGCGGCCTCGGTACGTGTCCACGGTGGACAGCGGCAACCTGCGGGGCTGCCTCATCGCCCTGCGGGAGGGGCTGTACCAGTGGGGGGAGACTGCCCTGGCCCAGCGGGCCGAGGCCCTGTCCGACGCCATGGACTGCGCCCCGCTCTTTGACAAGGAGCGGCGGCTGTTCTCCATCGGCTACGAGGTGGAGCAGGACAGCCTCACCGGCGGCTTCTACGACCTGATGGCCAGCGAGGCCCGGCAGACCAGCTTCATCGCGGTGGCCAAGGGGGAGGTGCCCGCCCGCCACTGGCGGCGGCTGGGGAGAATGCTGCTGGGGGACAACGACTACTGCGGTATGGCCTCCTGGACGGGAACCATGTTCGAGTACTTCATGCCCAACCTGCTGCTGCCCTGCGAGCCCAACTCCTTCCTGTACGAGACCCTGTCCTTCTGCGTCTACGCCCAAAAGCGCCGGGGGGACAAGACCAAGCGGCCCTGGGGTATTTCGGAATCCGGCTTTTACGCCTTCGACCCGGGTATGAACTACCAGTACAAGGCCCACGGGGTCCAGGCCCTGGGCCTGAAGCGGGGGCTGGACACCGAGCTGGTGGTGGCCCCCTACGCCTCCTTCCTGGCCCTGCTGCTGGCCCCCCGCAGCGCTTTGAGAAATCTCCGCCGCCTGCGGGACATGGGTCTGGAGGGCCGCTACGGCCTGTACGAGGCGGTGGACTACACCCCGGCCCGCCTCACCGGGGAGGAGGACCACGAGGTGGTCCGCTCCTATATGTCCCACCACCTGGGGATGAGCTTATTGGCGATTGATAACGCCCTCCGGGACAATGTGATGCAGAAGCGGTTTATGCGGGACTGCGATATGTCGGCCTACCGGGAGCTGCTCCAGGAGCGGGTGCCGGTGGGGGCCCCCATCATGCAGCAGGAGGAGCGGGACTTCCCCGCCCGCCCCCGTCCAGCCGCCGGGCCCGCCCTGGTCCGGGAGGGGGAGGCGTACAGCCGGAAATCCCCCCAGTGCCACCTGCTGACCAACGGCGGGTACAGCGTCCTGGCCTGCGACAACGGCCTCACCGACTCCCGGGCGGGGGAAAACGCCGTCACCCTGGCTCGGAGGGGGGAGTATTACGCCCCCGCCGGTGTATCCGTCTTTTTCAACGGCCCCGGGGGGCTGGTTGGTCTGACCCCGGCCCCGCTGTATCAGCCGGGGAACTACCGCTGGGAGTTTGACGCCGCCGGGGCACGCTGGGCCTTCTCGGGGGAGGACTTCTCCGCGAAAATCGACCTGACCATCCCCCGGCGGGAGAACGGGGAGCTGCGCCGGGTGGAACTGCGGAGCAAAAAGCGGCTGGAGGGGGAGCTGCTGTTCTACTGTGAGCCCGTCCTGTGCCCCCAGCGGGACTTCGACGCCCACCCGGCCTTCTCCAGGCTGTTCCTGGAGGGCTCCCTGGAGGGGAACGGGGCCCTGTTCCGCCGCCGCCCCCGGGGGGAGGAGGAGGGGCCGTGGCTGTCCGCCGCCTGGACGGGGGAATCCACTACCGCCAGCCTGGACCGGGCGGCCGCCCTGGGCCGGGGCGGCCTGCGGGCCCTACCCGGACGAAAGCCGGGACCCCTCCAAAACTCCGTGGGCTCCGACCCCTGCCTCCTGATTCAGACTCCACTTTCGATGAAAGCAGGAGAAAAGCGAAGCTTTTCTTTGGCCCTGGCGCTGGGGGACAGCCCCGCCGCCGCCCAGATGGCAAGCCGCCGGATGCTGGAGGGCAAGGAGGTTGGCCCGGCCTCCCTGGCCCCCATCGCCCAGAAGCTGGCCCTCAGCGAACAGGAGGCCCTGGCCGCCTTCGGCCTGCTCTCCCGGCTGACAGCAGCGGGGGAAGGGACAGACCGGCCGCCCCAGTCCGCCCTGTGGCCCTACGGCATTTCCGGGGACGTGCCCATCGCCGCCGGGCGGCTGTCCGGAGAGGAGGACGTGGAGGGGGCGGTCCTGTGGTGCCGTTGGCACCAGTTCCTCACCCGGGCGGGCTGCCCCTTCGACCTGGTGCTCCTCCTGGAGGAGGGGGGCGACTACCGCCGTCCCCTCCGCTCCGCCCTCACCGAGGAGCTGAAAAAGCTGGGGGCGGAGTCCGTCTTGGGGGCCAAGGGGGGCGTCCATCTCACCGGCCCCGACGCCGCCCCGGCGGTGCTGGCCTGGGCGAAAGCGGTTTTGCCGGTAGGGGCCGCCGCCCTCGGCGGCCCGCCCGAGGAAATCGCTCCCCCGTCCCCGGTGCGTCTGTCCCAGGACCCCGCCCCCTGGACCATGGAGGGGGAGACCGTCACCATCCGCTGCGGGGAGAGCCTGCCCCCGGTGGGGTGGAGCCAGGTGTTATGTAACCCGAGCTTCGGCTGGCTCACCGACGAGACCGGGGCGGGCTTCCTCTGGGCCGGGGGCAATTCCCGGGAGGGCAAGCTAACCCCCTGGGCCAACGACCCCCTGGCGGTCGGTGGACAGGAAAAAATTATGGTAAACCTAAATGGCGAAGAATATTCCGTCTTCGCCGCAGGGGACGGCCTGCCCTGTACCGTCACCTACCGCCCCGGCCTGGCCCGGTGGGAGAAGGAGCTGCCCGGGGCCAATCTCACCGCCGAGGGCTTTGTCCTCATAGACGACGACCGGCGCATTCTGCGCTTCACCCTCACCGGGGCCTCCGGGCGGGTCATCTACCGCCTGGGGGAGGGGGAGCCCCTCTCCGCCGCCCTGAGCGACGGCCAGCCGGTCTGCCTGGTGACCAAGGAGAAGTCCGGAAAACCCTGTTCCCGCTTCTTCCGGGAGGACTTTTTGGCGGAGCAGGACCGGACTCTGGCCTGGTGGAGCGACAAGGTATCTACCCTTACAGTTCAGACGCCGGAAGGGGCGCTGGACCGGTATCTGGGCGGCTGGTGCCTCTATCAGGTGATCGCCTGCCGGCTCATGGCCCGCACCAGCCAGTACCAGAACGGCGGGGCCTTCGGCTTCCGGGACCAGCTCCAGGACGCGGCCGCCCTCCTGTACACGTACCCGGCCCGGACCCGGGAACAGCTTCTGCTGTGCGCCTCCCGCCAGTTTGAGGAGGGGGACGTGCAGCACTGGTGGCACCCGCCCCAGGGGGCCGGGGTGCGCACCCGCATCTCTGACGACCTGCTGTGGCTGCCCTGGGTGCTGTGCCGGTATGTGACGGTCACCGGGGACTGGGGCGTCCTGAATGAAAAGGTATTTTACTTGACAGCAAAACCCCTGGAGCCGGGGGAGAAGGACCGGTACGAGATTCCCCGGACGAGCGAAAAGAGTGACAGTCTGTACCGCCACGGCCTGGCCGCCATTCAATGTGCGCTGGTCCGGGGGACAGGGCCCCACGGCCTGGCCAGAATGGGGGGAGGCGACTGGAACGACGGCATGGACAAGGTGGAGGGGGAGTCGGAGTGGCTCACCTGGTTTTTGGCGGCGGTTTTGCAGGATTTTTCTGTCCTGTGCCGGCGGATGGACGAGGGGGCTCGGGCTGACGACCTGCTCCGCCACGCCGACGCCCTCATTCAGGCTGCCCAGGCGGCCTGGGACGGAAGCTGGTACCGCCGAGGGTACTATGCTGACGGCACCCCGCTGGGCTCCGCCCGGAGCGACCAGTGCCAAATTGACTCCATCGCCCAGTCCTTTGCCCTCTTCCCCGGCGGGACGGACCGGAAGCGGGCGGAGGAGGGGGTATCCGCCGCACTGGACCGGCTCTTTGACCGGGAGTCGGGGGTTGTGCGCCTGTTCGACCCGGCCTTCGACAGTCAAGGGGAGAAGGACCCCGGCTATATTAAGAGCTACCCCTCCGGGGTGCGGGAGAACGGCGGGCAGTACACCCACGCCGCTACCTGGCTGGCCATGGCCTGCTTCCGCCTGGACCGCCCCGCCGACGGCTGGGCCATTTTAAAGGCCCTCCTCCCGGAGGGCCATGAGACGGATATTTACCGGGCGGAGCCCTATGTCATCGCCGCCGACGTGTCCTACGCCCCCGGCCGGGTGGGGAGGGCCGGGTGGTCCTGGTACACCGGGGCGGCCGGGTGGTACTGGCAGGTGGCCGTTCAGGAGCTGCTGGGCTTGAACGTCACGGAGGGCCGTCTCACCGTGGAGCCCAACCTTCCCCCGGACTGGCCGGGCTATGAAGCCCGGTGGAGGCTGTCCGGGGGGACGCTGGACATCCGTGTAAAGCGGACCGGGTCCTACTCCGCCGCCCTGGACGGCAAGCCGGTGAAGAACGGCGTCCTCCTGGAGGGCCTGACCGGAGAGCACCGGCTGGAGGTCACGATCTGACCCGGGCGGCCACAAACAGGTTGGGGGGATTGGGGAACAGGTTCTCCCGCTCCAGCACAGTGAAACCACTTTGGGCGATCTTCCGCTCCAGCCCCCGCTGGGTGAAGAAAGAGGTGTAAGGCATTTTTCCTGTACGGCTCTTCACCAGCTTTTTCAGACCCATCACCGAGGGCCGGGACCCCAGGCAGTCGGTGGCGGATAGGAAAACCCCTCCGGGCTTGAGCAGCTCCCGGATACGGGCCAGGGTGGCGGGCAGGTCGGGGAGGTAGAGCAGCACATTGTAGGCGCACACCCCGTCGAAGCTCCCCGGCTCCAGGCAGGGGTCGAAGAGGTCGGTGTTGGTGATCTCCACGTTGGACATGTCCCGGGCCTTTTCCCGGGCGATGTCCGCCATGCTGGAGGAGATGTCGATACCTCGGATGTGGGTGACATGGGGGGCCAGCCGCAGGGTGATAAGCCCTGTGCCGCAGGCGAACTCCAGCACCCGGTCCGAGGGCTTCAGGTATTTCAGGGAGCGTTTGGCCGTTTGGTCGTAGGTCTCGGCATAGATCATTCCAGAGGTCTGGTCGTAGCTCTGGGCGCGCATATTCCAAAATTCCTGTGGCTGACTGGGCATGGTAGGCCCTCCTTTCTGTTACCGTCATTATACTGCGTGCCCCTCCGCCTTGCCACCCCCCGGCAAAATTTTCACAATAACTTTACTTTTATATGCCAACTGTGGTATGATAATCCAGTTATCAAAGAAAAATTTTCTTTCAAAGAAAGGAAAAAGGATATGTCACAAGTGACTCGCCGGGAGCTGTTCCCCGGGGTATGGCTGCGCGCGGTGCATACCAATAAATTCAAGAGCTCTTACCTGTCCGTCACCCTCCTGGCCCCCCTGACAAGGGAGACCGCCGGGGCCAACGCCCTGATCCCCGAGGTACTGCGCCGGGGGACGGCGGTCCACCCGGACATGGAGGCCCTGTCCGCCGCCCTGGACGAGCTGTACGGCGGGGCCATCGAGCCCGCCGTCCGCAAGCGGGGGGAGACCCAGTGCGTGGGCTTCGCGGCCAGCTTTCTGGACGACGCCTACGCCCTGAAGGGGGAGAAGATCCTGGAGCCCGCCGCCGACCTGCTGTGCGAGCTGCTCCTCAAGCCCTATACAGAGGACGGCGTGTTTTCTTCCGACTATGTGACCGGGGAGAAGGCCAACCTCATCGACCGCATCCGGGCTCAGATCAACGACAAGCGGGCCTATGCCGCCCAGCGCCTCACCCAGGAGATGTGCAAGTACGAGGCCTTCGGGGTGGACAAGCTGGGGGATGAGGAGACCGTGTCCGCCATCACTTCGGAGAGCCTGTGGGAGCGGTATCAGGAGCTGCTGCGAGAAGCCCAGGTGGAGGTGTACTACTGCGGCTCCGCCGAGCCCGACCGGGTGGCCCAGGCGCTGAAGGAGGCGCTGTCCGGTTTGCCGGTGAACGAGAACCGGCTGGACCCGGAGTGCAGCGTCCGGGTGTCCGCCGGCCCCGAACCCATCGTAGTGGAGGAGGCCATGGACGTGACCCAGGGCAAGCTGGCCCTGGGCTTCCGCACCGGCGGCCAGACCTGCTGGGAGGAGGACTACCCCGCCCTCTATATGGCGGTGGCCGTCTTCGGCGGGACGACGCTGTCCAAGCTGTTTATGAACGTGCGGGAGAAGCTGTCTCTGTGCTACTACGCCAGCGCCACCCTGGAGCGGATGAAGGGGCTGGTGCTGGTGTCCTCGGGCATCGAGTTTGACAAGTACCAGACCGCCAAGGACGAGATTCTCGCCCAGCTGGAGGCGGTCAAGAGAGGCGAAATTGAGGACTGGGAGCTGGAGGGCTCCCGCCGCACCCTCATCGGGGCGTGCATGTCCACCCTGGACGACCAGGGCCGCCAGGAGGAGTTCTGGCTGGGCCAGAGTGCCGCCGGCCTGGAGGAGAGCCCGAAGGAGTTCGCCGCCCGGCTGGAGCAGGTCACCCGGGAGCAGGTGGCCGCCGCTGCCCGGAAATGGGAGCTGGACACCATCTATTTCCTGAAAGGGAAGGAGGGCTGAGGGATGGAAAAGCTGGAATTTGCCCGGGTAGGGGAGAGCATGTACCATGAGAAGCTGGCCAACGGCCTGAACGTGTTCGTCTTTCCCAAGCCCGATTTTCAGAAGGGCTACGCCTTCTTTGCCACCAACTACGGCGGCATGGACATGCGCTTCTGCCTGAACGGGGAGTGGCACAACACCCCCGCCGGGGTGGCCCACTACCTGGAGCATAAAATGTTTGATACGGAGGAGGGCAACGCCCTCCAGGAGCTGGCCGCCAACGGGGCCAGCCCCAACGCCTTCACCAGTAACGACATCACCGGCTACTACTTCGACTCCACCGAGAAGTTTGAGGAAAATCTGCGCATCCTGCTCTCCTTCGTCTCCGTCCCCTGGTTCACCCAGGAGAGCGTGGACAAGGAGCGGGGCATTATCGGCCAGGAGATCGGCATGATCGAGGACGACCCGGAGTGGAAGTGCTTTATGAACCTGATGGCCGCCCTGTACCGGCACCACCCCATCCGGGTGAGCGTGGCGGGGAGCGTGGAGTCCATCGCCAAAATCACCCCCGAGACGCTGTACGCCTGCCACAAGGCCTTCTACGACCCGGCCAACATGGTGCTGTGTGTAGCTGGCCCGGTGGACCCAGAGCACATCTGCGACGTGGCCCGGGAGATTTTGCCCAAGGAGGCCGGCCCCATCGCCGCCAAGGATTACGGCGAGAAGGAGGGCCCTCGGGCGGCCCAGTCCCTCATTGAGGAGCGGATGGAGGTGTCCGCACCCATCTTCCAGCTGGGCTGGAAGGGGGACGCCCCTGTAAAGGGGGAGGAGCGCCTGCGACAGCAGCTGTTGGGTGAGCTGGCTCTGGAGGTGCTGCTGGGCAACTCCAGCCCTCTGTACGCCAAGCTGTACCGGGAGGGGCTCATAAACCAGGAGTTCGGCTACGGCTACGAGGACAGCTTCGGCTGCGCCTTCTTGGCGGCCAACGGCGAGTCCAAGGACCCGGAGGCCGTGCGTATGGCGGTGATGGACGAGGCCGCCCGTATCGGCCGGGAGGGCGTGGACAAGCAGCTCTGGGAGCGGGTGAAGAAGGGGGTCTACGGCAACCGGGTCCGGGCGCTGAACTCCTTCGAGCACCTGTGCGTGGGTCAGGCCCAGGCCTTCTTTGCGGGGTATGATTTCCTCCGCTTTGCAGAGCTCTTCGACGCCATCACCAAAAAAGAGGCGGAGGAGCTCATTGCCAACTGGGTGACAGGGGAGCGCACTGCCCTGTCGGTGGTCCGGGCCAAGGAGGAGACATGATCAAGACGGTATCCTTCCCTGGCCTGGGGCTGGAGTTTACCCTGAACCGGGTGGCCTTCACCATCCCGGTTCTGGACCGGCCGGTCTACTGGTACGGGGTCATCATTACGGCGGGGCTGATTTTGGCGGTGTTTTTATGTATCCGCTGGGGCAAGCGGTTCGGCATCACCGAGGACAACATCGTTGACATGATGCTCTTCGCCGTCCCCGCCGCCCTGGTGGCTGTTCGGGTGTACTACGTGGTGTTCAATCTGGACATCTACCGCCGGGCGGACGGCTCCCTGGACTGGGGAGCGATCTTCTACTATGGCGACGGAGGGCTGGCCATCTACGGGGCCATCATCTCCTCGGCCATTGTGCTGCTGATCTTCTGCCGGAGGCGGAAGCTGAGCTTCCTGGCCTACGCCGATCTGGGGGTCCATGGCCTGTTCATCGGCCAGCTTATCGGCCGGTGGGGCAACTTCATGAACGTGGAGGCCTACGGCGGGCCCACCACCCTGCCCTGGCGGATGTGCGGGAGCTCCATCGCGGCGGAGATGCTGCGGGACGGCTATGTGGATCAGGCGGGCTATGAGGCCATCCTCAGCGGGACGCTGGGGGTACATCCCACCTTCTTCTACGAGTCCGCCTGGAACCTTGTAGGCCTGATCGTGGTCTATTTTATTGGGAAAAAGCGCAGGTTTGACGGGGAGTGCTTCCTGTTTTACTTCTTCTGGTACGGCCTGGGCCGGACCTGGATCGAGGGTCTGCGCACCGACAGCCTGTACCTGTTCGGCTGGGAGCTCTTTGGCGCGCCCATCCGGGTGTCCCAGCTGCTGTCGGCGGTGGTCTGCGTCCTTGCCGGGGCGGCGATGGTCTGGGCGTTTTGGAAATACCGCGGCGGGAGGCCGGAGCTCTTTGTGGAGCGGCTGGCCGCCCAGGCGGCGGAGACAGATAAGGGGGAATGAGCCATGGCGGCCATTGTAATGGACGGAAAGGGTCTCGCGGCCAAGATCAAGGAGCAGGTGCGGCTCCGGGTGGAGCAGATGGAGCGCAAGCCGGGGATGGCCATGGTGCTGGTGGGGGAGAACCCCGCTGCCCAGGTCTACGAGAGGGGCAAGGGTCAGGACTGCCGGCAGTGCGGCATCTACTACGAGACCTACCGCCTGCCCGAGGACGTGCCCCAGAAGGAGCTGCTGGACGTCATCGGCTTTTTGAACGAGCGGGAGGGCATCGACGGCATCCTGGTCCAGTTCCCCCTGCCCGAGCACCTGGACGACCGGGCCGTCCAGCTGGCCATCCGGCCGGACAAGGACGTGGACTGCGTCCATCCCTCCAACGTGGGGGACCTGACTTTGGGGGTGGACAGCTTCTGGCCCTGCACCCCGGCGGGGGTGATGCGGCTGCTGGCGGAGTACAACATCGATCCGGCCTTTAAGAACTGCACCATGGTGGGCCGGTCCAACATCGTGGGCAAGCCCCAGGCCATGCTGCTGCTGCGCCACGACTGTACCGTCACCGTCTGCCACACCAAGACCCCCGACCTGGCCGCCGAGTGCCGCCGGGCGGACATCCTCATCTCGGCAGCGGGCCACACCGGCCTCATCACCGCCGACATGGTGAAGGAGGGGGCGGTGGTCGTCGATGTGGCCGTCAACCGGGACGAGGGGGGCAAGCTGTGCGGCGACGTGGACTACGCCGCCGTGGCGGAGAAGGCCTCTTACATCACCCCGGTGCCCGGCGGCGTGGGTCCCGTCACCCGGGCGGTGCTGATGGAAAACACCCTCACCGCCGCCTTGCGCCACGGGAAGGAATAGAGACATAGAAACAGGCTCCCTCGCAAGAGGAAGCCTGTTTTAATTTTTAGGGCCGGCGGTCACCGCTCGCACTTCCAGAAGAAGGCGCTGTAGGGGGGCAGCTCGGAGCCGCCGCCGAAGTCGTGGGGCTCGCCGGAGATCAGGTCCACCGCCCTGCCGCAGCCGGCGTCGAAGTGGGCGGTGTAGGGGGCGCCCTCGGCGTTGATGGCCACCAGCACCCGCTCGCCCTCCCAGGCCCGCTCGAAGATGATCTGCTTGTTGGTGAGCACCACGTTGCGGTAGGACCCGTAGCACAGGGCTTTGCTGCCCTTTTTTGCCTCAGCCAGCTGGGCGATCCAGTCGGTGAGCTCGTTCCACTCTGGCGTTTCAATGGCGGGGCGCAGCTCGGCGTCGCTGCCGTGGCCCTTCGTGCCGGTAAGGCCCCACTCGCTGCCGTAGTAGATCGAAGGCACCCCGGGCATCCCGAAGGCCATGGCCCAGGCGGGGCGCAGGTGGTCGGGATTGGTCAGCTTGGAGGCGATGCGGTCCACGTCGTGGTTGTCCAGGAAGCTGAGCAGGTGCTTTCCCTTGTACAGGGTCCACTGCTCAGGCCCAAACTGCCGGGCCAGGGAGTGGCCGATCTCGAACATATTCATGGAGTTGAAGGCGGACCACAGACCCTTGTAGCACTCGTAGTTGGTGACGGAGTGGCACATATCGTCCCCCATCCAGCGGTTGTAGTCCCCGTGGAGGGTCTCGCCCATGAGGACGAAGTCGGGCTTGACGGTGTTGGCGAAGGACCTGAGCTGTTTCAGGTACTCCGGGGGCAGGCAGTAGGCCACGTCCAGCCGCAGGCCGTCCACCCCGAACTGGTCCACCCAGGAGTGGATAGCCTCAAACTGATGCTGGACTACCGCCGGGTTCCATAGGTTCAGCTTGACCAGCTCGTTGTGGCCCTCCCAGCCCTCATACCAGAAGCCGTCGTTGTACTCGGTGTTGCCGTCGAAATTGATATGGAACCAGTCCTTGTAGGGGCTGTCCCATTTCTTCTCCTGCACGTCCTTGAAGGCCCAGAACCCCCGGCCCACATGGTTGAACACCCCGTCAAACATCACCCGGAGGCCGGCGTCGTGGAAGGCCCGGCACACCTTGACCAGGTCGTCGTCGGAGCCCAGCCGGGGGTCCACATGGAAATAGTCCCGGGTGTCGTAGCCGTGGCGGTCGCTGTCGAATACCGGGTTGAGCAGGACGGTATCTGCCCCAGCCTCCTTGATATGGTCCGCCCAGGGCAGCAGGCGCAGGATGCGGGGAGTAGGTACCCCGTCGTTGTCCGCTGGTGCGCCGCACAGACCCAGAGGGTAAATTTGATAGATGACCGCTTCGTCAAACCACATAAATTTCTCTCCTTTTGCCCCAGGGGCGATTTGTTGTCTGGTACATCATACTACGTTTCACCGTCCGCCGTCAAGCAGAAGCGCCGCCCGTGAGGGCGGCGCTTTTGTGATTATTCCGTTTCGTCCTCCGGGGTCTCCGGCTGCTGGATGACCGGTTCCTCCTCCTGGGGTGGCTGAGGGGCCTCTTCGGGCCGTTCCTCAGCCTGGGATTCGGCTTCCGGCCCCTCCAGGGCGGCGGGGGGCTTGATCTCCTCGCTGACCATATGGATGGACTTGGCCGGGGGCTCAATGTCCCCGGGGATGGCCTTGCGGGTGGAGGCGTAGGCGTCCTCCACGGTAGCCGGGTCCCGGCCCTCGATGATGGCCACCATCTCGCCACCGGTGATGGTCTCCTTCTCTAGCAGGTAGGCCACCACCTTGTCCATGTCCTCCCGGTTTTCCTTGATGACCTCCACCGCGTCCTTGTAGCACACGTCCAGAATGGCCTTGACGGCCTTGTCCATGACAGCGGCGGTGTCCTGGGCGCAGTCCAGGCCGTAGCCCCCGTCCAGATACTGGTTCCGAACGGAACCCAGAGCCATCATGCCGAACTCCTCGCTCATGCCGTACATGGCTACCATATTCCGGGCGATGTTGGTGGCCTCCTGGATGTCCTGAGAGGCGCCGTTGGTCATGGTGTCCATGACCACCTCCTCGGCGGCCCGGCCGCCCATGGAGACGGCGATTTTGGCCATCAGCTCCTCCCGGGTGCGCAGATTGGTCTTGTCCTCCTCAGGCATGAGCAGGGTGTAGCCCAGCGACCCTTCCGTGTGGGGGACAATGGTAATCTTCTGCACCGGTTCGGCGTTCTTCTGCTTGTAGGCCACCATGGCGTGGCCAACCTCGTGGTAGGCCACCAGCCTGCGCTCGAACTGGGTGAGGACGGAGTTTTTCTTCTCGCTGCCGGCAATGACGAACTCGAAGGAGGCGAGCAGATCCTCCTGGTTGACGGCCCGGCGGCCGTGGCGGACGGCCCGCAGGGCGGCCTCGTTGACCAGGTTGGCCAGGTCGGCGCCCACGGTGCCGGCGGTGGCCAGGGCGATCTTCTTCAGGTCCACATCCTCGCTGAGGCGGATGTTCCGGGTGTGGACCTGGAGGGTGGCCAGGCGGCCGGCCAGGTTGGGCCGGTCGATGGTGATCCGCCGGTCGAACCGCCCCGGGCGGAGAAGGGCCTTGTCCAGCACCTCGGGCCGGTTGGTGGCCCCCAGGACGATGACGCCCTTGCCCGGGTCAAAGCCGTCCAGCTCGGCCAGCAGCTGGTTCAATGTCTGCTCCCGCTCGTCGTTGCCCCCCATGCGGTTGTCACGGGACTTGCCGATGGTGTCGATCTCGTCGATGAAGATGATGCAGGGGGCCATCTTGCTGGCCTCCTTGAACAGGTCCCGGACACGGGAGGCGCCCACGCCCACGAACATCTCCACAAAGTCGGAGCCGCTGATGGAGAAGAAGGGCACCCCGGCTTCGCCGGCCACGGCCTTGGCCAGGAGGGTCTTGCCGGTGCCCGGAGGGCCTACCAGCAGCGCGCCCTTGGGCAGCTTTGCGCCGATCTCGGTGTACTTCTGGGGGTTGTGGAGGATGTCGATAATCTCCTCCAGGCTCTCCTTGGCCTCGTCCTGGCCGGCCACGTCCCGGAAGGTGACGCCGGTCTTTTTCTCCACGTACACCTTGGCGTTGGCCTTGCCCACGCCGCCGATACCGCCCATACCCCCCTTGCCGCCGATGCCACGCATGAGGAAGATCATGGCCCCCACCATGATGACGATGGGCAGCACGGTGGTCAGCAGCAGGGACAGGATATAGCTGGAGTTATCTACTGGGTCGCGGTAGAAGAGCACGCCGTGGTCGTCCATCAGGTTCAGAATATCCAGGTCGCTTACCGGGGGCGGGGTGGTGACATATTCGACGTCCTTGTCGTTCTGGACGGGCATCCAGGCGAACATGTTGTTCATCTGCTGCTGGTTCTCGTCCTTGGGAATGTAGGCCAGCGCCTCCTCTTCCTTGCCCTCCTTGAGGGTGATGACGTAGTGGTCGCTCTCCATGTGGACCTCCTCCACCAGCTCGGCCACCACCCACTGGCGGAAGACGGAGTACTCCACCTGCACCTGGTTGGAGTTGGCGTAGGAGTTGGAGCAGCTGCGGAAGATCAGGGTGAGCATCAGGGCCCAGAGGATCAGGGAGATCAGGCCCCATGTGTTCTTTTTGTTGTTTCCTTTATCTGGCTTCAAAGGAGCGTACCTCCATATTCTACATTTTTCAAGTGGGTCAAAAGGTATCATACCACAGCCGCAGGGCAAAGACAAGAAGAATACCTTAAAACTTACTGTGAATTTTGTGTGAAGAGGCCGATGCAGAGGGAAAGGTGTCACTGCCCTGGGCGGTACTGCGCGGCAGCCCCAGGACGCTAAGAACGAGACACGGCAGGCCTTTCACGGCCTCTCGTGTCCCGTTCTTCTTTGCGGTCCGTCCGGAGGAGTTCTAGGTATCGGAGCGGCTGCTCAGCCGGCTCATGGTCTGGAACATCTTCCTGATATTCACCGGCTTTGCTAGATGTTCATTCATCCCGGCGTCCTTGGACAGCGCGATGTCCTCCTCAAAGGCGTTTGCCGACAGAGCGATGATGGGTACGGTCTCCGCGTCCGGCCGGCCCAGGCCACGGATTACCCGCGCCGCCTCATATCCGCTCATGATAGGCATCATCAGGTCCATGAGCACACAGTCGAAGCTCCCCGGCTCTGAGGCCGAGAAGGCGTCTACGGCGGCCTTCCCGTCGTGTGCGGTGACCACCTTGACCCCCGCGTCCCGCAGGATGAACTCCACAATCTCGCAGTTAATCTCGTTGTCCTCCACCAGAAGAACCCGCATCCCGGCGATATTGTCGGGCACGGTCCAGTCGCCGCTGGAGCGCCGGCTGCTCCTGGCCCCGTCGGCCCGCAGGGACAGGGTGATCCGGACCACGCTGCCCTCGCCCACCCGGCTGTCCACCTGGACGGACCCGTCCATCTGCTCCACCAGATTCTTGACGATGGACATGCCCAGCCCCACGCCGCTGTAGTTGGTCCGCGCGTCCTGGTGTTCCTGGGTGAAGGGCTCAAAGATGTGTGCTTTAAAGTCCTCTCCAATACCGATGCCTGTATCACGGATCACAAAGCGGAAGCTCACGGTCCCATCCCGGAAAGCGGTCTCCTCCGCAGTGACGAATACCGACCCGTGGGGGCGGTTGTATTGGATGGCGTTGTCAATAACATTCATCAGGATCTGCTTCAGGTGCAGCGGATTTCCGATGACCTTGCTGTGGGGCAGGGAGGGAGCCTCCAGCTCCAGGCGAATTCCGTTCTCCTCCGCCTGAGCGGACAGGATGGTGATGCAGTCGGTGAGAATATCCTTAAGGTCGAAGGGCTCCTTTGCCGTCGCAGGCCTTCCGCTCTCCAGCTTGCTGATCTGAAGCACGTCGTTCACCAGGGAGAGCAGGTGCTCCGCAGAGACGCGGATCTTCCGTCGGCAATCCCTCTGGCGCTCCGGGTCGTCCTGGCACTTTTCCAGGATGGACAGCATCCCCAGAATCCCGTTGATGGGGGTACGCAGGTCGTGGGACATATGGGAGAGAAACTCGCTCTTTGCGGAGTTGGCCTGGCGTACCCGCTCCAGCAGCTTCATGATGGACTGCTCCTGCTTCTTCCTGGTCACCATGGTCTCTGTGATATCCTGGTGGTATCCGTTCAGGGAGACGCCTGGCTTTTGAAAGGTCTTGTCGGGCACGCCACCGCAGCGGACATAAATTTTTCCTAGCTGGGGATGGTTCCAGGGGTAGATCACCTCAGCGCGGCCGGACCCCAGAATCTCCCGCACCGCCTCCTGCACCATCTCGGAGTAGTCGGGCTCGATGCGCCCGAACCAGTGGCGGTAGCACTCCTCCGGTGTGATCTCGTCGGACACGCCCAAAAGGATCCGCATGGTCCGGTCGGCGAACATCCTGGGCGGGCAGCCGTCCTCCAGCTCGATGGTCCAGATGCCGGTCCGGGCTCCCTCCAAAATGTCCTCCAGGCTCCGCCTGCCCTCCAGATAGCTCCGCTTTTGAAGCTCCCGGACCAGGTTGCGCCGTTTCAGACAGGATACAATAAAGTACGCCGCTGTCTGGAGGATATTGGACGTGTATTCCAGCAGCTTCACCGGGGGATTGTCCACACCGTAAAAGCCGATGACCTGCTCCCCGTCGTAGAGGGGGACCACCACGAGAGAGTGGATGCCCTGCCGCTTCAGATTCTCATACTGGAGGGGGTCGCTCTCCCGGATGTCCTCCAGGCGCTCGATGACAATATGCTTGCCGATATCGAAATTCTGATACCAGTTTGCGCACACCTCCGGAGGAACGTTTTGCAGGCTGTCGATCTCCGGCTCCACGCCGTCGGCGGTCCACTCGTAGGTGTTGTCGTCGCAGCCGGATTCGTTGCGTTCAAAGATATAAGTCCGCTCTCCGTTCAGTGCTTTCCCCAGATATCTGAGTAGCACCGCCAGAGACTGGTCCGGCGTCTCTTCCGACAAAGCGACGCGAAGGCCCTCGTTGATGACGGCCTCCAGATTCTGGACGCTCTGCATATCCTGGGTCCTGATGGCGGGAGGCTCCTCTGTATTCCGTCCCCCAGGTCCCCTTGTATAGTCCATACGCCTGTCCTCCACATTGGAAATAATGAAAAAGCTCGCCGCAAGCGTCATACCGCCTGCGACGAGCTGGTCCGAGCGGCGGGATTTGAACCCACGGTCTCTTGGACCCGAACCAAGCGCGATACCAAGCTTCGCCACGCCCGGATTGGTCAGCTTATGTATTATATTTGCTTTTCGCCCGGATGTCAAGGGGAATATTTCTTGTCCAGCCGAAATAAACTGTGAACAACAGGTATAGGGAGGGACATTTTATGTATGACCAGAGTGTGCAGATCGGACGGCGCCCGAGGAGGGCTCCTTACCGCTCCGGGAGGGACAGGCAGAGCCGAGGCGGGCAGGTACAGGTCCGGTTTGCGCAGCTGCTCATATGTCTGGCCCTTTTTTTGGCCGTTTTTCTGGGGAAGGGGCTATTTCCCCAGAAGCTGGGACAGATGGGGGAGGACATCCTGGCGCTGATAGGCACCGACCTGGACATCCCTAAGGCCCTGTCAAATTTGGGGGAGTCTCTGATGGAGGGGGACTCGCTGCTGGCCGACCTGGGCGCCTTCTGCGTGGAGGTATTCGGCCCCGCGCCCCAGGAGAGTGCGCCCCCGGAGGAGGTGTCTTTGCCGCCTGTCCAGCCGGGCGCAGTGCTGACGGCGGAGCTGGAGTTTTTGAGCGGGAAGAGCGGAGAGACGGCCGCCCACTACGCCGACTTCTCCCGGTTTGGGATGGAGGTGAGAAAGCCGGAGCCGGAACCTGAGCCGGAACAGCCTGCGGAGGAGGCGGAGGCCCCGGAGCCGCCCCCGGCCGTCCCGGCGGCGGGGACGGTGGTCATGTACTCCGACTACAGCGGCGACCCGCTGCCCAGCAGCTACACCATGGACCAGGTCTCCCTGGGGGAGCTGGAGACCATGACCCCTGTGATGGGCCGCCTGACCTCGGGCTACGGGTACCGGGATCACCCCATCAGCGGAAAGTATTTTTTCCATGGAGGGGTGGATATCGGCGGACAGACGGGGGACGCCATTGCCGCCTTCGCCAGCGGGGTAGTGGAGTATACCGGGAAAAACGACTCCTACGGCCTGTACCTTCAGATCGACCATGGAAACGGTGTAAAGTCATTTTACGCACACTGTAGCAAGATCGTGGTCACCAAGGGGCAGACGGTAGCTATGGGGGACAAGGTGGCGGAGCTCGGTTCCACCGGGACGTCCACGGGACCACATCTGCATCTGGAGCTGAAATACAATAAAATGCACCTGAATCCGGCCTACTATGTGGAATTTTTAGAAGGTTGATCCGGTTGGGCAGAATCGAGGTCACAGGCGGCTTCCTTTTGCTGCTGGCCTGGCTGAATTACCTGGACCGGGATTTTCTGCTTCCCATGGCTTTGATGGCCTGCCTGGCCCATGAGCTGGGCCATCTGGTCGTCATCCGCCTGTGTGGGGGAGCCATAAGGCGAATGCGCTTTACAGCTGTTGGGGCGGAACTGGAGCTGGACCGCACCCTGGGCTACTGGCAGGAGGGGGTGTCCGCCCTGGCCGGGCCAGGGGTCAACCTGCTGCTGGCGGTGGCCTGTTGTGGCTCCAGGCGGTGGATGACCTTTACCGGCCTCAACCTGGCGCTGGCCCTGTTCAACCTGCTGCCTGTGGGCCGGCTGGACGGGGGACGGGCCCTGTACTGCACACTGGCCCTGCTGGTGGGGCAGGACTGGTCCGACCGGCTCTGCGGCTGGCTGGACCGGGGCTGTACTGCGGCAATATTGGGCCTGGGGCTCTTTACGGCCGGCTTTGGGGGAAATATTACTTTGCTGGTGGTGGCCTTCTGGCTGCTGGCCGGCGAAAAAAATATTTTAGGCGAAAAGCACAAATAGTGCTTGCCAGCGGGGCGGGAAAAAGGTACAATGAATCCGACTATAACCTGGAGGGGAAACGATGAATCGTACCTTGGAGCACGTCCTGTCAAGAGTGCAGAAGCCGGCCCGATATACCGGCGGAGAGTACAACGCCGTTGTCAAAGATAAGAGCGAGGTAAGCGTCCGCTTTGCGCTCTGTTTTCCGGATACCTACGAGATCGGTATGTCCAACCTGGGCTGCCGTATCCTCTATGGGGTGATGAATGAGCGCAGCGACATCTGGTGCGAACGCTGCTTCGCCCCCTGGGGGGACATGGAGGAGGAGATGCGCCAGGAGGGCCTGCTCCTCTACGGCCTTGAGAGCGGCGATCCCATTGCCGAGTTCGACATGATCGGCTTCTCCCTGGGCTATGAGATGGCCTATACCAATGTACTCAACATGCTGGACCTGGCCGGTCTGGAGCTGCGCAGCGACGACCGCCGGGAGCTGACGCCCCTGGTGGTGGCAGGGGGGACCTGCTGCTACAACCCGGAGCCTCTGGCCCCCTTTGTGGACCTCTTCGTCCTGGGGGAGGGGGAGGAGGTCACCCTGGAGTACATCGACCTCTACCAACAGGCCAAGGAGGAGGGCTGGTCCAAGGAGGAGTTCCTCCTGGAGGCCGCCAAAATCGAGGGTATCTATGTGCCCTCCCTCTATGAGCCGGTCTACCGTCCCGACGGCACCCTGGAGGAGGTCCGGGCGCTGGAGGGAGCCCCGGAACTGGTTACTAAGCGGATCGTCCAGGACTTCGACAAGGCCTACTTCCCGGTGAAAACCATTGTGCCCTCCACCGAGATCGTCCACGACCGGGTGATGCTGGAGCTGTTCCGGGGGTGTATCCGGGGCTGCCGGTTCTGTCAGGCGGGCTACGCCTACCGCCCTGTGCGCTCCCGCAGTCCGGAGCTGCTGGCCCGGTACGGGAAAGAGGCCTGCGAGGACTCGGGCTACCAGGAGATGACATTGTCCTCTCTGTCCTCCACTGACTACCCAGACCTGCTGCCCCTGTGCGACGACCTCCTGGATTACTGCGCCCCCCGGGATATCGGGCTGTCCTTGCCCTCCCTGCGGGCGGACACCTTCTCCATGAGCCTGATGGAGCGCCTCCAGCGGGTGCGCCGGGGCGGGCTGACCTTCGCACCCGAGGCGGGCACCCAGCGCCTGCGGGACGCCATCAACAAGAACCTCCGGGAGGAGGACCTCATCACATCCTGCCGCACCGCCTTCGCCGGGGGCTGGAGCGGGGTGAAGCTGTACTTTATGCTGGGCCTGCCCACCGAGACCGATGAGGACGTGCTGGGCATCGCCGACCTGGCCCGGAAGGTCTACTTCACCTGGCGGGAGTATTCCCCCAACAAGGCCCGGGGGGTGCGGATTACCGTGTCCACCTCCTGGTTTGTACCCAAGCCCCACACCGCCTTCCAGTGGGAGGGGCAGATCCCCGTGGAGGAGTACCAGCGGCGGGTCAACCTGCTGCGGGACGCCCTGAAACGGGACAAGTCTATCACCTACAACTGGCACGACCCCCAGACCAGCTATCTGGAGGCCATCTTATCCCGGGGAGACCGGCGGCTGGCCGACGTGCTGGAGTGGGTGTGGGAGCATGGGGGGAAGATGGACTCCTGGACCGAGTATTTCGACTACCAGCGGTGGTTGGACGGCCTGGCTGCCTGCGGGCTGGACGGGGACTTCTACGCCCACCGGGAACGGCCCAAGGATGAAATTTTCCCCTGGTGCCGCTTGTCCACTGGGGTGAATCACAGCTTCCTGTGGCATGAGCGGGAGCTGTGCTATCAGTCAACGACCACTCCGGACTGCCGCACCCGCTGCTCCGGCTGCGGGGCCAATAAGCTGTTGGAAGGAGGGAGGACCTGTGGCTGACCGGCTACTGTTTACCAAGACCGGGCGAGCCCGGTACATCTCCCACCTGGACCTGATGCGCACCTTCCAGCGGGCCTTTGCCCGGGCGAAAATTCCCATTAAGCACACCGAGGGCTTCAATCCCCACCCCTTCGTCTCCATCGCCTTGCCCCTGTCGGTGGGCTACTCCAGCCAGTGCGAGATTTTGGAGTTCGGCCTGCTGGAGGGGACAAGCCATGAGGAGGTGCCGGAGCGGCTCACCGCCGCCATGCCCGAGGGCATTGTGGTCCACCAGTGCTACCCGGCAGAGCGGAAGCTGAAGGAATTGTGTTATGTCAACTATATCATGAACTTCGACTACCCGGAGGGCCGGCCCCAGGAGAGCGAGCCCGCTATGGAGGAGCTGCTGGGCCGAGACAGCCTGGTAGTGAGAAAGAAGTCCAACAAAGCGAAAGCGGGCTTCACCGAGGTGGACCTGATCCCATTGATCCGCAGCCGGCGCATTGAGTGCCAGAGCGACACTATGACGGTGGACCTGGTGGTCTCCGCCCAGAACCCCGGCCTGAACCCGGAGCTGATCCGCAACGCATTTTGTGCCCAATATCCGGAATATACCCCGGATTTTGTTACCTTCCACCGCCGGGAGGTGCTGGACGGAGAGGGGAAGCCCTTCCGCTAGAGAGAGGAGAAGTATTATGTATACCTATGAGTATGAGCGTATCCACATCTACACGGGCCGGACCCAGTGGCTCAACAGCAAGAATGAGACCATGGGACACCGGGAGATTATCACCCGCCGGGCCAAGGCGGGCTGGCGGTTTGTGGGCGTTATCCCCATTGATCAGACGGCGTCCGGGGTTATCGTGGAGATGGACCTGGCCTTTGAGAAAGAGGTGTAAGAGATGGAAAAACCCACCCAGCACAGTTTGACCTGGACGGTAGACGACACCATGACCGCCAAGCGCATCGGCGCGGCAGGGGCGAAGATCCTTTCCACCCCCAACATGCTGGCTCTGATGGAGGCCTGCGCCCTGGAGCTGGCCCAGGAGTACCTGGAGGATGGGATGACCACCGTGGGCGCCGAGGCCCACGTTCGCCATCTGGCCCCCACCCCTGTGGGTATGAAGGTGACTGCCACCGCCACCTTGCGAGAGATCGAGCGGCGGAAGATGTGGTTTGACATCGAGGTCCACGACGAGAAGGGCAAGTGCGGCGAGGGCTCCCACCTGCGGATTATGGTGCCCCAGAAGGACCGGAGCCAGGGCTGAAAGCCTCTGACAGCCCAAACTCAACCGCTGGTTTGGTGACTTTTTGCCTGGGGTGCGCTATGCTCTCAGGCAGGAGGTGCGAAATACCATGGACAATATCACAACCGGCGGCTTCATCAAGGAGCTGCGCAAAGAGAAGGATATGACCCAGAAGCAGCTGGCGGACCTGCTGCACATCACCGACCGGGCGGTGTCAAAGTGGGAGCGGGGCATCTGCGCCCCCGACATCTCCCTGCTGGAGCCGCTGGCGGAAATTCTGGGCGTCTCCATTGTGGAGCTGATCCGGGGGGAGCGGTCGGAACGGCCCGAGGAGCCGGAGACCAGCGCCAAGGAGATCATCCGCTACTCCCGGAGCGAGGTGGCCCGCAAGGTGCGGGGCGTCCGAAAAAAGTATCTGATTATCGCCGCAGTCCTTTTGCTCGCCGCCGCTTTGATTGGCGGCGTCTTCCTGTGGAGGAGCGGGCGGCTGTTTGTCCTGGACGAGGTGACGTCTCCCGATGGGAAAGTCTGCGCCACGGTGTACAGCAAGAGGCTGAACGGCGGCTCATTCTCCTTTGAGGACGGAATTTCGGTTATTACGGAACAGGAGGACGGCTTACAGTGGCGGGTCATCTACGGGGACTGTACCTATCGGGGCCTGTGGTGGTCGCCTGACAGCAGGAAGTATGTCCTGGCCCTGGATTATGCCGATGAAAACCGTCTGACCCTGAGCTGGCTGGACCGCAATTCGAGCAGCAATCTGAACGCCTACCTCTCCATGGGAGTGGAGGCGACAGAGCTGCGCAAATACGGCTACAGCAGCCCAGAGGGCTGGCCGGAGATCGACTACCGGTTCTTGCAGTGGGGGATGGACAGCGCCTCCATGCTCATTTACTACTCCTTTGAAGACAGCGTGGGGGAGAACCACACCGGCTATTTCTGGTACAACTGCGAGACGGGAGCCGTGGAGGGTATCCTAGAGATGGACGGCCGGTAAATTTACGGAAAATTTATCCTGTAAACCTCTTGACAACAGCGCGGGGGATGTGATAACATGCCCCATACGACAAAGGGGAGTAGTCGGCGCGTCCCTGTGGCGCGCGGCACCAGTCAACAAGCATGTGCGGTCCGTGAGGCCGCTCTGGCTGTGCCTGAAATGACCAGACCTGCGTTCCGATCATCGGAGCGCAGGTCTTTTTTGATAGATCGCACAAAATTGGAAAGGATAAAGATAAAGGAAGTGTGTTGATATGGATTTTTCATTCCTCTGGCAAGGGATCATGTCCATCACCTGGCAGCAGGCGGTCATGTATGTCATCGGCGGGCTGCTGATCTACCTGGCCATCGAGAAGGGCTTTGAGCCCGCCCTGCTCATGCCCATGGGCTTCGGGGCCATCCTGGTGAACCTGCCCCTGTCGGGCGTGGTGAACCAGTTCAGCGCCGGGATCGGGGAGACCCCGGGCATCATCCAGTGGCTCTTCGAGGTGGGCATCGAGGCCAGCGAGGCCATGCCCCTGCTGCTGTTCATCGGTATCGGGGCCATGATCGACTTCGGGCCGCTGCTGGCCAACCCCAAGCTGTTCCTGTGCGGCGCGGCCGCTCAGGCGGGCATCTTCCTCACCATCATCATCGCCGTTCTGCTGGGCTTCGACCTGAAGGACGCCGCCTCCATCGGCATTATCGGCGCGGCGGACGGCCCCACGTCCCTGCTGGTGTCCCAGACCCTGAAGTCCAACTTCGTGGGGGCCATCGCCGTGGCGGCCTACTCCTATATGGCCCTAGTGCCCATCATCCAGCCCTTCGCCATCAAGCTGGTGACGACCCAGAAGGACCGGGCCATGAAAATGCCCTACAAGCCCCAGGGCGTTACCCGGCGGATGCGCATTCTGTTCCCCATCGTGGTGACGGTGATCGCCGGGCTGGTGGCTCCCGCCTCGGTGGCGCTGGTGGGTTTCCTCATGTTCGGCAACCTGATCCGGGAGTGCGGCGTGCTGTCCACCCTGTCCAACACCGCCCAGAACGACCTGGCCAATCTCATTACCCTGCTGCTGGGCATCACCATCTCCTTCTCCATGAAGGCGGACCAGTTCGTCCGGCCCGAGACCTTCATGATTATGGGCCTGGGCCTGGTGGCCTTTGTGCTGGACTCGGTGGTGGGCGTGCTCTTCGTCAAGGTGCTGAATATCTTCACCCCCAAGAACAAGATCAACCCCATGGTGGGCGCGGCGGGGATTTCCGCCTTCCCCATGTCCTCTCGGGTCATTGAGAAGCTGGGCCAGGAGGCCGACAGCCAGAACCATCTGCTGATGCACGCCATCGCCGCCAACGTCTCCGGGCAGATCGCCTCGGTGGTGGCGGGCGGCGTGGTGCTGCAATACTTTGCCAATCTGGGCTGACAGGAGGAGAACGCTATGAGTGAAAATTTAATTGGAGCCCTGGAGATGCTGGGGCAGGGGATGCTGGGCATCTTCGTGGTGCTGGGTGTCATCGCCCTGCTGGTGGTGCTGATGGGAAAGCTGGGCGGCGGAAAATAGGCAGCCATACCCTGTAAGGCAATATTACCTTACAGCCAATCTGCCACCACGTCGGCCAGTCCGGCGGGGCCCACCCGGTTGTCCACCAGGAGGGTGAGCAGCTCGTCGATGCGGGCGGCGCTGGTGGTGATGGCAGCAATAGAGGCCTCACCGCCCCCTTCCTCCGCCACCCGGACCCCGTAGTTCTCACAGGAGAAACGGGGGGTCTCCTCTTGGTCGATGGTGAGAAAATAGTGGAAACGGCGGAGATTTCCCCCCTGATCCCGGCACTGCCGGTCGGCAATCCTAAGCTCCATGATATAGTGCCTCCTTTTGTTGATAGGCACATTATATAGTGTCATGGCGCTTTGGGAAAGGGAAAGATATCGCAGGAAAACCGGCTGTGCGACGTCCTTCGTCAAGGGGAGGGGCGACTGCTGGGGGATGTGGTCGTGGAGAGGAAAATTATCGGGGAATTTTCAAAAGACGACAAAAAGCGATCCGTAAAGGGATTTTCCTTTACGGATCGCTTTTACATGGAGCGTTACAGCTGAAAATCCTCGTCAGAGCCGGCGGCTAAGGTCAGCCTGGCCGGACGGGGTGGCACTCGCTTCAGAGGATCGTAGCGGAAGGAGGTACAGTGGGAGCCGGCGGACATGACCCCCTTTTTTGGGCAGATCACCTGGCCGGGGTCCAGTTCACGGCCCCGGGCGCAGTAGGCGCAGCGGGGCTCGATGGAGGTTTGGAACAGCTTTATGGCGGCTCACTCCTTTGTCAAATGGGGCTAAAAATTATTATACTACATTCCGCGGCCTTTTTCCACTGTTTTTTTGTACCGCCCAGACGGTGAGGGACAGAAAGGCCAGCCACATGCCCCAGGCGGCCGCGGCGGAGAGGGTGAGCGCCTTTTGGAAGTCCAGCTGAGCGATGGCCTCGGTCTGCTCGGCCAGGTAGAAGGAGGCCGGGCTGCTGAGAGGGACCGTCCGGAAGATCAGGCTTGCCAAGAGGGCGGACAGAGAGCCGTGAAGCAGCTTACCCACCAGGTAGGTGCGCACCGACAGACCGCTGTCTCCCAGGAAGGCCAGCACCTGGCAGTGGACGGACACTCCGGCCCACCCCAGCATGAAGGCGGCCATGGACAGCCGGCCGGACAGGGTGCCGTCGGTGAGGGAGGACACCCCGGAGGACACCTCCACCAACCCGGTGAGCAGCCGCTCCGCCCAGGTCTGATCCATCCCCAGGGGGGCCAGGAGGGCGGAGAGGAGGCCTCCCAGCAGGTTTAAAATGCCCGCGTGGGCCAGGATGCGCAGAAACACGGTAAAAAACAGGACAAAGGCGCAGATGTTCAGAGTGGACTGCATGGCTCCGGTGACCGACTGGGTGAAGGCCTTGGGGAAGCTGGCAGCCTGGAACTGGGGCCCCCGGCTGCGCCTGGTCTGGGGACCGTCCCCGGGCTTGTAGAAGCGGAACAGCACCCCCACCAGCAGGGAGGCCAGCAGGTGGGCCAGATAGAGGAGCAGTCCGGCCGCCCCGCTACCGAACACCCCGGCCCCCACCACCCCCAGGATGAAGGCGGGGCCGCTGTTGTTGCAAAAGGCCAGCATCCGCTCCGCCTCGGTGCGGGAGCACTGGCCGGTCTCATAGATCTGGATAGCCGTTCGGGCCCCTACAGGGTAGCCCCCTACAAAGCCCAGGGCCAGGGCGGCGGCGCAGTTCCCGTTGACCCGGAACAGGGGGGCCATCACCGGCTCCAGCAGCTTGCCTAGATACCGGGACATGCCCAGCTCCACCACCAGGGAGGACAGGACGAAGAAGGGGAAGAGGGAGGGCAGAATCACGTTGCCACAAAGTTTGAGCCCGTCCCGCATGGCCCCCATGGACTGCTCGGGCCACAGCACCAGAGCCAGGGTGGCCCAGAGCAGGCCTGCGCCCAGCAAGATGTCCCGATACTGGGCTTTGCCCACGATTTTCCCCATGACCGCGCCCCCTCAGAAAAATTCCTCTGAGAGAATATGCGAAAAAAAGATATTTCTTGCCTGTCCAACAAAAAACCCGGCCAGTGGCCGGGTTTTTGAAAAATTAGGAGTAGGATTTGCTGGTGTCGATGGTCACCTGTCCGCCCGAGTAGCCCACATTGAAGTCCAGGGCCTTGCCCAGGTCGCGGAGCTTGAAGTAATTGCTGCCGCCGATCTTGTAGACGGTGAGGCTGGTCTCCACGCCGTCGATGACAATTGCGTCCTTAGAGGGGGAGGCGTTCTTGGCTGCCGCCGGCGCGCCGGCCAGCTCCTTGCCGGTGGCCTCGTAGGGCTGGCCGGAGGTGACGGTCACCTTGCCGCCGCTGTAGCCCACGGCGAACTGCTTTTCGGTGCCGTTGAGCACCGCCGCCACATCGCGAATCTGGAAGTAGTTGCTGCCGCCGATCTTATAAACGGTGGGGGTTCTCTTCGCGCCGTTCACCACCAGTTTGTCGTTGGTGGGATTGGCCGTCTTGACCTCAGCGGGCTTCTCAGGCTCGATGGGGGTGGTTGGCTGTACAGGTGTCATTTTGACAGCAAAGCCCTCCGCAGTCAGCATATCCATGTATGCTTTGGAGATTACATAGCAGACTTCAGTCATAGAATAACCGTTGTCATCTATCACACCATTACCAAAACTGTAGAGACAGATATCGTAAACGGATAATTCAAAAGAATCAAATTCTTTTTCGCTTTCATTAGGAGCGCCCTCCATGACGAGTCCCACGCTGTCACCGTCATCGTTATAATAGACAGAGTACGAGAAACTGTCTTTATAGGTAAGGCCATTCTTTAACCGAATCACACAGTCCTGATCGAATACAAAGACATTTTTAAATTCCTGGGCATTTTCCAATTTCCCTGTATTGTTTCTCGAAATATGGGCAATTCCGATGGGTTGGACGGAAAAATCCAACTCCTCCAGCGTGTAGTGCCTCACCTCGGGAACTTTATCCTCCGCTGCTGCGGCGGGAAGTGCCAGCGCCAGGGAAAGAGCCAGTGCCAAAGTCAGGGAAAGCGTTTTTTTGAGTTTTTTCATCGTTTGTACCTCTCTTCTTTCAGATTTGCGGTATTCCTGGCGGTTCAAGCCCTGGGGGGTGGGACTTCCCGGCCCCCAAGGCATTCCCGCCAAGACAAACGAAAGCGGCGCAGGATAGATCATCCCACACCGCACTTGTAGACACAAACCCCGCAAAACGACCTCTTGTAAAAAGGCGGTATTTCGATTATAATGAGGGCTGGCGCAGCAATGCTGTTGTGTAGGAGGTGCATGCTCCTGCATAGGGGCGTGGGGGAGTACCAGTCCCCTACGTCCTGCCTTAGTTTGTCTTGTGCCCCTATTGTAGCGCAAATATTGGAATTAAGCAAGCAATTTTTCAGGCGCGGTCCGATTTTTTGGGCCGCGCTTGGTTTTTTCAGAAAACAATTGCAGGAAGGGAATTTTTACAGTATAATAGGCGGGTACGAAAGGAGGCTGGACCTATGGAACAGCACGAGATTACCGCGGCGGGGCCGCTGCTGGATGAGAAGGGGAATCTCCGGGAGCCGGGCTTTGCCAAAAAGCTGCTGCCCGTCTACAATCGGAATCAGATCAAGGCCTCCGCGCTGCGGATCAAGGAGTGGGACTACTACTGCGTGATGAACGGCCAGTTCGGTCTGGCCCTGACCATCGCGGACAACGGATATATGGGGCTGGACTCCATCTCCTTTCTGGACTTCTGGGAGAAGACCCAGATCACCAAGAGCCCCATGCGGCTGATGCCCATGGGGAGTACCGGGATGCCGGCCAGCACCCTGGAGGGGGACAGCGCCTCCGGGAGGAAGGGGTACTCCCTGCTCTTCCGCCGGGAGGAGGACCGGCGGCTGCTCTACGCCCACATGGAGAACTTCCGGGGCCGGGAGGCCCTGGACGCCTATATCGAGCTCACCGGCGAGCCGGAGGAGTCTATGGTCATCTGCACTCCCTTCGATAAGCCGGGACACTTCTACTTCAACCAGAAGATTAACTGCCTGCGGGCCTCGGGCAAGGTGACGGTGGGGGAGGACGAGTACATGCTGGACCCCGCCGATTCCTTCGGCGTGCTGGATTGGGGCAGGGGGGTCTGGACCTACCACAACACCTGGTACTGGGCCTCGGCCTCCGGGCTGGCGGAGGGGGTCCCCTTCGGCTTCAACCTGGGCTACGGCTTCGGAAATACCTCCGCCGCCACCGAGAATATGCTGTTCTATAACGGCAAGGCACATAAATTGTCCAAGGTGCGCTTCAAGATTCCCGGCCGGAGGCGCCGGCGCCGGTACATGGACCAGTGGGAGTTCAGCAGCGACGACGGCCGCTTCGAGATGCGCTTCGACCCTATTCTGGACCGCTCCGCCTGTACCAGCGCCGGGGTAGTCAAGTCGGACCAGCACCAGATTTTTGGCAAGTTCACCGGCCTGGCTATTTTGGACGACGGCACGGAGGTTTTTGTCAAGGACTTCCTGGGCTTTGCCGAGGAAGTGGAGAACAAATGGTAAAAACGAACGCACCCCAGCTCCGGCTAGTGGACACCCCCTTGGGGCCCCTCACCTACACCCTGACCCGGAAGCGGGTGAAGAACCTCAACCTACGGGTGGGGGCGGATGGAGAGATCATGGTCTCTCTGCCCCTGGGCTGTCCCGTGAAGCAGGCGGACGACTTCATTCGGGAGAAAAGCGGGTGGATCCTGGACGCCGTCCACCGGCGGGCGGAGCGGCAGGAGGAACCGCTGCCCCCGGTGTCCCGGGAGGAGTGCGCCCGGCTGCTGGGGGAGGCACTCACGCGGGTGTACCCCTTAGTGGCTCCCCTGGGGGTGGCCTTTCCGGCGCTGAAGCTGCGGAAGCTGAAAAGTCAGTGGGGCAACTGCCACTGGGCCCAGGGGTACATCACCCTGAATACCGCCCTGGCCCGGTGCTCGGAGGAGCTGCGGGACTATGTGGCCCTCCATGAGCTGGTCCACTTCCTCCACCACGACCACGGCCCTGGCTTTTACGCCCGGATGGACAGCCTTATGCCCGACTGGCGGCGGCGGCGGAAGGCGCTGAAGCGCTACGGCGGGGCGCTGGAGCGGGGATAAAACAGAAAGGTGTGACGTGTTATGGCATACCGCCCACTGGCGGACGAAATTCGGCCCACCAGTCTGGACGAGGTGGTGGGTCAGAGTCATATTTTGGGGAAAGACGGCCTGCTCCGCCGGATCGTGGAGGGGGGCAACGTGCCCAACCTGATTTTCTACGGCCCCTCGGGCACCGGCAAGACCACGGTGGCCAACATCATCGCCCAGCGGACCAACCGGCCCCTCCACCGGCTCAACGCCACCACCGCCTCCATCTCCGACATCAAGGATATTATGGCGGACATCGGTACGCTGCTGGCCCCGGAGGGGGTGCTGCTCTACCTGGACGAGATCCAGTATTTCAACAAGAAGCAGCAGCAATCCCTGCTGGAGTTCATGGAGGATGGGCGGATCACCCTCATCGCCTCCACCACGGAAAATCCCTTCTTCGCCGTCTTCGGGGCCGTCTTATCCCGGGCCAGCGTCTTCGAGTTTAAGCAGATCACCGCCGCCGACGTGCTCCCCGCCATCGACCGGGGCATTTCCATCATGTCCCGGCGTCTGGGCGCGGAGGTCGTCTGCGAGGAGGGCGTCCGGGAGCATATCGCCTCCGCCTGCGGGGGAGACGTGCGCAAGGCCATGAACGCCGTGGAGCTGCTCCTCACCGCTGCCAGGCGGGAGCAAGGAAAGCTCCTTGTCACCCTGGAGGACGCCCAGACCGCCGCCCAGAAGTCGGCCATGCGCTACGACCGGGAGGGAGACGCCCACTACGATATCGCCTCGGCGCTGATGAAGTCCCTCCGTGGGTCCGACCCGGACGCCGCCCTCCACTACCTGGCCCGGCTGCTGGAGGCGGGGGACCTGATTACCGCCATCCGCCGCATTTTGTGCTCCGCCAGCGAGGACATTGGCCTGGCCTACCCCATGGCGGTGCCCATCGTAAAGGCCTGCGTGGACAATGCCATCCAGCTGGGCCTCCCAGAGGCCAAGCTGCCCCTGGCCGAGGCGGTGATTCTGCTGGCCACCGCCCCCAAGTCCAACACCGCCTGTATGGCCATCGACGCCGCCCTGACCGACGTCCGGGCGGGGCGGACCGGGAGCATCCCCCGGGAGCTGCAAAATGTCCACGCCGATTCCGCCGGTCAGGAGCGGGCGCAGGGCTACAAGTACCCCCATAGCTTCCCACGCCACTGGGTGGAGCAGCAGTACCTGCCCGACGAGCTGGTGGGGACGTGCTATTATCAGTACGGTGACAACAAGACCGAACAGGCCGCCAAGCGGTACTGGGAGGAGATCAAGGGTCAGTGACGCATGTTCTTTTCTTTTGAAAAAGAAAAGAATCAAAAGAAAACTTCTGGAAAAACTTCGTTTTTCCTCTCGCTTACCTGTTGCGCAGCGGAGTAATTGAAAGACAGAAGAAAAACGAAGTTTTTCGCAAAAGTTTCTTTTTTCGGTCCCTTTTTTCTTTACAAAGAAAAAAGGGACAAAAGGAGAGAGATAGATGGAACTACAGGAATTGGTGCATATCTGGCTGATCGTCTGCCCGCTGGTGTTTCTGGGCGGGCTCATTGACGCTGTGGCGGGAGGGGGCGGGCTCATTACCTTGCCAGCCTACCTGCTAGCGGGACTGCCCGCCCATGTTGCGTCCGGAACCAACAAGTGCGGCAATACATTCGGGACACTGCTGGCAACGGGGCGATTCCTGAAGCGGGGGGACGTCCATGTCCCCAGCGCCCTGGCTGGGATGGTAGGGGCTCTGGTGGGCGCTTGGTTTGGGGCGCGGCTGAATCTGATCATGCCGGAGCAGGTGCTGTACTACGTGATGCTGGCTATTGTACCGGTCATGGCCGTCTTCCTGCTGATGAAGCGGGACTTCGGCCAGGAGGACCGTTCCGGCGAGCTGAACCGAGGCCAACTGATGGCCATGGCCGCCGGGATTGGCCTTGTCATCGGCGGGTACGATGGCTTTTTCGGTCCGGGGGCGGGCACCTTCCTCATGTTGGCCTTCACCGGGCTGTGCCGGTTCGACCTACTTACCGCCTCGGGCAACACCAAGGTGGCCAACTCGGCTAGCGGTGTGGCCTCTCTGGTGACCTTTGCCATTGCAGGCAAGGTGATGTGGTCGGTGGGCATCCCCGCCGCCCTGTGTGGCATCGCAGGCAACTATGTGGGCTCTGGCCTGGCCCTGAAGGGCGGGGCCAAGGTGATCCGGCCCATGTTCTTCGTGGTGCTGGCCCTGCTGCTGGCAAGGCTGATCTACGGTCTGTTTGGCGGATAAGAGACATAACGAAACTGCCCTTGGGACGCGCAATGCGTCCCGAGGGCAGTTTTTTACATCAATGGCGCGAAGACTCGCAAAATGCTGCGGTAGAGCTGGAGGAGGATGTTTAAATGCTTGAAGCGCCGCAGGGAGTACAGCTCGGAGACAGCCAGCGTGGCCTCAAAGTCCTTTCGGATGTCCCGGATACAGGGAGCCTCGCACAGCCATACGCCGTCCTCGAAGTGGAGGAACAGGCTGCGGTAGTCCAGGTTGACGGTGCCCACTGTGGCGAAGCGGTCGTCTACCACAAAGTTTTTGGCGTGGATAAAGCCGGGGGTGTACTCGTATATTTGTACCCCCGCCTCCAGCAGGGGCTGGTAGTGGGCCCGGGTGACCTCAAAGACATACCGCTTATCGGGGATATGGGGGGTGATGATCCGCACATCCACCCCAGATTTGGCGGCGTTGCACAGGGCGGTGTTGGTGGCCACGTCGATGACCAGATAGGGGGTGGTGATATAGATATAATTTTTGGCCTTGGAGATCATGTTCAGATAGACCGACTGGCCCACCGCCTCCCGGTCCAGGGGGGTGTCGGTGTAGGGCTGGACGTAGCCCGTCCAGGGTCGCACCGGGGAGGCCGGGGGACGGAAGCGCTCGAAATCCTCGTCCCAGTCGGCGATGTTGTCCCACATGGTGAGGAACATCACCGTCATAGACCAGACGGCGTCCCCCTCCAGCAGAATGGCGCTGTCCTTCCAGTGGCCGAAGCGCTCCCGAACGTTGATATACTCGTCGGCCAGGTTTACCCCACCGGTAAAGCCCACCTTCCCGTCGATGATGAGCAGCTTCCGGTGGTCCCGGTTGTTCAGCCGCAGGGACATCACCGGCATCAGCCGGTTGAACACCCGGCACTGGATGCCCTTTTTGATCAGCGTCTCGTTGTAGTCCCGGGGCAGGGTGAACATGCAGCCAAAGTCGTCATACAGTACCCGGACCTCCACCCCCTGGGCGGCCTTGCGCTCTAGGATGGACAGAATGCTGTCCCAGAAGACCCCGGGCTGGATGATGAAATACTCCAGAAAGATATATTTTTCCGCCTTCTCCAGCTCCTCCAGCATCCGGGGGAACACCTCGTCGCCCAGAGGGAAATATTCCGTCTCGGTGTTGGTGTAGGCGGGGCAGGCGGCTCGGCGCTCCAGATAGTTGGCCTGTCCGGCGGCGTCGCCCCCCAAGGGGAGCAGGTCCTCCGCCTTGAAGTCGTCCTTCAGGGTCTCGGCGGATTTTTCCAGCATACCCTGCATCCGCTTCTGGGTGCGCTTGGGGATGTAGCCGCCCCCCACCAGAATATAAAAGACCCCGCCGAAGATGGGGAAGGGCAGGATCAGCAGCAGCCAGGCGATCTTATAGCCGGGTTCCATCCGGCTGCCCACGATGGCAATGGCGGCGGCCACGCTCAAGGCGATGCAGCACCAGTAAAAAGCCTCCGTGGCGGAGAAGGAGACCACCATGACGGCCAGGGCGGCGATTTGAACCAGCAGGGCCAGCGCCACAAATACCGAGCGGTGGAGAAGGATATAGAGGATCTTTTTCATCTCAAGTTACCTCTCTATATTTTGCTACATCTGATGCAAGGTACAGGAGATATTTCCGTTCTCTATTTCGATCAGGCCGTAGCTGGAGCGGGCGGGGCCGGGATTCAGCATCCACAGGCCGTCCTCCAGCCGCCGGCACAGGGGGACGTGGGTGTGTCCGAAGAGGAGGATATCCGCCCCCACAGCCCGGGCGTCGGCGATAGCCTTGTCGTAGCCGCTCTTGACC
Source organism: Bacillota bacterium (assembly GCA_021770445.1). GTDB lineage: Bacteria > Bacillota > Clostridia > Oscillospirales > Oscillospiraceae > Lawsonibacter. The sequence goes on along the minus strand of JAETQY010000001.1, from coordinate 134,414 downwards.
CCCCAGCGGTGGCCGTGGGAGAGGAGAATGGACTTCCCGCCCAGCTTAATCTCTTTCTTGACAGGGACGGCCAATCCCCAGCCGTCGCAGTTGCCAGGGACAAGGCAGAAGGGGGTAGTGGGGTAGTGCTTCGCCACCTCCTCGGCGTCGTCCATCATGTCGCCCAGGTGGATGACCTGCTCCGGTTTGTGGAGGTCGATGGCGGCGTACATTCCGGACAGGGAGCGGTGGGAGTCGGAAAAGACCAGGATTTTCATACTGTATCACCTTGCCTTCGCACTGCATATACTGGATTAGTCAAGGGCCCGAAAACCCTATGAGGAGTGTGGACATGGAGTTATCAAAGAAGAACCGGGACGCGATCTCCCAGCTGGCGCAGTCCAGCGACGCACAGAAGCTGATGACGCTGCTGAACAAACAGAGCGGCCACGTCCAGGAGGCGGCCCGGCAGGCCGCGGCGGGTGACCCCAGCCAGCTGATGACCATTATGAACCAGCTGATGCACAGCAAAGAGGGCGCCGAGCTGGTGGACCGTATCGGCAGTCAGGCCAAACAGGCGGGGCTGGAGTAGGGGCACCTCATCCGCCCCCTTCGGGGGCACCTTCCCCTAAAGGGGAAGGCAGAGGATACGCTCCCAAAAGCCTTCCCCTTTAGGGGAAGGTGGCGCGGCCCGAAGGGCCGTGACGGATGAGGTCGCGGATCTGCGCAGAGAGGGGATGAAGCAATGGCGGGCTTTGAGGAACAACTGAATTCCATCCTGGGCAACCAGGAGGCCATGAGCCAGATCATAGCCCTGGCCCGCTCCCTGTCCGGGGAGCAGCCGCCCGCCCCGGAGGGGGCCGGTCAGGCCGAGACCCCGACAGAGGCCGGGGAGACGGCCTATGTACCGGTGACGGCGGAGGGGCCGCCCCCCGATCTGTCCGCCATGCTGGGGCAGCTGGACCCCAAAATGCTCCGGCTAGGGATGGAGGTCATGCGCCAGGTCCAGAGTACAGGGGACCGGAACGCCGCCCTGCTCAATGCCCTGCGTCCCTTCCTCCGGGAGGAGCGGCAGGCCCGGCTGGACCGGGCCATCCAGATCGCCCGGATGGCCAAGGCGGTCCGGGTGGCGCTGGGGGTCCTTGGCGGGAAGGAGGGGGAGCTTGTATAACCGTTATATCCCCCAGGACGTAGCCTATACGCCTGTAGAGGAGACGCCCCCCAGCCGTCCTGGCCCTCGCCGCCAGTCCTTCCGGCTTCCGGATTTCCTGGGGGGAAAAGAGGGGCTGTCCGGCCTTTTAGGGGGGCAGGAGGGAGGCGGACTGTCCAGTCTGCTAAAGTCTCTCCATTTGGAGAATATCGACAGCGGCGATATCCTGCTGCTGCTGATCATGCTGTACTTATTGGTGGAGGGGGACGACCTGGAGCTGGTCATCGCCCTAGGGCTTGTCCTGCTGATGGGACTGGGAGATAGCGAGGACTAGCGCGCCGCCCGGGCTCAGTCCCCCAGCCTGTGCAGGACCTCTCCGTCGGGCAGAGAAAAACTGCCGTCGGCGGGACAGGGGGTCTGGACAGGGGAGTAGGCGGTCATGCGGTAGATCAGCTGTCCGTTCTCCTCCGTCTCGGCGGAGACCAGCAGGCCGTTCTCCACGCTGATCCAGAAGCGCCGGAGCTGCTGGGAGCCCTCGGGGTGGACCTCGACGAAGATACAGGGCAGCTCGCCTCTGGTCTCATAGCCAGCGGAAATGATATCCTCCGGGTCCAGCTCCAGCACTGTCTCGTAGGTGGGGATGCGCTGGGCCAGGTCGGAGGAGCGCTCGTCCGCCGGGGCCTGCCTGTACTGGGTGGAGCCGTCGTACCAGTAGTAGAGGGTGCCGTCGCCCGTCAGGTCGTGGCGCACCACGCCGGAGGGGAGGGCCTGGCGGCTGTGGGACCAGCCCCCGTCCGCCCACACCTGGACCTGGACCGAGGAGGAGCCCCCCTCCCAGAAGGTTTCCACCGTCAGCGCCCGGTAGTAGCTGGCGGGGCGGGCCAGGGTGGCCACCACTCCGGTGACCGTCTGGGTGGTGATCTCCACCCGCTGGTAGTCCTGCCCCTGGCTGCCCGAGCCAGAGACATCCCCGGGATCGGCGCTGGAGGAGGGGAGAACCACCTTTGGGGTGTCAGCCGCGAAAAGGACCCGGCCAAAGCTGGCAAGCATGGCCGCGGCCATGAGCAGGATAATGGCCACAACGATGACCAGCCGCTTTTTTTGCTCCAAATCCGGGTCCTCCTCTCCTGGACAATACCCCCGGATGGGGGTATTATCCTCCGAACTGCTCCGGCGGGGTCTCCCGCCGGCCGAAATGCCAGGCGATGGCGTCGGCGATGCGCCGACAGGCCCGGCCGTCCCCGTAGGGGTTGGCGGCGTGGGCCATTTTGTCGTACTCATTTTGGTTGGACAGCAGCTGGGAGGCCATTTGGAAAATGGCTTCCTCCTCCACACCAGCCAGGCGGACAGTGCCGGCGGCCACCGCCTCGGGCCGCTCCGTCTCCTTGCGCAGGACAAGCACCGGCTTGCCCAGGGCGGGGGCCTCCTCCTGGAGGCCGCCGGAGTCGGTCATCACCAAGTGGCATCGGGCCATCAGGTTGTGCATCTCACGCACGTCTAGGGGGGCGATAAGGTGAATGCGGGGGTGGCCGTCCAGATGCTTGTGGGCCACCTCCTGGACCACGGGGGAGAGATGGACGGGGTAAACCAGCTCCGTCTCCGGGAAGGCGTCAGCCAAGCGGCGCAGGGCGGTCATGATGTTAGCCATGGGCTGGCCGTAGTTTTCCCGCCGGTGACAGGTGACCAGAATCACCTTTCGGTTTACATAATCTAAATTGTTGAGGACATTGTCCGCAAAGGCAAAACGCTTTACAACCGTTGTCTGGAGAGCGTCAATGACGGTGTTGCCCGTTAAAAAGACGCCTTTCGTGATGTTCTCCCGGGCCAGGTTGCCTCGGTTAGCCGCTGTGGGGCAGAAGTGGAGGTCGGCGATGGCCCCCACCAGCTTTCGGTTGATCTCCTCCGGGTAGGGGGACCACTTGTCATAGGTGCGCAGACCGGCTTCCACGTGGCCCACGGGGATCTTGTGGTAAAAGGCGGACAGCGCCCCGGCGAAGGTGGTGGAGGTGTCCCCGTGGACCAGCACCAGGTCGGGGGTCGTCTCCTCCAGCACGCTGTCCATACCGTTCAGGCACTTGGCGGTGATGGTGGACAGGGTCTGTCGGGGTTCCATAATATTCAGATCATAGTCGGGCTTTAGCCCGAAAATATCCAGCACCGAGTCCAACATCTCCCGGTGCTGGGCGGTGACGCAGCAGGTCGCTTCAAACTCCGGGCGCTTCGCCAGCTCCAGGGCCAGGGGGGCCATTTTGATGGCCTCTGGCCGAGTGCCGAAGACGGTCATAACTTTGATCACGTTCATTTGTCCGAGCGGTCCTCCTCGCCGAAAAAGTTGTCGTTGCCGGCAATCTGGGTGGTGTGAGATCTCCTGTCTCCGGCCTCGGGTTGGCTTCCGGAGGTATTGGCGTGGTCAAGAAACAGCTTGCCGGCCACCGCCCCCGCCGCGCACAGGGCCAGCAGAAACAGCATAGCCCGCACCACGCCGATGGTGGTGAGCACCACGGCGGACAGGCCCAGAATGGCGCTGATGACGTAGAGCACGGCCACCGCCTGCTTCTGGGTGAAGCCCATGTCGATAAGCCGGTGGTGGATGTGGCCCCGGTCGGGCTTCATGGGGGACTGGCCGTGGGATACCCGGCGCAGGATGGCGAAGCAGGTGTCGAAGATGGGCAGGCCCAGCATGAGGAATGGCACCGCGAATGAGATGATGGTGGCGTATTTGAACAGCCCCTGGATGGACACCACCGCCAAAACAAAACCCAAAAAGGTGGAGCCGGTGTCCCCCATAAAAATCTTGGCCGGGTTCAGGTTGTAGGGCAGAAAGCCGATGCACGCCCCGGCCAGCGCCCCCATGAGGACGGCCACGTCGGGCTCCGCCACACTGAGGGCGATCACCAGCAGGGTCATGGAGCTGATGGTGGACACACCGCAGGCCAGGCCGTCCAGGCCGTCGATGAGGTTGACCGCGTTGGTGATGCCCACGATCCAGAATACCGTGATGGGAATGGCCAGCCAGCCCAGCTCCCAGAAGGGCTCACTGCTGAATATATTGGGGTTGGACAGGAACCTGATGCAGTTGCCGTGGAGCACGGCGATCAGGGCGGCCCCGATCTGGACAAAGAACTTGGGCAGGGCGGGCAGAGAGAAGATATCGTCCAGAATGCCCAAGATGACGATAACAACGGCCCCCAGGAGCATACCGCGCAGCTCGGGGGTGAGGGGCAGAAAGACCAGCACGCTGAGGATAAAGCCGAAGAAGATGGCCAGTCCTCCCATACGGGGAATGGGGTGGTCGTGCATCCGGCGGGCGTCTCTGGGGACGTCCACCGCCCCCATCCGGAAGGCCAGGGAGCGGACCACCGGCGTGGAGATGAGGGCCACCAGGGTGGCGGCAAGCAGGGCGGCAGCAGACTGCCCTACGGCAGGAAGTTGGATCATAACAAAGTCCTCTTTTTGTCTTTGGAGTTACCGGGCCACAAAGCCCACCTTTTTATAAACCTTGCGCAGGGTCTTGTTGGCCACGTAGGAGGCCTTCTCCGCCCCCGCCTTATAGACGCTCTCCAGATAGGCCTTGTCCGCCAGAATGCGGGTGGCCTCCTCCCGGATGGGGCGGAGGGTCTCCACCACGGCGTCCCCCACGGCGGGCTTGAATTTCCCGTAGCCCTGGCCGGCGAACTCCGCCTCGATCTCGTCAAAGCTCTTGCCGGTGACGGCGGCGTAGATGTTCATGAGATTGGCCACGCCGGGCTTGTGCTCCGGGTCGTAGCGGACAGGGTTTTCGGTGTCGCTGTCGGTGATGGCCCGCTTGAATTTCCTCTGGATGTCCTCCGGCTTCTCCATCAGGAACACGCAGCCCTCGGGGATGGACTTGCTCATCTTGCTGTCCGGGGTGGTGAGCCCCATCACCCGGGCCCCCGTCTTGGGGATGTAGGGCTCGGGCATTTTGAACACGTCGCCGTAGATGCCGTTGAAGCGCTGGACGATGTTCCGGGTCAGCTCCACGTGCTGCTTCTGGTCCTCGCCCACGGGGACAAAGTCGGGCTGGTAGAGCAGGATGTCCGCCGCCATCAGGGAGGGGTAGGTGAACAGGCCGCCGTTGATGTTGTCCTTGTGCTTGGCGGACTTATCCTTGAACTGGGTCATGCGGGACAGCTCCCCGAACATGGTGTAGCAGTTGAGCACCCAGCCCAGCTCGGCGTGCTGGGGGACGTGGGACTGGATGAACAGGGTGTTTTTCTCCGGGTCCAGGCCGCAGGCGATATACTGGGCCAGCTGCTCCAGGGTGCGCCGGCGCAGGTCGGCGGGGTTCTGGCGGACGGTGATGGTGTGCATGTCCGCCATGAAATAGTAGCAGTCAAACTCCTCGGCCCGGGCCGCCCAGTTCTTGATGGCCCCCAGGTAGTTGCCCAGGTGCAGGTCGCCGCTGGGCTGGATGCCGGAGAGCATTACTTTCTTTTCGTCCATGTGTTGTTGCTCCTTACTCTCAGGGCGCGGACGCGCCCATATAATATCAGCTTATTGTACCACCATCGGGGGAGAAAGGCAACAGGTTTGGACGCTTGGGCAGATGAAAAAAGGAATTGTTTCCAATTTGGACATATTGTAGTATAATTGCGGGGAAAGGGGGGAGGCTCCATGTCCTGGTATGTCTATATGCTCCGCTGCGGCGACAGCACTTTATACACCGGCATCACCGACGACGTGGAGCGCCGTCTGGAAGCCCACCGCTCCGGCAAAGGGGCCAAATACACCCGGGGGAGAGGCCCTCTGGAGCTGGTCTGGCAGGAGGAGGTCCCCGACAAGTCCGCCGCCCTCCGCCGGGAGTATCAGATCAAACAGCTGCCGAAACAGGAAAAAGAGGGTCTGATCGCGAAAAAATAGGACCGTCCGGGAAACCGGACGGTCCTGGAAAATCTTAGGAAAGCGGCTTGGTGGCGATTTCGATGTCCGCACGGCTGTCGATGGTCAGGGAGTACCCGTCCAGGATGGAGGAGTCAGAGCCCTCGGCGTGCTGGATGGTGACAAAATCACCCACGTTGAGGGTGACCACGTCCCGGTTCTGGGCGGCGGAGAGGGAGTAGAAGACCTCCTCACCGTTCAGGCGGACGAAGTAATAGGAGTTGCCGTCGATCACGGCGGTGCGAATTTCAATCACCCGGCCCTTGGCTTCGGTCTGGGGCAACTGCTCGACCTGGGTGACGCCCTTGTCCCGGAGCATCTGAATATAGCTCTGCTCGCAGGCGGAGACGGTAGTCCCGGTGGCCGCCAGCTGGTACTGGGCCACGTTGACCATGGCGTACATCTTCACCAGATTGGTGGCGTCCTTCAGGGGGATGAAGTAGGTGGGCTCGCCGGCGATATTCAGCAGGATGGGGAAGGTGGCGGTGTAGCCCAGATCCTGGACCATGCCCTGGGCGGAGAGCTTGGCGGCCTCCTCGGTGGCGCCGGGGGCGGTGTAGAAATGGGTCTCCTTGGTGCGCATGTTGCACAGTAAGAATCCCAGGTTGGACTGGTCGGCGTTGGCAGAGGTGACCCCGGTGTAGGCGTACACATCGTCGTTCATGGCGATGTAGTTGTAGCCGCTGGTGGTCTGGGTCACGTCCTTCTGGCCCAGAATGGAGTTGATAAAGCCGTGGACCAGGGTGCCGTAGTAGTCGTACTGCTGCATAATGAGGGTGGGGACATAGAGGGTGTCCACCCAGTTGGGGACCTCCTCATGGTACTGGCATTCACCGGTGACGGCGTCCACCAGCACGGCACCCTGGATGTCCACGCCGCCGAACAGCCCGATGCGCTTGACCACCCGGGGGGCGATCCAGAAGGGGTGGCCCGTTTCGTCGATCTCAAACTCCGGGGTGGAGAACATCATGGTGGGGTACCGGAAGCGCAGGTGGCGCATGATGTTCCGATTCAGCGGCTCGGAGAAGGAGTATTTCATCCCCTCGCTCAGCCGGGTGACGGTGGCCTCCTGGGTGACCATGTCCACCACCACATAGGCGGGCAGGCCATTGCCCCGGTTGGTGAACCACTTGATCAGGTCAGCGTAGGCGATGGGGGCCACCCGGACGGGCCGGCCCTGGTAGTTGATCTGGGTGGAGTCGCCGGAGTATTCAAACTGGCTGACCATGTCGCTGAGGGTTCCCATCTGGCGGTCGCCCAAAAACTCGGCGGAGGAGCGGTCCAGGGTGGGAATCTCGTTGAAGGAGATCTGTGCCACGTCGGTGGCGAAGTCTCCAGTCTGGACGGTGAGCAGTTCCCGGTAGGCGGAGGCCCGGAAGATGGGCATGGAGATGATCTGTCCCACGATGGCCACCACAATGACGGCGGCAAAGAGGATCAGTACGGGCAGGCAGCTCTTTTTGACAAACCGGAACCAGTCCCCCAGCTTCTCCTTGGGAGTGCGCACCACATTGTCGTCCGCCGGCTTGACCGACAGGACAAAGACGCTGACGGCGTAGACGACGCAGAGAAGCAGCAGGAAGCTGTAGAAGTCCCCCGACTGGGGGTTGATGGCGGGCAGGGACACGTAGAAATACACAAAGCCTACCACAGCCGTAATCAGCAGGCTGACCAGCAGGCTTCCGGTCCGGCCCAAGGGCTTGCGTTTCTTCTTTTCTTTCAAGATATATTTCTCCTCTTTTCAAAAATTTGCGGGGGAAGGGAAATATTACTTTTTAGGATACACGCTTTTCCCCAAAAAAGCAATGAACAGAAGATTAAATTTTAAAACCCTTGCCAAGCCGGAGAAAATTCACTATAATAAGAAAAACCTGTTTACTGGAGGAGAGAGTATGGCTTTAGATATGAAATATTTTGAGGAGATGGAGGCCAAGATTCCCAAGGGCAAGGTGCGCACCCGGTTTGCGCCATCCCCCACGGGCTACATGCACGTAGGCAACCTGCGCACGGCGCTGTACACCTGGCTCATCGCTCGGAACGCCGGGGGCACTTTCATCCTGCGCATTGAGGATACCGATCAGGGCCGGCTGGTGGAGGGTGCTACCGACGTCATCTACAAGACCCTGGCCGAGTGTAAGCTGGATCACGACGAGGGCCCCGACGTGGGCGGCCCAGTGGCCCCTTACATCCAGTCGGAGCGGCGGGACACCTATGGAAAATACGCCCGCCTGCTCATTGAGAAGGGCCACGCCTACTACTGCTTCTGCGAGAAGGCGGACAGCGCTGAGGACTCCGGCGACTTTGACCGGGCGGAAGACCCCTGCCGCTCCCTGTCTCTGGCCGAAGCCCAGGCCCGTGTGGACGCCGGGGAGCCCTACGTCATCCGCCAGCGCATCCCGGAAGTGGGGACCACCACCTTCCGGGACGCCATCTTCGGCGACATCACCGTGGAGAACAAGACCCTGGACGACCAGGTGCTCATCAAGCGGGACGGCATGCCCACCTACAACTTCGCCAACGTCATCGACGACCATCTCATGGGCATCACCCACGTGGTCCGGGGCAGCGAGTACCTGTCCTCCGCCCCCAAGTACAACCTGCTGTATGAGGGCTTCGGCTGGGACATCCCCACCTATGTCCACTGCTCTCCCGTCATGCGGGACGCCCAGAACAAGATGTCCAAGCGCCACGGCGACCCCTCCTACGAGGACCTGAAGGACCAGGGCTTCCTCACCGAGGCCATCCTCAACTACGTGGCCCTGCTGGGCTGGTCCCCCCGGGGGGACATCGCCGAGCAGGAGGTATTCTCTTTGGACGAGCTGGCCCGGGCCTTCGACCTGGCGGGCATGTCCAAATCCCCCGCCATTTTCGACATTGAGAAACTGACCCACTTCAACGCCTTGTACCTGCGCGCGATGAGCCCGGAGGACTTTGCAAAGGTGGCTGAGCCCTATATCAGACAGGCTGTAAAGGATGAACACCTGTCGGTATCTGAGATTGCCGCCCTCCTCCAGGCCCGGTGCGAAAAGCTCACCGAAATCCCGGAGAAGGTGGCCTTCTTCCAGGAACTGCCTGACTACGATATGGAGCTGTTCACCAACAAGAAGTCCAAGTGTACCCCCGAGGTGGCAAAGGAGATGTTGTCCGCCGCCATCGTTACGCTTGGCGCGATCCACACCTGGAACGAGTGGAACATCAAAGAGGTCCTTACCGGGCTGGCCGAGGGAATGCAGGTGAAGAACGCCACCGTCATGTGGCCGGTGCGCATCGCTGCCGCCGGTCAGGCCGTCACCCCTGGCGGTGCGGTGGAGATCTGCCAGATTCTGGGCAAGGAGGAGACTCTGCGCCGCCTCAAGCTGGGACTGGACAAGCTGTAAGAGAAAAGAGCCGCCCAAGGCGGCTCTTTTTATGCCCTCTCGTACAGGTGCAGATCAAAGCCGATCTGACAGCGCAGCCGGTTCAGGGCCTCCAGTCGGGCGACCCCTTCTTTGGGGGTCTTCCAGGCATAAGGGGTCATGCCAAACAGGGCCATAATGTCGCTGGTGTTCTCTAAATCAACTGTATAGCGTATCTCCTTTATATCTCTCCAGACAAAGCCGGAATAGTCCTCCCGCTTCACCGGGTTTTCGTAGGGAGTTGGGTAGAGGACTTCCTTCATTTCCCACAGGTGGCGGGCGGAGGGCACCGCGTAGCAAAACAGCCCTCCGGGGCGGAGGACCCGGGCAAACTCATCCGCGGCCAGAGGAGAAAAGATGTTCACCAGCACGTCGACGGAGTTGTCTGGGATGGGAAGGTGATATACTGAAGCCGCGGCAAACTCCGCCCTGGGCACCCGCTTCGCTGCCCGGCGCAGGGCGGCTCTGGACAGGTCCACCCCGGCGATCTGGGGTGTGCGGCCCGCCTGGGACAGCGCCTGGAACAGCCCGGCGGTGTACCAGCCCTCGCCGCAGCCGCTGTCCAGGATGACGGGGGCGGACAGGTTTTCTGTGTACTGTAAAATTACTTTACATAGGCTGTTCCGCAGAGGGGTGTAGTACCCTTTTTCCAAAAACGCCGCCCGGGCGGCCACCATGGCCTTGTCGTCCCCTGGGTCTTTGGAGTGCTTCCGGTTGGCGGGGAGGAGGTGGACATATCCGGCAGCGGAGCGGTCGAAGCTGTGGCGGTTGGGGCAGAACAGGCGGGCCGGCTCCCGCTCCAGCGGGGCCCCACACAAGGGACAGCAGAACAAACTTTTCATGGAACCTCACCTCATAGTCTCCATCATATAGGGCGGAATGAAAAAAGACAAGAGAGTTTTGAAAAAAGGGGTCGAAATTTTACCAAAGGTGTGTTAGGATAAGGAAAACAGACGAGAGGTGACCCGCTATGAACAAGACCCCCGAGGATGTCCGCGCCATTGTGGAGGAGCTGAAGGTGCTCTATCCCGACGGCATCTGCTCCCTGGAGTACCAAAAGGACTATGAGCTGCTCTTTTCCGTCCGTCTGGCGGCCCAGTGCACCGACGAGCGGGTCAACAAGGTGACCCCGGCGCTGTACAAGCGGTTTCCTACCCTAGAGGCCTTAGCCAACGCCGATATTTCAGAGGTGGAGGAGTACATCCATTCCACCGGCTTCTTCCGGGCCAAGGCGAAGGACATTGTGCTGGCCTCCCAGATGTTGATTCGGGATTACGGCGGAAAGGTCCCTAACACCATGGAGGACCTGCTCAAGCTGCCCGGCGTGGGCCGCAAGACGGCCAACCTCATTTTGGGGGATGTATACCACACCCCCGGCGTAGTGGTGGCCGACACCCACTGCATCCGCATTACCGGCCTGCTGGGCCTCACCGACGGCACCAAGGACCCGGCCAAGGTGGAGCAGCAGCTCCGGGCCGTCCTGCCGCCCGAGGAGTCCAACGACTTCTGCCACCGCATGGTCCTCCACGGCCGGGCGGTGTGTATCGCCCGCCGCCCCCAGTGCCAGAGCTGTACCCTGCGGTCCTGGTGCGACCATTTTGCGAAGAACGGAGGATGAACGTAGGGGACGGGGGAGGTTTCGCCGCCCCGGCGGCGAGTGACTTTGCCAACAGCGGCAAAGTCACCAAAGCGCCGTTTAGGGACTCCGTCCCTAAAGACCCTGGTCCTGCGCCCACACTCGGCAGCGCCGTACTTTGATCCCTACCCGGCCTCCGGCCTTTGTCGGAGGCTGGATGCGGCGGGGGTTGGTAGTCGGCGGCTGCCGTTTCTTCTGTTCTGAATTTATTGAAAAACGATAAAAATATATTGAAAATCAATCTTCCGCGTGCTAGGATAGGGCCAGCCGAGAGGAGGAATTACCCATGGAAAAGACTGCTGTTCAAAAGCTAGCCCGAGTCCTGCGGGTCCTTGTTGTCATTACGTTTGTGTGCAATTTGATCGCGCTGTTTCTGGTGCCCGGTATGGCTGCGTTTTATGTCGGCGGAGGGGGTACAGGGCTGCTGGAAAACAACAGCGCTTTTCAATTTATGCGATTTTTTGTTACGATCTGGCACCCTGTTATTTGGATGCTGGGAGCGACGGGGGAAGGACAGGACTGGGTGGTGCTGTCCCTGTTCCTTCTGTCCTGCGGGGTCTGCACCGCTGTGATCCTCTGGCAGGGAAAACGGGTGCTGGATACGATCCTGAAGGGAGAACCCTTCACTCTGCGCAATGCCCAGAACCTGAAACGGGCCTCGGTGTGCTGTTTCCTGATTTCCACGGCGGCGCTGCTGAGACTGGCCTGGGGGCTGGCTTATTACCAGAGCATCGGTCCTCTGCTCACCTATAATGCGCTGTTCGTGCCCATTTTCTTTATGGCAGGACTGCTGTGCCTGGTCATGTCCGCCCTGTTCCGTCAGGCGGCGGAGTTGAAAGAGGACCAGGACCTGACCATCTAAGGGGGCGGCACGATGGCGATCATGGTAAACCTGAACGTGATGATGGCCAAGAGAAAAATGCCCCTGGGGGAGCTGGCCCAAAAGGTTGACATAACAATGGCAAACCTGTCCATTCTGAAGAACAACAAGGCCCGGGCGGTGCGGTTCTCCACCCTGGAGGCCATCTGCAAGGCCCTGGACTGCCAGCCGGGAGATATTTTGGAGTTTGTACCCGACGGGGGGGAGAAGTCATGAGAGAAAAAGCAAAGCGGACGAAAGATACATTATGTAAAGCAGCAGAAAGAATTTGGATCGCGATGTCCTTTGCGTGTATGGGATTTATCATTGTCTGGCTCTGTATAGGAGTGTTTTTCTTCGGAGGGGTAAGTCTCTCATGATATGGAAAGTGAAATAACCCGCCTCTCCCTGTCATATAGATTGGGGAGAGGTGATTTTTATGAAATCCCGGCGTGTCCGGTTTTTGGAGCGGACGGCGGAGGTGTTTGACCTGCCCGCCGACGCGGTGGCGGGGGTGCCGCGCCTGGAGCTGGTGGGGGATGGGGAGCTGCGGGTGGAGAACCACAAGGGGATCCTGGCCTATGGCCGGGAGGAGATCCACGTCAGCGGCGGCATATACCTCATCAAGGTGATGGGTCAGGAGCTGGAGCTGCGGGCCATGACCGGTCTGGAGCTGTTGATCACTGGGAAAATAACCCAGATCACATTATCCTGAAAGTGGAGATTCCCGAACAAAGGGAGGGAAGTTTATGCGGCATTTGATGAATCTGATCCGCGGGATGGTATGTGTGAGATTGACCGGCCTGTTCCCCGAGCGGATCATCAACCTCTGCGCCCAGGCGGGGATCGACTTCTGGGCCATGGAGTGGCTGGACGAGCACACCATCCGCTTTACCACCCGGAGGGGTAGTCTGGGTCTGCTGGAGGAGCTGGCCGCGAAGGTGGGCTGTGAGGTGGAGCGGGAGTCCAGCCGGGGCCTGCCCGATTTCCTGGGCCGGTTCCGCACCCGCTACGCCTTTCTGGCGGGGCTTCTACTTGCCCTGTGCGCGGTGAGCTTTCTGTCCCGGTTCGTGCTGACGGTGGAGGTCTCGGGCAACGAGCGGGTGCCGTCGGCGGTGATCCTCAGCCAGCTGCGCCGGCTGGGGGTGCGCCCCGGGGCCTACGGCCCCGCCCTGGACCGCAAGCAGCTGGCCCAGGAGGCGCTGGTGGAGCTGAAGGACCTGTCCTGGATGGCTATTAACCTCCACGGCACCCGGGTGGAGGTCATTGTCCGGGAGGCGATCAAAGAGCCGGAGCGGATCGACGAGACCGGCTGGTTTGACATCGTGGCCCAGGCGGACGGGATTATCACCCACATCGAGCCGGAGCAGGGGGACGCGCTGGTGGGGGACGGGGATGTGGTGGCCAAGGGGGACGTGCTCATCTCGGGCACCGTCACCCTGGAGCCCCCCCTGTACAGCGATCGGCCCGCCCGGTACTACCAGACCCACGCCCGGGGCCGGGTGTGGGCCAGGACCTGGCGCACCCTCACCGCCACTATTCCAGTGGAGACGGAGGTAAAGGACTACACTGGAGCGGAGAAGAGCGTGTGGTCAGTAAATTTTTTTGGCCGGCGGATGAAAATTTTCGGAAACACTGGCATTTCCTGGCCCATGTATGATAAAATAACCACGGTGCGTCCGGCTACCCTGCCCGGCGGGCGGGAGCTGCCCCTGGCGCTGCACCGGGAGACCTATCGGGAGTACCTGCCCCGGACGGTGGAGGTGGACCGGGAGGCGGCCCAGGCTCTGCTGGAGGAGCGGCTCCAAAAGCAGCTGGCCGCCCTCATCGGCGAGGACGGGACAGTGGAGACCACTCGGTTTTCATCCCGGGTGACCGATGGGCAGCTTGAAGTCACTCTCACCGCCCAGTGCCTGGAGGAGATCGGCGAGGAGAGGCCGGGCACCGCCCTCAATTGACCATACCAAGGAGAGATGTCTACCCATGACAGAACAGTCCATCAGCTTAGAGCGCCTGGAGGAGACCATCAATGTGTTCGGCTCCTTCGACGAGAATATCCGCATCATCGAGCACGAGATGGGGGTCACGGTGGTGAGCCGAGACTCCATGCTCAAGGTGGCGGGGGAGGACCCGGAGGGGGTCATGTACGCCGTCAGGGCCATTGAGAACCTGATGACCCTGGCCTCCAAGGGGGAGGCCATCAACGAGCAGAATGTGCGCTATATCATCCAGCTTGTCCGGGAGGGCAAGGAGGGACAGATCGTCCAGCTGGCGGGGGATGTGATCTGCGTCACCGCCAAGGGCAAGCCCATCAAGGCCAAGACCCTGGGGCAGAAGAAGTATGTGGAGGCCATCAAAAACAACGTGGTCACCGTGGGGGTGGGCCCCGCCGGCACCGGCAAGACCTACCTGGCGGTGGCCGCCGCCGTGGCCGCCTTCCGAGCCAAGGAGATTAACAGGATCATCCTCACCCGCCCGGCAGTGGAGGCGGGGGAGCGGCTGGGCTTCCTGCCCGGCGACCTGCAGAGCAAGGTGGACCCCTACCTGCGGCCGCTGTACGACGCCCTCTTCGAGATGCTGGGCCCGGAGACCTATCAGAAGTATCTGGAGCGGGGCAACATCGAGGTGGCCCCCCTGGCCTACATGCGGGGCCGCACCCTGGACGACTCCTTTATCATCCTGGACGAGGCCCAGAACACCTCCCGGGAGCAGATGAAGATGTTCCTCACCCGCCTGGGCTTCGGGTCCAAGATCGTCATTACCGGCGACATCACCCAGATCGACCTGCCGGCGGACAAGGTGTCCGGCCTGCGGGAGGCCATGCGGGTGCTCAAGGGGGTGGAGGATATCGCCATCCTTCGGCTGAACGAGAGCGATGTGGTCCGCCACGCCCTGGTCCAGCGGATCATCAAGGCCTACGAGGTGGACGAGGACCGGCGCAATAAAAAGGACAAGCGTTAGCGAAAAAAGCCTCCCGCCCGCAGGAGGAAAAGCCTTCCCCTTTAGGGGAAGGTGGCACGACCGAAGGTCGTGACGGATGAGGCCGTTCCCGCAGAGACTTGTTTACTTCGTATGTTTCGCTGCGCGAAACGCCTCATCAGTCTCGCTTCGCTCGACAGCTTCCCCTAAAGGGGAAGCCTTTAGTGCCTCCCAGACAGACAGTGCACAGTCGGACACCCAGTTGGAGTCCGCGGTAAAAGCTGAGAAGTCCGTGGGCCTGGACGGGGTCGTCCCGCAGATATTCGGGCCACTGTTTCGGGTCGGGGCCGGGGTAGAGACCGAGATAGAGTTCTTCGATGATGGTAGGAATTTCGTTGCTCATTCTATAACCCCCTAGTACGCAACTACTGGAATAAACTGATTATAGCACGCAACTAATGGAATGTCAAGAGGTGTACGAATGATTTTTAATGATAGACTAAAAATGTTGAGAGACGAACAGAGTGCTACACAAGCAACTGCCGCAAAAGAAATAGGAATCCCTCCCCGCACATATCAGCGGTTGGAAATGGACGGATGTAAGACCCATTATGACACTTTGCTGAAAATTGCGGATTACTATGACGTATCCGTGGACTGGCTCATGGGCCGGACCGACAAGCGGGAGATCAACCGCTGACAGAAAGAGAGGAATATCACTATGGCGAAAAACACGGACAAGTCCTATCGCAATCAGATCATCTACTCCATCTATGTGCGCAATTACAGCCCGGAAGGTACATTTGAGGGGGTCCGTCGGGACCTGGACCGGATCAAAGACCTGGGGACGGACATCATCTGGCTGATGCCCATTCATCCCGTGGGGGAGAAGGCCCGGAAGGGTACGCTGGGCAGCCCCTACGCCATTAAGGATTACCGGGCGGTGAACCCGGAGTTCGGCACGCTGGAGGACTTCCGCCGCCTGGTGGACGACATCCACGCCAGGGGGATGAAGTGTATCATCGACGTGGTGTACAACCACACCTCCCCCGACTCCTGGCTGGCCCAGCACCACCCCGAGTGGTTCTACCACAAGCCTGACGGCAGCTTCGGCAACCGGGTGGGGGACTGGACCGACATCATCGACCTGGACTACGCCCAGCCGGGGCTGTGGGACTACCAGATCGAGACGCTGAAATACTGGGCCGCTATCGTGGACGGCTTCCGGTGCGACGTGGCCCCCCTGGTCCCCCTGGACTTCTGGCTCAGGGCCCGGGCCGAGGTGGAGACTGTCCGCCCCGGCTGCTTCTGGCTGGCCGAGTCGGTGGAGCCCCCCTTCGTGAAGGAGGGCCGGGCTGACGGATTGCATGTGCTCTCCGACAACCAGTGCTTCCAGGCCTTTGACTCCTGCTACGACTATGACATTTTCGATGTATTCCAAGGGTATCTGGAGGGTAAGGTTCCCCTGAGCCGGTACGCGGAGGCGGTGAACGGCCAGGAGGTCATTTATCCTGACAACTTTGTCAAGCTGCGCTTTTTGGAGAACCACGACCGGGCCCGGGCCGCCTTCGTCATCCCGGACCGGAAGGCCCTGGTCAACTGGACCGCCTTCCTCTACTTCCAGAAGGGGATCACCCTGCTCTACGCGGGACAGGAGCGGTCCTGCACCCACCGGCCCAGCCTGTTCGACAAGGACACTGTAGATTGGTCCGGGGAGGACATCACCCCTCTGCTGAAACGGCTGGCCGGGCTGAAGCGCAACCCCATCCTCACCGACAGCCGGTACGAGGTCCGGGCCCTGCCCGGGGATATCCTGTACGCCTCCCACCGCAAGGGGGACCGCCGGCTGATTGGCGTGTTCAGCGTCAAGGGAAACAGTGCCCTGGTGCGGGTGGACGCCGCCGACGGCTTCTATCCCAACCTGGCCGGCGGGAGCACTGTGGAGGTCTACGAGGGCCTGGTGAGCTGTCAGGGCGGACCCATCATCCTGGAGGCCGCCGAAAGAGCGTAATAAATGGCGCTCCTCCCTTATGATTTCCCCGCTTCCTGCCGATGTTTATAGTATGGCAGGAAAGGGGGGAGCGTTATGAGCAGCATGAGCGTGTCGGGGGTCAGTCCGTACAGCCAAAGTGTGCCCGCCCAGGGGGCCGCCCCCGTCCAGGAGGAGCAGAAGGCCCTGGCCGACGCCCTCAAGGAGCAGGAGGAGGACCAGAAGACCCTGGTAGAGATGATGCAGGAGGCCAAGGAGAAGGCTGACAAGCGGAAGGAACAGCTCAAGCTCCCCAAGAACAGCCGGCGGTATGGTGACGCCGCCATACTGGCCTACTCCAAGCTGGCCCGGGCCCGCAGCCTGGGGGAGGTAGACGCCGCCTCAGGCTATGCCCGGCGGCAGATCGCCCAGCTCCGGGCGGCCAAGGGCCGCGACAGTGAAAGCGCCGAACGGATCCAGGCCGCCATCAACCAGCTGCAAAAGGCGGTGAACCGGGCCGGGCGGAAAAAGAGGGAGCTCTCCCAGGAGAAGCTGTCTGCCAAGCGCCAGGCCAGGCTGGAGAAGGAGAAGCGGATGCGGGAGGCCAAGCGCCTGCGCCACCAGCTCCGGAGCCGACAGGCTATGCGGATGATCCGGGAGTCGGGCTACCTGCGGGAGGCGGACGTGGACAACCGCCTCCAGGACCAGCTCCAGGCCTCCCGGATGGAGATGCGCCAGCAGATGGCGGACCTGTCCGCCGGGACCCAGACCGCGGTGGACGCCGCTGTCCAGCAGTACGCCGCCGCCTCGGCCCAGCCCTCTCCCGCGCCGGAGATCAGCGTAGAGGCATAACAGGACCGCCGCCCAAAAAGGGCGGCGGTCTTTTGGTGCAGTAAGCCTGTAAGCCGGGTTCTGTCTTTTAAGACAGCCATCTATCTCGACGTGCCGTTGCCGGCGCGCTCAAGCCGCCTCCCTGGGACGGCCGGGCCGGCCATATGTCCCTCCACGGCGTTGCTCCGGATAGAGTTTACAGCGATGGGCTGTTCCCAGCCATCGGGTGAGCTCTTACCTCGCCTTTCCATCCTTACCGGCCGGCTCACGCCGGCCGGCGGTCTATTTCTGTTGCACTTTTCCTAGGGTCGCCCCCGGCGGGTGTTACCCGTTATCCTTGCCCTGTGGAGCCCGGACTTTCCTCACAGGCGGGCCTTTCGCCCCGCCCGCGCGGCTGTCCAGCTTGCTGCGGGAACCATCATACAGGAAAAAAGGGCGGATGTCAAACCCTTTGGAAAATTTTCGGCTTGAGTATCTTCCGCCGATGTGTTAGAATATGATATTGTGGTAAAATGTGAATGTTATACCCTAAACTTCCATAATGACATAGTGAGGTGTCAAGATGAAAATACTGGTATTGGCGGGCGGACTGAGCCCGGAGCGCAATGTCTCCCTCTCCTCGGGGGCTATGGTTTGTGAGGCCCTGCGCAAGCGGGGACACCAGGTGGCCCTGATGGACCTGTTTTACGGTCTGGACGGGGCCGTGTCCGGCAAGGGGCTGTATGTGGCTCCCATCCCAGATGCCTTCAAGCAGGTGTCCCGCACGGCGCCCAACCTGGAGGAGGTACGGGCCCGGCGGAGGGATGAGAGCTCCTCGGCCATCGGGCCGGGAATCTTTGAGATGTGCGCCGACGCGGACGTGGTCTTTCTGGCCCTCCATGGGGCCTGCGGCGAGGACGGCCGCATCCAGGCCGCCCTGGATCTGCTGGGCGTGCCTTACACCGGCGCGGGCTATCTCAGCTCGGCCATCGCCATGGACAAGGACCTGACCAAGCGGCTGGTGGCCGGCAAGGTAAAGACTCCCCGGTGGGAGACAGTCACCGTCACAGAGGAGAACCTGGAGGAGCTGACGGGCCGGGTGGAGCTCCCGGCGGTGATCAAGCCCAATGCCAGCGGCTCCTCTGTGGGAGTATATATTGTCAAGACCAGGGCGGAGCTGCGAAACGCCCTGGAAAACAGCGCCAAAGCAGGGGGCCGCGTCGTAATTGAGGAGTACATCCAGGGCCGGGAGGTCTCAGTGGCGGTACTGGATGGCAAAGCCCTGCCCTCCATTGAGATCATCCCCAAGTCGGGCTTTTACGATTACTCCAACAAGTACCAGCCCGGTGCCACCAAAGAGACGTGCCCTGCCCACATTTCCCCCGAGCTGGAGAAGGCCGTGGGCAACGCGGCCCTTACTGTGTTTGAGACCGTCGGCCTGTCTGTTTACGCCAGGGCAGACTTTATCATCACCCCGGACAGAACTCCGTATTTCCTTGAGATCAACACCCTGCCTGGCATGACCCCCACCAGCCTAGTCCCCCAGGAGGCGGCCGCAGCGGGTATGGATTACGGCACCCTATGCGAGACCATTATCCAGAAATCGCTGGAGGTTCGCAAGGAGGGAATGTAAATGGAGACCATCACACTCTCTCAGCTCCTGGAGGCGGTGGACGGGCAGCTTCTAGACGGCTTTAGCGATCTGGATACCCCGGTGGCCCGGGTGGAGACGGACAGCCGCTCCATCCATCCCGGCGTGCTGTTTATCCCCCTGGTGGGGGAGCGGTTCGACGGCCACGCCTATATCAGCTCCGCCCTGGAGGGGGGGGCCGCAGGCTGCCTCACCGCCCGGGAACAGGACCGGCTCCTGCCCGGAAAGTTCTATGTGAAGGTGGACGACACGGAGGCGGCCCTGGGGCGGCTGGCCGCCTGGTACAGGGATCGCTTTCCCATCCCCTTTGTGGGGGTGACGGGTAGCGTAGGCAAGACCACCGCCAAGGATATGCTGGCCGCCGTGCTGGGGGTCAAGTACAAGGTGCTCAAGACGGAGGGGAACCACAATAACAATGTGGGCCTGCCTCTGACCCTGCTGGAGCTGGACTCCAGCTATGAGATCGCCGTGCTGGAGATGGGGATGGATAAGTTCGGTGAGATCGACTATCTGGCCAATATCGTCCGGCCTGATGTGGGGGTCATCACCAACATCGGTGACGCCCACATTGAGCGGCTGGGCAGCCGGGAGAACATCCTCCGGGCGAAATGCGAGCTGCTGCCCCACATCAAAGAGGACGGTATGGTCATCCTCAACGGGGATGACCCACTGCTGTTGGGGCTGGCGGGTAAGACACCCGTCCCTGCCGTCTACTGCGGACAGGGGGAGAAATGCGCCTACCGGGCCCGGGTTACCGGGGGAGACGGCGTCAGCCACATCCATTGCCGCCTCACCACCCCCAATATGGACCGGGAGGTGAAGATTCCCGCCCTAGGGGAGCACATGGTCTATCCCGCCCTGATCGCGGCGGCGGCGGGGGAGCGGTTTGGCCTGACGCCGGATGAAATTGAGAGAGGCATCAGCCAGTTTGTCCCCACCAGGATGCGGATGAACATCCTCCACCGGGGGAGCGGTATCACTATTCTGGATGACACCTACAACGCCAACCCCCAGTCCATGCGGGCGGCGGTCAGCGTTCTGGCGGATAGCCAGAGCAGCTGCAAGGTGGCAATTTTGGGGGATATGCTGGAGCTGGGGCCCTTCGCCCCCGCTCTCCACGCCGGCGTGGGGGAGTACCTGGGCGAGGCCGGGATCGACTGCCTGGTGGCCGTGGGCCAGCTGGCGGAGCAGATCGCTCAGGGGGCCAAAAAATCCGGTGTCCCCTTGGTCATCCAGTGCCGGGATAGGGAGGAGGCCAAAGGCGTCCTGTCCCAAGTGGTCCGCCCGGACTGCACTGTGCTGGTGAAGGCCTCCCGGGGTATGAAGCTGGAGGAACTCACCGCCAAGCTGCTGGAGCTGACGACGGAGGCATAAATTTTAGACGAAAGATTTTAACAAGCGAGGACCCAAGCGATGATAGATATATCGGTATCCGGCCTGGTCAAGGAGTTTGAGGTCGGCAAAAAAATATTAGACGGACTGACGTTTCAGGTGGACTCCGGAGAGCGGGTGGGTCTGCTAGGCCCCAACGGCTGTGGCAAGACCACCTTTCTACGTATCCTCACTGGGGAGGTCCACCCCGACGAGGGGGAGATCGTGGTGGCCCCCAACAAGCGTATGGGGCTGATCTCCCAGATTCCTGTCTACCCGGCGCACTACACCGTGGAGGACGTGCTGGACACCGCCTTCGAGCCCTTGCACAAAATGGAGGAGGAGATGTCCGACCTGTCCCGGCGGATGGAGGCGGGGGAGAGTGATCCCGCGCTGCTGTCCCGATACGATAAGCTGTCCGCCGCCTTCCAGGCCGGGGGCGGCTATGAGACAGACACCAACAAAAATAAAGTGTGCAACGGCCTATCTATCCCCCAGGACATGCGGGAGCGGCCCTTCGACATGCTGTCCGGAGGGGAGAAGACCCGAGTGAACCTGGCCCGGCTCATTCTGGAGGACACCGACATCCTGCTGCTGGATGAGCCCACCAACCATCTGGACCTGCGGGCTACCGAGTGGCTGGAGGAATATCTGGAAAAGTTCAAGGGCACTGTCCTGGCCGTCTCCCACGACCGCTGGTTTTTGGACAAAGTAGTCCGGCGGGTGGTAGAAATTCAGGAGGGCAAGGCGGAGTTTTACTCGGGAAATTACAGCTTCTATGCCGTGGAGAAGGAGCGGCGGTACGAGGAGAAGCTGAAGCAGTATGAAAAGGAGCAGGCCAAGATCCAGCAGCTGGAGAAGGCGGCGGAGCAGCTGCGGATCTGGGCCTACTCGGGCAACGACAAGATCTTCAAGCGGGCCCAGTCCATGGAGAAGCGCATTGAACGTATGCGTACTACCGACAAGCCCAAAAAGGACCGGAAAATGTCCGTCCGCTTCGGGGAACGGGAGTTCCGGGGGGACGAGGTGCTGTCCATCAAGGGCCTGTCCAAGGGCTTCGGAGCGCGGACCCTGTTCGACCATGTTGATTTGGAGGTAGAGGGGGGCGAGCGCATCGCCCTGCTGGGGGACAACGGCACCGGCAAGTCCACCCTCATTAAAATCATCATGGGGGAGGAGGAGCCGGACGCCGGAAAGCTCAGAAAGGGCCCTACTGTAAAGGTGGGCTACCTGCCGCAAATCATCCACTTCGACCACCCGGAGCGCACCCTGGTGGACACCATGCTCTACGACCTGGACTGCACCGCCCAGACCGCCCGGAATCGGCTGGCCTCCTTCAAATTCCGTGGGGAGGACGTGTTCAAGCCGGTGTCCGCCCTGTCGGGTGGGGAGCAGTCCCGGCTGCGGCTGTGCATGCTCATGGACAGCAAGATCAATCTGCTTATTTTGGACGAGCCCACCAACCACCTGGACATCCAGAGCCGGGAGTGGATCGAGGAGGCGGTGGAGGAGTACGAGGGCAACCTGCTCTTCGTCTCCCACGACCGCTACTTCATCGACCGCTTCGCCACCCGCATCTGGATGCTGGAGGGGGGGAAGATTACTGACTTCAAGGGCACCTATCAGGAGTATCTATCCGCTAAGGAAAAAGGGAGTGCTGTAGGGGCCGCCCCCCTGGGCGGCCCGCCGTCAAAAGGCGTGCCCCCGGAAAAAAAGGACAAGCCCAAGCGGCCCGGCGGCACCAAGAACCTGGAGAAGGAGGTCAACGCCGCCGAGCGGGCGGTGGGGGTGGCTGAGGAGCGGATGTACGACCTGGAACAGGAGATCCAGGAGGCGTCGGCGGATTATTTGAAGCTTCAGGAGCTGTACCAGCAGCGGGAGGCCCTGGAGGATGAGCTGGCCCACCTGTACGCCAACTGGGAGCGGCTGGCGGCGGAGCTGGAGGAGGCGCGGGGATGAGCGATCAAAAGTCAAAAATCGAGGTGGCCAGCTACAAGGGCAGGCGGCTTCACCCGGTATTAAAGGTGTTCCTGGCCCTGGTGCTGCTGGGGGCGCTGGTGTTCGGGACCCTGTTTGGCCTGGTGCTCAGCGGCGCCCACGACGATGTGAACGGAAACCCGCAGATCATGATTGTTCTGGGCTGTCAGCTTCACGAATGGGGGCCGTCCGTCCTGCTCCAGGACCGGCTGAACAGGGCGCTGGACTATTGGAAAGACCACCCGGATATGATTATTGTAGTCTCCGGCGGCCAAGGGGACAACGAGCCCACCTCCGAGGCCCGAGGCATGGCCGATTATTTGATTGCCCACGGGGTGGAGGAGGACCACATCCTCCTGGAGGACCGGTCCCACAACACCAATCAGAACCTGCGCTACTCCATCAGCCTAATCGCGGAGGAGGGCTATGACCCCACAGCCGACATCATGGTGGTGTCCAACGGATTCCATCTTACCCGGGTGCGTATGCTGTGGGACCGGGCGGCCTGTGACAATCTCTCCACCCTGGCCGCGCCTACCAGCCATTTCCCCTCCCGGCTGAAAATGTACATCCGGGAGCCCATCGCCCTGGTGAAATCCTTTGTGCTGGACCGATAAGGAGTGACCCTATGCTGGACAAGCTGAACGCCATTGAGGCGAAATATTCCCAGATCGAGGCCCGGCTGGGGGCGTCGGAGACATATAATGATCCCGAGCTGGTGGCCCGGCTGAACAAGGAGCAGGCGGAGCTCCAGCCCTTGGTGGATGCCTTCCGGGCCTATCAAAAGACCCTGGAGGCCAAGAAACAGGCGGAGGAGATGATGTCCGACCCGGAGCTGAAGGAGCTGGCCCAGGAGGAGTACCAGCGGGCGCTGGACGACCTGCCCCAGCTGGAGAAGGAGCTTCAAATTCTGCTGCTGCCCCGGGACCCCAACGACGGCAAAAACGTCATTGTGGAGATACGCGCCGGAGTGGGCGGGGAGGAGGCGGCCCTGTTCGCCCACTCCCTGTTCCGGATGTACTCCATGTACGCCGAGTCCAAGGGCTGGCGGGTGGAGGTGGACTCCGCCAGCCAGACCGAGCTGGGCGGCATCAAAGAGATCGTCTTTACCGTGGAGGGGGACGGCGCCTGGTCCCGGTTCAAGTTCGAGAGCGGCGTCCACCGGGTCCAGCGGGTGCCCGAGACCGAATCGGGCGGCCGGGTCCACACCTCCACCGTGACCGTGGCCGTCCTGCCTGAGATGGAGACAGCGGATATCCAGCTCAACCCGGCGGATATCGAAATGCAGGTGTTCCGCTCCTCCGGGGCGGGTGGCCAGCACGTCAATAAAACCTCCTCCGCCGTCCGGCTCATCCACAGACCTACGGGAACCGTTGTGGAGTGCCAGCAGGAGCGCAGCCAGTTCCAGAACCGGGACAAGGCCATGCGGCTGCTGGCCTCCCGGCTGTACGAGGCGGAGCAGGAGAAAATCTCCAGCGAGTACACCGAGAAGCGCCGCAGCCAGGTGGGCTCCGGCATGCGCAATGAGCGCATCCGCACCTACAACTTCCCCCAGGGAAGAGTCACCGATCACCGCATCGGGCTGACCCTGTATAAAATAGAGCAGGTGATGGACGGGGCGCTGGACGAGATCATCGATGCCCTGGCCGCCGACCACCAGGCGGAGCTGTTAAAAGAGCAAAACTAATCATAAGGAGAAACGACCATGGAAATGTATATCCACTATAAAGCCCTCCCCGAGGGCAAGGACCTCCGGGATGTGCTGGGGGAGCTGGACGAGGTGCTGGACGACGTGGGGTCTGTGTGCGGCGGCGAGGCCGGCCGCATCGACCTGGACCTGGAGGACGAGCGGGCCAACCCCAAGCACGCCCAAATGGCGGTGAAGGCATACCTCCAGCGGGCCCAATTTCCCCGGGACACCACCGTGGAGATTGGCGGCATGGAGATCGGCGTTTACGAATGACGGGAGGGCGTTTCCATGTACAAAAACATCATTTTTGACCTGGACGGCACCATCCTGAACACCCTGGAGGACCTGGCTGCCGCCACCAACTGGGTGTGTACCCAGCACGGCTGGCCCGTCCATCAGGTGGAGGAGTACAAATATTTTGTGGGCAACGGCGCGCCCAAGCTGCTGGAGCGGGTGGTCCCGGACGGGATAGAGCTGACGGACGAGCTCCACCAGCAGCTGCTGGAGGAGTTCACCCAGCGGTATAACGCCCACAAGGAGGACAAAACTACGGTGTACGCCGGGATGCCCCAGGCGTTAAAGCAGCTGAAGGAGGCGGGCCTGACCCTGGCGGTGCTGTCCAACAAGCCCCACGGGGCGGCCTTCCCGGTGGTGGAGCGGTACTACCCCGGTATCTTTGACGCCGTCCAGGGGGCGGTGGACGGCCTGCCCGTCAAGCCCGACCCCACTCTGCTCCACCGGCTGATGGGGGAGCTGGGGGCCACAGCGGCGGACACCCTCTTCGTGGGGGACAGCAATGTGGATATCCGCACCGCCAAAAACGGCGGGCTCACCGGCTGCGGGGTGCTGTGGGGCTTCCGCACCCGGGCCGAGCTGGAGGCGGAGGGGGCCGACCTCATCGCGGAGACCCCTGAGAAACTGGTGGAGCTGATCCTGTCATGAAAACAGAGCAGCTCCGAGGAACGGAGATCGAACGTGCGGCCCTGATTCTGAAGACCGGGGGCCTGGTGGGCATCCCCACCGAGACAGTGTACGGCCTGGGGGCCAACGGCCTGAACCCCAGGGCGGTGGAGGACATTTTCCGGGCCAAGGGCCGGCCCCAGGACAACCCTCTCATTCTCCACATCCCGGACCCCTCCTGGCTGGAGTGGTACTGTGAGGACGTGCCCGACACGGCCCGGAAGCTGGCCAAACGCTTCTGGCCCGGCCCGCTGACCATGATACTGCGCCGCAAGCGCATTGTCCCGGACGTGGTCACCGCCGGGCTGGACACGGTGGGGATGCGCTGTCCGGACCACTCCATCTGCCGGGCGGTCATCCGAGCGGCGGGGGTGCCCGTCGCCGCCCCCTCGGGCAACACCTCGGGCAGGCCCAGCCCCACCAGCATGGCGGACATGCTGGAGGATATGGACGGGAAAATCGACGCCATTCTGGACGGCGGCGACTGCCAGGTGGGGGTGGAGTCCTCCATCATCGACGTGACCGCCAACCCGCCCCGGCTGCTGCGGCCTGGCGGCGTCCCCCTGGAGGAGCTGCGGGCCGTACTGGGAGAGGTGGAGCTGGACCCGGCCATCCTCCGGCCCATGGGGGAGGGGGAGAAGCCTCGGGCCCCCGGCATGAAGTACCGCCATTACGCCCCCAAGGCCCCGGTGACGGTGGTGAAAGGCTCGCCGGCCCGGAGCGCCCAGTACATCCTGGACCATATCGACCACAGCTACTGGGAGGGGGTCATCTGCTTTGACGAGTTCGCCGACTGGTACCCCGGCCACCCGGTGGAGCGGCTGGGCGGGGCCGTCGACTGCTGGGAGAACGCCCGGCGGCTGTTCCACGCTTTGAGGGCCATGGACGAGGCCGGGGTAAAACGTATCTGGGCCCAGAGCCCCGGCACCGCCGGGATGGGCCTGGCTGTGGTCAACCGGCTAGACAAGGCGGCGGGCTTCCACATTGTAGAGGTCTGAACCCCTTGGGACACAAGGCCCGCAACCTTACGTTGCGGCGGAAGTGCTTTACAAAAGGCGGCCCGGCTGTTAAGGTGGAGCCATCATAACAGGAGGGGTGACCGCTATGACATTGGGAGAAAATCTGCAAAGGCTGCGCAGGGCCAAGGGCCTGTCCCAGGACGAGGTGGCCCGAAGCCTGTATCTGTCCCGGCAGTCGGTCTCCAAGTGGGAGAATGACCAAGCGGAGCCGGGAGTGGAGAATCTGAAGGCGCTGGCCAGGCTGTACGGCGTCACGGTGGACGCCTTGGTGGGGGCGGCGGAGGAAAAGCCGCCGGTCCCCTCGGACGGCGCCTACCTGCGGCTGCTGAAGCTCAGACTGGCGGCGTTGGCTGTGGTTGTGCTGTGCATGATCGTGTCCGACAAATTTTACTTGGAGCTTCAGGTACTCAGTGGCTGCCTGTCTCCGGGCGCCGCGGCCATGCTGCTGGGGTACTGGGTGCGGAATAAGCTGACCTATGGACTGCTCGTGTGCGGGGAGGCTTTCGGCGTGCTGATCTGCGTGGCTTTTATCGCGTCCGTGTCCATGATGATGCTCCCCCTGGCCCTCGTGGCGGGAGGCTGCTGGATATGGCGGCTAAGCCAAACGGACATCCAGCGGCTGTTCTACAAGGAGGATGAGATCCCATGACTGTCCTGGGCATTACTGGCCCCACCGGGGCGGGGAAGACCACTCTCCTCTGGGAGGTGGAAAAGCTGGGGGGTGCGGTGATCGACTGCGACGCCGTCTACCACGAATTACTGGAAAGTGATATTCCTTTACAGAATATGCTGGAGATGGAGTTCGGTCCTCTGAGAGACAAAAATGGGGCGATCGACCGGAAGAAGCTGGGGAACATCGTGTTCGGCGATCCGGAAAAGCTGGTGGCCCTTAACGCCATCGCCTGGAAGGGCATTACCCAACGGGTCCGGGATATCCTGGAGGAGTGCGGGCAGCAGGGAAGGACCCTGGCCGCCATCGACGCCATCGCCCTGGTGGAGAGCCCCCTAAAAGAGTTATGTCAACTGACTGTAGCCGTCCTGGCCCCCCAGGAGGTCCGGGTGCGCCGCATCATGGCCCGGGAGGGCATTTCTGAAACCTACGCCTGGGCGAGGGTGAAGGCCCAGCGGCCGGACGAGTATTTTATCCAAAACTGTGACTATACTTTAGTCAATGACCTTCCCGCGGCGGAGGAGTTTTCCCAAAAGGCGCGGGAATTTTTGAAGGAGGTTTTATTATGAGTGAGGAAATGAAGGAACAGACCAGGGGGGAGCAGCTGCGCA
The DNA here is from genome assembly GCA_021770445.1 of Bacillota bacterium. Taxonomy (GTDB): domain Bacteria; phylum Bacillota; class Clostridia; order Oscillospirales; family Oscillospiraceae; genus Lawsonibacter. The sequence goes on along the minus strand of JAETQY010000001.1, from coordinate 106,849 downwards.
AGGCGCTGCTCTATGACAGGAAAAACGGCTACGACCGGCTGGCTCCCGGTGAGCTGGAGGCGGTAGACGCCTACTGTACCGGCTACAAGCAGTTCCTGGACGCGGGCAAGACCGAGCGGGAGTGCGTGGACCGGACTGTCGCCCTAGCGGAGAACGCCGGCTTCCGGCCCTATGTCCGGGGCACCGAGGTGAAGCCTGGGGACAAGGTCTACCGGGTGAACCGGGGCAAGGCAGTCACCCTGGCGGTCATCGGCAGGAAACCCCTGTCGGAGGGGGCCAACATCGGCGCTGCCCACATCGACTCCCCCCGGCTGGACCTGAAGCAGAACCCCCTCTACGAGGCGGAGGAGCTGGCCTTCCTCAAGACCCACTACTACGGCGGCCTGCGCAAGTATCAGTGGGTGACCATCCCCCTGGAGCTCCACGGGGTGGTGGTGCTGAAAAGCGGCCAGACCGTCCGGGTGTCTATTGGCAACGGGGAGGGCGACCCCCTGTTTACCATCGACGACCTGCTGCCCCACCTGGGGACGGAGCAGTCCAAAAAGCCCCTGGGGGAGGCCATCCCTGGGGAAAATCTCAACATCCTGGTGGGCAGTCGCCCCCTGGAGGAGGACGAGGGCAAGGACCGGGTGAAGCTGGCCGCCCTGGAGCTGCTCAACCGGAAGTACGGCATCACCGAGGAGGACTTCATCTCCGCCGAGCTGTCCGCCGTCCCCGCGTTTGCCGCCAGCGACATCGGCTTTGACCGCTCCCTCATCGGCGCCTACGGCCACGACGACCGGGTGTGCGCCTACGCGTGTCTCGCCGCCATCCTCCAGCTGTCCGCCCCCGAGTACACCGCCGTGTGTATGCTGGCTGACAAGGAGGAGATCGGCTCTGAGGGGGTCACCGGCATGAAGTCGGCCGCCTTCGACACTTTTATGGAGGACCTGTGCCAGGTCCAGGGCGTCTCCCTGCGTTCCTGCTTTGAAAAGTCCTTCTGCCTGTCCGCCGACGTCACCGCCGCCTACGACCCCAACTTCGCCGACGTGTACGAGAAGCGCAACAGCGCCTTCGTCAACTACGGCATGGGCCTGTGCAAGTACACCGGGGCCCGGGGCAAGTCCGGGGCCTCCGACGCCTCCGCCGAGCTGGTGGCCAAGGTACGCCGGGTGCTGGACGACGCCAATGTGGTCTGGCAGATGGCCGAGCTGGGGAAGGTGGACGCTGGCGGCGGCGGCACCGTGGCCGCCTATATGGCCCAGCGGAACATCGACACCCTGGACGCCGGCGTGCCTGTCCTGTCCATGCACTCCCCCTTCGAGACAGTGGGCAAGCTGGACTGCTATATGACCTTCAAGGGCATGAAGGCGGTATTTGAGGCGCTGTAACATCATAATAAGCCCACAGCGGGGGCCGTTTTCTACGGCTCCCGCTGTTTTCATAAAATTTTCCGGAGATGAAACATTTTCCCGCCTTGGGTCGTATCTAAAGTGAAACCGGTTTTAATCGCATCGAAAGTGAAGGGAGGGAGATCGAAAGGTGGACGCTTCCCAGCGTATGGGCCAGGAGCTCGCTGATCTGTATCACCGCCATGTGGATACAGTCTGGCGGGTCTGCTACTCCTTTATGAAGAACCGAGTGGATACGGAGGACATGGTGCAGGAGGCCTTTCTGCGGGCGTATTATGTGGACAAGCCCTTTCAGTCGGAGGAGCACGAAAAGGCGTGGCTGATCGTGACCGCCTCCAACCTGTGCAAGGACGCGCTGAAGCGGGCCTGGCGCCGGGACGAGCCCCTGGAGGACCACCTGGAGCTGGCCGCGCCCGGGCGGGATGCCCAAGTCCTGGAGGCGGTGCTGGCGCTGCCTGAGCGCTACAAGACGGCGGTCTACCTGTACTACTACGAGGGCTACAGCCTCAAGGAGATCGCCTCGATGCTGGGCTGTCCCCAGGCCACGGTCCGCACCCGGCTCGCCCGGGCACGGAAACAGCTAAAACAGATGTTAGGCGGTGAATTGGATGAAGAATAGGGAGATTCGCGCTGCGTATGACAGGACCCTTCCCAGCGACGAGACAAAAGAGGAGCTGCTGCAAAGACTGTTGGCCGCGGCGTCGGAGCCGCGGGAGGAAAGGAAAATGATCACCATGAAAACCATCAAAAAGAGATACATCGTACTGGCCGCGGCGCTGATCGCGCTGGCCCTGTCCTGCACGGCGATGGCCAGCGGCGTGCTGGGGGAGACCTTCGGCCTGTGGCTGGGGGACCGGAAGGTGGCGCTGGACGAGCTGACGCCGGTGGCCTTCGATCTGGAGGGCTTCCTGGCTGAATATCCCACCGGGGTCGCTGACCAGGATCGTGTGTTCCGGGATGCCGGCAGCTTTACCCAGGCCACCGGAATGACCCTGCCGGGGGCGGAGGAGCTGCAAATGACCGATATTTTGCTTTCCGTCTCCAACCGCTGGCGCACCGGCCATATCAGTATAACGGTGGGAACAGAAAACGGAGAGGCCATTATGAACGGTATGTTCCTGCTGGAGGGCCATACCCAGGAGATGTACGGCTATGGGGTCAAGGCCAGGAGAGCGGATGAGGTCTATGAGTACGCGGAGGGGCGCAGGGCGTATTTCATCAAGGAGGATGAGGTCATCCGGGTGTATTTCATGGAGAGCGGCGTCATGTTCCAGCTGACGGTGGAAAATTCCCGGTCAGGGAAGGAGCTGGGCAAAGAGATCGTGGATCGTATGGCCGGCGTCCCCAAGGCTTAAGACATGTCAAAATAGAAGCAGAGGCCCCGGACCAGAGTCTGGTCCGGGGCTTTTTGTGGTCATTTCAGTTTTTTCTCCCTCCGCCGCGCCCAGACGGCCGCGACAGCGCAGACGATCAGCAGGAGGAGCGGGATCCCCACAAGCAGCAGCATGTCCATCGGCGTATGAATGGGGGAGGATGTATTGAGAATCAGAATATATCCGCCAGCCCCGAGAAAGAAGCCGCTTTCTGCGTCAGGAAAGGGATGAAAGAGCCCGAAATGGTCCAGCCATGCGGCGAGCACAGGGGAAAAAGATGGCCACAGCCACAGCAGACACAGGAAGCAGAGGAAAATCATGAGCCGTCGGAGCAGTTGAAGGCGAATGCGGGCGGAGTCATTTTCTGACCGCAGGATAGCTTGAGACACTACGGCGTCCGCCTCGGCCACGGTGAGGGTGTCCGCCTCCTGCCGTTTCCCCTGCATCAGCTCCACCAGGGATACTCCCAACTCCTGGGTCAGGGGCTCCAGCAGCTTCACGTCGGGAAACCCCTTGCCCGTCTCCCACTTTGAGACGGCCTTGTCGGTGACGTTCAGCCGGTCGGCCAGCTCCTTCTGGGTCAGCCCCCGTTCCTTTCTCAGCCGGGCCACAAAGGCCCCAAATCGTGCGTTGTCCATGGGTAGGCGCTCCTTTCGTCTCTTTCAGTCTAGCGCAAGACGGGCAAAAAGGCAACCTACGAAAAGTAGAGCGGCGTGTAAAAGCCCGGTTTTCCGCACAGACTAAGGCGAAAAGGAGGGAATATCTATGGACGAGGAACAGCTTCCCCAGGAGGGGGACATCCAGCCCATTGTAGACCTGGGGTCGTCGGTCATCCGGGGGGAGCGGGGGACCGTCTATGTGCTGACCATCGTGGGGCAGATCGAGGGCCACCAGCTGCTGCCTCCCACCAGCAAGAGCACCAAGTATGAGCACGTCCTGCCCCTGCTGGCTACCATCGAGGGCAGCGAGGAGATCGACGGCCTGCTCATCCTGCTGAACAACGGTGGGGGAGACGTGGAGGCCGGGCTGGCCATCTCGGAGGTGATCGCCTCCATGTCCAAGCCCACCGTCTCCCTAGTGCTGGGGGGCAGCCACTCCATCGGGGTGCCCCTGGCGGTGTCGGCAAAGCGGTCCTTCATCGCCCCCTCGGCGGCCATGACCATCCACCCGGTGCGGCTCAACGGCTTAGTGATTGGCGTGCCTCAGACCTTCTACTATTTCGAGCGCATCCAGGAGCGGATCTTGCAGTTCGTCACCGCCAACAGCCATATCAAGCGGGAGGCCTTTACAAAGCTGATGCTCCAGACGGGAGAGCTGGCCGCCGATGTGGGCAGTGTTATCTATGGCGAGGAAGCGGTGGAACTGGGCCTCATCGACAGCATCGGCGGGCTGTCCGACGCCCTGGACTCCCTGTACGGGATGATTGAGAAGCGAAAGAAGTAGGGGCCGCCGCCTTCGGCGGCCCGTATCATGGACGGCGGGGCGGCCACAGGCCGCCCCTACATAGGGAAACCCCAAATAAAAACACTGGAATTTTTCCCCCGCTTGTGCTAATATAGTATTTAGTGATTTTATGGGCTTCTGCCCGTTCTAGGGGGTACATACCTTTGAGCTATTTTATGTCCGCCGTCCTGGGCTTTGTTCAGGGCGTGGCTGAGTTTCTGCCCATCTCCAGTTCCGGGCACCTGACGCTGTTCCAATACTTCTTCGGCATGGAGGAGCCGGACCAGCTCTTCAACGTCCTGCTCCACTTCGCCACCCTGCTGGCGGTGTGCGTGGTCTACTGGCGGGACATCTGGGAGATGATCGTGGAGTTTTTCCGCTTCTTTGGAGACTTGTTCTCCCGCCAGCCCCGGCGGGGTCGCCCGCCGGAGGCCAGGCGGATGGTGCTGCTCATCATTGTGGGCACCCTGCCCCTGTTTCTGGTGCTACCCATTCAGGATCAGGTGGAGGCGCTGGGGAGCAATCCGGTTTTCGTCTCCTGCGCCCTGCTGGTGACGGGCTGTATCCTCTTCCTCTCCGACCAGATGGCCCGGGGGCACAAGACCGCCAAAAACGCCACCCTCCTGGATGTGCTGCTGGTGGGTGTGGCCCAGGGTGTGGCCACCATCCCGGGGCTGTCCCGATCCGGCTGCACCATCTCCGCCGGAATGGTCCGGGGCTTTGACCGGAAATTTGCCGTGCGGTACTCCTTCCTTATGTCGCTGCCCGCCGTGCTGGGGGCCACCCTGCTGAAGGTGCTGGACGTGATGGAGATGGAGGGCGGCGTCCCGGCGGAAAATCTGCCCAAGTACCTGCTGGGCATGGTTGTCGCCGCCGTGGTGGGCTATTTCTCCATCCAGCTTGTAAAGCTGCTGGCCGACAAGGGAAAGTTCGGCGCCTTTGCCTTCTACTGCTGGGGGGCGGGCGCGCTGTTTATCCTGCTGTATATCATGAACTGGAGCCTTGCGCCTGCGGCTTGAGCTTGAAAGGAAAGAATACATATGGCGACACAAAAGAAAACAGGGGGGAGCCGGGCCGCGTCCGGCCGCCCCTCCTCCAACAGCGGAGGGCGGCGAGCCGCGCCCCAGGGGAAGAGCGGCTCCAAGGGCCGGCAGGCCCCTAGGCAGCCCTACCGCCGGGAGGCCGGCGCGGTGGTCTGTCTGCTACTGGCGGTCTTTGCCGGCCTGGGCTATTTCAACATGGAGGCCATCTTCATCGACCTGTTCTGCGGCCTCATCAAGGGGCTGCTGGGCTACGGCTTCTGGCTGATGCCCCCCGCCCTGCTGCTGTGCAGCTATATCCTCATGTTTCACCGGGGGCGTCCGGTGCGGCTGCGGGTAACCTGTACCCTGCTGCTGCCTCTGATCCTGTCCTGCTTCCTCCACGCCCTGCTGGCTGAGCCCCTGGAGTGGAATGCCCAGCTGTGGGGGGTGCTGGTGGAGAGCGGCAAGGCCATGCAGTCGGGCGGCGGACTGGGCGGCGTTCTGGGGCAGGGCCTTGTCTCCCTGTTTACCAAGATCGGAGCCGCTATCGTCTCGCTACTAGCTGGGCTGCTTCTGGGACTGGCCGCCTTTAACCGCACGGTCCTGGATGTGGCGGACTGGGTCTTTAGCCGGCCCCGCTATGAGTACGAGCTGGAGCCCGAGCCCGCCCCCCGCCGGGAGCGGCGGCCGGAGCCATCTCCCCGCCGGGAGGAGCCTGTCCCAACACGGACCGCACGGCCTTCCATAGATATCCCGGTGGAGGACGGCCCCCTGGTGGGGCAGGAGCCCAGGAAAAAGAAGGGCTTTTTCAACCGTAGCCCCCGGGTGCCCGCCCCCGATCAGCTTCTGAGACCCAAGGAGGCCCCTCCAGCGGAGCCTGTGGAGGAGATAGTCCCGGAGACGAAGAGAGAGACCGGGTATACGCCTGTTCCCGACCCGGATTTTCCTGCGATCTCCAAGCCCGAGCCCATCACCCAGCCAGGGGAGAGGGCGTTCCATATCCCCACCCCGGAGCCAGCGGCGTTTACCCCTCCGCCCCCGGAGCCTGCTACACCCCGCCCCGCCCCTGTGGAGACCCCGGCAGCTCCACCGCCGGCCGCGCCTCCTATACCCCAGAGCATTCCTGTTCCGCCCCCCGCACCACAGCCGGCCGTGGAGAAGGTGACCGCCAAGGAGGCGGCCACCCAGGCCGCCCAGGTGGACCTGGAGATCCAGCAGACCATGAGCCAGGAGACGCCCCCCTATCAGTATCCACCCCTGTCTCTGCTTAGCGAGAGCGGCGGAAACATCGGCGGTGAGGCCCTCAGCGAGCTCAACGCCAACCGCCAGCGGCTGGGGGACACCATCCACTCCTTCGGCATTGACGCCAACATCATCAACGTGGTCCGGGGGCCCTCAGTCACCCGGTATGAGCTGGCCCTGGAGCAGGGGGTCAAGCTGAACAAGCTGACCAACCTGGCCGACGACATCGCCCTGGCCCTAGGAGCCACCGGTGTGCGTATCGCCCCCATCCCCGACAAAATTTCCGTGGTGGGCATTGAGGTGCCCAATAAGGTGGTCTCCCCGGTGAGCATCCGGGAGGTCATCGGCTCAGACAACTTTATGAACAGCAAGTCCAAGACCTCCTTCGCCGTGGGCAAGGACATCAGCGGACAGGCCATCGTGGGCGACATCGGCAAGCTGCCCCACCTGCTCATCGCCGGCACCACCGGCTCGGGCAAGTCGGTGTGCACCAACACCATTATTACCTCCCTGCTCTACAAGGCCACCCCGGAGGAGGTCCGCCTCATCATGGTAGACCCCAAAATGGTGGAGCTGGGCATCTACAACGGCATCCCCCACCTGCTGATCCCCGTGGTCACCGATCCCAAGAAGGCCGCTGGCGCCCTCCAGTGGGCGGTTACTGAGATGATGAAGCGCTACCGCACCTTCTCCGAGGTGGGGGTGCGCAAGCTGGAGGAGTACAACGCCTACGCGGAGCGCACCGAAGGAGTGGACAAGATGCCCGCCGTGGTGGTACTCATTGACGAGCTGGCCGACCTGATGCTGGTGGCCGCCAAGGAGGTGGAGGAGTCCATCTGCCGGGTAGCCCAGATGGGCCGCGCTGCCGGGATGCACCTGGTCATCGCCACCCAGCGGCCCTCCGCCGACGTGATTACCGGCCTGATGAAGGCCAACATCCCCAGCCGTATCGCCTTCGCTGTGGCCTCCGCCATGGAGTCCCGGATCATTCTGGACACCCAGGGCGCCGAGAAGCTGGTGGGCCGGGGCGACATGCTCTTCGCCCCCCTGGGCAGCGGAAAACCCCAGCGGGTCCAGGGCTGCTTCATCTCCGACCCGGAGGTGGCCGCTGTGGTGAATTTCGTCAAGCAGAACAGCGGCTCCGTCCAGTATGACGACGCCGTGATGGAGGAGATCGAGCACAACGCCGCCGAGAAGGACAAGGGTTCCAAGGGGGTGGGCGGCTCCGCCCCCGAGGATACCGACACCGAGTTCGACGAGCTCATCGACGCCGCCGCCGAGGTGGTGGTGGAGACGGGCCAGGCCTCTGTGTCCATGCTCCAGCGTCGGCTGAAGCTGGGCTACGCCCGGGCCGCCCGGCTGGTGGACCAGCTGGAGGAGAAGGGCATCGTGGGGCCCTTTGAGGGCTCCAAGCCCCGTCAACTGCTGGTGACCAAGGAGCAGTGGCAGGAGATGAAGTACCGCCAGGGCATCACCACACCCGGAGACGCCTTTGCGCCTCCCGCCCCGGCTCCAACCCCGGTGGAGGACATACCCCTCGCAGGGGACGCTCCCCCCTTCGACGTGGAGGACGCCCTAGACCGGGCGGAGGAGGATACGCTTTGACCGAACAAAACCGACAGCGGGCGGTCCGCCTCTTTGTGGCGGTGCTGGCCTTGACCGCCCTGGCCAACGGCCTGGGCAACACCATCTTTTCCAACTACTTCAACGAGGTCTTTCACATTGATTCCGTCCAGCGGGGCTTTATCGAGATTCCCCGGGAGAGTCCCGGCATCCTGTGCATGGTGCTGGTGGCCGCTCTGGGCTTCCTGGGCAATTTGTGGATGGCGGTTGTGGCCCAGGCCCTGGTGCTGGTGGGCTTTATCGTGCTGGGCTGGATGTCTCCCAGCTACGGGACTATGCTGGTGTTTCTGTTCATCCACTCCCTGGGTATGCACTTCTTTATGCCCCTCAACGACGCCATCTCCATGGATCTGGCGGAGAAGGGGAAGGTGGGGGCCACCTTGGGGAAGTTCAAAGGGGTCAACACCCTGTTCGCCATGGCGGCGGCGGTGCTGGTGTTTTTCGGCTTCCGGACCGGCTTTTTCAGCTTCCAGACCAAGACGATCCTGCCCTTTGCCCTAGGCGCCGCTTTGACCGCCGGAGCGGTGGTGCTGCTGGTGTGCATGGCCCGGCTGATGCCTCAGAGGGACGCCGTCAAGAACCATAAGCTGCTCTTCCGCAGGCGGTATATGCCCTACTACATGGTCACCCTGGCCTACGGCTGCCAAAAGCGGATCAAGATCGTCTTTGCCCCCTGGGTCGTCATCAACCTGCTGGGCCAGGGGGCGGACACGGTGGCTCTGCTCACTATCGCGGTCCACCTGGCGGGCACCTGGCTGGCTCCCGTTATCGGCAGAATGCTGGATAAGCTGGGGGTCAGGCGGATGCTGTGGGTGGAGGCCGTGTACATCGCCGCCTCCTTCTCCGTGATGGGCCTGCTGGCCGGGATGCTAGCCTCCGGCTCCTTTGGAGGACCCTTTACCTGGCTGGTCTACGGGGCCTACGTGCTGTGCGTCCTCTTTGAGCAGTTCAACATGGTCCACTCCTACATGATGCGCTCCATCGCGCTGGACCCCTCTGAGGTCACCCGGACCCTGTCTGTGGGGCTGAGCGTGGACCATGTGATGGCCATTGTTGCCTCCCCGGTGATGGGGCTGATCTGGAATGCCTGGGGGGTGCAGTATGTGTTCTACCTGGCGGCCCTGTCCGCCCTGTTCCAGGTGGCGGCCGCCGGCATGACCCGCGACGTATAGGGGAGAAATATTTCATTTGTATTAAATTTCGGGAAAGCCCTTTACATCGACAAAGTTTTGGAGTACACTATGCTCAACGTCACATTTGGGAGGTGCTGACATGGACGAGATGGACTATACCCGTAAATTCAGCCTGGGCGATCAGCGGGACATGGAGATCAAGGCTATTCTGACCACCGTGTATCAGGCCTTGCAGGAAAAGGGCTATAATCCCATCAACCAGATCGTGGGCTACATCCTGTCCGAGGACCCCACCTACATCACCAACCACAACAACGCCCGAGCCCTCATCCGCAAGGCGGACCGGGACGAGCTTCTCCAAACCCTGGTCAGGTACTACCTGACCCACTGAATTGTACCCACAGCGGCCCGCCAACCGGCGGGCCGTTTTTTATAGGAGGATGCCATGAAGGACTTTCACAGAGATCAGCTCCAGTTCTCTCAATGCGGCCTGAACTGTCTGCTCTGCCCCATGAGCCTGGGCGGATACTGCCCTGGCTGCGGCGGGGGAGAGGGAAATCAGAGCTGCGCCATTGCCCGGTGCGCCGTGGAGCAGGGCGTGGGGGAGTTTTGCAGCCAGTGCGGCCGGTTTCCCTGTGAGCGGTATGAGAAGATGATGGAGTACGACTCCTTCCTGCCCCACAGCCGTATGCTCTGGGACCTAGAGCGGGCGGAGGAGCTGGGTCTTGAGGCTTACATCACACAGCTCAAGGAGCGCCGGTTTATCCTGGACCGGCTGCTGGCCGGCTATAACGACGGCCGGCGAAAGAGCTTCTATATTCTTGCTGTCTATCTGCTGGAGCTGGACGACCTGCGGCGGGCCTTTGAGGAGATACAGGCGTCTGTCCCAGCGGACAAACCCGTAAGGGAAAAAGCCATTACAGCGGTTGGTATTCTGAAGAAAGCGGCGGAGGCCGACGGGGTCACGCTGAAGCTGAACAAAAAGCCAAAGGAGAAGTAGTATGAATATTTTAGTCAGCCACTGCTTTTTAGGAGAGCCATGCCGGTATGACGGACAGAGCCGCCTGGACCGGCAGATCATTGAGCTCCACCGGGCGGGACACAACCTGATCCCCGTCTGTCCCGAGGTGCTGGGCGGGCTGGATGTCCCCCGTTCACCCGCCGAACTCCAGCCCGACGGCCGGGTCCTGACCCAAGACGGCCGGGACGTCACCGCCGCCTACCGCTCAGGGGCGGAGCGGGCGGTGGAAATTGCCCGGGAAAACGATTGTACCATAGCCATTTTGAAGGCCAGGTCTCCCTCCTGCGGCTGTGGAGAGGTCTACGACGGCACCTTCACCCACACCGTGGTCTCTGGTTGGGGGGTGGCCGCCCGTATGCTGGCCGACGCCGGGATCGAGGTCATGGATGAGGAACACCTCCAGGCCTGGTTGTTTGAATAAAAATTTTTTGTGCAACCTTGGGCTCTTTTTTGCGTCTATACAGATGAGAGACAAACGGGGAAGGGGGGGAAACTGGTGCGGCTATGTGTCTATTCTGTCGGGCACTTCTGGGTGGACTTTTCCTGCGCCCTGCTGATGTTCTCCCACATTTCCGGGACGGGGGAGTGGGCCCTGTGCGCCCTGCTCTATAACTTCTGCGCCTTTGCCCTGCAGATGCCCATTGGCCTGCTGGCCGACCGGATGGGGCGTCAGGGACTGCTGGCCGCCCTGGGCTGCGGACTGGTGACGGCGGGCTGGGGGCTGGCGCCCCTCCCCATTGCCGCCGCGGTGACGGCGGGGCTGGGAAACGCCTGCTTCCATGTGGGCGGCGGGGTTGCGATCCTCCGGGACGGGGGAGACCGGGCCGCCCCTCTGGGGATATTCGTCTCCCCCGGGGCCTTTGGTATCTACTTCGGCACCCTGTTGGGGCGGCGGGACGGCTTTCCGGGCTGGGCCGCCGCCGTGGGACTGGTTCTTTTCGCCCTGGCCCTCCTTCTCCTGGAGCGCCGGGGAGGGGAGACCGTGCCCCCAGAGGAGCCGCCTGCCCCGGATCGAAACGCTCTGCCTGTGCTGGTCTGCTGCTTCCTGGTGGTGGTGCTGCGGTCCTACCTGGGGATGGTGCTGTCCTTCCCCTGGAAGACCGGGGGCTGGGCCCTGGCCCTGACCTGCGCCCTGGTGCTGGGCAAGGCGGCCGGGGGCTTTTTGGGAGACCGGCTGGGCATGGTCCGGGCGGCAATGTTTTCTTTGGGGCTAGCGGCCCTTCTCTTCTGCCTGAGTAGCTCCCCCTGGGCGGGGACGGCGGCGGTCTTTCTCTTCAACATGACCATGCCTATCACCCTGTGGGCGGCGGCAAGGCTGCTCCCCCCGGGCTTTGCCTTCGGGACGCTGACCTTCGCCCTGTTCCTGGGCTTTCTGCCCCCCTGGCTGGGCTGGCCCGCCCTGCTCACCGGCGGGATCGGCTACGCCGCCGGGGCGCTGTGCTCCCTGGTGCTGCTGGTCCTGGGGCTGAAACGGGGGCGGCTGTGATGGAGCTGTTCCTCTCGCTGGCGGTCTCCCTGGGGCTGACCCTGGCGCTGGAGCTGGTCTTCGCCTTGATCTGGCGGGTGGAGCGGTCCGACCTGCCAGCGGTGGCCCTGGCCAACCTGCTCACCAACCCCATCGTGGTGCTGTGCCACCACGCTGCCGCCTGGTATTTCCCCAAATACCTGCTGGCCGCCACCCTGGCCCTGGAGCTGTGGGCGGTGGGGACAGAGGGGGTCATCTACCACCGCCGCAGCCAGATTTCTCGCCCCTGGGCCTTCTCTCTGTGCGCGAACGCAGTTTCTTTTCTCTCCGGACTGATGATTTGAAAGGGGTATCATGATGAAACGAAAGATTCTCACGCTGTTCCTGGCCGCGCTGGCCGTCCTGGCCCTGACGCTCCCCGCCTCCGCCGACTCCATCTGGGAGCCCGACGACTCCTTTTATAGGAGCCACATGGGGGCGTGCACCTATGTGGGCCGGGACTATGTACTGGCGGGGTACGACGGCAAGGTGACCGTCTTTACCGCCCCCGGCGGGATGAACAAGCTCACTCTGGACAACGGGCTCCGGGTGGGCATCCAGTTCACCTGGGAGGGGAAGGGCACCACCTGGGGCTATCTGGTCCGCTGGGACGATGACCGGCCGGAGGGCTGGGTGCCCATGGACGATGTGTCCCTGGTCTACGACAGCAAGCAGTTTATGGAGGACCACGCCGGGGAGATCGAGGAGACCCAGCCCGTCCCGGTGGACTTCCACGAGGCGGTGCTCTACAACTACCCCAACGGTCCGGCGGGGTCCACCCTGGAGGAGGAGCCGGAGTATCAGCGTTTTGACGAGATGTTCACCCAGGTCTACACCGACGGCAGCGGTCTGCGCTGGGGCTATGTGGGCTACTACATGGGGATCCGGGATTATTGGATCTGCCTGGACGATCCCATGAACCAGGGGCTGGACACTGAGATCATGCCTGTGGCCCCCTCGGCGGCCCAGCTGCGGGGCAGCGAAACCGTCACGGCGGGACCGCCCGCCCTCCTCATTGCCGCCGTCCTGGTAGTGGGCGTGGCGGCGGTGACGGTCTTCCTCCTCCTGAAGCGCAAGAAGCGGGTACAGCCCTAAAAATCCATCGAAAGCTGTCTGACGATAAAAAATTTAGGGCGGTCCGCCGCCGTATGAAAGACCTCCCCCCGGAAATACTGGAAACAGTATACCGGGCGGGAGGTCTTTATCATGCAGCATAAGGTCGAGATATGCGGGGTAAACACCGCCAAGCTGAAAGTGCTGAAAAGCAGCGAGACCCAGGAGCTCCTTCTCAAGGCCAAGGCGGGGGACAAGCAAGCCCGGGAGGAGCTGATCGCAGGCAACCTGCGGCTGGTGCTGTCGGTGATCCAGCGGTTCTCCAACCGGGGGGAGAACGCCGACGACCTGTTTCAGGTGGGGTGCATCGGCCTCATCAAGGCCATCGACAACTTCAACACCGACCTGGATGTGAAATTCTCCACCTACGGCGTGCCCATGATCGTAGGGGAAATTCGCCGCTACCTCCGGGACAACAGCACCATGCGGGTGTCCCGGGCCATGCGGGACACCGCCTACAAGGTCCTCCAGGCCAAGGAGGCCTACATGGCCCAGCACCAGAAGGAGCCCACCATCGAGGAGATCGCCAAAATTCTGGATATCAAGCGGGAGGACGTAGTGATCGCCCTGGACGCCATCCTGGAGCCGGTGTCCCTCTACGAGCCGGTCTACTCCGACAGCGGGGACACGGTGTGCGTCATGGACCAGGTGAAGGACAACAAAAATAACGACGAGATGTGGGTGGAGCGCATCGCCCTGAAGGAGGCGGTGAGCCACCTCACCGAGCGGGAGCGGAAAATTCTCTCCATGCGCTTCTTCCAGGGCAAGACCCAGATGGAGGTGTCCGCCGAGATCGGTATCTCCCAGGCTCAGGTGTCCCGGCTGGAGAAGAACGCCTTGCGGCAGATCAGGAAGGAGATGTGAGGGATAAATATTCCTCCTCCGCTTTTGAGAAGCGCAGAGCCAGCACACCGCAGAGATCAGAGGCCTCCGCCGCCTCCGGGGAGCCCAGCCCGTGTTCCGCCACCAGCTTTTCCAGACCAATCTGTGCAATCCGAAACTCAGCCCCTAGGGTAGTCAATTCCTGCCCCAGCTCCAGAATCCTTTCTCTCTCTTGTTGTGTCATATATATCGCTCCTCTTGAGTATGGTAAATCTAATATAACTCATATTGGTTATTTGTCAACACCTATTGGTTGTACAATATAACTCAATTGAATATTATGATAAACCCAAGGGAGAGTGATTATGTTGGATGCCCTTGAGCGTATCAAAAATCTGCTGGATGAACGACACTGGACAGCTTATAGATTGGCAAAAGAATCCGGTCTGCCTCAGTCTACAATCTCTAACCTCTTCAATAGATGTAATGAGCCGACTATTCCCACTTTGGAAATGATCTGTAAGGGACTGGGAATCACCCTCAGCCAATTTTTCGCTGACGGCGAGCTGGTACAGCTAACGCCGGAGCAGCAAAAGCTCTTCAACGAATGGGTAACACTGAGCCCCGAGGATAAGCTGCTGGTAGAACAACTGGTCAAAAAATTAAAAACGGCAAAGTAAAGGCCGCTCCGGAATAATCCGGAGCGGTCTTATGTCAACCTAATGCCACATCTAAAATCATCATCATCAAAAAGCCTGCCATGACCCCCAGGGTGCCCGAGTGGCCTCCCTGGGACAGGTTGGCTTCTGGAATGAGCTCCTCCACCACCACATAGAGCATAGCTCCGGCGGCGAAGGACAGCAGCCAGGGCAGGACCAGCTGTACTGTTCCGGCCACCAGTACGGTGATCAGGGCAAAGACGGGCTCCACCAACCCGGAGGCGGCTCCGATGAGAAAGGCCTTTCCCTTGCCCATCCCCTCCTGATAGAGAGGCAGAGAGATAGCCGCCCCCTCGGGGAAGTTCTGGATGCCGATGCCAATGGCCAGGGCGGTGGAGGCGGTGAGGAGAGCGGCGTCGCCGTTCTGGGCGGCCAAGGCGAAGGACACCCCTACCGCCATCCCCTCTGGGATGTTGTGGAGGGTGACGGCCAGCACCAGCAGGGCCGTTCGGCTGGGACTGGTCCCCCGGTGAAAGGACTCCGGCCCAAAGTGGGGCAGGAGGAAGTCCATCAGCAATAGAAAGCTGATGCCCAGGACGGACCCGCCCGCGGCGGGCAGCCAGGCGGGCTGGCCCAGCTCTTCCGCCTTCTCGATGGCGGGAATGAGCAGCGACCACATGCTGGCCGCGATCATCACCCCGGCGGCGAAGCCCAGCATCACCCGGTGGAGGGTCTGGGAGTTTTTCTTGCGGAACAAAAAGACCACGGCGGCCCCGGCGGCGGTCATCAGGGCGGTGAAGCCCGTGCCGGCGGCGGCCCAGGTAAGTGCCTGTAACACGATGTAAGAACCCTTTCTGAAAGACTCGCAGGCTGAGCACCTGTACGGTTGCTTCCAGATTAGGCTATGCTGGGGCGGGGGAGAGGGTGCGCCTCTATACCGCCAGAAACACTCTGGCCATCCAGTAGCCGATGGCCATGCACCCCGGAAAGGTGAGCAGCCAGGCCAGGGCGACCTTCCCGGCGGTAGCCCAGTGGGGGTGGTTCTCCCCGGCGGAGCCCACCCCCAGCAGGGCGGAGGTGCGGGTGTGGGTGGTGGAGACGGGCAGACCCAGGAGTGTGGCTCCGAACAGGCAGGCGATGTTGCCCAGGTCGGCGGCCAGACCCTCCCGGGGTCCCAGGGATACCATCTCCCGGCCCACTGTGTCGATGATCCGCTTTCCACCCATCAAGGTGCCCAGCGCCATGAATAGGGCGCACAGCCCCATGAGCCACAGGGGGATTACAAAAGTGCCCTCGTCGGCCCGGCCCTGGGCCAGGGCAGTCCCCAGGAGAAAGACGCCGATAAACTTCTGGCCGTCCTGGGCCCCGTGGAGAAAGGCGGTCGCTGCCGCCCCGGGAAGCTGTGCTAAAAGGAATGTACGGTCAGACAGCTTTACAGCTTTCAGGCGCCTCAGAGCCCAACGCCCCGCCCAAAATCCGGCGATAGTTGACATAATCAAGCCCAGCAACACCTTAGCCCAGCAGTCCCAACGAATGCAGGAGAGGGAGCCCTCCAGCGCCGCCGCCGCCCCCGAGATGCCGGCCACCAGGGCGTGGCTCTCACTGGTGGGGATGCCGAAGCACCAGGCCAGCCCCGCCCAGAGCACAATGGCCGTCATGGCGGCGCACAGAGCGGTGAGGGCGGCCTTTGACCCGCCTCCGAAGGAGGCGATGGAGTACACCGTCTCCGCCACCGATGCGTTTATCGAGGTGACGCACAGTACACCCAAAAAGTTGCACACCGCCGCTAGCAGCACCGCTGGCCGGAAGGGGAGAGCCCCCGTTACCACCGCCCCGGCGATGGCGTTGGGAGCGTCGGTCCAGCCGTTCACCAGCAGGACGGCCAGGGTGAGGAAGACCGTACCAAACAGGGCGGGGTTCCTGCCCAGCTGGGCCAAAAAGTCAAAAAAAGACAGGGGCATGGACAACACCTCCATGCCCCAGCTTATGCGGCCGCAACGCTGCGCAGTACGGGGGGACGCTCCTCTTTTTCTTGAAAGACGTGAAACCTCTTAGCGAATGCGAAGCATGAGCTTTAGAGTTTCAGGTCCTCGAAGGGGAAAAAGAGGCAAAAAGAACTTTGGAAAAAACTTCGTTTTTTCTCTGTTAAACCTGAAAGCCCTCTGTTCACGAAGAGGAAAAACGCAGTTTTTCCCAAAAGTTTTTCCTTTGGTTCTTTCCTTTTTGCAAAAAGGAAAGAACACCCGTCACCCCCGTCCCCCGGGCGGCGGGGCGTGGCGCTCCTGGCCAGGGTCCCGAGGCGTGGAGGCGGGGGAAATAGCTCCAGGGCCGTACTTGGCCCGGATGGCGTCCAACGCACCCTCCAGCCGCTCCAGCCGGCGGCGCTTTTCCTCCTGTCCGCCAGAGAACAGATCCAGTTGGGTCCCTACCTCTCCGGCAGGGATGAGATAGATTGCGGTCACCGTCAGGGCCCGCACTGGGCTGGACATGTTCCAGCAGCCGTCCGCCAATTCCATGGCTACCTGGGTCAGCTCCCGGGCCAGGTCGGTGGGCACTTCCAGACGGGTTTGTCGGCTGATGTCCCGAAAATTGGGGTCCCGAATGGCAAGGGAAACCCCTTGACATTTCATGCCGTGCTTGCGCAGGCGGACCGCTACCTGGTCGGCCAGCTGGGCGACTCCCGCCCGGATCTCCTCCCGGCCCTGGAGGTCATCGGGAAAGGTGTACCCGTTCCCGATGGACTTGGGGGGCGTATACTGACCGGCGGGGGTCACGGGGGAGCGGTCCTCGCCGCTGGCGAAGTCGTGAAGCTGTACGCCGTTTTTTCCTAGCAGCCGGAACAGCTGCTCCCGGTCGAAGGCGGCCAGATCACCGATGGTGCGGATGCCGAATTTCTGGAAGGTTTGGGCCGCCGCCCGGCCCACGTAGAGCAGATCGGTCACCGGGAGGGGCCAGACAATCTCTCGAAAGTTTTCCCGGGTGATGACAGTGGTGGCGTCCGGCTTTTTGTAGTCGCTGCCTAGCTTGGCGAACACTTTGTTGAAGGACACCCCCACCGAAATGGTCAGCCCGAACCGGCTGCGCACCTCCTCCCGCAGGCGGTCGGCCAGGGCGGCCCCGTCCCCGCCGAACAGATGGAGGGTGCCGGTCACGTCCAGCCAGCTCTCGTCGATGCCGAAGGGCTCTACCAGGTCGGTGTACTCCTGATAAAGGGAATTTACTTTACGGGAAAAGTCCCGGTACAGCCCGTGGTGGGCGGGGAGGAGAACTAGGGCTGGGCACTTCTTCTTGGCCTGCCAGATAGTCTCCGCTGTCTTGACCTGAAAGGCCTTGGCGGGCTCGTTTTTGGCCAGGATGATGCCATGGCGGCTGGCCGGGTCGCCGCACACCGCCACGGGCAGGTGGCGCAGCTCCGGATGGGACAGCAGCTCCACCGAGGCGTAAAAGCTGTTCAAATCGCAGTGAAAAATGATCCGGTCCAAAGCCGTCACCCCCTTGGGACCAGTATAACCCCGATTTTCCTAAAAGTCAAACAAATGTTCTGCCTTGAAAATATTTTGGGGAATATTTGACACAGCGGGCGGTCTAAGGTAGAATAGGGGAGCCAAAAGGAGAAACGAGGCCGTGCGCAATGGAACTGCCCAAGCAGCGGTAAAGGAGGAGCTTATGAAAAACCAGAAGGTTTGCCCGAAGTGCGGCGGGGCCGATATCCTGATCGTAGACGGAGAGGTTCGCGGCTACGGCACCGGAAACAATATTATGCTGGGAGCAAGTATTTTTTCTGCCGTCGAGGTGGACCGGTATATCTGCTGTTCCTGTGGATATACAGAGGAATGGGTCAATATGAGAGATATAGAAGCGATCAGAAAGTCTAAAAAGGCACATCGCTGAGTTAAAGGGGATTTTTTGTGTTTGAGGTATTGAAGCAAGAGGGGAGGGCCCGGCGGGGGAGATTCACCTGCGCCCACGGAGCAGTGGAAACCCCGGTGTTTATGAATGTGGGCACCCAGGGAGCCATCAAGGGGGCGGTGTCCGCCCACGACCTGAAGGAGATCGGCTGTCAGGTGGAGCTGTCCAACACCTACCACCTGCACCTGCGCCCCGGGGACGGGGTCGTCCGCCAGATGGGCGGGCTCCACAAATTCATGGACTGGGACGGCCCCATGCTCACCGACAGCGGGGGCTTTCAGGTCTTTTCTCTGTCCGGCCTGCGGAAGATCACCGAGGAGGGGGTCACCTTCGCCTCCCACATCGACGGCCGGCGCATCTTCATGGGCCCGGAGGAGTCCATGCAGATTCAGTCCAACCTGGGCAGCGACATCGCCATGGCCTTCGACGAGTGCGTGGAGAACCCGTCCCCCTACGAGTACGTGAAGGCCTCCTGTGAGCGGACGGCCCGGTGGCTGGATCGCTGTGTTGCAGAGCATGACAGGCTGAACGCCTTGCCGGATACGGTCAACCCCCGGCAGCAGCTTTTCGGCATCAACCAGGGGGGGACCTTCTCCGATCTGCGGGTGTGGCACATGGAGGAGATCGCAAAGCTGGACTGCGACGGCTACGCCATCGGCGGCCTGGCGGTGGGGGAGCCCACCCAGGTGATGTACGACATCATCGACGCGGTGGAGCCCCACATGCCCAAGGAAAAACCCCGTTATCTCATGGGGGTGGGGACGCCCTCCAACATCATCGAGGGGGTCGCACGGGGGATCGACTTTTTCGACTGTGTCATGCCCGCCCGAAACGCCCGCCACGGCAAGCTGTACACCTGGAACGGCACCATCAACATCAAAAACGAGAGGTACAAGCTGGACGGGCGGCCCATCGACCCTGCGTGTACCTGTCCCGCCTGCCGGTCCTTCTCCCGGGCCTACCTGCGCCACCTGGTGGTGGCTCAGGAGATGCTGGCCATGCGGCTGGCGGTGCTCCACAACCTGTACTTCTACAACGAGCTGATGGCCTGCATCCGGGAGAGCCTGGATAACGGGACCTTCGCCGACTTCCGGGCCCGGTACTCCGGTCTGCTGGACCGCCCTTGTCAGGAGGATTAGAGAAATTTGACAAAAGGGCTTGTCAACCGGAGCATTATCCGCTATAATACTTTTTACTGCGTTAATTCTGTTGACAAAGTGATCTTAAACTTTGGAGGAAAGATTTATGGGTGATCCTAGCTTTATCTTAATGATCGTACTGATGCTGGCGATGCTGTACTTCTTCATGATCCGCCCGGAGAACAAGCGGAAGAAGGAGGCCCAGAACCTGCGGGACTCCCTGAAGGTGGGCGACGTCATCACCACCATCGGTGGTATCGTGGGCACCATCTGTAAGGTGGACGAGAGCACTATCGTCATCGAGACCAGTGCCGACCGGGTGCGCATCGAGTTCACCAAGTGGGCCGTTTCCAGCAAGAACGTGGCCGCCGACCAGCCCACCAACTAAAACAGGCATGTCTTTCACCCTCCCCGCATAGGTTTTACCAAACCGTGGGGGAGGGTGTTTTTATGAAAAAACGGGAGCGAAGTCCGGAGGATCTGGGCAGTCAGTGGCTCAACGCCATGTGCGACGTGCTAATCGGCGGGGCGCTGGCGGGGGTGACGACTACCCTGGCCCTGCTGCTGTGCGCCGTGCTGGTGTCCGCCGGCGTCATGCCCGTGGGGGCTATGTACGGGGCGGTGCTGGCGGTGTGCGTTTTGGGGGCCATCGTGGGCGGGACCTTTGCCGTCCGCCGGATGAGCGGCCCCTCCCTGGCCGTGGGGCTGGGCGTGGGGGCGGTGCTGTTCCTGCTGCTGCTCACCGCCGGGAGCATTGCCTTCGAGGGGGCCTCCGTTGCCAACGGCGGGGCGGGGATTCTATGCGCCTGCCTGTGCGGCGGAGCCATCCCCGGACTGCTGGCGAGAAAACCCAAGAAAAAACGCAGAAGATGATTGAAATCCTCCCAATTCTTTTTCGTGTTTCCGCCCCCGCAAGGGGGCGGGAATCACAAGTCTTTTCTCTGCAAGAGGAACGAGCGAATTAGGAGTTGAAATTTCAAAAGCGCTGTGTTATAATAACTGTCACTATGGCAGAATCTGCTGTAAGCAACCTAACAGGAGGAGATACCAATGAAACACATTCAGACCTTAAACGGGGCCACCTTGAAGGCCAGTGCCGCCAAGGGCGGCTGCGGCGAGTGCCAGACCTCTTGCCAGTCCGCCTGCAAGACTTCCTGCACCGTCGCCAACCAGAAGTGCGAGAACAAGTAAATCACAAAGCCTGAAAGGGCGGGCGCTTTCGCGCCTGCCTTTTTGCTGTCCGTTTCTTTGCGGTTCCAAAAGATAGGAGGTATTGTATATGTGGCCATCTTACCACCTGATCATCCTCCTGGCGCTGGACGCTGTGGTATACCTTCTCTACCGCCGGGGGCTGGCGGTGACGAAGTGCATCGCCGCGGTCCTGTTTGTGTTTCGGCCCGGACGGGATGCGGACCGGGCCAAGCTAGACTCCTGCACCGGCTGGGTCCGGCATATGGGACGCTTTCGTCAGGGCCGGACCTATGAATTTTCCTTTGAAGCCCGGCTATCCAAGGGAGAGGCGGAGGTGTCTCTGCTGGACAGAGACAAGCGCCCGCTTCTGAAGCTGAACAGGCAGTCCCCAAACGGCGGGATTACTTTGACAGAGAACGGCAGATATTACCTGCGCTGGGACTTTCAAAATGCGACCGGACAGTGTGAGCTGAGCTGGAGAGAAACAGAACTGTAAACGAGAGGAGAATTTGAATGACGACTGTACATACCTTTACCGCCCTGGGACAGTACCTGGCGGCGGATGTGAACAGCGGGGCGGTCCACGTGCTGGATAAGCTGACCTACGACCTGCTCAACGGGGCAGGGGAGGGGCCCCTGGGGGAGACGCTGCCCTCTGAGCTGGCGGACAAGCTACCCCAGTACGACCGGGCTGACCTGGAGGAGGGCTGGCAAGAGCTGAGAGAGCTCCAGGACGCCGGGCTGCTCTTCACCACCGACGACTACCTGGACCCGGAGGCGGCCATGGCCCTGCCCAAGGCGGCGGTGGTGAAGGCCCTGTGCCTCCATGTGTCCCACGACTGCAACCTGCGCTGTAAGTACTGCTTCGCCTCCACCGGCGACTTCGGCACCGGCCACCGGATGACCATGGACTTCGATACTGCGAAAAAGGCCATCGACTGGGTGGTGGCCAAGTCGGGCAAGCGGCGGAACATCGAGGTGGACTTCTTCGGCGGCGAGCCTCTCATGGCCATGGACACGGTGAAGCGGACGGTGGAGTACGCCCGGTCTCTGGAGGAAAAGCATGACAAGGTGTTCCGCTTTACCATCACCACCAACGGCATTCTCCTGGACAACGACACCATCGACTACATCAACCGGGAGATGTCCAATGTGGTGCTCTCCCTGGACGGCCGACAGGAGGTCAACGACCGGATGCGTCCCACCATCAACGGAAAGGGCAGCTACCAGGTGATCGTCCCCAAATTCCAGAAGCTGGTGGCGGGACGGGGCACCAAGGACTACTATGTCCGGGGCACCTTCACCCGGGACAATCTGGATTTCATGGAGGATGTCCTGCACATGGGGGACCTGGGCTTCCGCCATGTGTCGGTGGAGCCGTGCAGCGGTCCTCCCGATGACCCCTTCGCCATCCGAGAGGAGGACCTGGACAGGGTAGAGGAGGAGTATGAAAAGCTGGCCCGGGCGCTGATGGACCGGAAGGACATCAACTTCTTCCACTTCAACGTGGACCTGGCCCAGGGGCCCTGCGTCATCAAGCGGCTGCGGGGCTGCGGCGCCGGCTGTGAGTATGTGGCCATTACCCCCGACGGGGACATCTACCCCTGCCATCAGTTTGTGGGAAAAGAGGAATTTCGCATGGGTAGTGTCCATGATTCCTCCTTCGACATGGCGATCTCTGGTCAATTTGCCCAACAGAATGTGTATACCCGCCCAGCCTGCCGGGAGTGTTGGGCCAGGTTCTACTGTAGCGGGGGCTGTTCCGCCTCAAATCTGCTTGTCAATGGCGACATAACAAGGTCTAACGAGGTCGCCTGCGCAATGGAACGGAAGCGTTTGGAGTGCGCGATTGCCTTGAATGCCATCGCCGCCGGAATGGGGGAGAACCAAAATACAGAATGTAATAATACAGACTGTAATCTCTGCGATTGCTGAATTTCCAGAGGGTCTGGCCTATATTTAGAGGCTATGCGCGCCGCAAACACCAGATTTAGCATTGCCGGGGCTCCTTTGCGGGGCCCTGGCCCTCTTTTGGTTCTCTAGTTGACATAATACAATTAACATAACAAATTTGAAGAATTGGCAAAAACAGAGAAAATTGCAAAAACCTCTTGCGAAAAAGATTCAGAAGGGCTATAGTAAGAACTGCCCTTGAAGTGGATGCTTTAAGATCCACGTCTATTTTTTTCTCCTTTCTCATAGGCTGGTGCTGAGGTGAACGGCCGTGAGAGTGAAACAAAAATGGGACTTGCCGTTGGAGCAGCGGGCTGCCCTGGCGGTACTGAGTGCCGCCTTCCTGCTGGGAGGCGTAGCGGGCTGTCTGCTGATCTCCCTGTCCGGGGGCGCGGGCGCTGAGGAGCTGGGCAGCTATCTGACCGGCTACCTGGCCCTGGCCTTAGAGGGCGATCTCCCCAGGGGAGTGATGCCTCTGCTCTGGGGACAGCTGAAGTATCTGCTGGCTGTCCTGGTGCTAGGGCTGACGGCGCTGGGGCTGGCAGGTATCCCCATCCTCTTCGGGCTGCGGGGCTTCTTCTTCTCCTTTTCGGCGGCCTGCTTTTGCCGGGTCTTTGGAAGAAGGGGCCTGCTCCCTGCGCTTTTCCTCTTCGGTCTGCCCGCCTTGCTCTGGGTCCCCGCCCTCTTTTTGTCGGGGGTGCCCGGCTTCCTCTCCGCCCGACAGCTGCTGCGCCGGACGTCGGGGGACAGCAGGGGTGTGATCTCACTGAACGGGGCCTGGTGGTGCCGGGCCGGTCTGTGCGCCGGCCTCGCCCTGACCGCCGGACTGCTGGAGTATTGGGTGGTCCCGGTTTTGCTTCGGGCTGCGGCCCGGGTGATCCTTTCATCTTGATTTGGGAGTTTTGGAAGTGTCTGATTTGCTGTCGGTCTATGAGGATTTTCTGAAAATTGAAAAGCGGGCCTCGGCGAATACGGTTAGTTCCTATCTCCGGGATGTCCACCAGTTTGCCGCTGCCATGGAGAATAAGGGGGTGGAGCTGGTCCAGGTGGTGACCCAGGAGGTAGAGGACTATGCTAACTCCCTGATGAAGCGGGGAAAATCCCCCGCCACCGTCACACGTTCGGTGGCCTCCATCAAATCCTTCTACTCCTGCCTGATGGGGAAGGGCTATGTGAGCAGCAACCCGGCCAAGGGGGTTGCCCCGGCCAAGGTGGAGCGCAAGCTGCCCCAGGTGCTCACCAGCAAGGAGGTGGAGCTGTTTCTGGAACAGCCCGAGTGTACCGATCTGAAGGGCTACCGGGACCGGGCCATGCTGGAGCTGCTCTACGCCACCGGCATCCGGGTCAGTGAGCTGATTGAACTGGATGTGGATGACCTGAACTTGCCCGGCGGAGTGCTCAAATGCTTCAGCAAGGGCAAAGAGCGGATGATCCCCCTATATCCCACCGCCATTCGGGCGCTGGGGGAATACATAAATAATGTGCGGCCCCAGCTGGTGGACTCGGCAGAGGAGACCGCACTGTTCGTCAACATGAGCGGCGAACGGATGAGCCGTCAAGGTTTTTGGAAGCTGATTAAGCACTATCAGGAGAAGGCGGGCATCCAGAAGGACATCACCCCCCACACCCTGCGTCACTCCTTTGCCGCCCATCTGCTGGAAAATGGCGCTGATCTCCGCTCCATCCAGGAGATGCTGGGCCACGCGGATATCTCTTCCACCCAGATCTACTCCAAGCTTATCAACCAGAAGATTAAGGACGTCTATAAAAAGGCCCACCCCAGGGCCTAAAAAAACCCGACCAGTGGAAGGCTCCATCGGTCGGGTTTTTGTTGAATTATCCGGGGAAATATGGTAATATATTTAATTGGAAAAATTATGGAAGGAGGACGTTCTATGTCCACCACATCTGAATATTTGGAAACCCTGCGGGGCAGGTCCATCGCTGTCATCGGTATGGGGGTGAGCAACACCCCCCTCATCCGTATGCTCCTGCGCTCCGAGCTGAAGGTGACCGTCTGCGACAAATCCCCCCGGGAACGGGTGGAGGAGCAGGCCGCCGAGCTGGAGAGCCTGGGGGCCAAGCTCCGGCTGGGGCCCGACTATCTAGCCAAGATCCACAAGGCCGACGTGATCTTCCGTACCCCCGGCCTCAGCCCCAACACCCCGGAGCTGCAAAGGGCGGTGGAGGAGGGGAGCGTCCTCACCTCTGAGATGGAGCTGTTTTTCCGGCTGTGCCCCTGCCCGATCATCGGTGTGACGGGCAGCGATGGCAAGACCACCACCACCACCTTAATCAGTGAGTTTTTGAAGGAAGCCGGGAAGAATGTCTATCTGGGGGGCAACATCGGCAAACCGCTGCTTCCCGACGTGGACGGTATGACGCCCGATGACGTGGCCGTAGTGGAGTTGTCCTCCTTCCAGCTGATGAGTATGGACCGCAGCCCCAATGTGGCGGTATTTACCAATCTGTCCCCCAACCATCTGGACTACCACCACACCATGGAGGAGTACACCAGCGCCAAGCTGAACATCTTCTGCCACCAGAGGCCGGAGAACCGGGCCATCTTCAACTACGACAACGACATCACCCGGTCGCTGGCCAAGATGGCGGTGGGGCAGGCCATGCTGTTCAGCCGCAAGCAGAAGCTGGAGGAGGGGGTCTACCTCCGGGACGACGCCATCTGGCTGACCAACTCCATGGGCAGCCGGGAGGTCCTGCCGCTGGCCGACATCCGCATCCCCGGCGTCCACAACATTGAAAACTATATGGCCGCCATCGCCGCGGTGGACGGCATCGTCCCTGACAAGTGCGTCCGGGCGGTGGCCCAGCGGTTCACCGGGGTGGAACACCGCATCGAGCTGGTGCGGGAGCTGAACGGGGTCCGGTACTATAACGACTCCATCGGCACCAGTCCCACCCGGACCATGGCCTGCCTGGATTCCTTCGATCAGAAGCTCATTATCATCGCCGGAGGATATGACAAGGGGGTCCCCTTTACTCAGCTGGGTATGGCCATGGTGGAGAAGGTCAAGGTACTGATCCTCACCGGCGACACCGCCCCCGCCATCAAGAAGGCGGTGGAGGAGGCCGAGGGCTACGCTGAGAGCGGCCTGCGGCTCATTGAGACCGAGGACCTGGCCGCCGCCGTGGCCGCCGCCCGGGATGTGGCCCGGGAGGGGGATGTGGTGGTGCTGTCCCCAGCTTGCGCTGCCTTCGACCGGTTCAAGAACTTCATGGAGCGCGGCAAGGTGTTTAAGCAGCTGGTCAACGAACTATAATTGAAACAGATAGGATTGAAAAGTGCAATGCCTTTACAGATAAATGACCGTGTCAAAGCTCTGGGCGACCAGGCCCAGAGTCTTCTCACTGAGGAATTTACCCGCATCGACGCCATCGCCCAGGAGAATACAGCCCGAGTGCTGGCCGCCTTCCAGAAGCACCGGGTGGCCGACGGATACTTCGCCGGCACCACCGGTTACGGCTACGACGACCTAGGCCGGGACAAATTGGATGAAATTTACGCCGAACTCTTCGGCACCGAGGCCGCTCTGGTGCGCATCCAGTTCGTCAATGGCACCCACGCCATCGCCTGTGCCCTGTTTGGGGCTTTGAGGGCGGGGGATGTGCTTCTGTCCGCCGTGGGCGCGCCCTATGACACCCTCCTGGGGGTTGTGGGGGCGGTGGACAAGGGCCACGGTTCCCTGAAAGACTACGGCGTAGAGTACAGACAAGTAGAACTCCTCGACAACAAGCCAGACCTGGAAGGGATGGCCAAGGCCGCCGCCGACCCCCGGGTGAAGGCGGTGCTGATCCAGCGGTCCAAGGGCTACTCCACCCGGGCCTCCCTGTCGGTGGAGGAGATCGGGGAGATGTGCCGGGTGATTAAGGCGGCCAACCCCAACGCCGCCATTCTGGTGGACAACTGCTACGGCGAGTTTGTGGAGGCCCTGGAGCCCACCCATGTGGGGGCCGACCTGGTGGTGGGCTCTCTCATCAAGAACCCGGGCGGCGGACTGGCCCCCACCGGGGGCTACATCGCCGGTCGAAAAGACCTGGTGGAGGGGGCCGCCATGCGGCTCACGGTGCCCGGCATCGGTGGGGAGTGCGGGTGCACTCTGGGGCAGAACCGGCTGCTCTATCAGGGGCTGTTCCTGGCCCCCCACACCGTGGCCCAGGCGGTAAAAACCGCCGTCTTTGCCGCCAAGGTGATGGAGCTCCTGGGCTACGAGACCCAGCCCCACTCCTCAGAAGTCCGCCACGACATCATCCAGATGATCCACATGCGCCAGCCCGAGGCCCTGAAAAAATTCTGCAAGGGCATCCAGTTCGGCGCGCCGGTGGACTCCTACGTCACCCCGGAGCCCTGGGATATGCCGGGCTACGACTGCCAGGTGATTATGGCCGCCGGGGCCTTCATCCAGGGGGCGTCCATCGAGCTGTCCGCCGACGCCCCCATGCGGGAGCCCTATACCGTCTACCTCCAGGGCGGTTTGACCTTTGAGTCGGGTAAGCTGGGCGTGCTGTTGGCCGTCCAGGAGCTGCTGGGAAATTCATAAGACCGATAAATGGGGACTTGCATGGGAGGCAATAACCATGAAAAAAGCGATGAGAGACATTGGTATTACCCTTGTAATTATGGGGATTATCTGCTTTACCTTTCGGAAAATCGGGTGGATTACATCGGCAAAAGAAATATATGTCATGTTTGTTATAACCGGTGTGGTGATTATGATTGACCTTTTTGCAAGATGGATTTGGAAAAGACTGCTTAAGCGGCAATGATTCCAGTTTATCGGGCGGTCATTGGGACAGAATGTGAGGGCATAGGTCAAGCCTTGTTTGGAATATCCTGACCCATAGGGGGTGAGGGTATGCGTCCATGGCGGCGGGAGCTGGTGCGGTATGTGCGGCGTCCGGCGAAGCGCCGGCGTCCGGTGTGGACGGGCCCCGGTCCTGAACTGCGTATTCCTCCGGCGTTGATTACCCTGGCGGTGGCGCTGATTGTGGCGGCGTCGGTAATCGCCCTTCTGGAGGCCAAGCTGCGCCCGGTGGTGGCGGAGATCGCCTCCGCCCAGGTGCAGAACACCATGACCGCGGTGGTGGAGAACGCCGTCACCGCCGACCTGGCGGCCCGGCAGGTGAGCTACGCCGATTTCGTCACCATCCAGCGGGACGAAGGGGGTGGTATCACCGCCCTGACCACCGACATGGCCCGGATGAACCAGCTCCGGGCGGAGCTGACCGCCGCCATTCTGGAGGCTTTGGATGGGGTGGATGTGTCCGAGGTAGCGGTGCCCCTGGGCAGCCTGTTCGACCTGGAGCCCCTGTGGGCCAAGGGCCCCGCCATCAGGGCCAGGGCCATGACCGTGGGGAGGGTGCGTGCGGAGTTTGACAGCCAGCTCACCTCCGCCGGAGTGAACCAGACCCTCCACCGCATCTGGATGGAGGTAGACGTCCCCATGACGCTGCTGCTCCCCGGCGGACCGGTGGAGACCCAGCTCCACACCCGGCTGTGCGTGGCCGAGACGGTGATCGTGGGCAAGGTGCCGGACACCTATTTACAGCTGGGACAGTAAACAAAAGAGAGGTGTTTTCCCGTGTTGGAGGTCGTTTCCGACGTTTTGCGCTATGTGGTGCAGATGCTTCCCATGTGCCTGCTGGCCCTGGTGGTTTTCCTGATTGTCAGGCCCGCCAGGCTGGGTCGGCTGAAAGCACATGGGCTGGTCAGCGGCGCGCCCCGGGAGATCGTGCTCTGTTTGTTCGTCCTGTTCTGCGCTGGCCTGGCGGCGCTCACCCTGTTTCCGGCCAATTTCTGGTCTGGAACGGGCTTTTTGCAAAACCCTCTCAGCTACTACCCCACCTGGGAGCAGACCATGAGCAGTTTGGCCTATCTGCCCAATATGCTCACCCCTTTTCAGGAAATCCGCCGTGCGCTGGACCATATGAGCTACTGGGGGCTGTTCATGCTGCTGGGCAATATTATCATGTTCATGCCCATCGGCTTTTTCCCCGCCCTGCTGTGGCAGAAATGGCGGTGGTGGAAATCTCTGCTGACCGGCTTTTGCACCTCCGCCGCCATCGAATTTATCCAGTTTTTCATCGGCCGCAGCACCGACATTGACGACGTGATCCTGAACACCGCCGGGGCGCTGGCCGGCTTCTGGGTCTTCTGGCTGCTGCGGGCAATTGCCCCAAATGTCATGGAAAAATTCCAATGTCACCTGAGAGGAGGGTATTATCATGGATGATTTTGCGGAAATTCAGGCGCTTCGCCAGGAGCTGACCCGGGCGGGCTATGAGTACTATGTGCTGGACAAGCCCACCATGTCCGACTATGACTACGACCATCAGCTCCGCCGCCTGGAGGAGCTGGAGGCGGCCCACCCAGAGACGGTCACCCCGGATTCTCCCACCCAGCGGGTTGGGGGACAGCCCCTGGAGGCCTTTACCCAGGTGCGCCACCAGGTGCCCCTGGAGTCCCTCCAGGACGTGTTCGACTTCTCTGAGCTGGAGGCCTTCGACCAGCGGGTGAGAGGGGTGGTCCCCGAGGCGGAGTACGTGGTGGAGCCCAAGGTGGACGGCCTGTCGGTGGCCCTGGAGTATGAGGACGGCCTCTTTGTCCGGGGGGCCACCCGGGGGGACGGCCAGGTGGGGGAGGATGTCACCGAAAACCTGCGGACGGTCCGCGCGATTCCTTTGAAAATTCCCGACGCCCCGCCCCGGCTCATCGTCCGGGGGGAGGTGTATATGCCCAAAAAGGTGTTCCACGCCCTGAACGAGGCGCGCGAGCGCAGGGGAGAGGCCCTGTTCGCCAACCCCCGGAACGCCGCCGCCGGCTCCCTGCGCCAGCTGGACCCCAAGGTGGCCGCCTCCCGAAAATTGGATATTGCGGTGTTCAACGTCCAATGGGCGGAGGGGACGGCCTTTTCCACCCATCTGGAGACGCTGGACTATCTGCAGGACAAGGGTTTTAAAGTAATACCACATTACAGCTGCTCTCAGGTATCGGAGGCCACCGGCCGGATCACGGAGATCGGAGAGACCCGGGAAAGCTTCCCCTTTGACATTGACGGCGCTGTCGTAAAGGTAAATGACCTGTCACAGCGTGTGGCTCTTGGCTCTACGGCCAAATTTCCCCGCTGGGCCGCCGCCTACAAGTACCCCCCGGAGGTCAAGCCGGCCCAGGTGGTGGACATTGTGGTCCAGGTGGGCCGGACGGGGGTGCTTACTCCGAAGGCGGTGCTCACCCCGGTGCGTCTGGCGGGCACCACCGTCACCAACGCCACCCTCCACAACCAGGACTTCATCTCTGAGAAGGATATCCGCATCGGGGACACCGTGCTGGTGCGCAAGGCGGGGGAGATCATCCCCGAGGTGCTGTCCGTGGTGGAGGACAAGCGTCCGGAGGGGACCCAGCCCTACTTCCTGCCCAAGACCTGCCCGGTGTGCGGGGCCCCGGTGGAACGGGACGAGGACGGGGCCCACATCCGCTGCACCGGGGCGGAGTGTCCCGCCCAGCTGCTGCGCAATCTGGCCCACTTCGCCAGCCGGGACGCCATGGACATTGAGGGCCTGGGCATCGCCGTGGTGGAGAATCTGGTGAACGCCCAGCTGGTGAAAACGCCCGGAGATTTGTACTTCTTAAAGGAGGAGGACGTAGCCGGGCTGGAGCGCATGGGCAAAAAATCGGCCCAAAACCTGCTGGCCGCCCTGGAGAAGTCCAAAAGCCAGGACCTCTCCCGGCTGATCTACGCCTTCGGCATCCGGCAAGTGGGGCAGAAGGCGGGCAAGATTCTGGCCGCCCGGTTCCATACCCTGGAGAACCTGCAAAACGCCACCCTGGACGAGCTCACCGCTGTGGACGATATCGGGGAGATCACCGCCCGGAGCATTCTGGATTGGATGGCCAGCCCCCAGAGCCGGCACCTCATCGCCCGGCTGAAGGAGGCCGGGGTGAACATGACGGCGGCGGAGCAGGGGAGCGACCAGCGCTTTGCCGGCATGACCTTCGTGCTCACCGGCGCCCTGGAGAAATTCACCCGGGACGAGGCCAGCGAGATGATCGAGGCCCGGGGCGGCAAGGCGGCGGGCTCTGTGTCCAAAAAGACCACCTACGTGGTGGCGGGGGAAGCGGCGGGCTCCAAGCTGCGCCGTGCCCAGGAGCTGGGCGTCCCCGTCCTCACCGAGGATGAGTTTCTGGAGCTGCTGAAATAAGAGAGAAAAGGGGAGAGGTAGTCTATGAAAAAGGGCTATTTCTATATCGCTGTAGCGGTGGTGATGTTCACTTCCTTTGAGGTGGTGCTGAAATTCATCGCCGGACAGATCAACCCGGTCCAGCTGACCCTGTGCCGATTCGCCATCGGTTTTGTGTTCTTGCTGCCAGTGGCTCTGCACAATTTGAAGAAGCGGGGAAAGCGACTGGACAGAGGAAGCGTGGCCTACTTCGCTCTGCTGGGGTTCGTGGGCATCGCCCTGTGCATGCCCATCCTGCAAATGGCGGTGAGCTACACCGGCTCCTCGGTGTCGGCGCTGATGTTCAGCTGCAACCCGGTATTTGTTGCTTTTCTGGCCTTTTTCTTGCTGAGAGAGCCCATTAAACCCCGACATATCGCCGCCCTGACGCTGGAGATCATCGGCACAGTTGTCATTATCAGCCCTTGGAACACCAAACTGAACATGACCGGCGTGGCTCTGGCCCTGCTGTCCACCCTGCTGTTCTCCCTATACGGGGTGATGGGCAAGAAAAAGGTGGCCGAATTTGGCGGAGCGGTAGTTACCTGCTTCAGCTTTCTGTTCGGCGCCCTGATTGTACTGGTGTTCATCCTATTTTCCCACATTCCGGCGGTGGCGGAGGCGTTCCGGGATATCGGGCTGGAGAGCTTTGCCAATATCCCGATCTTTGCCGGGTACACCCTGGCCAATCTGCCCTATGTCCTCTTCGTGTCCGTGGGGGTGGCGGGGATCGGTTTCTGCGCCTACTTTCTGGCTATGGAGTACCAGCCGGCCAGCGTGGTCTCTCTGGTCTACTTCTTCAAGCCCGCCCTGTCGCCTATCCTGGCCTGGGCGGTCCACGGGGAGGAGATATCCCTGAACATGATGGCCGGCATCATCCTCATTGTGGTGGGCTCCCTGTGTTCCATCATCCCGGGCATCCTGGAGAGCCGAAAAAGCACAACTTCCTCTTGACTTAAAGTACACTTTATATGGTATAGTGCGGATAAATTTACTTAGAAGGAGACACAACCATGGAAAAAGCAAAGGTTTATTTCACCGATTTTCACACTGAGGCCTTCGGCGACGGCCTGCCCACCAAGCTGAAAAAGCTGATGAAAAAGGCGGGGATCGCGGACCTGGACCTGGACGGCAAATTTGTGGCCATCAAGATGCACTTCGGCGAGCTGGGCAACATCAGCTACCTGCGGCCCAACTACGCCCGGGCGGTGGTGGACGTGGTCAAGGAGCTGGGGGGAAAGCCATTCCTCACAGACTGCAACACCATGTACCCCGGCAGCCGGAAGAACGCCCTGGAGCACCTGGAGTGCGCCTGGCAGAACGGCTTTACCCCGCTGACAGTGGGCTGTCCCATCCTCATTGGCGACGGCCTCAAGGGCACAGACGACGTGGAGGTCCCCGTAGTGGGCGGCGAATATGTGGAGAAGGCCAAAATCGGCCGGGCCATTATGGACGCCGACGTGTTTATCAGCCTGACCCACTTCAAGGGCCACGAGATGACCGGCTTCGGCGGCACCATCAAGAACATCGGCATGGGCTGCGGATCCCGGGCGGGGAAGAAGGAGCAGCACGCCAGCGGCAAGCCTCAAATCGCCCCTGAAGCCTGCCGGGGCTGCCGCCGGTGCCAGAAGGAGTGC
Source organism: Bacillota bacterium (assembly GCA_021770445.1). Classification (GTDB taxonomy): domain Bacteria; phylum Bacillota; class Clostridia; order Oscillospirales; family Oscillospiraceae; genus Lawsonibacter. The sequence continues at coordinate 74,439 of JAETQY010000001.1, read as the reverse complement.
GCCAACGGCGGCCTGGTCTTTGACGAGCAGACCCGGAAGATGCACGTAGACGAGGCCCACTGCGTGGGCTGTGGCCGCTGCCTGGGGGCCTGCAACTTCGATGCCATCTACTTCACCAACGATAACGCCCAGGCGGCTTTGAACTGCCGCATGGCAGAGTACACCAAGGCGGTGGTGGACGGCCGGCCCCAGTTCCACATCTCCCTGATCGTGGATGTGTCTCCCAACTGCGACTGCCACGGGGAGAACGATGTGCCCATCCTGCCCAACATCGGCATGTTTGTCTCCACCGACCCTCTGGCTCTGGACCAGGCCTGTGTGGACGCATGTCTGGCCGCCCAGCCCATGCCGGGCAGCCAGCTGGCCCGGCACCTGGCCGACCCCAGCTTCCACGACCACCACGACCACTTCACCAACTCAACCCCGGAGTCGGAGTGGCGCAGCTGCCTGGAGCACGCCGAGAAGATCGGACTGGGCTCCCGGGAGTATGAGCTAATTGAGATGTAAAAGGAAACCGCCTGTCAGCTAAGACAGGCGGTTTCCTTATAAATCATTGTCTTTTTCATCGTTTTTAAAGGTATTTTTCAGCAGCAGGTCGATCATGAACACCGACACGCAGAACAGCACCATCTGGCCCACGATGAGCCACATCCAGAAGGTAGAGTAGTTCTCCTTAAAAAGAACCATCAAAAAGGCGCTGGCTCCACCGCTGATGATCCCGGTGCGCATCCACAGCCTGGCACAGTGGCGGTGGGCCGCAGCCCAGGCCTCCGGGTTCTCCCGGGTCAGCTCAGTGCTGTAGGCCAGGCCCTTGGCCTGGTAGGGAGGAGGGGAAATTTTCCACACCAGCCCCACGATCAGCATGGCCGCGGGGGCCAGCATTACCACAACAAAATAGAATGGATACATGACATTTCACTCCGTTTCTTCCCGCATTTTGGACTTTTTCCGCTGCTTCACGCCGCCCAGCGGGTTGGCCTTGGCGGCGGCCCGCAGGTCCTCGTTGTCCACATGGGTGTAGATCTGGGTGGTGTTCAGGTGATCGTGGCCCAGCACCTCCTGGAGGGTACGCACATCCACGCCGTTTTGCAGCATCAGGGTAGCAGCGGTGTGGCGCAGTTTGTGGGAGGAGTACTGAGTGCTGTCCAGCCCGGCGGCGGCCAAGTGCTTCTTCACCAGCTTGTGGACCGCCGCTGTGGAGATGCGCCGCCGGTTCTGGAGGGTGACAAAGAGGGCGTTCTGGTCCACCAGGGTCATGGCGTCCCGCTCGGTGAGCCAGTCCGCCAGCGCTCGCTGACAGGCGTCGTTCAGGAAAAGCATCCGTTCCTTGTTGCCCTTGCCCAGCACCCGCAGCTGATCGCCTCGAACATCTGTTTTATTCAGACCCACCAGCTCGGAAATACGCAGGCCGCAGTTGAGAAACAGGGTCAGGATACAGTAATCACGGGTAGAATTTTTGCCGTCCACACTGTCCAGAAGCTCCAGGCTCTCGTCCAAATTCAGGTATTTGGGCAGGGATTTTTTCAGCCGAGGCGAGTCCAGGTCCTGGACCGGGTTTGTGTCCAGCAGCTTGGCCTTGTTGGTCAGGTACTTATAAAACGACCGGATGGTAGCGACCTTGCGGGCACGGGAGGCGTTGTTCAGGCCGCGGTCCCGGGACAGGTAGTTCATATAAGAATAGATATCCGTCAGTGTGATGTCCCGAACCAGGGACAGGTCAACATCATCGATGGAGACGTTATCCAGCGGCGTATCCTTGGGGACCAGATTTTTGCTCTGTTTAAGGAAGCGGAAAAAGTTTCGCAGGTCTAAATAGTATTCGTCAACCGTTTTCCGGGAGTGTCCCTGGATGGTCTCATGGTAAACCAGGAAATCCCGGAGAATGGGCGGCGCCTCGGTGCGGTAGTCCACAGATAGGGATAATTCCTCAAAAATGGCTGTTGAGCCTCCACTCAGGTCAACAAAATTTTTATTTTGTTGACCTGATCGTCTGGGATATTTTGAGGAACCTCCGTCCCCCCTTTCTCTTATCAGAGGAAATTTTTAAATAGTATAACACGATTCCCCAGTCCGGTCAATAAAACTGATTCTGAAGATATTTTACAAGCCAGCCGCCTTTTCCCAGCCACTTTCATGAATACTATGTCATTGGATATATTGAATCTGGGCAGCGCACCCTCTCCTGCAACGATCAAGAGTGCGCCATCAGGCCCGGCCATATCTTGGTGTTCAATCCGGGCGACAGTCACGCCTGTGTACAGAGTGATGGCGGTACGCTGGACTACCGGGGCTTTAATATCTCCAAAGAGGTCATGCTGGGCCTTATGGAGGCGTTTGACAACCAGCAGGAGCTACCAGTCTTCTCTCCAAACGTAATTTTTGACAGTGAGACTGCCAGCTGTCTCCGCACCCTCCACGACTTAGTCCTAAGCGGCTCCCGGGGCCCTGGCAAGGAAGAACAGCTCCTGCTGCTTGGAACGCTGCTGGTCCAGAAATACGTGCAGCCCCCTCTCCGCCCTGTTCCCCGGTACGAGGAGGAGGTCCGTCGGGTGTGCACCTTTATCGAGGAAAATCATGGAGAGCACATCTGCCTGGATCAGCTCTGCCGCTGTGCTGGGCTAAGCCGGTCCACCCTTCTCCGGGCATTTACCAGATCGAAGGGGGTCACACCCTACCGCTATCTGGAAAATATCCGTGTGGGTCGGGCAAAAAAGCTGCTGGAACAAGGAGTATCCCCCGCCGAGGCCGCCTTACAGACAGGGTTTTCGGACCAGAGTCACTTTACCAACTACTTCGACCGCTTCATCGGCCTGTCCCCCGGCGCCTACCGGAATATGTTTGAAAAGAGGAGTTAATATGGACTGGAAAGAGGAAAAATGCGTTATGATTTTGGATGAAAGCCTTCCCCTGGGGTTGATCGCCAACACGGCGGCGATCATGGGCATCACCCTGGGAAAGCGGCTGCCAGAGGTGGTGGGCGCGGACATTGCAGACCGGAGCGGCAATGTCCATCTGGGGATCATTGAGTTCCCGGTCCCGGTGCTGAAGGCCTCCTGCGATACCATCAAAGCGGTGCGGGAACAGCTGTACCGGCCGGAGTATCAGGAGCTGACCGTGGTGGACTTCTCCGACCTGGCCCAGGGGTGCAAGACCTACGACGAGTTTATTGGCAAAATGGAGCAGGTCTCGGAGGACACCCTGCGGTATTTTGGCGTGGCTATCTGTGGACCGAAGAAAAAGGTGAATCAGCTTACCGGCAGTATGCCGCTGTTGAGATGAAAACAGGGAGAGGCGCTTTGCACCTCTCCCCTTTTGCTCACATATGGACCCGGTGGTACACCTTTTTCCCCTTTTTGATCATCAGGCCGTCGTCGGACAGGTCGGCGGCGGAGTAGCTGACGGCAGCATCTGCCACCTTCTCGCCGTTGACCTCCACCCCGCCCTGCTCCACCAGGCGTCGGGCCTCCTTCTTGGAGGGGGCCAGCTTACACTTGACCATCAGGTCCAGTACGCCGATAGCGCCGTCGGTGAGGTCGGCCTCAGTGAGTTGGGTGGCGGGCACGTTGGACATGTCGCCGCCTCCCACGAACAGAGCCTTGGCGGCCTCCTGGGCCTTGACGGCCTCCTCATCCCCGTGGACCAGCTTGGTCAGCTCGAAGGCCAAAATCTCCTTGGCGGTATTGAGCTGACTGCCCTCCCAGTGGTCCATCTCGTCGATCTGCTCCAGGGGCAGGAAGGTGAGCATCCGCAGGCATTTCAGCACGTCGCCGTCGCCCACGTTGCGCCAGTACTGATAGAACTCGTAGGGGGAGGTTTTGTTGGGGTCCAGCCAGACAGCGCCCTTGGCGGTCTTGCCCATCTTCTTGCCCTCAGAGTTGAGCAGCAGAGTAATGGTCATGGCGTGGGCGTCCTTGCCCAGCTTGCGGCGGATAAGTTCGGTGCCGCCCAGCATGTTGGACCACTGGTCGTCGCCGCCGAACTGCATGTTGCAACCGTAGTGCTGGAAGAGGTAGTAGAAGTCGTAGGACTGCATAATCATATAGTTGAACTCCAGGAAGCTGAGCCCCTTCTCCATCCGCTGCTTGTAGCACTCGGCCCGGAGCATGTTGTTCACGGAGAAGCAGGCCCCCACCTCCCGCAGGACCTCCACATAGTTCAGCTTGAGCAGCCAGTCGGCGTTGTTAATCATCATGGCCTTGCCCTCGCCGAACTCAATAAAACGCTCCATCTGCTTCTTGAAGCAGTCGCAGTTGTGCTGGATGGTCTCTGGGGTCATCATGGAACGCATGTCGGTGCGGCCAGAGGGATCGCCGATCATGCCGGTCCCCCCGCCGATGAGGGCGATGGGCCGGTTGCCCGCCATTTGCAGCCGCTTCATCAGGCACAGGGCCATGAAGTGGCCCACATGGAGGGAGTCGGCGGTGGGGTCAAAGCCGATATAGAACACCGCCTTCCCCTCGTTCACCATCTTGGAAATTTCCTCTTCGTTGGTCACCTGGGCGATGAGCCCACGGGCCTTCAGTTCCTCATAACAGGTCATGTTAAACTCTCCTTTTTATATTGTTATTTCTGTCTGTCTGGCCAAAATCACATTATACAGCACCACGCTGCCCACCACCACCATCGCGCCCACCAGGGCGAGGGGGCCGATCATCTCGTGGTAGAACACTGCCACCAGAATGGGATTGAGCACCGGCTCAATGCCGGACACCAGGCTGGCCGTGACGGGCGGGGTAGTTTTCAGACCCTCTACCATTAGGATATAGGCCAGAGCCACCTGGAACACCCCCAGCACCAGCAGGGCAATAAAAGTATTGCCGGAGAATTCTGTCTCATATCCCAGGAAGGGCAGGCCTACCGCTGCGCTGATCACATCCCCCCAGAAAACGGAGGAGATGGGGTCGCTATCGGGCATGTCGTTCATCAGGAACACCCCGGCGTAGGAGACGCCGGACAGAAGAGCCAGGATATTGCCTAGCATCCCCCCTGCCGACAGGCTGTCCACAAAGAACAGCAGCACCCCGCCCAGCACCAGCCCGCAGGCCAGCAGATCCAGCTTTTGGGGCCTCTTGCCAAAAAAGAGGACGGAGAACAGGATCACGAAAATGGGGGCGGTAAACTGGAGGACGATGGTATTGGCGGCGGTGGTGAGCTTATTGGCAATGGAAAACAGGATATTGGTGCCGCAGACGGCCAGCGCCCCCACCAGCACCCAAAGATTCATTCGGGGCTTATGGTGGGTAAGCTTCAAATACGCTCCGATCACCACCAGAGCAATGGCGGTGCGGCCGCCGTTGATGGCCATGCCGCCCCAGGGGATCAGCTTGATGCACAGTCCCCCGATGCTGTACAGTACAGCGGCCAGGAACACACAAAGCGTTCCCCTCTGACGCGCTGACAAAACAATCACTTCCTAACAAAAAGCCCTCTGCCCGAGTAATCGGACAGAGGGCGTAATGACGCGGTACCACCTCTGGTTCGCCCGCCCCTCGCGGGACGGACCTTGTGGAGCTCATGGCTCCGGCGCGGTAACGGGCGCTCCCCGGCCTGTCCCCTACTGCGCCTGTGCGGTTCGGACGGCTGCTCCAAGGGGTATTCACAGGGCGCTCCCCTCCCCTGTTCCACCAAACCCAGGGGCTCTCTTTGCGGGAAATCGCCACGCTACTTGTCCTTTTCGTCGCAGTGGTACACACTCTACCACAGTTTTGTGACTTTGTCAACCGGGAAATCTCAGGAACTTCCTCCGGATTTGCTGTAGGTCAGCTCCGCAAACTGCCCGTACCGCTTGACCTCGTCCAGGTGGAACCGCCGCAGACCCTCCTTCTGGGTAAACAGGGGTATCCCCTCCCCCAGCAGCACCGGGGCAATCTGGATAATGAGATGGTCCACCATATCCCGTTCCAGCAGCGGGGCCAGGATGGTGTTCCCGCCGACAACCCAGACATTTTTCTCCCCCAATTCCGCTACAAGCCTTGGAACATCAGCACTGACAGGTATAAAACCTTTACAAGGCAGACGGTCGGTGTGGGTGAACACATAGTTCTCTGTTGTGGGGTAGACGGCGGCGGCGTCCTCCAGCTTTGCGATCTCCTCAAAGGTCCGCCTGCCCATGATGGTCACGTCCATCTTCCGGTAAAAGTCCTCATACCCGGTCTCTTCCGTGGTCCCCGTCTCGTAGAGCCAGGACAGCCCGTGGTTTTTGTCGGCCAGGTAGCCGTCCAGAGTGATGCAGCCATAGAAAAATACGCTCATGCTCTCTCCTTTTGTGTGTATTATACGATATCCTCACCCAATAGTATTTTGGGCATGGTTGTCAAGCAGCGATTCCATCTTTTGTAAAATCGCTCCAGGCCCAGCTTTGAAACACGGGCGTGGGCTTCTGGGCCTTCAAGGGTCCAGTGCAGAATGTATGTGACTTTGCCCACCCATTTTGTCAGGCGAATGGGCGTTTTTCCCTCTTTGACGGCGTTAAAACTCTCTTGCCGGTGTGTGCGTTTGATGTACTTCACATCAATCACTCCAGGCTGTGAACGGTAGAAGGCGGCAACCTCTTTCATTAAAGCTTCAATTTCATCCTGTTTATCAATTTTTGCCTCGTAGATACAAATTTCATGAAACATTTCAACACCACCTTGCTTCGTCTTTTTCAGTGAACCGATTGATGTTTCCCCTTTCAATCAAATCCTCGCCACGCCGGACTTTCGGGCGGCCTCGGCCACGGCTTTTGCCACAGCGGGGCCTACCCGGGGGTCGAAGGCCTGGGGGATGATGTAGTCGTCCCGCAGCTCCTCCGGAGAGATCAGGTCGGCCAGGGCGCGGGCGGCGGCCAGCTTCATCTCCTCGTTGATGTCGCTGGCCCGGACGTCCAGCGTCCCCCGGAACAGCCCCGGGAAGGCCAGCACGTTGTTGATCTGGTTGGGGTAGTCGCTGCGACCGGTGGCCACCACCCGAGCTCCCCCCGCCTTGGCGTCGTCGGGGAAAATCTCTGGGGTGGGGTTGGCGCAAGCGAACACGATGGCGTCCCTGTTCATGGTGGACACCATCTCCGGGGTCACCAGATTGGGGGCGGAGACGCCGATAAACACGTCGGCCCCCGCTAGCATGTCCGCCAGCGTGCCCTGGCGTTTCTCCCGATTGGTCACCTTAGCAATCTCCTTCTGGGCCCAGTTGAGCTGGTCACAGCCCTCGTACACCGCGCCGAACTTGTCCACCAGGGTGATGTCGGTAAATCCGGCCAGCAGCAGTAGCTTTGTGATGGAGATGGCGGCGGAGCCCGCTCCGGAGAAGACCACCCGCACCTCCTCCTTCCTCTTTCCCACCACCCGCAGGGCGTTGGTCAGCCCGGCCAGGGCGATGATGGCGGTACCGTGCTGGTCGTCGTGGAAGACGGGGATATCACACTTCTCCTTCAGCTTCCGCTCGATCTCAAAGCACCGGGGAGCGGCGATGTCCTCCAGATTGATGCCGCCGAAGGAGCCGGAGATATTGTATACCGTCTGGACGAACTCGTCCACATCCTTAGTCTTGACGCACAGGGGAAAGGCGTCCACCCCGCCGAAGGTCTTGAACAGCACGCACTTGCCCTCCATCACAGGCATACCGGCCTCGGGGCCGATGTCCCCCAGGCCCAGGACGGCGGAGCCGTCGGTGATGACGGCCACCAGGTTGTGCCGCCGGGTGAGCTCGTAGCTTCTGGTGACGTCCTCCTGGATGGCCAGACAGGGCTGTGCCACCCCGGGGGTGTAGGCCAGGGACAGGGACTCCCTGTCGTTGGCAGGCACAGTGGCTACCACCTCAATTTTTCCCTTCCATTCGCCGTGCAGGCGCAGGCTTTCCTTCGCATAGTCCATGGGCTGTTCTCCCCTCACTTAAAATCAGTATAGTTTTGCCGCTATTTATTATACTAAACTCTGACCAAAGTGCAATGACTACTTTCGTTTTGTTCATTTTATCGTCTTTTTCCTGACAAATCGCCGCTTCTTTGCTACTATTTTATCGTTTTCACTGTTGACGCAGGAGGATGTTTCTGGTAAAATGGCGCTTATCTGGATTTTCACTGTGAATAAATTGTAAACAGGAGGAAACTATGGAACATCATCACAGAGGACAATGGGGCAGCAATTTCGGATTCCTGATGGCTGCCGTAGGCTCCGCGGTGGGTCTGGGCAACATCTGGGCCTTCCCCTACAAAATGGGTGCAAACGGCGGCTTCGCCTTTCTGGTCATTTACCTGATCCTGGCCGCCACGGTGGGCTTTAGCATTATGCTGTGCGAGCTGGCCATCGGCCGGCGCGCCGGTCGCAGCGTGCTGGTGAGCTATCAGCAGGTGGACAAGGGAATGGGCACCTTCCTGGGCTTTTTGGCCATGCTCTCCCCCTTCCTGATCCTCAGCTTCTACACCGTGCTGGGCGCCTACTGCATCGAGTATATGTCCCTGAACCTGGCCGACCTGGCCTTCGGCGTGGCCGCCATGGCTGGCATGTCCGGCGGCGACACCTTCGGCTCCATGCTCACCAACCAGTTCGGCTCCATCGCCTTCACCTTTCTCTTCATCTTCCTCTGCTGCCTCATCATCCGGGGCGGCATCAAGGACGGCATTGAGAAGTTCAACAAGATCGGTATGCCTGCCCTGTTCGTCATGCTGGTCATCGTTATCGCCCGGGCCGTCACTCTGCCCGGGGCCGGTGAGGGCCTGGCCTTCATGTTTGCCCCCGACTTTACTCCCCTGTCTAGCCTGAAGGGCTTCCTGGGCGTCCTCTCCGCTGCTGGCGGTCAGATGTTCTTCTCCCTGTCCCTGGCTATGGGCATCACCGTCACCTACGGCTCCTACCTGAGCAAGAAGGAGAGCCTGGTGAAGAACTCCCTCATCGTCATCATCTCTGACACCATCGTGGCCATCCTGGCCGGTATGGCGGTTCTGCCCGCGGCCTTTGCTCTGGGCGGCGCTGGCTCTGAGAAAGCCGGCCCCAAGCTGCTGTTCATCACCCTCCAGGACGTGTTCAATGCCATGGGTCCCACCGGTCCCGTCTTTGGCGTGCTGTTCTACCTGCTGGTCATTCTGGCCGCCATCACCTCCGCCATTGCCCTGCTGGAGGTGCTGGCCACCTTCCTGTCTGACCGCATCGCACTGAAGGGCCATACCCCCGACCGAAAAAAGCTGGTCACCATCCTCTGCCTGGTGGTCTTTGTCGAGGCCGCCCTGGTGGCCGCCGACGGCCTGGGCTCCAACGGCCTGTGGATCCCCTTCCACGAGACCGGGCGAAATCTGGGCAGCTCCTGGCTGGACTTTATGGACTTCATCTCTGAGGGCGTGGCCATGCCTCTGGGCGCGCTGCTCATGTCCATCTGGATCGGCTGGTTTGTAGGACCCAAGCTGGTCCGGGACGAGGTGGACCTGGAGGGCCACAGGATGAGCGGCGGACTGTATGGATTCTTCAATTTCTGCATCAAGTTCATCGTTCCCATCGCCATGGCCTTTATCCTGTACGGCCAGGTAAGCAACTTTATGACGATCCCCAAAGCCTGATAAAACATTTCGGGGCGCACAGCTAAGCTGTGCGCCCCGTTTTTTATTTCTTACGGTATGTCTCTGCCTGAGCCAGCAGCTCAGAGGCGCTGGAACGCAGCGAGTCGGTGACAGTAGCCCCGCCGATGAGCCGGGCCAACTCGTCCACCCTGCCCTGCCGGTCCAGCCGGGCCACGTTGGTAAAGGTGCGGCCTTTCTTCTCCCCCTTCTCCACCGAGAAGTGGGTGTCCGCCATAGCGGCGATCTGGGGCAGGTGGGTGACACACAGCACCTGCTTGCGACGGGCCACGTCGGCCATCTTCTCCGCCACCTTCTGGGCCGCCCGGCCTGACACGCCGGTGTCCACCTCGTCAAAGACCAAGCTGCCGATGCCGTCGTCCTCGGCCAGCACATTTTTTAGGGCCAGCATGATTCGGGCCAGCTCACCGCCCGAGGCCACCTTCTGGATGGGTTTGAGGGCCTCGCCCAGGTTGGCGGACATGAGGAACTGCACCTGGTCCATGCCGGTATCATCCATGCCGTCCTGGCCAGGGCTGGGGGCAAACTCAGTGACAAACTGCACCTTGGGCATGTCCAGCTGGCGCAGTTCCTCCTGTACCCGCTTTTGCAGCTCGTCCGCCGACTTTTTCCGGGCCTTGGACAGCCCCTCCCCCCTCTTCTGGGCCTCTTTTCTAGCCTTATCTAGCTCCTTTTCCAGCTTTTGAATGGTGTCGTCGGCGTCCTGGATCTGCTCCAGCTCCACCCTGCACTGTTCCAGATAGTCCAACATGTCGGCCACCGTGGGGCCGTATTTCTTTTTCAGGCGGTAGATCACGTCCAGCCGGCTCTCCAGTCGGTCCAGCTCCTCTGGTGAGAAGTCGAATTCGTCGGCGAAGTCCCGGAGGGTCTCTGCTGCGTCGTCGGCGGCGTAGCGCAGATTAGTAAGTTTCTCCCCCAGCTCCTCCAACTGGGGTCCCAGCCGTACCACGGAGCGGACAGCTCCCTCCGCCTCGCCAATGAGGTCGCAGGCTCCCTGGCTGTCCTCCCCGCCGGACAGGGCGAACTGGGCCTCCTGAATGGCCTCCATCAGCTTGCCGGAGCTGCGCAGCAGTGTTTTCCGAGCGTCCAGCTCCTCGTCCTCGCCGGGCTTGAGGTCGGCCCGTTCCAGCTCCCTAATCTGATACTCCAGGGTGTCCACTCTCCGGGAGCGCTCCGCCTCGTCCATCTCCAGGGCAGCGATTTTTTTTCGCAGTTCGGCCATGGAGCGGTAGGCCGTTTGGTAGTCCTCCAGCAGAGGAGCCGTTTTGCCGAAGCTGTCCAGATAGCCCAGGTGGCAGTCTGGGTCCAGCAGCTGCTGACCGTCGTGCTGGCCATGGATGTTGAGCAGCTGCCGCCCCAGCTCCCGGAGCTGGGCCACCGTCAGTGGCCGGCCGTTTACCCGGCATACGTTGCGTCCGTCCCCTTGAATTTCCCGCTGGAGCATCAGTTCCTCCCCTTCTAGGGGAAAGCCGTTGTCCTCCAGCCACTTCAGGGGCAGCAAGCCGGTAAACACCGCGTTGACCAGCGCCGACTTAGCTCCGGTGCGGATCAGTTCCCGGCTAGTCCGCTCCCCTAGAACTGCGCTGATGGCGTCAATCACAATGGATTTGCCTGCGCCCGTCTCACCGGTGAGTACGTTAAAGCCGCTGTCAAAGCTGATATCTGCAGACTCAATAATGGCGATATTCTCAATGTGAAGCAGGGAAAGCATCGCCCTCCCCTCCTGTTCTGTCTATTTTAGCAGCTTGTGGACCTCGCCGCTGAACTGCTGGGCCAGAGTGCTGTCCCGCATAATAAGGATGCCGGTATCATCGCCGGCCAGGCTGCCCACCATGCCGTCGATGTCCATGCCGTCCAGGGCGGAGCAGGCGGCGGAGGCCAGGCCGGGCATAGTGCGCACCACCACAATATTCTGGGCCACGTCCACCGAGACCACCCCCTCCTTGAAGATGTTGCGCAGGCGGACGTCAAAGGCCGAGGGGAGCTTTCGCTCCGACAAGGCATACCGATATCCCCCCGAACCAGTGAGCTCCTTCACCAGCCGGAGGTCCTTAATATCCCGGGAAATCGTCGCCTGTGTCGTTGAAAAACCTCTGGCCCGCAGCGCCTCCAGAAGCTGCTCCTGGGTGTCGATATCCTGTTCCTGAATGATGTTCAGGATCTCACGCTGTCGGACATTCTTCATTGAAGCAATCCTCCCAGTTTTTGATTGATGACCTGATAAAAGCTGCGGTCGGCCAGCCGCACAAGCTGAGTCGAACGTGCCCCCCGGCTGATCTCCACCCGGTCGCCGCCGGTCAGGCGCACGGCCTTGCCGCCGTCAACTGACAAGTATAAATACTTGCGGTTCCCTCTGGGAAGCTGAACGGTCACTACACGCTCCGGGGCCAGCACCATGGCTCTGGCGGCCAGCTGGTGGGCGCACACCGGGGTGACGATGATGCTTTTGGAGGTGGGCTCCACGATGGGGCCGCCCGCCGACATGGAGTAGGCGGTGGAGCCGGTGGGGGTGGCCACGATGACGCCGTCCCCTGTAATGCCAGTCACCTTTACACGGTCTGCCAGCACCTCCATCTCAGCCACCCTGGCCATGGAGCCCTTGGAGATGACCGCGTCGTTGAGGGCGGAGTCCTCATAGATGACCTTGTTCCCCCGGAGCACACGGACGTCCAGCATCATCCGTTCCTCGATGGTGTACATACCATGAGCTAGCGGAGTCAGCAGGGGCAGCTCGCCCCGTTCCAGCTCTGCCATAAAGCCCACGCTCCCGGTGTTGACGCCCAGAATGGGCACGCCGCACATGGTGGCGTCCCGGGCGGCGTGGAGGATAGTGCCGTCGCCGCCGAAGCAGATCAGCAGGTCGGCGGTGGGCAGCTCCTTCTCCAACAGGGACAGGGGAACCTGGCGGGGCAGCTCCAGCCGGTCCCCCTTCTTGGGCTGGAAGGGCAGGCACAGAACGGTCTGGGCGCCGGCGTGCTCCAGAATTCGCTTGGCCTCCAGTGCCACCCGCATCCCCTTGTCCCGGTAGGGGTTGGAGCTGAGTACGATCTTCATGCCTGCTTCTCCTTCCAAACACTGTGGGACTGCTCGACCAGAGCCCTCAAATCCCCCGTGTACACGGGACCCTCCCCCGCCTGAAGATATCCCAAATATTCGATGTTGCCCTCCGGGCCCTTGATGGGGGAAAAGGTGATGTCTCTCACCGCAAATCCCGCCTGGGCGGCGTGGTCCAGGAAGTGCTCCAGCACCTCCAAGTGGATGGCCGGGTCCCGGACCACCCCCTTTTTGCCCACCTTGTCCTTTCCGGCTTCAAACTGGGGCTTAACCAGGCAGACCGCCTGGCCATCCTCTTTCATCAGCGGCCTCAGAGCGGGCAAAATCAGGCTGAGGGAGATAAAGGAAACGTCCACGGAGAAAAAGTCCAGCGGCTCCGGGATCTGCTCCCTGGTGAGGTACCGGGCGTTGGTCCGCTCCATGCACACCACCTGGGGATGGGTACGCAGCTTCCAGTCCAGCTGGTTGTAGCCCACGTCCACGGCGTACACCAGTTTGGCCCCGTTCTGGAGCATACAGTCGGTAAAACCACCGGTAGAGGCCCCAATATCGGCGCAGACCTTACCCTCCAAGTCGATGGGCCACAGCCCCATGGCCTTTTCCAGCTTCAGACCTCCCCGGCTCACATAGCGCAGAGGGTGCTTGGTCCGCACCTCCACGGTGTCGTCCGCCCCTAGGTTAGCTCCCGCCTTCAACTGCTTTTGGCCGTTGACGTAGACCTCGCCGGCCATAATGAGGGCCTGTGCCTTCTGCCGGCTGTCTGCCAGGCCCAGCTCGGTCATTGCGATATCAAGCCTCTGTCTGGCCACGGCCCAACACCTCCAACGCTTTTTTGAAAATTCCAGCCCCGTCCAGGGACAGATCCTGTTTCAGCAGTCCGGTCGCCCCATGGGGGACAAAGCCCTCGCCGCAGTTGACCAAAACCACCCTGGCAGGCAGACCGGCCTCCTCCAGCCGGGCGGCCAGCCGCTGGCCCACGCCGCCCCGGGCGCCCTGCTCCTCGGCCACCAGCAGAACCCCTGTCTTGCGGACGGAGAGCTCGACCAAGTCGGAGACCAGCGGCGTAATCTGGTTCAGCTTAACCACCTCGGCCTGGATCCCCCGCTGCTCCAGCAGGTCGGCGGCCTCCAGAACGCAGTTGATTTCTGTTCCGTAGCTCACCAGGGTGATGTCGCCGCCCCAGCGCAGGATGACCGAGGGGTCCTCGCCCCCCGTCCCGGTGTATCTGCCCTCGCCCCCCCGGGGGTAGCGCACAGCCACCGGGCCCTCGATCTGGAACAGGGCCCGCTCCAGCATGACCTCCAGCTCGGCGAAGCTGGCGGGGGCCAGCACCGTCATGTTGGGCACAGTATCCAGAAAGGCCGCGTCGAAGAGGCCGTGGTGGGTCTCGCCGTCGTCTCCCACCAGTCCGGCCCGGTCCACCCCCAGCACCACATGGAGGTTGTCGATGGCCATGTCATGGATCAGCATGTCATAGGAACGCTGGAGGAAGGTGGAGTACACCGCGAACACAGGAATGGCTCCCTGCTTGGCCATTCCGGCGGCCATCGCTGCGGCGCAGCCCTCGGCGATGCCCACGTCAAAGAAGCGGTCCGGGAACTTCTCAGCAAACTTCTCCAGCCCCGTTCCCCCGGTCATAGCAGCGGTAATGGCGCACACCCGCCTGTCCTGAGCGGCCAGCCGGGTCAGGGTCCGGCCAAAGACAGCGGAAAAATTCTCCCCCGGCTCCCGCTTCAGCTTTCCGGTGAGGGGGTCGAAGGGGGCCACGCCGTGGAAGGCGTCCGGGTTCGCCTCGGCGGGCAGGAACCCCTTGCCCTTTACCGTTTTGACGTGGAGGAGCACCGGCTCGTCGATCTCTCTGGCGTACCGCAGAAGCCTGGTCAGGAAGGGCAGGTTGTGGCCGTCTACCGGCCCCAGGTAGCGGAAGCCCATATCCTCGAACATGCTACAGGGCAGCAGGAACTGCTTCAAGGCCTGCTTGACCCGGTGGGTGACCTTATAGACCGCCCGGCCGGGGGCGGTGGCGTTCATGATCCGGCGGTAGTGCTTTTTGAAGGTGAGGTACTGGGGTTTCAGCCGCTGTTTGGCCAGGTGCTCCGCTACGCCCCCCACATTGGGAGTGATGGACATGCCATTGTCGTTGAGGATGACCAGCAGCTGCCGGCCGCACTCCCCCGCGTTGGACAGCCCCTCGTAGGCCAGCCCGCCGGTGAGGGCGCCGTCGCCGATGAGGGCAATCACCTTGTAGTCCTCTCCCAGCATGTCGCGGGCCCTAGCCATCCCCAGGGCCACCGCCACCGAGTTGGAGGCGTGGCCGGCGATAAAGGCGTCGTGGATGCTCTCGTTGGGCTTAGGGAACCCGGCGACGCCGCCGTACTGACGCAGGGTGTCCAGGGTTCGCCCGGTGATGAGCTTGTGGGCGTAGCACTGGTGGCCCACGTCAAAGACCAGCCGGTCCGATGAGGTATCAAACACCCGGTGAAGGGCCACCGTCAGCTCCACCGCCCCCAGGTTGGAGGCCAGATGGCCCCCGGTTTTGGACACATCCTCTATGAGCTCTTGGCGCAGCCGGGCGCACAAAGCCTCCCCCTCCTGATCGGTCAGGCGGGAGAGGATGGGTTCGGTTTTTTCTTCGGGCACAGTCAAAGTATGATTCCTCCCGGAAATCTGGACTTATTTTGTCCGCTGGGCCAGGGAGCGGGCCAGCCAGACGTGGAACTCAGGCTGGGCAAAGCCATCCATCGCCTCAACGGCCTGCCGGGTCAGCTCCTCCACCAGAGTGGCGCAGCCCTCCAGCCCCAGAGTGGTGACAAAGGTGTTTTTCTCGTTGGTCTGGTCGGAGCCTACCGGCTTGCCCAGCTCCGCCTGGGAGCTGATGACGTCCAGCATGTCGTCCCGGACCTGGAAGGCCCGGCCCAGGGCCTGAGCGTAGGCCCGTACTCGCCCCCGCTGTTCCGGGGTCCCGCCGGCGGCGATACAGCCTAGCTCGGCGGCGGCGGAGATGAGAGCCCCTGTCTTTAAACTCTGGAGCAGCTCCAGCTCCTCCCGATCCAGAGCCCGGCCCTCCCCGGCCATATCCAGAGCCTGTCCACCCACCATGCCTGCGGAGCCGGCGGCATGGGACAGACAGCCCACCGCTTCCACCACGCGGTCGGCGGAGAGATTGGCCTTTGTCAGCTGCTCGAAGGCGGCGGTAAGCAGGGCGTCCCCCGCCAGAATGGCGGTGGCCTCCCCGTAGACGATGTGGTTGGTAGGCCGGCCCCGGCGCAGGTCGTCATTATCCATGGCAGGCAGGTCGTCGTGGATCAGGGAGTAGGTGTGGACCATCTCCACCCCGCAGGCGAAGGGCAGCGCCGCCTGAACATCCCCACCGCACAGGCGGCAGGTCTCCAGGGTCAACACCGGGCGGATGCGCTTGCCCCCGGCCAGCAGGGAGTACTCCATGGCCTCCTGTAGGTCGGCGTGGCGGGCCTCCGAGGCGAAGGCGCGGGCCAGATAGTCCTCAATCAAGGCCTGATCCCGGGCCATTCTATCTGTAAAGGCATTTCCCATGTCAGTTCTTTCCCCCGAAGGGTTCCTCCACGACCTCTCCGTCTTTTCCGGCGGTGAGCAGGCTCACCTTCTGCTCTGCCTCGTCCAGCTGCTTGGTGCACTCCCGCAGCAGCCTGGCCCCCTCCTCAAAGAGGGACATAGCCTGTTCCAAAGGGGCGTCTCCCTTCTCTAGCAGGGACACAATCTCCTCCAGCCGGGCCATGGAGCCCTCAAAATCCAACTTCTTCTTTGCGGCCATTGGCGTTCTCCTTTCCTATACTACCCGGCAGTCCACACTGCCGTCCGATAGGGTCAATTTCAACTTGTCTCCGGAGGCCACGTCGGCGGTGGAGACCACCGCCTTTCCGTCCTCCCGCTGGGCGATGGCGTAGCCCCGGCCCAGCACCTTCAGGGGGCTCATGGCGTCCAGGGAAGCGGCTAGCGAAGTGAGCCGCTCCCGGCGCTGGGCGACGGTCCGGGCCGCGCTGTTGGGAAGGGCGGCGGACAGGGCGGACAACCGTTCCCGCTGACCGGCGGCGGAGTGGCGCAGGCCGTGGGCCAGCCGGCTGGACTGGTAGTCCAGCAGCAGCCGCTTCTCCCGGAAATAGGAGGCCGGCTCTGTCATGGGGCGGCTGGCGGCCAGCCGGTCCAGCGTTTGCCGGTACCGGGCCAGACGGGCAGTAGACGCCCCCTCCAGCCGCTCCCGTTCCCCCAGAAGGGACATGTATATCTCGTTTTGGTCGGGGACGGCCAGCTCGGCGGCGTTGGAGGGCGTGGACGCCCGCAGATCGGCCACGAAGTCGGCGATGGTCACGTCGGGCTCGTGGCCCACGGCGGAAATCACTGGGATTTCTGAGCGGTAGATGGCCCGGGCCACCACCTCCTCGTTGAAGGCCCACAGGTCCTCCATGGAGCCGCCCCCCCGGCCGGTAATAATCAGGTCGGCCGCCCGGTGGAGGTTGGCCCACTGGATGGCGGCGGCAATCTCCTGGGGGGCCTCCGCCCCCTGGACCCGCACCGGGATTACCGCCACCTCCGTCAGAGGCCAGCGGGCCCCCAGAATGCGGATCATGTCCCGCACCGCCGCCCCAGCAGGCGAGGTAATCAGGGCAATTTTCCTGGGAAATACTGGTATCTCCTTCTTGTGGGCTGGGTCAAAGAGGCCCTCTCTGGCCAGCTTTTCCTTCAACTGTTCAAAGGCCAGAGCCAGGTCTCCCACCCCCTCGGGGGTGAGCCGGGCGCAGTACAGCTGGTACTGGCCATCCCGGGGAAAGACGGTCACCCGACCGGCGGCAATCACTTGCATCCCGTTTTCCGGCCGGAAGCGCAGGGACTGGGCGTCGCTGCGGAACATGACGCACCGCAGAGCCCCCTCCCCGTCCTTCAAGGTAAAATAGTGGTGCCCCGAGGGGTACATTTTATAGTTGGACAGCTCCCCCCGCACCAGCAGCCGGGACAAGAGCTGGTCCCGGTCCATCATGGTTTTCAAATACTGGCCCACCTGGCTGGGGGTTAAGACGGCGTCCTCTCTCACGGCCTCTCCCCCGCTTTCAGCGCCCGCCAGGTGAGGATGGCCGTCCCCATGGCGTTGTCGGTGGAATATTTTGGTTGGGCGAAGATGGCCCCGCAGGTTTCGGCCAGCACCTCCCGCAGGTGGGTGTTGGAGGCCACCCCTCCGGAGCACAGCACCGGCAGGCCGGGATGCTGCTTCTGGGCCTCCTGAGTGGCCCGGCGGACCACGCCGGTGACAGTGGCGATGGCGAAGCGGGCGATGGCGGTTTTTGACTCCCCCCGCTCCGCCAGGGCCTTCACCTGGTTCTCCATCCCGGACAGGGAGAAGGTCAGCCCGTCCAGCCTAACTGAAAAGGCAAAGGCGGCCCCGTCCTGCTGGGACAGCTCGTCCAGCGCCTTCCCCGCCGGGAATTGCAGCCCCAGCAGCACGCCGGTGCGGTCGATAAGCTGTCCGGCGGAGATGTCGCTGGTGCCGCCGATGATTTCGGCCTCCACTGTATAGTCTTTTGGCTTTACAAGCAGCAGTTCCGTGGTGCCTCCCGACAGGTGCCAGGCCAGGAAGGGGGCGTCGAGGAGGTCCGGCCGCCCGGCGGACCAGGCGGCGGCGGCCAGGTGTCCCTGCTGGTGGGAGTGGGCGTAAAAGGGCACCCCCAGCGCCGCGGCGATCCCCCGGCCCTGGCTCTCCCCCGCCAGAAAGCAGGGCATATAGGAGCCCTCCACCGCCCTAGGGCGGGTGGACGCCCCCACGGCCAGAATGCCCTGCCTCTCCCCCAGCAGCTCCTCCAGCAGCCGGGGCAGGCGCTTCACGTGCTGAAACAGGGCGTCGCTCTGCCGCAGGCCTAGCTCGCCGGGGCGCACGTCCAGCAGACGGCCGATATTCCGCCCTGTCTCCCCGTTAAAGAGGGCGGCAGAGGTAGTGTAGTTGCTGGTATCCAGCCCTAAAACCGGCATTACTCCTCCCCCTCCGGGGCCTTCTTCTCCGGCTTGGGCGGGGTGTCCTCAAACTCCGCGCGGACGAAGGTGCCCAGAATTCCATTGACAAAGGACACCACCTCCGCCGGCTCGTACTTCTTGGCGATCTCCACCGCCTCGTTGATGGCGGCGGCGTTGGGGATATCAGACATGTAGAGTACCTCGTACATGGCGGTGCGCATCACCGCCGCCGCCATACGGGGGATACGGGCGAAGGCCCAGCCTACCGAGTAGCGGCTGATGCAGTCGTCCAGCTCCGGGCCGTGGGCGAATACCCCCTGCACCAGCTCCCGTATGTACCGCTCCTGTTTCTCGTTGGGAAACTGGGCGTAGAGGGGCAGCTCCTCCGCCAGCTCCTGAAAACGTTCCCGGGTCAGCTCCGCGTCCAGGATCTCCTGGGCGCTGCGGGTGTCGAAGCCCAGAGCAAAAATAATATGAACGGCGATCTCTCTCGCGCTGCTTCTTGTCATAGGTACGGCCTCCTAATTTTGGTCCATAAACTTCCTAAAATATTATATACATGAATATACAAAAAGAAAAGCCCTTTTTTCATAAAATTCAAACGGGGTCGGGCACAGCTTCCACCGCGTCTGAATAGCATGAAAAAAAGGAGGTCCTGTTATGACGCTGCGTCCCTACGACCGGGAGGCGGCGGTGGCCTACGCCCACCGCTGGGCCTACCACCGGAACCCGGATTTTTACAACTTCGACGCCCTAGGAGGCGACTGCACCAACTTCGCATCCCAGTGCCTCTATGCCGGCTCCGGGGTGATGAACTACACACCCACCTTTGGCTGGTACTACAACAGCCAGTACAGCCGGGCTCCCGCCTGGACGGGGGTACCCTTTTTTTACAACTTCCTCACCCGGCGCAAGGAGAGCCCTGGCCCTGTGGGCGCGGAGATCTCCATAGGAGAACTCTGCCCCGGTGATTTTGTCCAGATCAGCTTTGCTGGCGGCATTTTCTCCCACAATCCGGTGGTGGTGGCGGTGGACGGCTCAGCCCTCCCGGAGAACATCCTGGTAGCTGCCCACTCCGACGACGCGGACTACCGCCCCCTGTCCACCTATCCAGCTCAGGTAGTGCGTTTTCTGCACATCTTAGGGGTAAACCGTTGACCTGAACCCGCCCCCATGGTAGGATGGGGTGAGAAAGGGGGCGGGGCCGGTGAGGACCCTCCGCAAAGCCTATCTGGAGATCACAAATATCTGCAATTTGTCCTGTGTGTTCTGTCCGGGCACCCGCCGGCCGACCGCGTTTCTGTCCCCGGAGGACTTCCGGGTCCTGGCCGCCAGGCTTCGGCCCCATACGGAGTACCTGTACCTCCATCTCATGGGGGAACCGCTGCTCCACCCCCGGCTGGACGCCATTCTGGCCCAGGCAGAAGCGCTGAACTTTAAGGTCATGCTTACCACCAACGGCACGCTGCTGAGGCAGTGGCAAAATCTTCTGCTGTCCTGCCCGGCGGTGGAGAAGGTGAGCGTCTCCCTCCACTCCTTCGAGGGGAACCAACGGGAGGGGCTGGCGGACTATCTGGCCGGGTGCCTCTCCTTCGCCAAGGCGGCCGGGGAGGCGGGAAAGAAGTGCGCCCTACGGCTGTGGAACCTGGGGGACGCCCACGGGAGTGGCCGCCTCAACGGGGACATTCTGGCCGCCCTGGAGGAGGCCTTCCCTCCCCCCTGGACCGAGGGCCGGCGGGGGACCACCCTCGCCCCCAACATCTTTTTGGAGTGGGGAGAGCGGTTCGACTGGCCCGACCTGTCCGCCAGCGATGGACAGGCCCCCACTTTCTGTTACGGCCTTCGGGACCAGGTGGGGGTGCTGGTGGACGGGACAGTGGTGCCCTGCTGCCTGGACCACGAGGGCGATATTCCGCTGGGGAACCTGTTCCAAAATACCCTGGAGGAGATTCTGGACACTCCCAGGGCTCGGGCGGTGTATGACGGTTTCTCGCAGGGGCAGGCCCGGGAGCCCCTGTGCCAAACGTGCGGCTTCGCACGCCGGTTTTAGCCCAGCGCCCACTGGATCAGGTCCCTGACCCAGCCCCACATATGGGGAAACTGTGCTTTGACCAGCCCCCAAACCTCCTCCATCGTATATCCGCCCCCCAGCAGGATGGGGAACCAGCCGGATGCCTCATTCGTCCCGATGGCAATGTGTCCATAGGCCGAGCCGCCGATGGCCAGACCGCCGGACCAGGCTCCCCCGCCGATGGCCAGGTAGTTGGAAAAGGCCCCGCCGCCCGCAGCTAGCCACTGGCCTATGGCGCAGCCGCCCACGGCGAAACCGCCAACAGCCACGCCGCCCAGCGCCACCAGACCCAGACTGAGCCCTCCGAAAGCGAGGAGAAGTCCCAGGCTGAGGCCGCCAAAAGCAATCAGCCCCAGGGAGCCGCTGCCGATGGCCACCACTCCCACGGCGCAGTTGCCGATGGCGATGATCCCCTTGGCCAGCTGGGGACCGTAGCCCAGACGGATGTGGATCAATGGCAGGCTAAATACCTTTATAGGGCTGATATATTCATAGCACACACCCGGGGACCTTACCTCTGAGCGAGCTTGACGGTACGGGGAAGCTGCTCCCTCCCTGTCCGTTTCCTCCAGGCCCACCAGCTGGTCGATGGACATCCCAAACAGCCGGGACAGCTCCACCAGCTTCTCCAGCTCTGGGGTGCTCTGCCCCATCTCCCATTTGGACACCGTCTGCCGGGTGACGCCGATCTGATTGCCCAGCTCCTCCTGGGACCAGCCCCGTTGTTTCCGCAGGGCCGTTAAGTGTTCTGCAAAGTTCATGGAAAAACCTCCTTGTCTGCCCCCCACAATAGCAGATTTTGCCCCGCAGCGTCAACCAAAAGGCCCTGGAAATCTGTCAACCAAACTTAACATGGCGCAAAACGGCCCTATGGAATGAGCTCCACAGGGCTGTTTGGTCAACAAAAACTAGCTTTTATTTACCACTCGCCTTCTGGATGGGCAGCCAGACCTGAAACCGCTGTTCCTCCGCGCCCGGTTCGTTCAGGTAGACCTCCACATCCGGGGCCTGGGCCCACTCGTAGCCCGAATCAGGCAGCCATTCGGTGACAACCCGTTTTTGCAGCTCCTGGATGGCGGTGGGCTGTTGGCCTGTGCCGGAGAACACCGCCCAGGTGGCGGCGGGGACGGTCCACTCGTGGGCACCTTCCGGGGACGGCGCATTGGAGGCCACCGCGATATAGTAGTAGTTTTCCTCCTCCCGATGGCAAGTACTTACCCCTAACACTCCAGGTATCTCAGGGTCCATCAGGGGAATCAGCTCCCCCAGCTTGGGTCCGGCCTCTCCCCAGAATCGAGGCACCGCCTGAAAGCTCTCCTCTACATCCGGGGACAGTGGGGTACGGAATCCCACAATGCGAAACGCATCCTTTTTCACAATCTGATACTCCATCTCTGTATCTCCCTTGAGTACAAATTTGAAGCGAATGCGCGGAAAGGCTTTCAGCTTTACGCCATCTTGTTTTGCAAGAGATGGGGCCACACCGTGGACCGTCTGAAAGGCCCGGTTAAAGGCGGTAGGCGAGTCATAGCCATAGCGCAGGGCCACAGTGAGGACCTTCTCCCCCGCCCGCAGGTCTGCCGCCGCCCGGGTCATGCGCCGCCGGCGGATGTACTCCTTCAGGGGAACCCCCGCCAGGTAGGAGAACATCCGCTGGAAGTGGTAGGGGGAACAGCCGGCCAGCCGCCCCAGTTCCTCCAGGCCGATCTCCCCGTCCAGGTTTTCCTCCAGATAGTCCAGCGCCTTGTTCCAGTGATTCAGCCAATCCATCAACATCAACTCCTTGTCTCAAAGTATAACCCCTCGTCTGTGTCCTGTCCTCGCTTTTTCGGTGCAGAAAAAGGGAGCGCTTAAAGCGCTCCCTTTCATAAGCGGATGATTTAGGCCTTGCCGGCGCAGCCCAGCACGTCCACCAGCTTGTGGCGAACGGTCTCCTTGATGTTGGCCCGGGCGGGCTTGAGGTACTCGCGGGGGTCGAACTTGTCGGGGTGCTCGTCGAAGAACTGACGGATGGTGCCGGTCATGGTCAGGCGCAGGTCGGAGTCGATGTTGATCTTGCACACGGCGCTCTTGGCGGCCTCGCGCAGCTGCTCCTCGGGGATGCCCACAGCGTCGGGCATCTTGCCGCCGTGGCTGTTGACCATCTTCACATACTCCTGGGGCACGCTGGAGGAGCCGTGGAGCACGATGGGGAACTCGGGCAGACGCTTGACGATCTCTTCCAGGATGTCGAAGCGCAGCGGAGGCGGCACCAGGATTCCCTTCTCGTTGCGGGTGCACTGCTCGGGCTTGAACTTGAAGGCGCCATGGCTGGTGCCGATGGCGATGGCCAGGGAGTCACAGCCGGTCTTGGAGACGAACTCCTCCACCTCTTCGGGGCGGGTGTAGTGGGAGGCCTCGGCGGAGACGTTGACCTCGTCCTCTACGCCGGCCAGGGCGCCCAGCTCGGCCTCGACGACCACGCCGTGGTCGTGGGCGTACTTGACGACTTCCTTGGTGATCTCAATGTTCTCGGCGAAGGGCTTGGAGCTGGCGTCGATCATGACGGAGGTGAAGCCGTCGTCGATGCAGGACTTGCAGGTCTCGAAGGTGTCGCCGTGGTCCAGATGGAGCACGATGGGAATCTCGGGGCACTCGATGACGGCGGCTTCCACCAGCTTCACCAGGTAGGTGCGGTTGGCGTAGGCGCGGGCGCCCTTGGAGACCTGGAGGATCACAGGGGCCTTCTCCTCGCGGCAGGCCTCGGTGATGCCCTGGATGATCTCCATGTTGTTGACGTTGAAGGCGCCGATGGCGTAACCGCCGTGATAGGCCTTCTTGAACATTTCGGTAGAAGTAACAAGGGGCATGGGAATAACCTCCTTATAATTTAGTCCCTTATATTTTACCACATTTTCCCCAGATTGCAACATACCAGCGGGAAAAAACTCCCGCCGGACAGGCAGGAGTTTTGTGGGATTTGTGAGAATGGATATGTTATCATTATGCACGCTTCATCACAAAGGATCGGCTGTCAATTGCCCGCATTGTGGCTAAAATACCGTCTAAATGGTCATATTCGTGCTGAATTAGCTCTGACATGTCGTCATCTATGTTCATCTCCTGCTCCTGCCAGTTTTCGTCAAGATATCGCAGAATGCAGTGTCTGTAGCGCCTCACACGCACCAATAGATTGGGAAAAGACATGCAGTCGTCCATCACCTCCATCATCTCGTCCCCTACGAACTCCAGGGACGGATTGAGGATCACATACGGCCTATCTGTCAGCATGCAGATTAGCCGCTTTTTTACGCCGATCTGCGGCGCCGCGATGGCGCGGCCAAAGCCGTAGTCCCGGCGGATTCCCTTAATGCAGTCAAACAAATCGGTAAAATCAGGCCTCATCTGTTCCAGCTCCTCCTGCTTTACCGCTTCAGACACCTCGTATAAGCGGGGGTCCCCCAACAGCAATATCTCACGTTCCATGGTGCCACACTCCTTATTCGCTGCTCATATCACTCTGATTTTACCATTATAAGCCTTAAAATTCAAGTCAGGGTCAGCTATTCTTCCCGTTTACAAGAATAAAAGTTTTTGCTATAATGGCCCTGTTAAGAACTATTACCTGCTCCGCAAAGGATATTTTGAATTTTGGAGGTAATCAACATGAGCAACACATTAAAGGGCGCCCTGATTATCGGCCAGTCCGGCGGCCCCACTTCCGTCATCAACGCCAGCGCCTACGGCGTAATCCGCACCGCCCTGGACTGCCCTGACATCACCGCCGTCTACGGCGCGGCCCACGGTATCAAGGGCGTGCTCAACGACAAGCTGTACGACATGGGCCAGGAGGACGCCAAGGAGCTGGAGCTGCTGCTCAACACCCCCTCCTCCGAGCTGGGCTCCTGCCGCTACAAGATCGCCGACCCCGACGTGGACGACACCGACTACAAGCGCATCCTGGAGATCTTTAAAAAGTACGACGTGCGCTACTTCTTCTACAACGGCGGCAACGACTCCATGGACACCTGCAACAAGGTCAGCAAGTATATGCAGAAGGTGGGCTATGAGTGCCGCATCATGGGCGTGCCCAAGACCATTGACAACGACCTGTTCGGCACCGATCACTGCCCCGGCTTCGCCTCCGCCGCCAAGTATATCGCCACCTCCTGCGCCGAGGTGTACAAGGATGCCCGGGTGTACGACACCGGCATGGTGACCATCATCGAGATCATGGGCCGTCACGCCGGCTGGCTGGCCGGCGCTGCCGCCCTGGCCGGTGTGGTGGGCTGCGCCCCTGACCTGGTCTACCTCCCCGAGGTGGACTTCGACATGGACAAGTTCCTCGCCGACGTGGAGCGCATCTATAAGGCCAACGGCAACTGCATCGTGGCGGTCTCCGAGGGCATCCACTACGCCGACGGCTCCTTCGTCTCCGAGGCCAAGACCTCCGCCACCGACGGCTTCGGCCACGCCCAGCTGGGCGGCCTGGCCGCTCTGCTGGCCCAGGTCTGCAAGGAAAAAACCGGCGCCAAGGTCCGGGGCATCGAGCTCAGCCTGCTCCAGCGCTGCGGCGCCCACGTGGCCTCCCGCACCGACATCGACGAGTCCTTCCTGGCCGGCAAGACCGCCGTGGAGGCCGCCGTGGCCGGCGAGACCGACAAGATGGTGGGCTTTGTCTGCACCCGCGAGGGCGGCTACAAGTGCGAGACCAAGCTGTTCAACCTGTCCGAGGTGGCCAACTTCGAGAAGAAGGTCCCCCTTGAGTGGATCAACGCCGACCAGAACGGCGTCACCCAGGCCTTTATCGACTATGCCCTGCCCCTGATCCAGGGCGACGCCAAGGCCCCCACCGAGCACTCCCTGCCCCGCTTTGCCCGCCTGAAGAAGGTTCTGGCCAAGTAAATCACAAACCGAAGGCCCGCCCCAATGGGGCGGGCCTTCAATTTATTTAAAAAATGCTTGAAATTCATTTTAATTGCCTGTATGATCAGTTTATCTGGCCAGAAAATTAAATATAATTTGGAGGCAAATCATTTTGAAATTCGAGACATTTCAGGGTGTTACCATAGCTTATATGCGCCGCATTGGGGCATACGGACCCGAAAATCATCAGCTAATGGAGAATTTGAAGGCCTTTTTAGCGCAGCACGGCCTATTTCACAAGAAAAGCACTATATTAGGTATTCCGCTGGATGACCCGACTATCACACCGGCAGAACAATTAAGATATGATGTTGGCCTGATTGTTCCTGCGCATACGGCCATTCCCTTGCCCACCCGCAGCATCGACGACGGAACATACGCTGTCTTTGAAGTTCAGCATACACGGCAAGGCGTATCATCCTTTTGGCAAAATATTAGGCAGCTCGCCTTGTCCATAGACAATACAAAACCGATCATTGAACGTTATTCTTCCCAAAAAGTTGCGGAACATTTATGTGAGTTTTGTATCCCAATCATTCGTTAAAAAAGCTCAGCTACCGGTCTTTTATGGTCGGTTTTTACAAGACAGGTTCCACCAGCTCACTGGTACAGCCCTGCTTCACCAGGCTGTAAAAGGCTTCCCAGGCCCGGGGTGGGATCTCCTGCGGAATCTGATACCCCTTCCGGGCGTAGACCTCCATACGCTGAAAATCTCCCACGATAATATCAATGGCCGACTGTTCCGTCAACCCCTGGTCCATCGAGTTGCGAATATGCTCCTCCAGGGTGATCTGGGGGGAGGTATAAATGGCGTCCGCCTCCGGCCAATAGACCTTCATGGCGGCGTACAGCCGCCGTGTCATGAACGGCTTGTGGACGCAGATGAGCCGTCCCCGGGCCAGCCCCGCCCGCTCCAGCTTCTCCCGGGTAAACAGAATATTTTCCGCCGAGTTGGTGGAGCGGTCCTCCAAAAGGATCGCCGTCTCCGGTACGCCCTCCCTCACGGCGATGGCCGCGAAGCGCTCCGCCTCCGTCTGGGTCCAGCGGCCCAGGGTATTCCGGCCCAACCCTCCGGTGAACAGCACCCTGGGCGCCCAGCCCTCCCGGTAGAGCTGGGCGCACCGGACCGGAATGGTGTCATTGATGCAGCCAAACCCGACGATGCAGTCCGACAGCCGAAGCTCCATGTCCAAGCGCATATAGTCCCAAAGGACCTTTAATTCCTGATAGACGGCTTCCGTCAAGCAGATGACCCCCCAATTCATGCCAAAGGCACGTTTGAGCGGTATTATAACAATTGCGGGAAGGGATGTCAATCTTCAGGTCATCTTCCCGGCAGCTGGGGGGCCATGGTCCGGGTGTGGCGGATCTCCTCCCAGACGGTGGTCTTTTTCCAGAAGCTGGCGGCGGTGATGGGCAGCCAGGTGAGCAGAAACAGCCAGTAGGCGGCCAGCCCCTTCCACAGCCGGCGGTCCCATTTGCCCTCCAGGGTAATGACAATCCCGGCGGCGGCGGTGGCGGTGAGGGCGGCCCAGGCGATGTTGCCGCAGGCCCCGGCCAGCCCCAGGAACAGGGCGGCCACCAGGCTCTTTCCGCCCAGGGAGGCGGTAAGGGCGGTACACGCCAGCCCGGCCAGAGCGGCCAGCTGGTAGGCGGGCAGCAGGAGCGTAAACTCAAAATCGAAGAGGGCCAGCCGGGGCCGCTGGGACTGCTGCTCCCCCAGGTCGGGCAGATAACGCTGGGCCACCTGGAGGGTGCCACTGGACCAGCGGCGGCGCTGGGTGAAGGACTGCTCCCAGGTGAGGGGCTGCTCGTCGTAAGTAACCGCCTTGGGCACATAGGCCACCCGCTCCCCCGCCAGCACAGCCTGGGCGGTGAGCTCCAGGTCCTCGCTGATGGTCTCGGTGCGCCAGCCCCCCAGCTTGTCCAGCAGCCGCTGGGTCACCATGAAGCCGGTGCCGCCGATCATGGCGGACAGCCCCATCCCCGCCTTGCCGCCATTGTGGAAGCGGTCCATCATCCAGTAGTAGATGGAGGAGCAGCCGGAGACGGCGGTGTCGTAAGGGTTCTTGCTGTCCCGGTAACCCTGGGCCGCCTGGACGCCGGTGAGCCGGGCGTTGTTCATCTCGGCCAGGAAGTGGGAGTCCACCACATTGTCAGCATCAAAGACCAGCCAGGCGTCGTACTGACGGCCCCGGAGGCGATTGTAGGCGAAGCGGAGGACCTCCCCCTTGCTCTTCACTGGCACGGTGCACTCCAGTACCTTGGCGCCAAAGTTTCGGGCAGCCAGGGCGGTGTTGTCGGTGCAGTTGTTGGGGATGACCCAGATATCGTACAGGTCCGCCGGGTAGTCCTGGGTGAGCAGGCTGTTAATCAGGGGACCGATCACCAGCTCCTCGTTCCGGGCAGCGATGAGCACCGCAAATCTGGTCTGGGCCGGGTGAAACCCGTAGTCCGCAGGCTTGCGTACACAGGCCAGACCGGAGATCAGATACCACAACCCCCACAGCGTCATCAAAATTCCCATGGTCCCCGTCAGGGCCAGGGCGGCAGGAAACAGCCAATCCATATCCCGCTCCTCCTCTCGTTTTCTCTGTCCATAAGGATATCAGAGTTTCCTTAAGGACATAGCAGCAGGAAGATTAAGATTTCATGAAGGTTTCCTTAACCCAGGCACGGGGCGCCTGCCCATTTGACAATCAATACGGGATATGCTAGACTAAATGATAACCTTTTCGCCTGGAACACCCCGTATAGGACATCCCCTCTCCCGCATATGCTGAGTCAAGGAACAAGCTTGGAGGGGATGGATATGGATACCAGAATCGCAGATCTGCGGTATAAAGAGGTCATCAGCGTGGAGGACGGGACCAGGTACGGCTATGTGGGAGATATGGAGATCGACCTGGAGACCGGCCGGGTAAAGGCCCTGGTCGTCCCCGGGCGGCGGCGCTTTTTCGGCCTGCTGGGCCGGGAGGAGGACAAATACATCCCCTGGGACGCCATCAGCCGCTTTGGGGAGGATATTATCCTGGTGGCCCGGGCACAGCCCGGCTAGCCGGCGTTTTACAGGCGATTTTTGATGCAGTGGAGGGTGATTTGATGCCAAACTTTACTAAAAAAGCCATTAAAGAGACCTTCATTGAGCTGCTGGACGAGCGTCCCCTGAACAAGATCACCGTGAAGGACATTGTGGAGGCCTGCGGCATCAACCGCAACTCCTTCTACTACCACTATCAGGATCTGCCCGCCCTCCTGGAGGAGATCACTGCCGAGCGGGTGCAGGCGCTGATCTCCGCCCACCCCACCATCGGCTCCATCGAGGACAGCTTCGACGCGGCGCTGGACTTTGTTCTGGACCACAAGCGGGCGGTGCTCCACATCTACAACTCCGTAAGTCGGGACGTCTTTGAGCGCTACCTTATGGAGGTCTGCCGCTATGTGGTGGAAACATACGCCGAAACCGCCTTTGCTGGCCAGGGGCCGGCAGAAAAGGAAATGCTGATCCGCTACCACAAATGTGCCTGCTTCGGGCACATCATCGACTGGCTGAACACCGGCATGAAGGACGACGTGTCCTCCTACTTCCACCAGGTTGCCCTGCGCCTGGGCTGGCAGGACCAGGCGGCCCATATCTGAATAGATGCGCTCCGTGCCCCAATCCGGGACACGGAGCGTTTTTTGTCAGGAGGCGTGGGCGGCGGGGCGGAGCTTGTGCTCCTTAACAGGGACAGCCTGCCGCCAGCCCCGGCTGGTCTTCTGGAACAGGGGCTCGCACACGCACAGCACCGCCGGCATGAGGAAGATGCTCACCAGGGCGGAGATCAGGGCGCCCCGGGCCAGCATAATGCAGATAGAGCTGATAATCTCAATCTCCGAGATGAGCCCCACCCCCAGGGTGGCGCAGAACATGACCAGGGAGCTGGTGATGATGGAGCCGTCGGAGGCGGTGGCGGCGATAGCGATGGCCTCCACCCTGTCCTTCCCGCTCTGCAGCTCCTCCCGGAAGCGGGTGGCCAGCAGGATGGCGTAGTCTACCGTGGCCCCCAGCTGGACGCAGCCGATGATGGTGGGAGAGACAAAGGGGATCACCGTACCGGTGAAGTAGGGGATGCCCTGGTTGATGAAGATGGCCAGCTCAATGGCCGCCACCAGCACCACGGGCATGGACAACGACCGGAACACCCAGGCCACGATGAGGAGAATGGCCGCAATGGAGATGTAGTTGGTCACCTGGAAGTCCACGGCGGAGGTGGAGATCAGATCGTCGGTGAGGGCGGCCTCGCCGGTGATCAGGGCCCCCGGGTCATAGGCTTTTACGATGGCATTCAGCTCCTTCAGCTGCCGGGATACCTGATCGGAGGCGGTGGCGTACTCCGAGTTGACCATCATCATCTGCCACCCTCCCTGTTTCACCATGTTTCGGATATCCTCCGGGACGAAGAAGTCGGGGATGCCGGAGCCCAGCATGGAGTGGTAGGACAGCACCGAGGTGACCCCGTCCACCTTCCGGACTTCCTCCTCCATTTGGTTCATGTCGGTGGCGGGCAGATCGTCCCGCAGGAGGATGAAATGGGACACCGCCATGTCAAACTCGTCCTTCAGCTTGTTGTTGGCCACGATGGAGGCCATATCCTGGGGCAGAGCCTCGTCCAGCTTGTAGTACACCCCGGCGTGGGACTGGGCGTAGAGGGCCGGGGGGAACAGCAGCAGGAACAGGACGGCCAGCCACCGGCGGCGGCGGACCACCCACCGGTTGACCCGGGTAAAGTCGGGCAGCAGGCTTTTGTGCCTGTGCTTCTCGATCTGCCTGTCGAACAGGAGCAGGAGGGCGGGCAGCACCAGAATGACGGTGGCCACCCCCAGCACCACCCCCTTGGCCATGACGATGCCGATGTCCCGGCCCAGGGTGAGACGCATAAAGCACAGGGCGATAAAGCCGGCGATGGTGGTCAGGCTGGAGCCGGACAGAGAGGTGAACGCGGCTACAATGGCCTGGGTCATGGCGTCCCGCTTGTCCTCATAGTTTCCCTTCTCCTCCTGGTAGCGGTGGTAGAGGAAAATGGAGTAGTCCATGGTGACGCCCAACTGCAAAACGGCGGCAATGGCCTGGGTGATGTAGGAGATCTGCCCCAGGAAGATGTTGGTGCCGAAGTTGTAGACAATGGCCATACCGATGCTGGCCAGAAACACGAAGGGCAGCACGGTGGACTCCATGGTCAGCGACATGGCGATGAGGGACAGCAGCACCGCCAGCCCAACATAGACGGGCAGCTCCCGGTCCACCAGGTCCTTGGTGTCCTTGATGACCACCGAGAAACCGGCCAGGAAGCACTTCTCGTTGCAGATATCCCGAACGGCCTGGATGGCCTCCATGGTCTCCTCGTCGGCCCCCGACTTGCCGTACTGGACGATCATCATAGTGGCGTCCCCGGCGTAAAACATATCCCTCAGATTGACGGGTATGAAATCAATGGGGATTTGAATGCCTACAGCGTTGGACAGCCACACGGCGTTGGACACGTTGGGTACCTTTTTGATCTCGTTGACCAGGTCGTTGGTGTAGGCCGCCGGCATGTTTTCCACAATGAGCATACTGGTAGCCGCCATGTGGAAGGGCTCCTCCAGCAGCCGCTCCCCCTGGGAGGACTCCAGGTCCTGGGGCAGATAGGTGAGGATATCGTAGTTGACCCGGGTGGCCACATAGCCCAGGGCGGAGGGGATGAGCAGCAGTACCGCGATCAGCGCCACCAGCTTGGGTTTTCGGGTCAGCTTATGGGCGATTTTTTCCAGCATAGGTCATTCCCCTTTCAATGGAAGATACCGGTGACAGCCTTCCAGAAATCCTTGAACATCTGCGCCACTCTGCCCCAGAAGGTGGAGGGCTGCCTGCTGGCTGTGGGGGCCGCCAGTGTGGCTGCGGTCAGCTCGGGCTCCTGCTCCTTGATCTCCTGGGTGCGGATCAGAATCTGCACGCTGGAGGGGGCCGGGTTACGGGGATCGGTAAGGGAGACGGCCTGGGCCTCGGCATCCATCATCAGAATGTTGTTGATATCGCCGGTGTACTCATGCCAGGTGTCTTCAATGATACTGTTGATGGTGGCCTTGGCGGCACGCACGTCGCTGGTGGCGGCCATGGCCTTGGCGGTCTGCCGCAGGGTGGCGGACAGTCCCCGAAGAGCCTGACGGGTACCGTCGTCCAGCTGACTGCCAGAGGTCTTCATCAACGCCTCAGTGTCGGTCAGCAGGGTCTCCAGGTCCCGGAGGGAGGTGGCTGCTGAGGTGCTCAGGGTGCCCAAATTGGCGATTCCCTCCTGGAGGGTGGGCTCATACTCGTTCAAAATGATTTGCAGAGCGCCCACATTGTCCAGGATGTCCCGGAGCTTTCCCGAGGACTGCCGCAGAGCGGCGGACAGGTCCTCCGCGTCATCGATCAGGTCCACTAGGTCGTCCACATCGTCGCACAGGTCGGCCAGTTCCCCTACCACCCGTCCGGTTGGCCGAGCAATCTGATTGAGGGTACTGTTCAGCTCGCGCTGGATGGCGTTGATTTTAGAGTTGGCCGAATCAAGGCCGCTGGCAATCAAATCCACTGCTGCACCACCAACGGTGCCCTCATCGGAGGCTGTACTCCCACCCGCCGCCGAATCATCAGAGGAAGCCGGGGTGTTGTCCGGAGCCGGATCAGTCGAAGGAGCCGGGGTGCTGTCCGAAACAGGCTCATTTGTAGGGGCTGGATCGGGCTCAGTGGCCGGAGTATCCCCGTCGGACATCTCCGCAGCGGTCAGAAAAACATTGCCGCTCAGCATACTGCTCGCCAAGGCGCCGGATAATATGCCGCCGACTGTCGATGTCCCGCCGCTGCTGTAGACGGTCCACAGGTCGTTCATCTGCTTTGCGGTGTCCCTGTCCACACCGGGCAGCTTCTCACAGAATTTCTGGAAGCTCATGCCCCCTTTGGCAGCCTCCAGCTGCTCCAGCGCCTTGGCGCTCTGCCAGTCCTCCTCTGTAGCACTGCCGGTGGCGCCCGCCGTCTGGGCCAGCTTAAACTGCTCCAGGGTGGGGATTCCTTGGAGGGCTTTTACCGCTTCCACACTGGTCGTCTTTCCGCTGAGCTTCAACATCCCGGCCAGGAAGGCGTCCCCCGTGCTCTCATAGACCGCATGGACGCTCTTTACCTGGCTCACAGTGGCGGTCATGGAGGCGGAACTACCTCCACCGCCGCTACTGATATGAGTATCTCCCAGAGCCCGCTGGAGGGAGCGCAGGCTGCTCTTCATGTCCGCTAACCCCCGCACAACCCGGCGCACGTCACTGGACCCATCCTCCAGCCCCTCCAGGGCCTCCTCCAGTTCCTTCAGCTGGGTCTGGAGAGACACCGCCGTGTCCGTCATCTCATTGAGAGCCGCCTTGGAGCTGGTGATGGTCTGGCTCAATGTCAGAGCCCGCTGCTCCACCGGCTCCAACAGGTCGGCGATGTTGGACAGATCTCCCCGCAGGACGCCCGCCTCGTCGTAGAGCGTACCCTTTCCGGCAGAGATGGTGCCCCGGGCGGTGTCCAGCCGGGCCAGCCCGCTGGCGGAGGCATTCAGGCCGTCCTGCACGTCGTTCAGGGCATCCAACAGGGCGTCCAGGCTGCCGGACAGGGCCCGGTAGTCCTCCTCCAGGTCGTCCTTGCGCTGGCTCAGCTTGGCGATCTCCTGGAGCTGGCTCAGGGTGGCGGGCACCATCAGGATGGTCATACCGTCAAAGGAGAAGCTGTCGCTGCCCACCCGGATGGTGAAGTGCTGCTCCTCTCCCGGCAGGCACATGAACAAAACGGTGCGCAGGTTGCCCACCAGCTGCACCTGGGCGCCAGGGGCCTCCAGAGACAGGATGTCGTCCTGGTTGAACATGGCCGCTGCCTCTAAGGTGTAGTTGTATCTGGCATAGGTGCTGGCGTTCCTGTTGGGCACCACATCCATAGCAATCTCCACCACGCCCTTCTCCCCTGCCAGCTCCTCCGCCCGAACGGGGACACCATTTAAGGTGTACCGCAGGGTGATGGTCCAGGGCAGGTTCTGGAAGGGGGCGCCAGTCTTTCCCTCGAAATAGAAATGGCCGGGGGACTGGTTAAACTGGAAGCTGGCTGTCCCCTCCCCCAGGGTGACGGGAGCTCCATCGGTGAGGTTGACCACCTCGTCGTAGACGCCGTAGTCGGTGAGCCGGTCGGCGCCGTTGAGGGCATAGCTCTTGACCACACTGCCCTCCAACAGATTTCCGTAGTAGTCTAGGGTGGCGTAATAGGCCTCGTCATAGGTAGGGACAACGCCGTTGTCGATGGGGGCGGCGCTGGCCGGGATGGCGCTGGCTGCTGTCATCAGCACGGCCAGAATGAGAGCCAGGGTCCGTTTACGATGATACATAGAGCACTCCTCCTGATTGTTCCGGCGGCCAAACAGTCTGCCGCCTCTTTGATTAAGCCGATTGTACCGGCGGGCTTCTCCGCCTTCAATAGACACTTGGGAGGGAGTGCACAAAATTTAATCAGGCGGCGTCCATTGCTGAATATCCGGCCGCGGGCAGAAGAAAAAGGCCCCGAGCAGTGCTCAGGGCCTTCTGAACTGTATCAGTTGGGGCTGATGGTGTAGTTGGGGGCCTCCTTGGTGATGTAGATGTCGTGGGGGTGGGACTCCTTCAGGCCAGCGGCGGTGATCTGCATGAACTGGGCCTTAGACTGAAGCTCCGGAATGTTGTGGCAACCGGTGTAGCCCATGCCGGCCCGCAGGCCGCCCATGAGCTGGTAGATGGTCTCACCCACCCCTCCCTTGTAGGGGACCCGGCCCTCCACACCTTCGGGGACCAGCTTCTTGTTGGACTCCTGGAAATAACGGTCCCGGGAGCCCTTGTTCATAGCGGCCAGGGAGCCCATGCCTCGGTAGACCTTGAACTGGCGGCCCTGGAAAATTTCCGTCTCGCCGGGGGACTCCTCGCACCCGGCCAGCAGAGAGCCCAACATAACCACGTCGCCGCCGGCCGCGATGGCCTTGGCGATGTCGCCGGAGAACTTCACGCCGCCGTCGGCGATGATGGGAATGTCGTACTGGGCGGCCACCCGGGCGGCGTCATAGATGGCGGTGATCTGGGGCACGCCGATGCCGGCCACCACGCGGGTGGTGCAGATGGAGCCGGGGCCGATGCCGATCTTCACGCAGTCGGCCCCCGCCTCGATGAGGGCGCGGCACCCCTCGGCGGTGGCCACGTTGCCGGCGATGAGCTGGACGTCGGGGTACAGAGCCTTGATGCGCTTGACGGTCTCCAGCACGTTCTGGGTGTGGCCGTGGGCGGAGTCCAGGGTGAGCACATCGGCTCCCGCGTCGGTGAGGGCGGCCACCCGGTCCAGTACGTCGGCGGTGGCGCCGATGGCGGCGCCCACCAGCAGGCGGCCCTTCTCGTCACGGGCGGAGTTGGGATAGACCTCCGCCTTCTCGATGTCCTTGATGGTGATCAGGCCCTTGAGCCGGAACTCCTCGTCCACAATGGGCAGCTTCTCAATCTTGTGCTTGCGGAGGATCTCCTTGGCCTCGGCCAGGGTGGTGCCCTCGGGGGCAGTGACCAGGTTGTCCTTGGTCATCACATGGTCGATGAGCACGGTCATGTCGGTCTCAAACTTCATGTCCCGGTTGGTGATGATGCCGATGAGCCTGCCGTTATCGCAGATGGGTACACCGGAAATGCGGAACTTGGCCATCAGTTCGTCGGCCTCGGCCAGGGTGTGTCCAGGGGCCAGCCAGAAGGGGTTGGTGATGACGCCGTTCTCTGACCGCTTCACCATGTCCACCTGCTCAGCCTGCTGGCTGATGGACATATTTTTATGGATAATGCCGATGCCCCCCTCCCGGGCGATGGCGATGGCCATGCGGTACTCGGTGACGGTATCCATAGCGGCGCTCATGAGAGGGATGTTCAGCTTGATTTTTTTGGTCAGCCGGGTCCGAAGGTCGATGTCAGCGGGCAGCACATCGCTGGCCGCGGGGATGAGCAGTACGTCGTCAAAGGTGAGACCCTGCTTGACAAACTTCTGGGCGGCGTCTTGATTCACCATGTTGCACTTCTCCTTTATTTTGGATTTTACTGTGTAAAAACGGGCCGCCGAGGGCGGCGGCCCCTACAGAGATAAGGTATTTTATCTATTGTACCTTGCGTTTCAGGGCTTGTCAAGACGGGAGTTCGCCGAAAAACAGGGCGGATTCAAAGCGGGGCTTGCCGGTGTCGTCCACACCCCGGACAAAGCGGCTGTCCCCCAGGCCGCTGGTCTGGATGGTGAGCACCTCACCGGGGCGGCACTCGGCCAGGTAGCCGATCTGCATCTCGGCCAGGTAGCGGTCCTGAGCCAGGCCCTCCATGCCCACGGCGTCGCAGGCGAAGTCAGCGTAGCGGGTGTTGTTCACGTGGCCGTTTAAGTCGCAGTCGCTGTACCGCATGGGGCGGCGCTCCGTGTCGCGCAGGTCGCCGGGCTGGCGGAGCTTGGCCAGCAGCATGGTCTTGCACAGCGCGCCGCCGCCAGTGCCCTCCAGCTCTGGGATGGCGCTCAGCCGCACTAGCTTGTGGCTGTTCAGGTCGGCCAGCACCCAGGCGGACACCGACTCCCCTACCGGCTGGCCGTTGGCCAGGATGTCGTAGTCCCGGTACATGATGGCCGCTTTTCCTCCCCGGTGCCAGGTGCGGATGGTCAGCCTGTCCTCGTACCGCAGGGGCCGGGACAGCCGGTACCAGGACCGGGCCAGCATCCAGAAGGCCCCGTACCGCTCCACCAGAGTCTCCCGTGAGAAGCCCCCGTCCTCCGCGGCCAGGGTGGCGGCGTTTTGCAGGTGGTTGAGGAGGGCCGACGCCTTGCACTGGTTCCGGCTGTCCACGTCTAAACCGTTTAAGCGAATGTCGTACTCATAAAAATTGCTCATTTTTCCTTGCCTCGAATCAAAATTGAAGTTTTGCAGCACAGGTCGTCGATGTCGTCGGCGGTGGCGGCGGGAATGCGGTACTTGCCGCCGCACTCCTGGCAGATCAAATCCACCGAGCTGAAATTCACATCAAAGCCCCACTTCTTGCTGCCGCAGGTGCAGGAGATGCCCCCTCGCTGGGCGATGTCCCGCAGCTCGGAGAGCACCTCCTCCATGACGATCTCGTCCAGGAACGCCCCCTGGGAGGCCACGTCCTCCCCCAGCTTGTCCACCGCCCCCTCCAGCCGGGCGGTGGCGGCGTAGACCGGGCCCTCCTCCCCCACGTAGCAGCAATCCAGCCCGGAGGCGGCGCAGGAGAAGGCCAAGGCCTTCTCCCGGACGAAGGCGTGGGAGGAGCAGGACACCGTGTGCTCCCGGCCGCAGAACAGACAGGGCACCGTCAGCTCCACCCGGTTGGGCTTGAACTCCACCAGCAGCTCCGACTTGCCGCAGGGACATTTAATGTGTGCCGGGGCCGCCGCCAGGGAAAACAGGTCCCGCTCCACAATCACCGACTGCATACAGTGGGGGCAGATGTAGGACAAAAACCGCTTCGTTTCCTGTACCATGATGGGTCGCTCCTTTGGAGTTTTCTCATGGGTATATTATAGCGCGGTCTTCCAGAAAAAACAAGACGGCAAAGCCCCCGTCCATTGGACGGGGGCCCTGTCTTTTCCTTTACTGCACCGCATTCGGCTAGGGGTCAAGCTGTTCCGCAGTGATTGTAAGGCCGTTGTTGGAGTGGGCCAGTATCTCGTTCTGCGTAGTAAGCAGCCTGATCTTCGCCGCTCCTGTGGCATGGCTGGCAATGGATTTATAGTAATTCACCGGATCTTCAATGACGCGCCCGGTATCCAAATTATGCAGCGTTAAAACATCCCAAACACTTTCGATCTTGAACCAAACATGGGTCACGACGCACCGCTCGCCATCCTGATTGGTGTAGGCGGAGGCGGTCGCGTTGATCGGCGTTGCGTGAGGATACTGGCGTTTGACGTTCTGGAAATCCTGGTACGCACACTCAATGAGGACACTGTCCTCCACGGTGGTCGAAAAATCGGGCTTTCTGACCATTACTATGACCGAATAATAGGCGTCCTTTCCCGTTTCTGCGGCTCCGATCTCAAGTTCTATACTTCCGTTGCTATAAATTTCACGGGAATTTCCGTCATCCGCTGTATACGTCGTGCCGTACTGAAAGCCGCTCTGCTTCAAAAGGTCCGTATAGCCGTCATGCAGGGAGGGCAGCTTAGCCTGAACTTTGTCTATGTCATAGTCGTACAGTGTTCCGCCTTCATAATGCTG
Source organism: Bacillota bacterium (assembly GCA_021770445.1). Lineage (GTDB taxonomy): Bacteria > Bacillota > Clostridia > Oscillospirales > Oscillospiraceae > Lawsonibacter. The sequence goes on along the minus strand of JAETQY010000001.1, from coordinate 36,605 downwards.
GTCGCCCTTTGTATCGGTATAAACATTATTGCAAGGTATTCCTAAATATGCCCCAAAATCAGGGACGGTGGGGTAATCCTTATAGTAAGCCACTGTTCCGGGGGTCAAGGTGGTCTCCTGGAGAATTTCAACTACATAATAGCCGCCGTCATCCAAGGCCATAAAGCCAAAATTAACCGTCTCCTGACCTTTGCTAAAGTTCACCAACCTACCCTCATTATATTCCTGCGAACCCACATACTGATATCCTTTCTCCATCAGGAGATCACCATAGGGTTTGATGATATCCGTCCCGCTGGGGACTTTCGATACATCATAAAGATAAGCATATCCGTTTCCTCTATCCATTCCTCTGGCCAAAGGGGTGCCGGAAAAGATGCCGAAATCGGGGACGTTGGGGTGGTCCTTATAATAGGCCACCGTTCCGGCTGGCGGAGTAGTGGTCTGAGCGTCCCCGCCGGTGGTAATCATCATGCCTTGGGCGGCGGTCCAGTCCACGTCAAAGCCTAGGGCCTTGCCCAGGTCACGGAGCTTGAAGTAGTTGCTGCCTCCGATCTTATAGACGGTCAGGCTGGCCTCCTGGCCGTTGACCAGGATAGCGTCGTTGGAGCGGGTGGCCTCCCTGGCGCTGGCGGGCGCGCCGCTCAGCTCCTTGCCGGTGGCCTCGTAGGGCTGGCCGGTGGTGACAGTCACCTTGCCGCCGCTGTAGCCCACAGAAAACTGCTTATCAGTGCCGTTGAGCACGGCCGCCACGTCGCGGATTTTGAAGTAGTTGCTGCTGCCGATCTTGTAGACGGTGGGGGTTTGCGGCACTCCGTTCACCGTCAGCTTGTCGTTGGTGGGATTGGCCGTCACCGCTTCCGCGGCGAAGGCCCCGGGGACCATGGACAGCACCATGACCACAGCCAGCGCCGCCGACAAAAGTTTCTTCTTCATGTGATCATTCCTCCGTTCTATTTTGGGTCCTTTCAAAAAGGGACCCCGCTACTATATATTGTAGCAGAGTCCCAACCGTTTTCCAATATGCTGGCTGCATAGGGTTTGCACTTTATTTTTTGTTCCTCACCCGGCCAACGGCCTCGTGCCAGCCCCGCAGCAGATTTTCCCGCATCTCCGCCTCCATGGACGGCTCATACAGCCGGTCCAGGGTCCAGCTTCCCCGCACGTCGTCCAGGCTTTTCCATACCCCGGTGGCCAGACCGGCCAGGCAGGCCGCCCCCAGGGCGGTGGTCTCCCGAATTTTGGGCCGGCGCAGGGGGCGGTCCATGATGTCCGCCTGGAACTGCATGAGGAAGTTGTTGGCCGAGGCCCCGCCGTCCACCCGCAGCTCCCGCAGGGGGATGCCGGTGTCCTCCTCCATGGCCTTGAGGACGTCAGCGGTCTGGTAGGCGATGGATTCCAGAGCCGCCCGGATGATGTGATTGCGCCCCGCCCCCCGGGTCAGGCCCAGAATGGCCCCCCGGGCGTTCATGTCCCAGTGGGGAGCGCCCAGCCCGGTAAAGGCGGGCACCACGTACACCCCGGCGGTGTCCGCCACCTTCCGGGCGAAGTATTCGGTGTCGGAGGAGTCGGAGATGAGCCCTAGCTCGTCCCGCAGCCACTGGACCACCGCCCCGCCCACGAAGATGCTGCCCTCCAGGGCGTAGGTCACCTTCCCATCCAGGCCCGCGGCGATGGTGGTGAGCAGGCCGTTTTTGCTCACAAAGGGGGTCTCCCCCGTGTTCATCAGCAGGAAGCAGCCGGTTCCATAGGTGTTCTTGGCCTCCCCCGGCTCGAAGCAGGTCTGGCCGAAGAGGGCGGCCTGCTGGTCGCCGGCGATGCCGGCGATGGGCACCTCCACCCCCTGGATGTTCACGTAGCCGTAGATCTCGCTGGAGGAGCGCACCTCGGGCAGCATGGACATGGGGATACCCAGCCGCTTGCAGATGGTCTCGTCCCACCGCAGGCTGCGGATGTCGTACAGCATGGTGCGGCTGGCGTTGGTGTAGTCGGTGACGTGGACCTTGCCCCCGGTGAGCTTCCAGATCAGCCAGCTGTCCACCGTACCGAAGAGCAGCTTTCCTGTCTCCGCCTTCTCCCGGGCCTCGGGGACGTTGTCCAGAATCCAGCGGATCTTGGTGGCGGAGAAGTAGGCGTCAATCAGCAGGCCAGTGCGGTCCTTCACGTAGGCCACAAAGTCCGGGTCGGCCTTCAGCTCTTCGCACAGCCCGGCGGTGCGCCGGCACTGCCACACAATGGCGTTGTACACCGGCTTGCCCGTGTCCCTGTCCCAGACGATGGCCGTCTCCCGCTGGTTGGTGATACCGACGCCGGCCAGCTCCCGGATATCCACGCCGCTCTGGGCCAGCGCCTCCATGAGCACCCCGTACTGGCTGGACCAGATCTCCATAGGGTCGTGCTCCACCCAGCCGGGCTGGGGGTAGAACTGGGTAAACTCCTTCTGGGCCATGCCCACCATGTTCTGCTCCCGGTCAAAGAGGATACACCGGCTGCTGGTGGTCCCCTGGTCCAGGGCGGCGATGTAGCGCTTTTCCATAACAGTCCCCTTTTCTTTCGTTTTCTGCATTATACCGCTGTTCCGGGAAAAAACAAGGCTCTACCACGCCGCTACGGTCCCGTCGCACCGGGGCTCGGTGCCGCCGATGAGCAGGCCGTTTTCCGTCTGCCAGATGATCTGGCCCCGGCCCATGTTGATGCGGTCGTCAATGACCTCCACCTGGTGGCCCATGTCGGACAGGGCCTGGGCGATCTCAGGGCCAGCCTCCCGTTCCAGCTGAATGTGCTTACCACCAATCCACTGCACCCGTGGGGCATCCAGGGCCTCCTGGGGGTTCATATGATAGTCGATGGTGTTCACCAGCACCTCCACATGCCCCTGGGGCTGCATGAAGGCCCCCATCACCCCAAAGGGACCCACCGCTTCTCCGTCCTTCATCAAAAAGCCGGGGATGATGGTGTGGTAAGACTTCTTCCCCCCAGCTAGGCAGTTGTCGCTGCCCTCTTCCAGGGAAAAGTTTGCCCCCCGGTTTTGCAGGGAGATACCTGTCCCGGGGATCGCCACCCCTGCCCCGAAGGTGGTATAGTTGCTCTGAATCCAGGACACCATGTTGCCCTCCCCATCGGCGGTGCACAGGTAGATGGTGCCCCCGCAGGAGGGGTCCCCCGCCTGCGGCGTCAGGGCCCGGTCGGTGATGAGCGCCCGGCGCTTTGCCGCGTAGCCCTCCGACAACATGTCCTCCACCCGTGTCTTCATGTACTGGGGGTCGGCCACATAGGTCTTGGTGTCAGCAAAGGCCAGCTTGATAGCCTCCATCATCTTGTGGTAGGTGTCGGCGCTCTCCCGGTCCGGGGACAGCGTCATGCCGTTGAGAATGTTCAGTGCCATGAGGACGGTGATGCCGTGGCCGTTGGGGGGAATTTCGCAGACGGTGTACCCCCGGTAGTTGGCGGTAATGGGCTCCACCCACTCCGGGCAATAACTGCGGAAATCGCCTTCAGCGAAGTAGCCCCCTGTTTCTCGGCTGAAAGCCACAATTTTCTCCATGAGACGCCCCCGGTAGTAGCTCTCGCAGTTGGTAGCGGCCAGCTCCTCCAGGGTAGCGGCGTACTCCTCCCACCGGAACAAATCTCCGGCCCCATAGGGGGAGCCGTCCTCCTTCATGAAGGACTTCCACCAGTATTCGTGGGGAGCGGGGTTTTTCTCCATTGCTCTCTTGATGCGCTGGGAATCCTTGGCCCACTGAAAGGCTACATTTACGGGCACCGGCACTCCCTGCCGGGCGTAGGCGATAGCCGGGGCAAAGAGCTCGGCCAGAGGTCTGGTGCCAAAGCGCCGATTCAGCTCTGCCCAGCCGGCGGGAGCCCCGGGGACCATGGTAGGAAGCCAGCCCGCCTTGGGCATATCTATAAAGCCTAATTCCTTTACGGTGTTCGCACTGAGCGCCGCCGGGGCCACTCCGCTGGCGTTAAGGCCGTAAAGCCTCTTCTCCTTCTCCACCCACACCAGGGCGAAGGCGTCGGAGCCCAGACCGTTGCCGGTAGGCTCAAAGAGGGGCATCCCCGCCGCCATGGCCACGGCGGCATCCATGGCGTTGCCCCCCGCTTTCAGCACCTCCAGCCCCACCTGTGCCCCCAGGGGCACCGAGGTGCAGGCCATTCCGTTTTTGGCATAGACCACATTCCTGCGGGAGGGGTATGTGTATTGACAGGGATTATATTCCGGCATGACTATCAGTTCCTTCCGTTTTTTGTGGAACTATTATACTGAATTCTTAAGCGTAAGGCAATCTATTAAAACCCATTCAAAGAAAAAAAGAGCCTCTACCGAAGTAGAGGCTCAAGAAAGAAAACAACTAGTATGAGTTGCCCTCGTAACGCTTTGAGGCTTGCGAGGAGAAAAACCCAAACTATTATATTAAGGAGGTAATTATTATGAAGAATTGATGAATATTACAAAAAGCTATGTATTAGCATCTCTCGCCGTTTGTTGTCCACAATATGAGAAATGAAAATTTCCCATATCTATCTTAAGATTACCATTTTGTATGAGATAAGCAACCATTGGAATCAAAAATTGTCCAACTTTAACGGCGCAGTTTACCATAGTTTTTTTATCCATTTTATTTCCTCCATATAATTACAATTTCATACTAGCCACTTCCCTTCTTTGAATGTAGTATATCATGATTCTACACAATTTGCAAGATATATTATTGGGACGCGCCAACCGACGCGTCCCTCTATAAAGCAATATTCCTTTATAGTCCATAAGCAATCATAGCCTCGCAGGTTTTTTGAGGGCAAGGAAATACGGGATAACTTGTCAATCGCTCGGCATCAGCCACGGGTAAAACAGATTGATCAGCCTCAGCGGGTTCTTGTCTGCATCGTTCCAATGGAGCACGCGGTAGAAGCTGATCTGCTCCTCTGAGCCGCCTGTCTCCCAGAAGTCTCTGGGGACGCAGTAGATTGCGGTACCTTTTGTGTTTACATAATACTCGTGTCCCACCTGACCGTCCTGGTCCAGACCGTAGAGCTTACAGCACTCCTCCCCCTTCATCTCGGCCATTCCGCCGCCAGTTAAGGTATAGAGCTCTCCCTCATCGCGGAGGAAGTCCCGGTCCAGCTCCAGCTCCTTCAGTAGCTGAGCGCAGTAGGCGTGGGCAAAATCCTCCTCATACAGGGCGCGGACCCCCTGGGCGTCAAAGGCCCCATCGGTGGGCTGATAGCGGGTGAGGATCAGCCGCCCCTCCTTCATCTGGCTGCCGCACAGGACGATCTCACATTTTGGGATTTGGGCCTGATACCACTGCTCCTGGCTCAGCTCCTCCAGCAGCACGCCCAGCTCCGTGATGGTCTCTCCCGCCCCATAAAAGGGCAAGGTAATCAGAAAGACGCCCTTGGTCTCTCCCCGCCCTAGCATTTGGTCCAGACCGTTTACAGAGGGCAGCCCCCGGGCCTTGGCGAAGTCCTTCAGTGCCCACAACACCATCATCTCGGGCAGGTTGGTGGTGTAGCCCGGCTTGCCCGCCTTGGTATCCCGTTCCCCGTCCGGACCGGCCAGAAACACCTTCGCCGTGTCGGGTTCCAGGTAAAACAGGTTCCCGTTCTCCGCCGTGGCGTACTGGGCGTTCCGGTTGTAGATGGAGCCCACCTCCACCCCGAGATCCTGTTCTATATACCGGCAGGTCTGCTCCCGGGGGTCTTTCGTGGGCAGCAGCTTGTCTAGGCTGGGGCCGGACCGCATCCAGGCCACCGCCGCGAGCAGCGCCACCACGCATAGGGTCCCCAGAATAACGGACCGCCGCTCCTGCTTTTTGCTCATGCGCTGGCCTCTGGCCCGACGTTCCAGATTGCCCGTCTTTAAGGCCTTCCGGACCACCCACAGAGCCCAGACCAGGCTCAGGCTGATGAAAAGGGCAGGGACCAGCCCCAGGTCCAGCAGCGGGACAAGGACAAAGGGGGCTGCGACCCCCAGGACCAGGCCCAAAACCGCAAGGAACCGCTCATGGTTTTTCTCCTGGTTGTGCTCTCTCCAGGCGGGCAGGAGCATCTGATACAGGGGCCGCAGCTCTGGCCGGGCCACTCCCTTGTCGAATCCGTAGGCCAGAAATAGGGCCAGCCGCGCCTCCTGGGACAGGTTTCTCGTGCTGACAAAGTCCTCCAGACCAAAGATCAGGTCCAGCCCGCCCTTGGCCTGCTGGAACAGGGGGCTCTGGAAAAACTTCTCCCAGGCCTCCGCCCCGGCCCGGGCGTTATACATCATCTCGATGGTGTGGAGGATGGTCTCGGTGCTCTGCCAGCGGGTCTCCTCCTGGCGGAACTGGTCCTGTCGCTCCCGGTCATGAGTGCCCTGCTCCTCCCGAAGCCGCCATTGCTCTCGCTTCTGGGTCCATTCCTGGGCCTTCTGACGCTCCCGAGCCCACGCCTGCACCTGGGCCTGTGCCCTTCGCCGCTCCTCGCCTCGGCGACGGCGGGCCTCGGCTCGCTCCGCCTCTCCCTCGGCAATTAGCCGCTCGAAGTCAAAGTCCTGTTCCTCCTCCGGCTGGGGGCGGGACGGCTCCTCGTCCTCCTGGAGGAGCTGGTCGAAGTCGAAATCCTCCTCCTCTGGGGGTGGGGTTGGAGCCTCCGGAGGAGGCGGCGGGGCGGAGCGCTCCTCCGGGGGCTGTTCTCCGGCCCGGCGCCTCTGCTGGCGGGCCATGCGGCTAGCCAGCTGATAGGCGGAGTGGAGACGCTGGAAGCCCTCCGGGTCGTCCTCCGGGTGGGTAGTTTTCAGCTTCTCGGCGTAAGCGCGGCGGATCTCCGGCAGGTCGGAGGGCCCGGACAGGCCCAGCTGGCTCCAGGGCCAGCTCATAGGTCCTCCTCCTCGTCCAGGGGGTTCAAGTCCAGGGGCGGCAGGTCACCCAGGCCGATGTAGGCCTCCGCCTGATCGAAGAAGGCAGCTGTCTTTCGGCTGGCCTTGGCGATGCGCAGGCTCTCCTGAGTGGAAAGCTGCATCTGATACCAGTCCAGGGCGGCGGCCACCTGGTCCCGGAGCTGTCCCACCGTCATGGCGTACAGCCGCTCTCCCCGGGCGATGAGAGTACGGGGGCCCTCCTGGTCCCTGGGGTGCATTTTCAGCCCCTCCAGCTCGCTCAGGCGCTGCTCCACCTCCTCCTCGGTCATGCCGGAGCCCTGGAGGACCAGCCGGGCGGACTGCCCCTCCTTGGACACCACGTCCACCTCCAGCAGGCCGTTGATGTCGTAGGTAAAGCGCACCCGGACATACTGCTGGCCCCGGGGTCCGGGGGGCACTGCGATCTCCAGGTGGCCCAGATAGGTGTTGTCGTCACAGTAGCGCTGCTCCCCCTGGTACACCTTCACGTCGATGGCCCGCTGATTGTCCCGAGCGGTGTAGTAGGTGCCCTCCTTGCTGGTGGGCAGCACGCTGTTGCGCTCGATAATGGGGGACATAAGGGCCTTGTCTGGCTGGGCCTCGTTGAGCACGTTGATGCCCAGAGTGAAGGGACACACATCGGTGAGGACCAGCTCCCGCAGGTCGCTGGCCCTGGCCTTCATTCCGGCGCAGATGCCCGCACCCACAGCAATGGCGGTGTCAGGCCTGGCTCCGGCGGCGGGCTCTCGGCCCAGGGCTCTGGCGATATACCGGCGCACCGCGGGCATGTGGCTGGAGCCGCCCACCATCACCAGCTCGTCCAGCTCGTCGGCCCCCACACCGGCGTCCAGAAAAACCTTGCGCACCGGGGCCAGCATACGCTGAAAAAGGGAGCTGCTCTTGCGGATGACCCACTCGTGGGTGAGGGCCAGAGAGGCGGAGATTTCCTCGTCGGACACCGCCATAATCACCGGCTCCTGACCGGTGAGGGCCATCTTGCAGGTCTCGGCCTGGCGGATGAGGGTCTCCTGGCGCTGGCGGGACAGGCTGTCAAAGTTCAGGCCGCAGTCCTGGCAAAAGCCCCGGGCGATGAGCTCGTCAAAGTCCCGGCCCCCCAGGAAATTGTCTCCGCTGACAGCGGTGACGCTGACCACATTCTCAAACCGCTCCACCAGGGAGACGTCCAGGGTGCCCCCGCCGAAGTCAAAGACCAGGCACACCTTGTCCTCGTCCCCCTCACCGATGTGGCCGGCCACCGCGGCGGCAGAGGGCTCGTTTACCAGCCGCTCCACTGTCAGGCCGGCCAGGGCACCCGCCCGCTTGGTGGCGGCCCGCTGGGCTTCGGCGAAGTAGGCGGGGACGCTGACCACCGCCTCGTCCACCACCTCGCCCAGGTAGGCCTCGGCGTCCTCCCGCAGGCGGCGCAGGACAAAGGAGGACAGGTCCTCCGCCGTAAAGGTCCGGCCCCCCAGCTCATACCGGCGGCTGGTGCCCATGGCGCGCTTGAAGCCGGCTGCAGTGCGATCCGGATGGGAGATCAGTCGGTCCCGGGCCGCCGCTCCCACCAGGACAGACCCGTCATCATCTATGCTGACCACGCTGGGGGTCAGGTACTCCCCCGCAGCGTTGGGGATCAGCTCACTCTTTCCGTTGCGCCATACCGCCGCCAGGCTGTTTGTGGTGCCCAAGTCAATTCCAATAATGGCCATATGTGTTCACCCTGTTAATATTTCTTATATATGTCTCCCCGGCTTCCGGCGTCAATTACATAGACAACCAGATTTCCGTTGTCTACTGTATAGAGTATGCGGTAAGGGCCAACCCGAAGCCGATACACACCATCACATCCTTGAAGCCGTTTTCTGTCGCCGCTACCAGGCAGCTGCTCAATTGCTTCCGCGATCCGTTTCCGCTCGCTCAGAGGCAGTCCATCAACAAATTTCTTTGCCGGTTTTTTAATGACATACTGATACATCAGGCAAGCCCCCATTCGCGCTTGCACTCCTCCAGCGTAAAGGATTCGTCCTTTTCAGGGTCCTTCTGATAACGGCTGTACAACTGCCGGCAAAAAGCGTCGTCTGCCTCTTCGTCGGCGGTCAGCCCCTGAAGATAGGCCAGCACATAGCCGATCTTATTTTCCGGCACGCTGTTTAACAGTGCAATTACCTGATCCCGTTCGCTCATCTCAGTTTACCTCCTTTTTTCTGCTGGTCGCAGACATGGTACCTCTGTTATTTATTATAATATCCACCTAAGAAAAAATCAACAGGAGCACCCCTAAATCATCATTCGGGGTGCTCCTGTTCGTCGGGTATATATTCCATGATATCTTCCACGCTGCAATTTAAGATACGGCAGAGGTTGTCGATGGTGACTGTCTTAATGACCATGTTGTGCCGCAGTCGGTGCAATTGAGCTGTATCAACTCCGTAATCTTTAATCAATTTATACTGGCTGACTTGCTTCTCCTTTAATGTGACCCATAAGCGATCATATTTTATCATTTAACCACCACCTTCTACTTGCATTTTATATGGTGATCATCTATAATAATATAATGCGCATACGCCTAATGTCAGTTAAAGGAGAGAACGATTATGGACTTGAATTACTTTAAGGACAAGCTGTTCGATATTCTCAACGAGACCGACGAATTGGACATTACCGACATCTGTGTGGACGACTTGAAGGATCGGCTCACCGTCTCCATTGCCGGCGGGAACGTATTTCAAATCGAGTGCCGCCAGGCCAATGGGTAACGAAGGCCCCCGTCCGATGGACGGGGGCTTTGCTGTATCACAGAATAATGCAGATCAGTCCGCCGGAGCCCTCGTTGATGATGCGCTGGAGGGTCTCCCGCAGCTTGGTGCGGGCGTCCTCGGGCATCCGGTTGATCTTGGCGTTCAGGTCCTCGTTCACCAGCTCGTGGAGGGACTTCCCGAAGATGTTGGCCTCCCAGATACGGCTGGAGTCCCCTTCATACTCCTGGAGCAGATAGTTTATCATATCCTCGCTCTGCTTCTCGCCGCCCACAATGGGGGACACCTCGGTCTCGATATCGGCCCGGATCATGTGGATGGAGGGGGCGCTGGCCTTCAGCCGCACGCCGTACCGTCCCCCCTGCTTCATGATCTCGGGCTCCTCCAGCACCAGGGAGTCGATGGGGGGCACCACGATGCCGTAGCCCGTCTCCTCCACCTGCTGTAGGGCGTCGGCCACCTTGTCATAGGCTTTCTTCACCCCGGCTAGCTCGGTGAGCAGGGCCATCAAATCGCCGTCGTCCCCGATGGTAAAGCCCGACTGCTGGGACAGAGTGTTGTAAAACAGCGATCTGGGCAGCTCCAGCATGGCGGAGGACACCCCCGTGCCCAGGTCGATGTTGGACACCCGGGCGTCGCTGACCACCTCACAGCTTCGGAAGGCGTCCACCGCCCGCTCGATGTCCCGGATGCGGCTGAGCTGGGCGGTTCCCTCCCGGATGGCGGCGTACAGCGCCGCCTTGATGGGGTGCTCCTGGGGCAGGGCGTCTACCCAGGGGGGCAGGAACAGGTCCAGCTCTTTCATGGGGAACTCGTAGAGGACGCTCTTCAAAATGGAGCTGATCTCCTCCTCCCCCAGCTCCAGGCAGTTGACCGCCACGCAGGTCACGTTGTACCGCTGAGCGATGTCAGCCCGGATGGCCCGGGCCCGGTCGGAGTCCGGGCTGGCCGAGTTGAGCAGGACCACAAAGGGCTTGCCCAGCTCCTTCAACTCGGAGATGACCCGTTCCTCCGCCTCCAGGTAGTCCTCCCGGGGAATGTCAGTGATGGTGCCGTCGGTGGTGACCACCACGCCGATGGTGGAGTGCTCCGAGATCACCTTCCGGGTGCCGATCTCCGCCGCCTCCGCCATGGGGATCTCATGGTCAAACCAGGGGGTGGTCACCATCCGCTCATTCTCCCCCTCCAGCTGGCCCACCGCGCCGGCCACCATGTAGCCCACACAGCGCTTGATAAAGGTGGATTTTCCTGTCCGGACCGGCCCCACGACGCCGATGTAGATATCGCCCTCGGTACGGAGCGCAATATCCTCATAGATTTTGCGATCTTCCACTGCAATTCCTCCTTCGGCCATGTGACCGGTATTTGTTCCTTACAGTGTATGAGACAGGCCGGGGAATATGATAGTAACTTGCTTAAAATGGATCGCTGGGCTTTGGCTGTTTTCCAAAACCTGTTAAGTTTTTTTCGACCAAATCCGATAATTATTGTGAAAGCTATACTTGGATCGGAGATGAGTGTGTGGTTATTCAAACAAATATTTCCGCTCTGCGCACCTACCGGTTAAGGACAAAAGCTACTAGCGCAATGACAAAAAACCTGGAAAAGCTCTCTTCCGGCTACCGGATCAATCGCTCTGCTGACGACGCATCTGGCCTTGCTGTGTCGGAGCGGATGCGGGCCAATATCACTGAGCTGGGCCGCTGTCACAGCAACGCACAGGAGGGCCTGAACCTGGCCAAAACCGCCGACGGTGCCCTGGCCGAGATCAGCGACATGCTCCGCCGGGCCCGGGAGCTGTGTATCCAGGCGGAAAACGGCACCTACTCCCAGCAGGAGCGGTCCGCTATCAGTGACGAGATGAATCAGCTCTTCTCTGAGGTCGACCGCATCACCGCGGCCAGCACCTTTCATGAGCTCCGGCTGTTTCGGGGTGACGCAGGGCCGGATTTCCACTACGAATATGACGAGGGGTTCCTCCCTGTGGACCCCGCTCAGGGGACAGCGCTCTGGGGCTCTATCGACTTCGTGGAGACAGGCAGCTTCGATACGGCTACAGAGGCCAAAAGCGCCACCGCCACCTTCCACCTGAACGGCATCAAAGCGCCAAAGGACCTGGACGGCAAGACCCTTACTATCAACGGCAAGACATATTATTTTTACGACGGCACAACGAAAGGCTTCCAAAATAGGCCTCCCGGCTCTGTAGCGCTTAACTGGAGCAGTTACTCCTCTGTCTCCTCGATCTTGAGCTACTATATTCCCTCCCGTGACAGCAATGTAGAATCCCTCTCCATCAGCGGTGACACGGTCACGCTGACCGCGCCCAGAAGAGATATCAACGACACCTGTTTTATTGACGGCGAAGATGTTCTGCTCAGGGTGGAAAAAGGGGAAGGTGAATGGGCCAACGGGATCTCCGTCACCAGCGGCGGCGGCTCCCTGGGCGAGGTTGATCCGGCCGCAAACGACCCGGCATACGGCAAATTGACAGGTACCTTTAGCCTGACGAATGTGCCTGATTTTCCGGGCGGGCTCGACATAAATTCACTGGAGAAAAATACCCTGCATGTATACGGAATGTCCATCCCGCTTAAGGACGGGAACTTTACCATAGGTATGGGCCGGGACGCCGTTGGACAGGAGGTCGCCCGGCTGATCGACGCCAAATTCAAGGCGGAACATTATGTCAACTATAGTGTCCAATATGACGCCACCAGCGATGATCTGACCATCTCCTTTGAGGACAAAACCGGTTCGGCCTCTACGCTCGCTCATGCGACTATCTACGAGTCACGCGATTACACCTCCACCCCGGCTAACTATGGAAACACCGTCTCCGCCTCCGCTCTGGGCATTTCTGTCGATGTAAAAATGTCCGAAAAAAATGAAGTGACAGAAATCACGATCCCTGACAATCTGAGCGGTCCGTTTGGCCTTAAGATCGGGGACAACTATTATCTGTACCACGATTCCACGATCGACCCACTGCGAGACGACGACCACACCTTTTTAACAAACTGCTCTCCGGCCACCCCCTCTGTCATCGACCTGTCCATATTCCTCTCCAAAAACGATATACTGGAGGATATCTCCCTAAAAATTCAGCGCTTCGCAGAGACCGCCGGCGGGACTGTAAAGGTGGAACAAAACAAGATCATCGTCACGGACCCCGCGGCCAACCATTCCCTGAATCTGAAAAGCAGCATCAGTGGGGCTGCCGTCAGCGCAACCGCATATAGGCCTGGTGCTTCTATTCCCCAGTCCGCCTTTGTTCTGGGCGGCAGTACGGGGCACATTGGACAAAGCAATTTTTCTGGATATTTTCAGCAGGAGACCACCGTTTCCTTTACAGTGGATGGTAGTAACCTGTCCAGCCTGGCGGGCAAGGGCTTCAATCTTGACGGCTTCCAGCTGGCTTTTGTCAACAAAGGAGAACCCGCTTCTGTGCCCGATGGATACACAAAGTTTGAGCTCTCAGGCTTAGCTGATATGAACGCCCTAACTACCGAACTGCAAAACAGCATGGACAGGTACACTGTAACATTCGATCCTGTGGCCAGCAAGATGGTCTTTACCTGGTATAGGACCGCAAATGGCAGCCAAAACCAAAATGGCGCCACAGTCACAGACGGCTACAAGGGCTCCATTATGACGGAGCCGGACGGGGTAAAATTTCAGGGCGGCGCCAACACTGGACACTCCCAAAAAAGAATAGACTTTTCCTCCATTACCGCCGAAAACATGGACGACCTGCTGGGGAAAGGGTTTCGGATCAACTGTGCCTCCTGCGAGGGGGAATTTATCAATATTCTGTTCTGCCGTGAAAAGGGGAATATGCCCGAGTGCTTTGATATTAAAATTGACCCAGCCACCGGCAAACGGCTCCCCAATAACACCACTGACCCCAACGCCAAAACGGTCACCATTCGCAATTACGCTGTGGAGCTGTCTAAGGTATCTAGCCCGCAGCAAATTGTGAACAGCATCGTGCAGCAGCTCTCCGGGCAGCTAGGACACTTCACTACGGTAGAACAGGACCCGGACAATCCCCTTGTCCTGCTCGCTCAGGATAAGCGCTATGGGGTAATCACCCATCCGGTAACACAAACCCCGACCCTCGGTGCGGTGGAAGGGGGCATTGAGGCCAACTTCACCTACAGTATCAATATCCGAAAGGTAGAGGACTACCCTGCGGACGGCTCTGTGGACCTGAAGCATGCCGAGGTGGAGATTTATGTGGGCTCGGAGCCCAACCCGCAGATTATTCCAATCCATCTACCCTATCTGGACCTAAAGACCCTGCGGCTTAGCCCACCGGAGGTTGTGGACTTAAACGCATCGGACCAGAGTGCCTCCAACTGGCTGAGCCGGGTGGACAAGGCCAGTCTGGCCATCTCCAAAGCCAGGAGCGCCATCGGCGCGGACTACAACCGCCTGGAGCACACCATCCAGTCCCTGTCCCACGCCCAAGAAAATCTCACAGACGCAGAGAGCCGCATCCGGGACACCGATATGGCGGAAGAGATGATGGAGCACGTAAAGCTCCAGATTCTGACCCAGTCCCAACAGAGCATGCTGTCCCAGGCGATGGCTCAGCCCCAGCAGGTGCTCCGCCTCATCTCCTAACAGCGAACAGGGCTCCCGAGGGGAGCCCTGTTTTTTCATCTTCCACTGGGGATCAGAAGCATCCGGCCCATGGGCAGTGTGTCCTCCTCCAGCTCGTTGGCCTGGAGGATCTGCTCCATGGTGGTACCGTGAGCCTTGGCGATGTCCCACAGCTCCTCACCGGGGGCGGGCAGACGCAGCACCACCGAGGGGCGCGCCCCCTCCCCTGCGTTCCGGGCCTCCCCCAACTGGGCGGAGGTCACAGCCGGAACAGCGGCCGTCTCGGTAGCCAGGCAGTGGAATTCCACCGTAAAGCGTACCTCTACCCCGCCGGCGGCGGGGGCGGCAAAGACCTCCCCAGGACAGACACAGCGGCAGGAGCACCTTCCCCCCTCCGGGCAGTCCAGGCGGCAGGATACGGGGATGGCCCGCCGGATGCACTGGACCAGCTCGTTTTCATCCAGGTAAAGGACAGTCACCCAGCTCTCGACAGTGAGGACCAGTTCCCTCCCTTCCCGGCTCTGGCGCACCTGGCCAAGGGCCAGCCGGGCGTCCACCACGGATCGGACCATCTCCCCCGTCTCCAGCAGCTCCCGGACGGCCTGGGGCCGCACCGATTGCTCCACAAGCCGGCACAGCGGTTGATTTTCTCGCTCCGTCTCCATCAGATGGCTGGTACTGTAGAGGTCCTGGAGGAGCACCACCGGCCGGTGGCACCGGACCTGAGCCTGGGCCAGCAGCTCCAGCTCTATGTCCACCTCTCTCCCGTCCGCAGGGTCCTGCTCGCACCGGAAGGCGGCCACCTCCACATCCACCTGACACTCCCCCTCCTCGGCGGCCCCTGCCGCCTCAATGATCTGGGAGAAGGGCATGGTCTCGTGGCCGGCAGACAACCCGCCTCCGGGTTCCTGAAGGAGAAAATAGAGCTCTACCTCACCCTTAAAAATGAGCTTGGAGCCGATGAGCTTGCTCTCCGTACACACCGGCTGGGCCCGGGCCGCCAGCAGCACAGGCGTCTCCCCAGAGCCAGACTGGAGCCGAACCCGGTCAGAGAAGGTAAAGGGCTTTTCCTGTACAGTACACAGCAGGTAGTCCTCCCCCTTGTACTGCTTCTGGCAGAGGTTTTCCGTCTCGCAGTCGGTCACGCCGCTGCATACCGGCCGCTCTATCGGCTGACAGGCGGTGATGTCCACCGCCAGGTCCACACGCAGCAGCACCTTCCGGGGGTTGAGGACCCGGGCCTCGGCGCAGCGCAGCCGGGGGGTGGCCAGCACCGTTCCCCGCTCGGTGAGGCCAGGGGCCTCCGCCTGACAGGTGAAGGGCAGCCCCATCTCCATCCGGCGCAGGCCGCCGCCCCCCTCGGGCTGGTAGAGAATCACTGCCCGCACCATACCGGTAACCTGAGCCACGCCCTCCCTGGCCTGCTTGCCGCTCAGCGTCGCCTGGCCACACACGTCCACAATACGAAGAATGTCGGGGCAGGCGTCGGGCACAATGCTCTCTAAGGTCTCCTCCTGGCACAGGGTGACCTCCGCCACCGTCTCATAACTGATGATGGTATCACGTTCAAATTCCATGGTGTCCTCTCCCTTGTCATAATGTCAGCCTGGCTTTGTTGACACTATATGTCTGGGAGTTTGTAAGTATGACGGTTCATTTCACTTTAAAGATCCTGCGCAGCAGCCCCCGCAGGCACCGGGGGGAACGTACCACCACGATACCCATGAAAACGCCTCCCCTCCCTGTTAGATTTGCCGTTGACGGCTGTATCATCCTATGCGGGCCGGGAGAAAGTGTGACATAACAAAGCCGCCCTGCTGGGCGGCTTTGCTGTTTATTCTTTTTCCGCGTCAAACATGGCCCGGCCGCTGGGAGCGGGTCCGGCCGGGGCTCCGGGGGCAGTAGCAGGCTTGGCCGCTGCGGTGGCGGCCGCCGCGGCCCGGAAGCGGACCCGGGACTGCTTGATCTCGTCGTAGGCCTCGGCCACAGCCTCCTCCGTGCGGCGCAGGGCGTCCTCACAGTACTCGTTGGCCGAGCGCTTCAGCTCTCGGCTGCGCTCCTCGGCCTGACGCATCATATCGTTGGCCCGCTGCTTGGCCTGGAGAGCGATGCTGTCGGTGGCCAGCAGCTGCTTAGCCCGGTCCTCAGCGGATCGGACGATGGATTCAGCCTTACGCTTGGCCTCCGCCTCCATCTCCGCCCGGCGAGCCATCATCTTCCGGGCCTCGGTCAGCTCCATGGGGAACTGGCTGCGGATATCGTCAATCAGGTCCAGGGCCCGATCCCGCTCAATGACGCACTTATCGCTGGACAGAGGCGCGTTTTTCGCCTCGTCGATCAGTTCAAAGAGCATGTCCAAAAGTTCTTCCACACCGCTTGCCATTGGGTCAGCCTTCCTTTCCTTCCATTTCTCTCATGCGCCGGTTCACATCGTCCACAATCTCCCGGGGGACAAAGTCCGCCAGGTCGGCCCCGTACCGGGCCATCTCCTTGACGATGGTGGAGCTGAGATAGGTGTATTTCTCACTGGACGCCAAAAACATGGTCTCCAGCTTGGGGTTCAGGTGCCGGTTAATCACCGCCATCTGGACCTCCTGTTCAAAGTCGGACACCGCCCGCAGGCCCTTGACCACTACATGGGCCCGGCGGCGTTTGGCATAGGCAGCCAGCAGCTCATTGGAGGAGTCCACCTCCACATTGGGGAACCGGGCGGTGGACCGCTCCAGCAGTTCCACCCGCTCCTCCGGGGTAAACATCCCTGTCTTTTTCGAGTTGACCATGACGCACACGATCACCTTGTCAAAGCAGGCCGCCGCCCGCTTGATGATGTTCAGGTGGCCCAGGGTCACCGGGTCGAAGCTGCCCGGATAGATGGCTGTGCTCACTGTCTCACGCTCCCGGTCCGGCGACAGAGGCTCAGCTTGATCTGTCCATACCGGTACTCCCGCCCCGCCTCGTAAGGGGGGGCCAACGTCGGAATATTCCATTCCGTCCCGCTTTCGCAAACTATTATACCATGTTCCCGCAAAATGTCAAACTGTGTCAGCAATTTTAAGGATTTCTCCAACAAACCGCTCTGATAGGGCGGGTCCAGGAACACCACGTCGAATTTCTCCCGGCAGGCGGACAGGAAGGACAGCGCCTCCTCCTGGGCCACCCGGGCCTGGGCCTCGAAGCGGCAAAGCCGGATGTTTTCCCGCACCAGGGCGGCGGCCTCCCGGCGCTGGTCCACAAAGGTGCAGTGCTCCGCCCCCCGGGACAGGGCCTCCAGCCCCAGCTGGCCGGTGCCGGCGTAGAGGTCCAGCACCCGCCGGCCCTCCAGCTCAAACTGGATGATGTTGAACAGGGACTCCTTCACCTTGTCGGTGGTGGGCCGGGTGTCCATCCCCTGGGGTTCCTTCAGCTTGCGGCCTCGGGCCGTGCCGGAAATGATACGCATATTGAACGCTCCTTACTGTTCTGATCGGAAGTAGTCGTACACCGCCTGGGCGGTATTTTTTGGCACGACCTCCCGGAGCTGCTCCGGAGAGGCCTCTTTGATGGCCTTGACGGTTTTGAAGTGTTTGAGCAGCTGCTGGCGGCGCTTCTCCCCTACCCCAGGTATCTTGTCCAGAACGGAGGTCTTTACATGCCCCGCCTGGAGCTGGCGGTGGTACTCGATGGCGAAGCGGTGGGTCTCCTCCTGAATCTGGCCGATGAGGGCGAACACCGCCGGGATGGACTGAATGCCGATCTCCCGGCCGTCCGGGTGGACCAGGGCCCGGGTGCGGTGGCGGTCGTCCTTCACCATGCCGTAGGCGGGGATATCCAGATTTAAAGTCTCCAGCACCCGGGCGGCCACCTTCACATGCTCGTGGCCGCCGTCGATGAGGAGCAGGTCGGGCTTGTCAGAAAACTTCTCGTCCCCGTCCAGGTAGCGGCGGAACCGCCGGGTGAGCACCTGTTCCATGGAGGCGTAGTCATCGGGACCGTCCATGTCCTTGAGCTTAAAGCGGCGGTAGTCCCGTTTCAGGGGCTTGCCGTCCACATAGACCACCATGGAGGCCACAATGTCGCTGGCCCCCTGGTTGGAGATATCGTAGGACTCCATCCGCTTGGGGGGAGCCTCCAGACTGAGCATCTTCCCCAGGGCCTCCAGGAGCTTGTTGCGCCGCTCCTCCCGGGTGGTGGCCCGCTCCACCTCCTCCCGGGCGTTCTGGTTGGCCATTTTAATCAGGTCCATCTTGGCCCCCCGCTGGGGGGTGACCAGCTCTACCCGACAGCCCACCTGCTCGGACAGCATCCGGGTGAGGGGCACCTGGTCGGGCAGTTCACAGGGGATGAGAATTTGCTTGGGCAGGCGGGTGCGGCCTACGTAGTACTCCCGCATCAGGGAGGACAGCACCGCCCCCTCCTCCTCCTCCATGGGGGTCTCCAGCAGATCGAAGTCCTTGGCGGCCAGTTCTCCCTCCAGAAAATGGAGGACCACAAAGCAGCTTTTGGCTGTCCCCCGGAAGAAGCCGGCCACGTCGGTGTCGGCCAGGGAGCCGGCGATTACCTTCTGGCGTTTGCCCAGCAGCTCGATGGCAGCGATCCGGTCCCGGAGCTGGGCGGCCTGCTCGAACCGCAGCTCCTCCGCCGCCCGCTCCATCTCCCCTGTCAAATCCTTCTGTACGTCCTTGAACCGGCCCTCCAGCAGGGACACCGCCTGGGCGACAGCCAGATCGTGCTGTTCCTTCAGCTCGTCCCCCCGGCAGTAGCCGTCGCACTTGCCCATATGGAAGTTGAGACAGGGCCGCTCCTTCCCGATATCCCGGGGGAACTTCTTGCTGCAGGAGGGCAGGCGCAGGGCGGTGCGCAGGGCGTCTATAATGCCCTGGGTGCTGTGCCGGCTGGCGTAGGGGCCGAAGTACCGGGCGCCGTCCTCCGCCGCCTTGGAGGCCAGGGAGAATCTGGGGTAGGCCTCATTGGACAGGCGGATATAGGGATAGCCCTTGCTGTCCTTGAGGAGGATATTGTACCGGGGCTGATGCCGTTTAATGAGGGAGCACTCCAGCACCAGGGCCTCGAACTCGCTGTCGGCGATGATGACGTCGAAGTGGTCAATCTGGGACACCATAGCCCTTGTCTTTTCCGTGTGGGAGGCGGAGTCCTGAAAATACTGGCTTACCCGGTTTTTCAGCGCCTTGGCCTTGCCCACATAGATGACGGTGCTCTGGGCGTCCTGCATGATATAGACCCCCGGCTTTAGGGGCAGGCTGTGGGCCTTCTCCTTCAGTTCCTCAAAGGTCATGGTATCCCCTCCCTTCTGCAACATCAAAAAAGGCGCCGCATTGCG
Organism: Bacillota bacterium; assembly: GCA_021770445.1. Classification (GTDB taxonomy): domain Bacteria; phylum Bacillota; class Clostridia; order Oscillospirales; family Oscillospiraceae; genus Lawsonibacter. Next base: position 17,047 of record JAETQY010000001.1, on the reverse strand, counting down.
GCGCCTTTCATGATTGGGGTGTTTACTCGGAGAAATCGGAAGAGATCATCTTGTAGAGAGCCTCTACCGCTTCCTTCTCGTCGGCGCCATCAGCGATCAGCTTGATGGGAGTGCCCTTCACAATGCCAAGGGACAGAACGCCCAGCAGACTCTTCGCGTTGACCTTGCGCTCTTCCTTCTCCACCCAGATGGAGCTCTTGAACTCGTTGGCCTTCTGGATGAAAAATGTAGCGGGTCTGGCGTGGAGACCGACCTGGTTGTTTACGACGGCTTCCTGACTATACATATCGCGTACCTCCGCCCTATTCATTAGGATGTGGGATAAGCATAGCAGATTTATCCCTGTTTCGTCAATGGACAATTGCACAAATATTACCGGTTTTTTCACCTGCTTTTACGGGATAAATTTCATTTTTTGCCCTATTTTTTCCATTTAAGCTGGGAGAATTGCCGATTTAGAAGTTTATCGACCAATTTTCCCAATAAAACCGCATTTGTCACAAACATAAAACTTTTGCCGTTTTTCCCGGGAGTTTCGCCCTGATGCAGACCGGAACACTGATTATTTCCCCAAAACTGTCCCGCCCTATTCCTTTTTTCTCCATTCTATGAGAAAATGGAAGAAATATCATAAATTTTTCTCTTCCCATGTGACCCTCTCCCACCCCAAATCGTTTTACCTGTGAAAGGAGGCCAAACGATGAGACAAACAGTCAGCGCTGACGAATTTGAAACAGCTTACGATACATACAGCGCGGCGGTCTACCGGCTGGCCCTGGTCTATCTGGGCCGGCCCGCCGACGCGGAGGACGTGACCCAGGAGGTCTTTGTCCGTCTGCTCTGCTGCGCTCCCGCCTTCACCGGCGAGGATCACAAAAAACGATGGCTCCTCCGGGTGACGGCCAATCTGTGCCGGGACCAGCTCCGGGGAATCTGGCGGAAACAGGTCACCGGGCTGGAGGACGTCCTCCTGGCCGCCCCGGCTCAGGAGCGGGAAGCCCTTGACGCAGTCATGGCCCTGCCGGAACAGTACAAGCTCCCCATCCATCTCCACTACTATGAGGGGTACTCGGTGGCGGAAATCGCCGAGATTCTCAAGCTGGGGCAGTCCGCAGTAAAAATGCGGCTGAAACGGGGCCGGGAGCTGCTGAAGATCGAACTGGAGGGATCATATTGAACATCAACGATTACCGTCGGGCGATGGACCGAATCGTCCCAGACGACGCATTAAAGGAGCGCATTATGAATCAGAAAAACATAAAGAAAAAGTACACCCCGGCCCGCCGGGTGCTTACCGTCGCCCTGGCGGCGGCCCTGACAATCGCCTGCCTGTTCACCGTCGCTTTCGCGGCCAGCCCGGAGCTGCGCACAGCGGTGCTGTCCTTCTTCCGCATGGAGGAGCGGGAACAGGTGCCCAACAGCAGCGCCAAACCGGAGGGCCCCGACATCAGCAAGGCGGACATCGGAGAGCTGGTCAAGGCCCAGTATATCAAAATGGATAAGTATTACAGCCTTTCCGGCGACCTGCTCACCGACCTGACCTGGAGCGAGGACCATCGCACGCTGGAGGACGCTAAATTCTGGGAGATCAAGGACAATGAACTTGTCCCGGTGGAGATCGATCTGCACACCCAGCAGATGGATGTGACCTACGGCGGCGTCCGCTACCGGGGGGAGCTGTACTGGTACATCCGGGACGGGGTGCTGTACCCCTTCAAAGGCACCCCCCTCGGCGTGGACACCCAGCCGGAGGACCAGTGGTATGTAAGAGCCTTTTCCGGACGCACCGACGCCCTCTTGCTCTGCGTATCCCAGGGGCGGCAGATGGAGTACACCGAGACTTCCCTGCTCTACCACCTGGACACCGGCGAGACTGAGGAGCTGTTCGCCGGCGTGGACCCGGCCATTCTGACCGACTCCGACGGCTCCATCTGGTCCCCCAACGCCAACCGGGCCCTGATTACCGGCCGGGCCAGCGCCCAGTACCCCAACGGCCGGGAGTGGCTGTACGACCGGGAGACCCGGACCCTCACCGACGTGAGCACCTTGGGCGGCGCGGGCGCGGAATTTGGAATATTCGTGGATGACGACACCCTGGTTCTCCGCGTCTACACCTACACACCGGACTACGACTGCGAGGCCGTCGCCAGCTGGGTTTACGACATCCCCACCGGCCGGGCGGTCCAGACCCTGAAAGAGTCCCCCATCTACAACGAACAGGACGAGGACCCCTATGGCATAATCCCGTTCTACGGCGGCTGGGCTATGGAGATCGGGCAGGACGGCTCTGCCTGTCTCATCAACCTGGTTACCGGGGAGCGGACCGTACTGGAGAATTTTACGTTCCAGAAGAACATTGATTTCTGGCTCAACCCCTCCGGCAGCAAGCTGCTCTACTACGCCAAGGACCCCGAAACCGGAGGATTTGGAATCTCTCAACTGGGTGTCATTGATCTGGAAGAGATGACCTTCATCGCTTTCGACCGGGAGGGCTATGAGAACCTCCACGAGGGCGGCATCGTCTGGGAGAACGACAATACCATCAGTATCGAAGCCAGCTCTCTGGATGGCGAGACGCAGTATCTTCTTCTGTACCAGTTTTGAGTAGGGGCGGCCGCCCACGGCCGCCCGCCTCTCCATAGAAAAGGGGCCGCCCAGGGGGGCGGCCCCTACAGTTTTATTTCAGCTCTGCCACGGTGACGCCGTCCTCCCCTTCGCCGTAGCGGCCGGGTCGGAAGGCCTTCACATAGCGGCTGCGCTTGAGATAAGTCCGCACGGCGGTGCGCACGGCGCCGGTGCCCTTGCCGTGGATGATGGTGACGGTCTCCAGCTTGCCCATCATGGCGGTGTCCAAAAAGCGCTCCAGGTTGGCGATGGCCTCGTCAGTCATCATGCCCCGCAGGTCGATCTGGGAGGGGACGGCGGCGGTGCGTAGAGTGTGCTCCGCCTTGGCGATGATGCGCCGGGTCTCCTTCTGAGCCTGGGTCTCCCCCTCCACCACCCGGACCTCCTCCTGCTTGGCGGAGATTTTCAAAATGCCCGCCTGGAGCTGAAGGGTACCGTCCTTGTTCACCGACAGCACCGTGGCCTTGGTGCCCATGGACACCAGCTCCACCGTGTCCCCTACTTTCGCGGGCCGGGTGGGAGGCGGGGCCTCCACCTCCGGGGCGGAGCCCCCAAGGTTCCGCTCCGCCTCGTTGAGCAAACGGCGGGCCTCCGCCCGGCCGTCGTTCACCTGTTGCCAGTCCAGGTCCTGGCGCTTTTTCAGCTCTTTCAGCTCGTTGATGGCCAGGTCGCTGGCCGCCCGGGCCTCCTCGATGATGGCCCGGGCCTCGGCATTGGCCTTCTCCACTACCTTGGCCCGCTCGGCTTCCAGCTTCTCCCGGTACGCCCGGGCCTTCTCCGCCGACTGCTCCATGTCCAGCTTGAGCCGCCGGGCCTCCGCCCGCTCCTTCTCCATCTCCTGCCGCTGCTGGTCCAGACGGGTGAGCACGTCCTCAAACCGGACGTTCTCCGCGTCCAGACGGGCGGCGGCCTTTTCGATGATATACTCGGGGAGCCCCAGCCGCCGGGAGATGGCAAAGGCGTTGGACTTACCGGGAATGCCCAGCACCAGCCGGTAGGTGGGGGCCAGGGTCTCCACGTTGAACTCGCAGGAGGCGTTCTCCACCCCGGGGGTGGTCATGGCGTACACCTTCAGCTCGGCATAGTGGGTGGTGGCCGCCACCTGGGCCCCGATGCCTCGGGCACTCTCAATGATGGCGGCGGCCAGGGCGGCCCCCTCCACCGGGTCGGTACCCGCCCCCAGCTCGTCAAAGAGGATGAGGGTATTGTCATCCGCCTCGGCCAGGATGCCCACGATGTTGGTCATGTGGGAGGAGAAGGTGGACAGGGACTGGGCGATGGACTGCTCGTCGCCGATGTCGGCCAGCACCCGGGAGAAAATGCGGACGGTGGAGTCGTCTTTCGCCGGGATGTGGAGGCCGCACTGGGCCATGAGGGTGATCAGGCCCAGGGTTTTCAGGGTGACTGTCTTGCCGCCGGTGTTGGGGCCGGTGATGACCAGGGTGTCGAAGTGCTCCCCCAGCTCCAGATCGTTGGCTACCGCCTTCTTCTGGTCCAGCAGGGGGTGTCTCGCCTCCCGCAGGTGGAGATATTTGTCGGACAGGCGCGGCTCGGTGCACTCCAGCTTACAGGACAGCTTGGCCCGGGCGAAGATGGCGTCCAGCCAGATGAGGAGCTGGTAGTCCTCGGAGATATCCTCCTTGTGGGCGGCGCACTGGGCGGACAGCTCGGCTAAAATCCGCTCGATCTCCTTCTTCTCCTTGGCCAGCAGCTCCCGCAGCTCGTTGTTGGCCTTCACCACCCCCATAGGCTCGATGAAGAAAGTGGAGCCGGAGGAGGACACGTCGTGGACCAGGCCGGGGATGGCGTTTTTGTGCTCCGACTTCACCGGCACCACGTACCGGTCGGAGCGGATGGTGATGATGCTCTCCTGCAAATACTTGGACTGGTTGGAGGAGATCAGCTTTTGCAGAATGTCCCGCACCTTGGACTCCGTGGCCCGCATGTGCCGGCGGATGGAGGCCAGCTCCGGGCTGGCGGAGTCGGCCAGCTCGTCCTCCCCCACGATGGAATTGGTGATGGTGTCCTCCAGAAAACGGTTAGTGGTCAGGGCTCGGAACAGGTGGGAGATGGGGGTCTTCTCCTCCCCCGCCCCGTACTCGGAGGCGGTGCGGGCCGCCCGGAGGACAGCGGCGATCTCCAGCAGCTCCCGGGTGTTCAGGCTGCCCCCCATGTCCGCCCGCTGGAGGCTGGCCGCCACCGGCTTGATCCCCGCGAAGCCGGGCGTCCCCCGGAGGACCAGCAGCTTGACTGCCGCGGTGGTCTCCGCCTGAGCCCGGCGCACGTCGTCGATATCGTCCATGGGCCGCAGCTCTAGCGCCCGCTCCCGGCCCTCGTCCGTCACGGCGCACTGGGACAGTAGCTCCAGCACTCGGGGCAGCTCCAGTGTGACCATGGATTTTTCAAACAGTTCGCTCATAGCGCCCTCCTTTAAGTTTTTCTCGCTCTCACTAACAGCATCATCGGCCGGCGCAGCTCGTCCCGCATCCCGGGCAGGTCCAGCATATCCTCGGAGGGCTGGGCCTCCTCTACCGCCTCCAGGGTAAACCCGCTGTTCAGTAGTCCCATCAGAATCTGCGTTAGTGTGTGGTGATGCTTTGCCACGTCACACCCTAAAAAATGGGTCTTCCGCTCTCCGGGCATAAAGTATTGATCCACTGGCCAGCATTGTGGTTTTCCGTCCTCAGTATAGAGCCAATCCTGGCCCACGCCGGCGGTAAAGACCGGGTGCTCCATGTTCAGGAGGAAAATCCCGCCCGGCGTCAAGGTCTGGCAAACCTTCTGGAATACCTGCCCGATATCTTCAACGTAGTGCAGAGCCAGATTGGAGACCACGCAGTCCCACGCGCTCTCCGGGTACTCGTACTCCTCGATTCCGCAGACGCGGTACTCAATTTCCGGCTCCGAATTGCACTTTTCTGCCTCAGCAATCATTTTCTTGCTCAGGTCGATGCCCAATACCCGCACAGCCCCCTGCTCCGCGGCAAACCGGCAGTGCCAGCCGTATCCACAGCCCAGGTCCAGGACCGTCTTGCCTTGAAGCGGCGGAAACAGCGGCTTCAGCTGATGCCACTCCCCCGCCGCCGCCAATCCCTCTTTGCTCCTCGGCATTTGGGCATACTGGTCAAAAAATCTTTCGTTGTCATACTCGTTGTTCATATTATTTACGCTCATTGCTCCTTCTTCCACTCCTCTTTCAGCGGCCGGAACCGCTCCGGGATCTGATCCAGCGGCATGGCGTCGTGGACGGCGCAGGTGCCCGCCTCCTGGGCGGTCTGGTAGTACCACCGCTTGTAGTCCAGCATGAGCAGGGTGTCCTCCAGCTGCTTCTGCTGGTCCAGCACCGACTGGCGCTGCTTTTCAATCAGGTCCAGCCGCTGTCCGATGGTGGTGTCCCCCTGGCGGGACCAGTCCATAAAGGTCCTGATCTCCTTCAGCGGCATGCCCGCCTTTTTCAGACAGCCCAGCATCCGCAGCCAATCCATATCCTCGTCCTTGAACATACGGATGCCCCCGCTGGACCGCTCTACAAAGGGCAGCAGCCCCTCCTTGTCGTAGTAGCGCAGGGTGGACGGGGCCACGTTTAGCTTCTGGGCCATCTCTCCAATGGTATAAAACATAATATCTCCCCCAAAAAGGCTTGACTTAAAGTTGGCTTTAAGTTGTATAATCGTTTCACACTTACAGGGCTATTATAGCCTCTGCGTCTCGATTCGTCAATGAAAGGATGGTTTTATGATCTACAAGCAATTTCAGAATGTGAAGCTGTCCGCCCTGGGCTTCGGCTGTATGCGCCTGCCCACCGTGGACGGGAACGACGCCAAGCCCGACGAGGCGGAGGCCGCCAAGCTGGTGGCGAAAGCTATGGAGGCCGGGGTCAACTACTACGACACCGCCTGGGGCTACCACGCTGGCAACTCCGAGTGGGTTTTAGGCTGCATCTTGAAACAGTATCCCCGGGACAGCTTCTACCTGGCCACCAAGTTCCCGGGCTACGACCTGTCCAACATGGACAAGGTGGAGGAAATTTTCGACAAGCAGCTGGAAAAGTGCCAGGTGGACTGCTTCGACTTCTATCTCTTCCACAACGTCTGCGAGATGAACATCGACGCCTACTTAGACCCCAAATTTCATATCTACGAGTCCCTCATGGCCCGGAAAAAAGCGGGACAGATACGTCATCTGGGCTTCTCCGCCCATGGCGATCTGGACACCATGCGGCGCTTTCTGGAGGCTTACGGCAAGGACATGGAGTTCTGCCAGATCCAGCTCAACTGGCTGGACTGGGACTTTCAGAACGCCAGGGCCAAGGTGGAGCTGCTCAAGGAGTGGAACATCCCTGTGTGGGTGATGGAGCCCCTCCGGGGCGGCAAGCTGGCCAAGCTGCCCGACGAGTACGCCGCCCGGCTGAAGGAGCTGCGGCCCGACGAGGGCGTCCCCGCCTGGGCTTTCCGGTTTATCCAGTCTATCCCTTCGGTGACGGTCACCCTGTCCGGCATGTCCACCATGGAACAGGTGGAGGACAACCTGCACACCTTCGCCCAGGAAAAGCCCCTGTCTGAACAGGAGCGCAAGACTTTGCTGGCCGTCGCCGACAGCATGACCGGGCGGACCTCGGTCCCCTGTACCGCCTGCCGGTACTGCACCACCCACTGCCCCCAGGGGCTGGACATCCCCATGCTGCTGGAGCTGTACAATGAATTTACCTTCACCGGCGGCGGCTTCATCGCCCCTATGCGGATCGGTCAGCTCCCCGCGGAGAAAAAGCCCTCCGCCTGCCTGGCCTGCCGCAGCTGTGAGGCGGTCTGCCCCCAGCAGATCAAAATCTCTGAGGCTCTGGCCGACTTCTCCACCAAGCTGGGACTATAACAAAAGGCCCCCGTACGGGGGCCTTTTGCCGTCTCAGAAAGTGAGCAAAAAATCGTCGATAAACCGCAGCGCCGTACCGGCACAGTCGCTATGGGGGCCATAGCGCTCCAGTTGCAGGAACATCCTGTCCGCCTCAAAGAGGGCCTTCTCCCCCAGCTCCCAATACAGCTCCGGAAGGTGGGGCTCCAGATAGGCGGTCAGCTCCCCGCCCACCATAATGTCGCAGTCAAAGCTCATTCGGATCATGGCCAGCGCATCGGTCAGGTGGTCCCGATACTCCTCCCAGACGGCGACGAAAGTCTCATCTCCCGCCTCTAGGCGGGCAAAGAACTCCGCCAAGGTGACCCCTAAATCGACGCTGAGCCGGTCCACGGAGCAATACGCCTCTAGGCAGCCCTTGCGCCCGCAGTGGCACAGGCGACCGTTAGGGACGATCCGCAGGTGGCCAAACTCGCCGCCCCGGCCGTTGTCCCCAGTATATTGCCTGTCGCTCAGCAGGATCGCGCCACCCACGCCCCGCTTCAGGGACAGATAGATCATGTTCCGCTGCCCGCCGTCCAACCAGCGCTCCAAATAGCCGCTGGCGTTGGCGTCATTCTCCACGTAGACAGGATACTGGGAAAACTGGCGGTAGATCTCCTCCAGGGGGATATCCCAAATATTCAGGGTGGGCGCCATGACCAGCTTGTCCTTCCCCCGGTCAATGATCCCTGGGACGGTGATTCCCACGCCCAGCATCCGGTTTCGGTCCAGACCGGAGCCATTTAAGAGGGCTTCCATCTCCTGAACCAGACCCCGGTAGTAGGCGTCGGTATGGCTGAAGGGGACGGTCAGCTCCCGGCTAGCCAGCTCCCGCAGCCGCATATCCAGTACAGCGATATACACCCCGCCGCGCTCAATGGATATTCCAACCGCATAGAGCGCCTGAGCGTCCAGCTCATAGGCGCTGTCCTCCGGCCCAGCAATCACCAGGCCCTCCTTCACCAGAGTATCCAAACTCTCCGACACGGCGGCCGGTTCCATGGACAGCGCCTCGGACACCTCCGCGGCCGTGATCTTCCCGGCACTTTCATATATGTACTGATAGACCTGCCGGCGGTTCGTCTGCCGCATCACTGCGGCCGGTATCTTTCCTTCCACCGCTCCGGCCTCCTTTCCCCATTTTCCTGGGGCCTCTTTTATGCGGAGCCTATTATACCACGCAGATCGAAAAAAGACCAGACCGATTTCATTTTTATCAGACCAAAAAGGAGCCCGCCGGCCGGCGGGCTCCCTTGTGTATTTTGTTGAAAATACCCCTTGCGCTTAGACCTTGGCGGCCTTTTTCCGGAAGGGCTTGCCGTCCATATCCTTCAGGGTGAGGCCCAGGGCGACGAAGATAAAGTTGATAATGGGCATCATCCAGTTGAACAGAGCCCAGGGCCCGTACTTGACCACCTCGATGTCCAGCGTGTCGGAAATGAACACGCCGCAGGTGTTCCAGGGGATCAGGGCGGAGGTCACGGTGCCGGCGCCCTCCAGGGCGGAGGACAGCACGGTGGGATGCAGGCCCATCTTGCGGTACTCCTCGGCGTACATACGGCCGGGCACCACGATGGAGATGTACTGCTCGGGCATAGTGGCGTTGGAGATCACGCAGGTGACCTCGGTGAGGGCGACCAGGCCGGCGGGACCCTTGGCCAGCTTCTTGAGCTGGTTGACGACGACCTCCAGCTGGTGGGTGTACTCCATAATGCCGCCGAACATCATGGCGATGATGGTCATGGACACGGAGAACATCATGTTCAGGATACCGCCGCTCTCCAGCAGGCGGGTCATGGTGTAGGCGGTCTCCTCGGTGAGGGAGGCCTCGAAAAAGGCCAGGGACTCCTCGCCGAATTTATAGCCGTTGATGCCGAAATCAAAGAGGCTGCCCAGGTTGCAGTTGGGCTGGAAGATCAGACCCAGAATGGCGCCGGCAAAAATGCCCAGGGTGATGCCGGGGATGGCGGGCACCTTCATGGCCACCGCCACGATGACGATGACGGGAGGCAGCAGCAGCAAGGGGTTGATGTGGAACACACCGCCCTCCGCAGCGTTCAGAGCCATGGAGAACTCGGTGACCCGGCTCATGTCGGCGTCGCCGCCGTGGTACTGCATGGCGCCCAGGACACCGAAGATGACCAAGGTCAGGCCGTAGGTCACGGCGGTGGGCAGGATCATGGCCTTCACATGGCTCATGACGTCGGTGCCGGCCATGGCGGGGGCCAGGTTGGTGGTGTCGGACAGGGGGGACATCTTATCGCCGAAGTAGGCGCCGGACAGGATGGCGCCGGCGGTCATACCGGGATCCATGCCCAGGCCGAAGCCGATGCCCATGAAGGCCACGCCCATGGTGCCCATGGTGCCCCAGGAGGTACCGGTGGCCAGGGAGGTGATGGAGCAGATCAGCACGACGGCGATAAAGAAGATAGCGGGATGGAGGATCTTCAGGCCGTAGTACACCATGGAGGGCACCACGCCGGCGTCGATCCACACGCCGATCAGAATGCCAACGATGATCAGGATACAGCAGGACTGGAGGGCCTTATAGATGCCGTCCATCATGGACTTTTCGATCTCGTCCCAGCCGTAGCCCAGGTACATGGCCATCAGGGCCGCGGCGCAGACGCCCACAAACATGGGAACGTGGGGGTCTACCTCAAAAACGATGATACCGACCGCCAGAACGGCAATCAGAATCGCCAGGGTAATGCAGGCTTCCCATACCTTTGGCATTCTGCCGGTGGATTTCTTTTCTTCACTCACTGATTTTACCAACCTTTCTTAATGCACACACTCCCTTATCCGGGGGTCCGTTCAGACCCCGGGACAAACAAATGCATTTTTTGGGATAACGTTACGTTTTCTGGTAATCCGTGGGTATTCCGCGCAGAGTCGATCGCAACACCTCTTCTCCCCTATTTCTCTCCTCTTTCCGCCGCGTCCGGACGCGGCGTACGGCCCGCACACGGGCCGTTAATTTATTATACTACAGCGGTGACAAAAACGCAAGCCTTTTTCGCTTTAATTTCAGATTTTTCCGGTGAAGAAATAATTTTTTCAAAAAAATCGGCGATTTTCGCCAAAGAAAAAAGAGGAAATAAAATTTCAATTATAAATTCTCACAACTAGCCGCATAGAGCAGAGAAAATTTTGCAAGTTATCCTGCAAGGTGCGCCGGCTGCGCACCTCTGCCCCTGGCGGGCGGGCACCTCCCCGCCCGCCAGGGGATGGAAATGTCTTACTTGCCCAGCTCGGTGAGGGCCTTGTCGATGGCGGCCACCACGATGTCGCACTCGGCCTCGGAGGCGATCAGAGGCGGGATGAAGCGCAGCACGTTGCCAGCGGTGCAGTTGATAAGCACGTCCTGCTCGAAGCACTTGTCCACGATCTTGGGACCCAGGTCCATATCATTGAGCTCTACACCGTTGATCATGCCCAGGCCGCGGACCTCCTTGGCCACGCCGGGGTGCTTGTCGACCATCTTCTTCAGCTCAGCGCGGAAGTGCTCGCCCACCTTGACAGCGTTGTCCATCACACCCTCGTTGAGCATGGTGTCCAGGGTGGCGGCGGCCAGGCCGCAGGCCAGAGGCCCGCCGGCGAAGGTGGAGCCATGGGTGCCGGGAATCAGGGTCTGGGCGGCGTCGCCCCGGGCGCAGACAGCGCCGATGGGCACACCGGAGCCCAGCGCCTTGGCCATGGAGCAGGTGTCGGGCTCCACGCCGTAGTTCTGGTGGGCGAACAGCTTGCCGGTACGGCCGGAGCCCACCTGCACCTCATCGAACATGAGCAGGATGCCCCGCTCGTCGCAGATGTCGCGCAGGCCTTGCAGGAACTCCTTGGTGGCGGGACGGACACCGCCCTCGCCCTGGACGGGCTCAGTGAGGATGGCGCACACCTTGTCGTCCAACTGCTCCTTGACGGAGTCCAGGTTGTTGAACTCAGCGTAGCGGAAGCCCTCGGGCAGCGGGGAGTACCACTTGGGATTGTGGACGATCTCCTGGCCGGTGGCGGTGGCGGTGGCCAGGGTGCGGCCGTGGAAGCTCTTCAGCATGCTGATGACCACATAGCGCTCGGGGTGGCCGTGGTCCACGGCATACTTGCGGGCCAGCTTGATCTGGCCCTCGTTAGCCTCGGCGCCGGAGTTGGCAAAGAGCACCTTCTCAAAGCAACTGTTCTCCACGATCATCTTGCAGACCTGGATGGCGGGGGCATTGTAGTAGTAGTTGGAGCAGTGGAGCATGGTCTGGGCCCGCTCCGCCAGGGCCTTCACGATGGCGGGGTGGCAGTGGCCCAGGCCGTTGACAGCGATGCCGCCCACGAAGTCCAGGAACTTACGGCCGTCCAGGTCCCAGACCCAGCAGCCCTCGCCCCGGTCCATGACGATGGGCATACGGGCATGGTTGCCGTACAGATACTTGTCGGCATCGGCGATGGCTTCGGCATTGCTCTTGTAATTCTGAAGCATAGGGATGACCTCCTAATAAATTTTATTATGCGCTCACGCGCGTTGGCTCGTTTTCTCACGGGCGTCCGAGGGCGGCCGCCCCTACTTATTCCACTTGATGCCCACGCTGGGCTGGGCGGTACCCACGGTGGTGCCGGTGCCCTCGTCGGTGAAGGCCTCGTACAGCATACTGTGGGGCTGGCGACCGTCGATGATATGTACGCTGGTGACCCCCTCCTCGATGGCCTGCACACAGCAGTCCACCTTGGGGATCATGCCGCCGGCGATGGTGCCCTGGTCCTTCAGGCCGGGGACGTCGGCCACGTTCAGGTAGGAGATGACGTCCCGCACCTTGATGTCGTTGCACAGGCCCTCGATGTCGGTGAGAATCATCAGCTTCTCGGCCTTCAGCGCCCCGGCCAGCTTGCTGGCGGCGGTGTCGCCGTTGATGTTGAAGCTGGTCCCCTTTCCGTCGGTGCCCACGGGGGCCACCACGGGGATGAACCCGGCGTCCAGCATGGCCAGCACGGGCTCAGGGTTCACCTTGACCACGTCGCCCACATAGCCCAGCTCCTCGTCGCGCTGGACGCACTGGAACAGGTTACCGCTGATCCCGGACAGGCCCACGGCCCTGCCGCCCTGGGCACTGATGCGGCCCACCAGCTCGCTGTTCACCTGGCCGATGAGCACCATCTCCACCACCCGGATAATCTCGGCGGAGGTGTAGCGCAGGCCGTTGATGAATTTCACAGGGATGTCCAGCTGCTCCAGCATCTTGTTGATGCCGGGGCCGCCGCCGTGGCACAGCACGGGCTTAAGGCCCATGGCCTTGAGGAGCACCACGTCCTTGATGACGTTGGCCTTCAGCTCCTCGTTGATCATGGCGTTGCCGCCGTACTTGATGACCACGATCTTGCCCGCATATTTGCTCAGGTAGGGCATGGCCTCCAGCATGGTCTCTACTTTACTGGCGATCTCGTTCACGGTACTACCTCCCCATCAAGAGCGGTAGTCGCCGTTGATCTTCACGTAGTCGTAGGTCAGGTCACAGCCAAAGGCGGTGGCCTGGCCGTCGCCGCTGTGGAAGTCCACGATGATGGTCACGTCGTGCTCGGTGAGCACCTCTTTTGCCAGGTCCTCACTAAAAGCGGTGCCAAACCCGGCCTCCATCACCACCACCTCGCCGGCGGCGCTCTTCAGGATACAGTCGGCCTTAGTGGGGTCCACGTCGGCCCCGGAGTAACCGGCGGCGGCCATGATGCGGCCCCAGTTGGCGTCCTTACCGAAGAGGGCGGCCTTGAACAGGGTGGAACCGGCGATGGACCGGGCCACCAGGCGGGCGTCCTGCTCGGTGGGCAGGCCCTTGGCCTCCACGATCATCAGGTGGGTGGCGCCCTCGCCGTCGGAGGCGATGCGCCGGGCCATATCAATGCAGATGCTGTCCAGCAGCTCGGCAAAGGCGGCCTTGTCCGCCTCGCTCTCAATGGCCACGCCGGAGGCACCGTTGGCAAAGAGGAACAGGGAGTCATTGGTGGAGGTGTCGCCGTCCACAGTGAGCATGTGGAAGCTCTTGTCGGCGGCGGCCTTCAGCAGAGGCTGGAGGACGGATGCCTCCACCTTGGCGTCGGTGGTCACATAGCTGAGGGTGGTAGCCATGTTGGGGTGGATCATGCCGGAGCCCTTGGCCATGGCGCCGATGCGGATGGTGCCGCCGGACAGCTCCAGCTCATAGGCCACCTCCTTCTTCACAAGGTCGGTGGTCATGATGGCCCAGGCGGCGTCGGTGCCCTGCTCCGCGGACAGGGTGGGCACGATGCGGCGCACACCGTCCAGCACCTTCTCCACGGGCAGCTGCTGACCGATGACACCGGTGGAGCTGACAAAGACCTCGTCCTCCCCAAGACCCAGCAGCTCCTCGGCGAGCAGCTCCACCTTCTTGGCGTTCTCCAGGCCCTGCTCGCCGGTGGCGGCGTTGGCATTGCCGCTGTTGATGACCACGGCCCGGGCCTTGCCCTTCTTCAGCACCTCCCGGCCCAGCAGGACGGGGGCGGCACAGAACTTGTTGGTGGTGAACAGGGCCGCGCAGGAGGCGGGCTCCTGAGAGTAGAGGATAGCCACGTCGGGCTTCTCGCTCTTGCGGCTCTTCACGCCCACATAGCAGGCGCCGGCCACATACCCCTTGGGACTGGTGATACTGCCGCCTTCGATAACTTTATACGCCATAATACATTGCTCCTTTCCTGTCGTGTTCTTTTCTTTTTGGAAAAAGAAAAGAACCAAAAGAAAAACTTCTGGAAAAACTGCGTTTTTCCTCTTGTTTTCCTGTTGCCAATCAGCCTCCCCCGCGGGTGGGAAGCAAAACGAAGTTTTGCGCGGAAGTTCTTTCGGTTCCTTTCTTTCAAGAAAGGAACGCCTGCCCGGACGACTCCCCCTGTCAGGGGGAGATGTCGCGAAGCGACAGAGGGGGTAGGGGGAGGGCCGGGGCTCGGGGCAGAGCCCCGATCAGGGGTACATGGGGGGGATCATCAGGCCAGTGGTCTCGGGCAGGCCGAAGATGATGTTCATGTTCTGGATGGCCTGGCCAGCGGCGCCCTTGCCGATGTTGTCAATGACGGAGCTGATTACGGCGCGCTTGGTGCGCTTGTCGAAGGTGGGGGTGATGCAGCACAGGTTGGTGCCGGCGGTCCACTTGGTCTGGACAGGCTTGCTGGCGGGGAACACGTGGACGAAGGGCTCGTCCTTATAATAACGGTTATAGAGCTCAAACAGCTCCTCGTCGCTGGTATCCTTGTTCAGGGTGGCGTACAGAGTGACCTCGATGCCCCGGATCTGGGGGGTGAGGTGGGGCTGGAAGTTGATGAACTGCCAGGTCTCGGGCTTCATCAGGTCCTTGCCGGTGATGTAGGCGATGTTCTGCTCAATCTCGGGGGTGTGGCGGTGGCTGCCGCCCAAGGCGTAGGCGCAGAAGCTGTTGCTGGCCTCAGCCAGCAGCTTGTTAGGGGCGGGCCGGCGGCCGGCGCCGGTGAAGCCGCTCTTGGCGTCCACGATGATGGTGTTCTCCACCACCATCCCCTCCTTCAGGATGGGCATCAGGCCCAGGGTGGAGGCGGTGGGATAGCAGCCGGGGTTGGAGATGAGGCTGGCGCCCTTGGCCAGGTCCCGCATGACCTCGGGGATGCAGTAGACGGCGTCCTTGGTCATCTGATAGTCGGGATGCTCCAGGTGATACCACTTCTCCCAGGTCTTGGCGTCCCGGAAACGGATGTCGGCGCCGAAGTCGATAAACTTCTTGCCCCCGGCCAGCACCTTGGCGGCGATACCGGGCACGGTGCCCGCGTCCACGGCGGTGAAGACCACGTCGCTGTCCCGAACGATCATGTCAATGGTGGCGTCGTCCATGGGCAGGATCTCCTGATCATAGAAGCCCACCAGGGCGGGGTGCTCGTCCTGGATTTTGCGGCCGGCGGCAAAGCTATCGGCCAGGTGGGCCACCTGGGTCTCTGGGTGATTCACCATCAGGCGAAGAAGCTCACCCAAGGCATAGCTGGCGGCGCCGCAGACAGAAAAACGGATCATGATACATTACCTCCTTGAATATTCTACCCGCATTTTTTGCGGGCTTTTGGGAACATTTTTATGCGTTGGAGCCTTACTGTCGCAACCTTTCTCGGATTTTTTCCGTATTTTTTTGAAGCTCCGATATAGATTGTGTTGAATTTTCCCAGCCACTATTATATAATCATTAGGCAGAATATACAAGACAGGATTTTTTCTGTGAAACATTCCTTTTTGGAATGAAATCTTGTGCTAACTACATAAAGAGAAGGGAGCAAATCCTTGTGAGCATCCAAAAGTATATCGCCTACCTCAAGACCATTGAGACCGGCAGCATCACCAAGGCTGCCGCCCAGCTGGGTTACACCCAGTCCGCCGTCAGCCGGATGATTGCCGACCTGGAAAAGGGCTGGGGGGTCACTCTCCTCACCCGGAACCGGTCCGGCATCGAGATCAGCTCCGAGGGGCTGATGCTGCTGCCCAAGCTCCAGGTCATCTGTTCCGGCTACGAGTCCCTCAACCGCACGGTGGCCGAGCTGCACAGCCACACCTCCGGCTCCATCCGGGTAGGCACCTTTTCCAGCTTCTCTTGCGGCCTGCTCCCCGCTATCATCAAAGCCTTCCACGAGACCTACCCCCACATCACCTTCAACCTGCTCAACGGGGAGTATAACGAGATCGCCGGCTGGCTGCGCAAGGGGTTGGTGGACTGTGGCTTTGTGGCCCTGCCTGCCGCCGACGACCTGGACACCACCTTCCTGATCCAGGACAGCCTGGTGGCCGTCCTCCCCAGAAACCACCCCATGGCCGACGCCCCTTACTTCCCGGTGGACATGCTGTCCCACGAGGATTTCATCAACGTGCGGGAGGAACAGGACTACGAGATCGCCAAATTCCTGGATGAGCTCCAGCAGAAGCCCAAGATTCGCTACGAGAGCAGCGACGACTACGCCATCCTGTCCATGGTAGAGTCGGGTCTGGGCATCAGTGTGATCCACGACCTGATGCTTGTCCCCAACCGCTACAACGTGGTGGCCAAGCCCTTTGACGTGCCCATCATCCGGGACATCGCCGTGGCCGTCAAAAAGGACGCCGCCCTGTCCACCATCACCCAGCTCTTTGTGGACCACACCAAGCAGTGGGCACGGCGTCAGCTCCTCTCCTCTATCCACACCTGAACGCCTGCGCTCTGACCAAAATCTTGCACTTTCAACAAAAAAGGCGGTCCTATTTTGTACCTCTTACCCTCCGCCACAGCCGTTTGGTTGTGACAACCCCCACAAAACAAATGCTGTACAGGCTGTCCTTTTATGGTATAATACACATATCAGAGTACCAAAGGGGTTTTTTCTCCACAAAAATGAAGGAGCTCCGTCAAAACCACCGGACATATTAAATTTAGGAGGAATGCTGCTATGAACCAGTACATCGAGAGAGTCCTGAACGCCACCAAGGCCAAGAACGCCAACGAGCCCGAGTTCCTACAGACCGTGGAGGAGGTCCTGTCCTCTCTGGAGCCCGTGATCAACG
>JAETQY010000068.1 GCA_021770445.1 Bacillota bacterium | reverse complement strand
ACGCTGGGGTTGGTGGCGCAGACCTTCCGAATGAGCAGGATGCCGTCCGGGGCGTTGTCGAAGGAGACGGTGACCACGTTCTGCTCACCCTTGTCGGAGATGTAGACGGTTTCCGAAGCATTGATAATGGAGTAGCCGTCCGCCGGGTCGATTTCCTCCACGATGTAAGTGCCGCTTTTCAGCCCCGTCCAGATGGCGGTCCCGTTTTTCCCGGTCACCTTCGTACCGATGACCGTGCCGCCAGTGCCGGAGGTCCCGCCCAGATATTTCAGCTGGAAGGTACAGCCGGGGAGGGCCTCATGGGTTACGCTGTCGTATTTCTCCACTACGATGGCGTTTAACGGCTCGTTGAAAAAAGTGAGCGTCTTGCTCTCGCCGCCGTGAAGGATCACCTTCTGGGTGAGAGGCTCTTTCATCTGGAAGCCGGGAGCAGGCTCCACCTCGGTGACGGTGTATTCTCCGGGGTACAGCTTCTTTCCTTTCTCGTGGAGCTTGATCTGGCCGCTGGCGTCGGTGACGAAGATGCCGAAGTCCATGGAGGCGGGAGCGCCCGCGGCTTCGCCGTTGGACGTATAAGTCACACGGAACTTGGCCCCCTCAATGGGAGCGCCGGCCACGCTGTCCTCCTTGAAAATGGTCAGCTCCGGGGTCTTGTGGTTGCGGAACACCACCGTTTTCTCATCACCGGGGTTCAGGGAGATGGTCTGTACCCGGTCCGCGTCCTTGTCCGGCAGGTAGTAGGGGGCGGGGACGGATTTCTCCGTGATGCGGTAGGTTCCGGGATCAACACGGAGGGCAACAGTGCCGTCCGGCCCGGTTCTCCAATCATCCTTGTAATCGCTGTCGATCCCCTCCACGGTGAGGACAGTGCCGGGAACCGGCACTCCGGTATCGGCGTCAATCTTGGAGAGGGTCAACAGGGGCTTCTTGCTGTTTTTGAAGATCAGGGTCTTTTCATCGCCGCCGTTCAGACTGATGGTCTGGGTCCGGTCGGCCTCGTCCTCCGGCAGACAGTAGGGGTCCGGGACGGACTTCTCCGTCACCCGGTAGCTGCCGGGGGCGACGCGCAGAGTGGCGAAGCCGTCCGCCTCGGTGGTCACATCCTGGCGGTAGTCGCTGTCGATGCTCTCCACGGTGAACACCGTGCCGGGAATGGGGGTGTTGGTTCCCTGCTCTACCTTGGAGATTTTCAGGACAGGCTGCTTCAGGTTGTCAAAGACCAGCTCCTTGCTGTCTCCGGCCC
>JAETQY010000067.1 GCA_021770445.1 Bacillota bacterium | reverse complement strand
GGCCAGCCGGATCGTAAAGGAGATGTTCGGTTTATAGGAAAATACAGCGTGATTTACGCCGACCCGCCCTGGCGCTATCAGACGTGGAAAGGGCAGGGCGTGGCCGAGCGCCACTATCCCACCATGCCCCTGGAGGACATCAAGGCCCTGCCCGTGGAGGGACTGGCCGGGAAAGACTGCGTATTGTTCCTGTGGGCCACCTTCCCCATGCTGCAGGAGGCGCTGGACGTGATCCGGGCCTGGGGCTTTACCTTTAAGACATGGATCAAGCTGGCGCCCAAAGCAGACAGCATTTATTGGGGCATGGGCTACTGGACGCGCTCCAACGCCGAGATCTGTCTGCTGGCCACCAGGGGCCAACCCCGGCGGCAGGCGAAGAACGTCCATCAGGTGATCATTTCCCATGTGGAGGAACACAGCAAAAAGCCGGACGAGGCGCGGCGGCGCATTGTTGCCCTCATGGGCGACATTCCCCGCGTGGAGCTGTTTGCCCGCCGCCCCGCCCCCGGCTGGGATGTGTGGGGGAATGAAGTCCCCAGCAATATCCAATGGCATGATACCACATAGGGGACGGCGGCTTACCCGTCGTTCCTTTACTTTATCCGCGAAAGGAGAATCGCATGGAAATTAAAATCCCCAAAGAAGTGCGCCAGCACAAGGAAACCATCTTTTTCGGCCTGTCGGCCCGTCAGTTTTTCTGCGCCGCCGTCGCCGTGGGGCTGGCCGTGGGCGTGTACCTGGGCCTCGGCCCTATGATCGGCAAGGAGACGGCAAGCTGGCTGTGTATCCTCGCCGCCGCCCCCATCGCCCTGGCGGGCTTTTTCAACTACAACGGCATGACGCTGGAGCAGTTTGCCTGGGCTTTTATCAAGTCCGAAATCCTCTGCGCCGGGGAGCGCCGGTTTATATCCAGAAACTTTCACTATGAGCTACTGAAGCGGAAAGGAGGGCAGGACTTTGATTAAATCCCTTGTCTCTGCCAACAAGAGCGAGCGCGAGAAATTCACCGTCCCCCGCAGCGTCCAGGAGACGATCCCCGTCAAGTGCGTGTACCCGGACGGCATCTGGCTGGTGGGGAACCGGCACAGCAAGAGCTGGCGTCTTACCGATGTGAACTACGCCGCCGCCTCCGACGAGGAGCGGCGGGGCATCTTCCTGGCCTACGGCGGCGTCCTCAACTCCCTGCCCACCGACGCCGCCACCAAGATCACCATTATCAACCGCCGTCTGAACCCCGTGGACTTTGAGCGCAGTAT
>JAETQY010000066.1 GCA_021770445.1 Bacillota bacterium | reverse complement strand
GTCAACCAGCATGTGACCTACTTCCGGGGCTCCTCTGAAATCGCCCGGGCCGAGGGCCTGGAGCTGCACAACCGCTGGAACCTGGAGTTTGACATCGACTGCTTTCCCGGCTACCGGGAGTCCATGGGACAGACCATGTCCCAGCTGTCCGGCGCCTGTTTCTGGAGCGGCCGTATCAATCTGAAGGACACTTGGGAGGACGCGCTGTTGCTGTGCGTTCCTATCGTGGGCAGCGATGGCTCTGTCTGCGGCCTGTGCGGTGTAGAGCTGAGCGCCCTGTACTTCCAGCTGGCCTACCCCGCCCCGGAGGGCGAGTTCGGGCACATGATCGTCGCCCTGGGGTCCGCCGACGGCAATGTGTTCAGCCTGTCGGACGGTGTGCTGGGAGGCCAGGACGGGACGCATTTGGACATCGCCCAGGAACTGCGGATCAAAAGGGAGTCCTATTTTTATACCTATACGACAGAGGGGCAGGACACCTATATCGGTCTCCACCACAAACTGCCATTCGCCGCACAGGACGGCAACGAGATGACCGTGGCCGTTTTGGTACCGGAGCAGAGCTACCGCAGCGCCGCCTCCCTCAACCGCATGGCATGGATCGGCGGTTCTCTGGCCTTTTTGCTGGCCATGCTGGCGCTGGCGATGTTCTTCTCCCGGCGGTTTGTCAAGCCCATCGTCCAAAGTCTGGAGGCGATCCAGCGGGACACCTCCTTCCCGGAGGGCAGCTCCGGAATCTCGGAGATCGACGAGCTGATGGCCTTTTTCCAGTCTAAGGCCGGCCAGACACAGCCCGGCGATGAGCTGCCTCCCAAGATCGAGGCGTTCTTCTCCGATTTCCTCCACCGTGTGGAACAGCTGACGCCCATGGAGCGGACGGTCCTGCAATATTATATTGACGGCTATAAAATCGAAGAAACTGCCGCGCGGGCCTTTATCAGCGTCAACACGGCAAAAAAGCATAACACCAACATCAATCGTAAACTGGGCGTCACCACCCGGGAGGAACTGAGTATTTTCCTGAAATTGCCCCAAAATACTACTCAGGACCATATCATTTCCCGCGCCTTTTTGATAAAAGAAATACAGAAGCGCCAGATACCGGCGGCTGAAAGGTGGTGAGAATGATGAGTCAAATTCCAAAGGAACTGCTGCAGGACTGCTCCACACGGGAGGCGTTTTGCTTTGCGCTGCACTGTGCGGAATGTGGAACGGCCTGGCGGTCAAGACCCGTCCGCTTCTCCCGCGCGGGGGTCGATCCCCCCAACGAGGGAAAGCGCGTGATCTTCGACGCCCTTTACAAGCGGGAGAAGGAGGCCGCGCTGCTGCGGGCTCCAGTGGTGCCGGTAATGGGCGAAAAAGTAAGCTCGGTATAGTCAAAAAGCAGACATATCCAACAAGAAAACAAGGAGGAACTACTTATGGGACTTATTAAGGCAGCATTGGGCAGTGCGGGCGGCGTATTGGCCGACCAGTGGAAGGAGTATTTTTACTGCGAGTCCATCCCCGCGGACATTCTGGCGGTAAAGGGGCAAAAGCGCACCTCTGGCCGCTCCAGCAATACCAAGGGCAGCGACAACATCATCACCAGCGGCTCCATCATTGCCGTGGCCGACGGCCAGTGCATGATGATCGTGGAGCAGGGCAAGGTGGTGGAGGTCTGCGCCGAGCCGGGCGAGTTTACCTTCGACGCCTCCACCGAACCCAGCATCTTTTCCGGCAATCTGGGCGAGAGCATCGGCCAGGTGTTCCAGCAGATCGGCAAGCGGTTCACCTTCGGCGGCGAGGCCCCCAAGGACCAGCGGGTCTACTATTTCAACACCAAGGAGATCATCGGCAACAAGTACGGCACCGCCTCTCCGGTCCCCTTCCGGGTGGTGGACCAGCGGGCGGGCATCGACCTGGACATCTCCATCCGCTGCTTCGGCGAGTACAGCTACAAGCTCGTCAATCCGCTGCTGTTCTATACCAACGTCTGCGGCAACGTGGCGCAGTCGTACAGCCGCACAGAGATCGACAGCCAGCTGAAAAGCGAGCTGCTGACCGCCCTCCAGCCCGCCTTTGCCCGCATCAGTGAAATGGGCATCCGCTACTCCGCTCTGCCCGGCCACACGGAGGAGTTGTCCCAGGCGCTGAAGGACATCCTCTCGGAGAAGTGGCGGGACAAGCGCGGCATCGAGATCGGCACAGTAACCTCTACGCCATGGGTCAGCAGCAGCAGGCCCAGCAGCCCGCCCCCGCGGCTCCCGCTGGCTGGACCTGCTCCTGCGGCCAGGGCGGCAACACGGGCAAGTTCTGCCAGAGCTGTGGTAAGCCCCAGCCCGCCCCCGCCGGAAGCTGGCAGTGCAGCTGCGGAGCCACGGTCACCGGGAAGTTCTGCCCGGAGTGCGGTAAGCCCAAGCCTGCGGACAGCGCCGGATGGACCTGCTCCTGCGGAGCGGTGAATAAGGGCAGGTTCTGCGCCGAATGCGGCAAGCCCAAGCCCGCCGGCGTACCCCAGTACAAGTGCGACAAATGCGGCTGGGAGCCGCCCGATCCTGCCCATCCTCCCAAGTTCTGCCCCCAGTGCGGTGATCCTTTCGATGACGGCGATGGCATGGAAAACCCGGCGGCGCCTATGCTGGAACTGCTGAGTGCCCAGTGGACATCGGAGGACGGCGTGTGGAGCGCACGCATAGAAGGCGAAAGGCTCGATCTCAGCTACCAGCAGAACCTGGTTTACAGCGGCAGCTTCTTCTTCGGCTTCGATGGGGATGACCTGACCGTCAAGACAGAGCTTGACTTCGATAATAAGCAATTTGAAAGCGAGGACGGGAGCGTCTCCAGTACCATTGAGAGCCTCTATGTTGAAAATTGCAGGATGTATCTGGTCCTCACCACCTCAAAAGAGGGGGAAGGCAGCATAAGGCAGCAGGCTGTTCTGGACCGGGTAGAGTACGGCAAGCCCGCTGAAAGTGAATTGGGGGAAATACGGGAGGTTTCAGAAATGGCGGAATTGGTGGAGTTCTCATGGGATCAAATTACCATTGGCGATAACGGTTTTCGATTCCACATCGTTTGTGCCGGACAGAATCCTATTGATCCCCGCCTGTCTTGCAGATATATGGACCAGGAGGCCCATGAAATCGTACAAATCGGGGATGAGGGCAGCATCGAGCTGTGTCCAACCATTCCCTCAGCGCAGTGGGAGGAACTGGCTGATTTTCTGCGCAA
>JAETQY010000012.1 GCA_021770445.1 Bacillota bacterium | reverse complement strand
GATAATCCTCAATTATCCTGCGCTCAATTATAGCCCAAACAAAGAAATATTTCAACATACATTTACCATTTCACCAATCTTTCGCTACGTTTGCGGGGACAGAGATAGGTAAGAACCTCAATAAGCAGAAAAAGGGACACCCATCGGCATATACCGGTGGGTATCCCCTCTCTTTTATGGTGGCCATCTGGATTTATTCGCTGTTCGCAGCCAGGGCCGCATAGCGCTTCTCAGCGTAGTCCCACATCTGATCATCAATTTTCATCGTGCCGTCATCCAGCACAAGATTATGTGCACACAGTTTCTCTTGAATTGTAGCCAGCGTCCCGACCCCCAGATTCTTGATCTGGAGCAGGGCGGCCGGCGACAATAAGCACAGTTGCCACACGGTCTCAACCTGGCTGGTCATCAGGCAGTTGTATGCCCGTATTGGCAGATTCAACCACTCAATTCGATTCAGGCCGCCGCGCGCCATGATGGCATCTATACGGATATGCGCGTCCTCGATGTTACAAATCGCTTCTTCAGGTCTGGGATCCGCAGGTGGCGTGAGACTGATCTGCTTTTCCGCCACCTGGGGTATCTCACACTCAGGCCTAACACAGTCATCCAGCAAGTACTTTCTGCATCTGGGATGCCGCAATCTGCGATGCGCCTTCTGAATGATCTGGTGAATTCGGCCACTGCTCAGCCCGTAATAGGCGGCAATCTCCCGAATTTTCATATTGCGCATATAACGCAGGATCAGGATAAAGGCATCCCGCTCAGGCATCATATTTTCCAGCACATACTCAAGGCCTTCGTCAATGCCCGGCGGCAGCTCTTTTAAAGCTGTCTCTTCCCCAAAAACGTCACAGAGAAGATTGCGCGGGAAGGGGACGGTCAAATTTTGTTTTGCCACAGTAATTCCTCCCAGTATCATATTTCTATGCAGTCATCGCAGCGAGGTATTTTCTTGCTTTCGACACCCAGGCGGTCACATGATTGGCCGGAGCATGGAACTGTTCGCCAATTTCCCGGTTGGTATAGCCCTGGGCCAGCAGGCGGATTGCCTGAATGCCCTTGGCCACCGTCCCTGTCGCCGTAGCCTCCGCCCGGTCAAGCTGATCAAATAGGGCACCACACAGCATGTGCTGCTCAAATTCATCCTCCAGCCGTATATGGGGCAGATCATCAGGGTCTGTTGCCTGTTCCCGGCTGTGGCGGGTGGAGTACTCCAGGGCATCATAGATCTCGTTCCGGATCAACCGGCTGGCGTATGTGGAGAATGCGGCGCTGTGCCCAGCCTTATCCGTCTGCACCGCCTTGCATAGTCCAATGCAACCAATCTGATAAAGATCCTCCTCGGTATAAACGCTGCCGGGCGGGGGTGTATGGACATAGTCCCTGAGCACCATTCCCACCAGCCCCATGTTCTCCTCAACTCGCGCCTGTTCTTGCGGTGTAAGCGCCAACATTCTGGATACCTCCTTTGCTTTTATGTGCCCCTCTGCCCGGGACTTCGTTTTTCTTCAGCAGCTCCTTGCTCTCCCGGATCACTTCTTTGCAGAAGTACTCGCCTAGATGCCCGATATGGGCGTGGGACATGGGCGCGTGTACGATCTGGGCAAGCCACACATAGGCCTGCCGCTTTGTCATGATCCCTGTCTGATGGAGCTGGTCGAACTGCCTGTGGGCCTCGAACCTGAGCCGCCGCAGTTCCGGCCCTGCCAGGCTGCCCATGGGCTCCAGCGTACTGGGATGTGCCAATACGAAAGAGTCGCAGGCGGGATATCCGGAACAGACATATGCCTTTTCATCCTCCCGGCGAGTTCTGCACACCTCTTTTGCGTCACGCAGAACCGCCGGGCGGCCGCAGTGGCAGTACAGCTTGCATCCCGCTGCGGGTAAGGTTGTTTTTTTGCCCTTCTTCACTGTCAAATCCCCCTTGGTCAGTTTCTTCTGGGACCCGGTTTCTTTTTGCTAAGAAAACAAAAAGCCGAGGGGCCGCTAAAAAAGACAGCACAGAATCAAGCGCTGGAATAGTGGTGTCTCATCCAGCCATTGACTCTGTACTGTATTTCAGCAACCTCTCGGCTACATATTGTTAGAACAAGACCTGCGCCGTGTGGAGCTGTCATTGCACACAGATCCGTAACGATTCCCCATCCATTTTAATGGGTCTGACGCCGGAGTGTTCCGGCGTATCGAAAGCCTGAGCGCAGCGTCTTGCTATGAGTTGAGTTTAACATATTTTCTCGCAAAAGTCAACTGCAAATCAAAAAATACACAGATAATTCACACTTTTTGTCCAAAGTCAGTATGGGAAATCCAGAGTCAGTATAGCAGACGGAATGGGCGCAGAATATTGCCGAATTTAATCATAACAAAAATATTAAACACTAACATTTTATTTGTTATAATACCTCTGAGGTGAAGGAAAATGCTCTCTTAATCTGACACGATAGGATACCCCTCGGAGGGAAATGGCGGTTATTCCGCCTCGTCATCCTCCCATTCGTCGTAGGCTTCCGCCTGCTGGCGTTTCAGCACCCAATAGGCAATCATCCCGCCGCCTACCGCTGCGAGTCCGACCAGAAAAACCATTAATGGGACAAGAGGGATATTCTGCTGGCTGGGCGCCGGGGCGGGGGCAGGCTCCGGCACAGATGTCTGAGGCGGTACCTGTACGGATACGTCTTCTTCAGGGGGTGTTGTCTCATTGCCGGGCGTTTCACCCGCCACCGGGCCGGGTATGGGGACAGAGGAATCAATGCAGCTCAGCGTATAGGTGGTGCTTCCGCCCAGATCCATCCGCAGCACGCCGCTTTCATCCACCACAACGGGGACGGGGAACACCCCGGCGTCTGTTCGGAGTTCAAACTCCACACCGGCCCAGCGCACGCCCAGCTGCAGCACCAGTTGATCAGGCTGCTGGGTTATCTTCGGGGTGGTATCGCCGGTATCCGCCAATGCGGCAGGGGCCAAGGCCAGCGAGAGGACGGCTGCAAGCAGTAAAGCACTCCAGCGCCGGCATGTCCGCGTCTTCATTTTTCGCATAAAAACATCAGCTCCAATCTGCAATAGCCTAAATGGATTTAGAGATGTGTGGAGGGCCGCCGTGCATGGCGGCCCTCCGGCATTTATTGTGGGATACTGCCCGGATATGTCCATTGCTTCGTTATCGGGTGGTGGACATATGGGTGATGACGCCCCAGATGCGGTTCGTTTCGTTGTTGATGCCCAGGATGCGGACGGTGACACGGGCGCCGCGGGGCGGGCGGCCGCGCTTGGGGTGGGTACACAGGCAGTCGATGCCGCCATCCAGGGACACGAACACACCGCTGAGATCCACCATGCTGACGGTTCCCACGTAGCGGTTGCCCACCGCATATTTCTTGAGCGCCTTCTCATAGGGGTTCTCGCTGGCCTGCTTGACAGAGGCGGTCACGCGGGGCCGGTTGCGGTCGGAGCGGTCCACCTCCAGTACCTTCACCAGCACACGCTGACCAGGCTGGTAGTGGCTGGCCGCGTCCATCCAGCGCTGGTAGGACAGCTCCCGCAGAGGAATGTAGCACTCAGCGCCAAACAGGTCCACAAAGATACCCGCCCGGATGACGGACACCACCCGGGCCTCGGCGCGGATGCCCTCATAGATCTGATAGTTGCCATCCCGATCCGTGCGGAAATAGTACTCCCGGCGCTTCAGAGCCATCGCCTCCAGCCGGCTGGCCGCCACGACCCCGCCCTCCTGATCGATGCGCTTGACGATATAATCCACCTCAGCGCCCAACCGCTTGTTGAGCAGGTAGTGGAGCACATCACCCTTGGGCTGGTCACGGTAGTCCTCGGGTTCCTCGATGGCGTCCAGCACCGGGATAATGATCTTGAAGTCACCATGGTAGGTGACGGCGTAGCATATCTCCGGGTTACTGGCCAACCGTTCCACACCCTGAATCGTGCCGGTGAGGATCTTCTTCCCCTTAAAGGACTCCACCAGATCCAGCAGATCGTTGCGCAGCCTGTCGTTCTCGGTTTCCACTGTGCGCTCGGCATCAATGGACACTACCCGCGGACCGCGCTGGCGGGGCATCCGCAGTCTGGGACGGGCATCCTCTGCCTGCTTCATCCCGGCTTCAGGGTCTTCCAGGTCTGTCCCCCCGGTCTGGCCGGCATCCGCAGCCTCCGCAGCAGGCGCACCAGCCTCCGGCGGAACCATATAGAAGGGCGGCGCCACAGGCCTCGGGATTCCCGCTCCATCGAAAGCGATGCCTTCGGCGGCCGGTTCCTCTTCAGGCGGCTGGCCGCCAGAGGTCAGTTCAGTCTCAGTCTGGGGAACACCGGCTTCACCGTCTGCGTGCAGCCCAGATTGCGGGTCAGTCTGGGGGGGTGGGGCGCCAGGAATGCCGATTTCGTCGCCCAGATCCGGTTTGGGGGCGGGCTCCTGAGGCACCTCCCCCATTTCCTCCGCCTCAGCCTCAGTCTGGGGTGCGTCCGGGTTCAGCGTGCCTGTGTGTTCCAGCTCCAGGTCAGTCAGGCTGCCAACAGGGACGCCATCCTGCTCGCCGGCGGGCTTCTGCTGCAGGGTCTCACCCTCAAGCGCGGTGCCTTCGCCGACCATCTGCTCTTCAGCAGCGGCCTGATTCTTCAGATCTTTCTTCGTGCGTGCCATAATAAAAGTCCTCCTTCAGATTGTTTAATATACGAATAAAGCGCCCTTCGGGTGGAAGGACGCTGTTCGCCAAAAATAAATGTATCATAAGGGTTAAAAATCCACCGGCGGCCGGGAACTCTCATAGAGTGTCTTGGGGCGCCGGGCCTGTTTTGCAGGTGCGGGCTGCTCTTGCTGATGCGGGATGGCGGGGGGCGCTGCTTCGCCGGGTGGTACCGTCTCCTCAGGTTCAGGCGGATCCTGATTGCTGTCAGCCGGTGCCGGCGGTTTTGCAGTGCCTGATGCGGCCGGCTTTTGAGCTTTGGGCTTTGTCCGCTTTTCCTCGCCTGCGGCGACTGGCGCCTCCTGTATGATCTCCGGCATCGGTGGTGGGCTATGGTTTGATTTGTAGTCCAGGATACTGGCTTTTACACAGTCCTTTGCATATGGATGGCCAGTATAGTCGAATTTCTTGGCGCGCAGTACCTTTTGCCCGCGAATGATAATCAGCAGTTCGTCATTGGGCAGGCGCAGCACTTCATCCGGCGTAAGCAGCCGGCGGCGGCCGAGTCCTTCTGTATAGCGGTACTGTGGGATGACCTGGGCAACTGCAATGCTCTGCCGTGTAGTCATAGTGGAGTTCACCTCCACAGTCATGTCGCCGCTGCGGCTGCTGAAGTACTCAGCTGAGACATCGTCAGTACAGCCCAGCATCAGCTGAGTGTCTGCGTTGCCCACCAGCTCCGCCCAAAGATTGTTGGGATATCGGTTCTGGAGCTGGGGCAGGGACTGACAGGCCATCAGGATCTGCAGTGCCCGGGACCGGACGGTGCTCAACCGCCGGCCAAAGTCCGGAATAATACCGATGTTGTTCATCTCGTCCAATATGATGTTCACAGGCACTTTGCATTTCTGATCGGGTGTGCTGTCAGCATATCGAACCAGTTTGATGAACAAGAAAGCGAAGAAAAGGGACGACAGAAATTCCAGAGAGGAGTTCTGGTCGTCCAAGATGATAAAATATGCGCACTTGCTCTTGCCGGGCTCGGCTAAGTCAATATCCGAGTGCCTGGTAATCTGACGAACCGCCTCGCTCTGAAGTACCTGAAGCCTGGTTCCCAGACCCAGTATGATGCCCGCACGCACCGTATCGCTGCCTTGACTGAACAGGCTGTAGGGTGCCTTCGCAGGATGGCTTACGGGCAGGCGGTCAAAAAGGGCGGTGAGTTGCTTTTCTGAGTTCTGGGTCAGCATCTGATATACCGCGGGCAGATTCCGCTCCTCCGGTTTGCGGCTGGCGTCCAGATCCACATAGAGGATGAGACTTTTGAGCAGGTTGGACTCGCCGTTGTCCCAAAAATGGTCTCCCTTTTCACCGCCCCGGGTATTGGAGATGATGACATCCGTGAGTACCTGGGCCATCAATGTGTCGCCGCCCAGGTCGAACATACAGTTCCAGGAGTCGCTCAGTTCCGGCTTAAGGAGGTTATAGACGCGGACAGTGTAGCCGTGCTTACGGAATAATTCCACCGTGTCGGCGTACATTTCGGATTTTGGGTCGGACACGACCACAGATTCTCCACGGCGGATGCTTTGGAAGATGGCTGGCCGGATCACGCCGCGTGACTTCATGGTGCCGCTGGCGCCAAACACGGCGATATGTTTGTTGAGCCTGGTGTTCTCCGGAAGGCAGATAACAGACCCACGCTCATTCTGTCCCAGTATGATGCCCCTGGCCTTACTCGGGCTGGCCACTTCCAGTATGGTACGCATTTCCTGGTCTCCCATCCAGCCCGCAGTTCCATAGGTACCTCGCTTGCTGCGGGAGAAGTTGCGAGCGTCCCGATCCCGGCTGCTAAACCTGTCCTGAAGCCGGAAAAAGGCATAAATGCCCACAGCCACAACAATTATAAGCAGGTCATACTTGAGGCCTGCAGGTGTGGCCCCGTTAGCCCAGCAATCCAATATGCCGGTCTTGACCGGAGCCATCGTCGTTTCTCCGGTGATACCTCCATCTGACATCCACTGCACATAATTACCATGTACCTGACAAACAAGGCCGCCCAAATAGAACAGCAGCGCCGCGCCCAGCATCACAGCCAGAACAATGCCCACAATTCTGGTCCAATTTGATTTCACATCGGAACCTCCTCCCGTCTTAGCAGAATCAGTGGATTGAGCGGCAGACTGCTCCGCCTATGCCAAACCGGGAAATTGGCTTTTCAGGGCTAAGAGCAGTTCTTTCGCTTCATCCTCCGTCAGTACGATGCCCTTACCGCATTTTTCCCGGCCGGGTGACCAGCTGCGAATATCGTATTTCGGTTTTGCTCCGTTCCAGGATACAAGGTTGATTTCTTTCGTGTAACCACTGTCGCTTTCAGATAGCACAGCGATTTCAGTGACAATTTCATGTTCGATATCCTTCACAATCAAAACAATCCTTTCTGATGCTATTGGCTGCCTTCATGGGCCTGTGGCTGTGCTTCGCCAAATTCGACATACTCACCGATGATGGCCAATGCACCGAAGTAGCTGCCGCTGCTCAGGACGAGACGCCACATCTGTTCCGCCTGCTCCTGTTGTCCCGCTCCTCGCAAAGCGCGGTTGGCAATACATAGCAGGTTATAGATGTCACCCTGCGCGCCGAGGAGCGGAGCAACAGGTTTAATGGCCGGCAGCCATTCCGGGCACTCAATCTCCATAATCTGCAAAATATACTCCCGCATCCGCTGCTGGATACGCCGCGGAAATTCTGCGTGAATGGAAGGCAAGTCGTCCATATCCGAATAAGACAGCCACCTCGTCATCTGCTCAGTATCAGTAACCGTGATATACCGATATGGCTTCCTGGGCGGGCGGCCTACTCCGGTCGGACACGCACATCGGATTCCTATCGGAAGCTCATAACGAATGGCAATCTGCGCCTGCGGTATTGTGAGATGCACAAGCTGCTCATTCCCGGTATAGCCGCAACCTTCCGACCATGAAACTCTATGATAACGGATCAACTCACGAAGGGCGTTCAAAGCCGCCTTCTGATCTTGCGTCACCATAATCCCTCCTAATCAAACCGTTCTTCGCCGCGTCTGATGTTTCAATTCCCAGTGCAGTCTCCAATGCCTCCAAACCAATTTCCCGCAGTTGGACACGGTCACCCAAATATCTGTGCAGAAACATGGATTGCCAGGGAAAGCAAAGGACCTCATATGGAATGTCGGTGTGCTCCAATGCCTGGCGGAGTCTGACAAGTCGGGCAATATCGCCATCAAGATGGGACAAAATCAGGCTCGTATCTCTCTGTGCGTCACATTCTACCGTACTGGGGGTGGGCAGTCTCCATTCCGGCGGAAACACTACCGAGAGCATTTGCTCATTCCAGTCTGGGAGTGTAAGAATCCGCAACATCCGCATCCCTTGACTGTTCATGGGGATATAATGGATATGCTGGTATATCCGATCAAAGCGCAGCTCCATGCGTTTGCTCTTATCCGACTCCAACAAAGTCTGGAGCGCAATATCCATGCACTCACCCAAGAGCAGCGCATGGTCTGCCTGGGGGATGCCTGCATTCATCCTGGCCAGTTCGGTCAGATGGTTGGCGGTCTTGAACTCACCCATACCGCTCCACTTCATTACTGCACCCCGGGCATTGTAAACGGCGTAACAGATATCGGGACAAAACAGGGCACCAGTCAGTCTTGTGAAAATCGTTTTGTTCATCTCAGTATTGTCCAGCCGTTTTAGATTGCGGGCAATATAAAAGCTGGGTCTGCCGGGTACAACCTGACGTATCTCCTGCTTCTGCAGCGATGGCAGAGCATAGGGGCGCACCTCGACACCTGCTCCCAGGCAGATAGCCAACGCCTCTGCAACCCTATGGTTCCGCTGTACATGGGCATCATTACTGGAAAAGCGGTATGCGCCATACATAGCCAGATAATTGCTGAGGGCTGCCGGGTGCAGTGATTGAAGGAGGGGAAGCGCCCCCTTGCAAAGGCGAATGGTACGCTTTTCTCTACGGCCGCTTACCGTAAGCAGTTTAAACGATCCGAGGACAGCTCCATCCAATGAGCGAATCTCCTGGGGCGACTCCAACCGATGTACCAGTTTTTCCAGTGACCGCTCACTTCCAAGCAGATGCAAGGACTGGGCGGGGAACTCACCAACTGCGGACAGCACCGTGAGGAGCCTCCACACATGACTGCCGGGGCGCAGCGTGACCATTATTGCCCCTCCTCCAGATTTTCGGCAACGGTTAAGCTCTCTTTGCCGAAATCAGGACGCTCCGGTCGTCCCTTTTTGCCGGATTTCTCAAGGATTTTCCGGCGGTTGGAATGTGTGCGCATAAAGGGCTTCAAAAAAGGCGCTTTCGCACCCATCTTTTTTGAGTTAAATCGGACGGGTTTCATACAGATTTTCCTCCTTCAAATCGTTTGCTTTTTCTGCCTCAAGCCAACAGGGAAACAGTTCCTTGGGGATCACATAAACCTCCGTCGTATCCTGATTCCCTACCGCGCTGCAATAGTAGTGGGCGCAGCGGAGCGGCGCGTCATCAGGCAGAAGATACAAGGCTATGATGTCTGTAACCATGTTTTGCTCAATATTGTCATGGTCGCGGCAAGCACGTTCCGGCCGATTTCGGTCATAGACATGCCGGTAAGCCAGCACACAATCAATATAGTGAGTAGGCGGCTTGCCGGCAAAAAATTTCCGCATCGCGGGGTATAAGTATTCCTGAACATAGGTGGGAGAGCCACTGCCTTTTTTGGGGAGCAAGGCGGGTATGCGCAGACAAAACCATCCATGTTCCCCATATCCCATCTCCACCGGAATTGTTTCTCCCATTGTTTCTTCCGCCAGTTCCAGTGCTTTGGGATGCCCAGTATAGGCCGGCAGGACCCGCGCTAATAGGGCCAGTTTTTCCACTTCCGCCTCAAAGGCAAAGGCAGAGCCAAAAGCAGCGGGCATATTCTTCTGTGCTGCCAGCTGCTCCGTTCGGGCAAACTCCGCATTGGCGCGAGTAAGGCGGCGCTGAGCAGCTTCCAGGCATCGCGCAAAATCAGAGCGTGGCATTTCGCCGACCCCCTTCTTCTGTATAAAAGCGGACCTTGGGCACCTCCTGCCCGGCGTAGTCCACAGTAGCAAACAGACAGGGCGCCGGGGGCAGGATCAGTTCCTGCGCCATGGCAATATGGGGAAGTACAAAGATGTATTTCAGCTCCTCCTGCGGCTGCAGCAGGCGGGCCAGGTGCTGTTCCCCATCGTAAAGAACCACGATTTCATACCCAATACCTTCTTTCAGGAAAAAGAGTTGCGCTGGATAAGTGGCGGGGTAGTGCGCCATTGGGTCAACCCGGTCAATGAACTCCAACAAGACCCAAACGGCCAGAATAATACGCTGATCCGGCTGGGTCAAAGAATCAATTCCCACGTAGTAACCGCCGGCGACATCGGCAATCATCAACTCCCGTTTAAGCCGGCGGATAATCCGCTCCGCTTTTTCGGGAGACTGATCTTTAAGCAGGCGAATCACCTGCGTCTTGGCCAGCGCCCCGTATTGGGTCAGCCAGCGTATGATGTGCTGTTCTTCTTGCAGTAGCATGGTGGTCACCTCGTTGTATCAAAATAAGTATTTTGCTTAAAAATGTGCATTTTGCCCGCTATGCGTATTTACGGAATAGCCTGCACCCAACACCTGTTCAAAATTGGATAGCAACAGGTGGACTGTCTCTGCGTCTAACTGTGTTCCGGCACGTTGTTCCAGATGGGATCGAACGGCATCATTCTCCCAAGATGCTTTGCGGAATGTGAGGGAATCGAACATATCCACAACAGTAATAAGTTTGGCATGAGGATGGATCTCCTGCCCGCGCAAGCCCCAATATCCGCTGCCGTCCAGGTACTCATGGTGCTGATAGGCAACGATGGATGCAGTGCTTAGGATACTCTCCGTCCCCTCAAGGAGCTCTTTACCAATGGTGGTGTGGGCCTTCAAGAGGGCCTGTTCCCGCTGCGATAAGGGATTGAGCGTATGGAAAAGCCTCTGTGGCAGAGCTGACTTGCCTATATCGTGGAGCAGCGCGGACTGTGCGATAGTTGCTGCTTCGGGGGCCGACATACCGGCAGCATCGGCCAGCAGCTTACTGATTGCCGAGACTCGGCGGCAGTGTAATTGCTCCTCTCGACGAAGTGGTGTAAGAAAGTTCATAGTATACCATCCTTTCATAAATTTGGCTTTGCAGCATCAGAAGTAAAATCCTCTTCACCGGCGGGAATGACTCCACGTTCTGCGGTTTCAGCTACCGACTGGAGTTCAGAGAGCATAGCCTCCAGCTCTGCCCGGTCGGTGGTGATCATCTGCTGTTCTTCGTGTGATGCCTTAATGATGACGGGGACTTTATTGCTATTGCTGGAAAGCAGTGCCTCGCCGCGTTCAAACTGGGTAATGCTCCGCAACTCGGTACGGGATAGCTTCAGTACGTCTTTGACGTATTCCGCTTCATCCGGCTCCAGGTTCAGAATGAGCTTGGTTTTACTGTTATTTAGGATCGCCCGGCCATAGCGGCCATCCTCCAGGCCAAAGAAGTCGGACAAATCCTGAGTCGCGGCCAAAGCCCCACCGCCATAACCGCGGATGATTTTGAATATCTCCAGACAAAATTCAGCGGCCTGCTTATTCGCAGCGCCGCCAATCAGCTTCCAGATTTCATCTATAAAGACCATCTTCCTTTTGGTGCGGTCTGCTTTGACCTGATCCCATACATAGTCCAGCGCAATCATCATACCTACCGGGAGCAGTTTCCCCTTGAGTTCTGATATGTCCAGTACAACGTATTTGTTGTCCAGGTTTACATTGGTTTGCTGGTTGAAACTCTGTGCGCTGCCAGTGACAAACCGGCTGACAATAGTGGCCAGCCTAGTGGTCAGCGGATTTTCTTTTAAATTATTATACAGATCCCCCAGGATAGGCATGGGCCGCATAGACCGCCTATCCGGATCCGTATAGAGGGAGGTGTTGTCATGGGTGATACCAAACTGGGCATAGGTTTTAATCAACGCTTCGTCCAGCATCTGCTCCTCTTCGTTACTCATATCCGGGATTAGGAGCGAGAAGAAGATCATCAGCTGCTGGATTTTCTTGGCCAGCATGGAATCTATGTCACTGTAGTCCAGTTCGTCGATCAGTTCCATTTCCGGCGTGATGGTGGGCCTGATCTCCATCACGTTGATGCAGGCTGCGGAACCGGGTGCCAATTTGATATAGGAACCGCCGACCTTATGGCAGGCCCGCTTGAACTCATGGCCTTTAAGTGGCGCCAAAATAAAGCACTGGATTCCCCGCATCCGCATCCTCAGTGCCATAACCTGCATGGTGTAGGTCTTTCCTGCTCCGGACGTGCCGCATATAGTGAAGTTGGCGTTTTTGTTCACCTTGGTGTTGAAGGGATCGACGATGCACAAAGAATTGTTGTGCCGGTTGAGGCCCAGCAGGATGCCGTTGTCATCGGAGAGTTCAAAACTGGTGAACATATAAGTGGAGGCGGCCCCGCTGGTTAGTACATTTCGCTTAGACTTACGCTCCAAGCTGGCGTCTATATTGAGGAACGGCATGGTGGATCGCAGTGCAGCCTCCTGCTGGAACATACAGTCCGACACCTGAATGTCCATGGATTTCATCAGGTCGGTCATTTGCTGTTTTCGCCAGACCAGTTCTTCATAGGAAGCGCCGGAGATCGTGATGAACACCGACATATAGAACAGGTCTTCATTCCGGCTGGACAATCCCTGTTTAATGTAGTAACCAGCTTGGATAGAGCCAGCCAATTCCTCATAGTCTGTGGAGGTATCTTGCAGTTCGCGCAGTTTGGTTCGGTTGAGCCGGATACGCTGTGCTACCCGGTCAATGGTCTTGCCTCGTATCTCCCGCCGCAGGTGCAGGTCGATATCCACACCTTCACCCGCATTGATTAGGGAGGACATCCAGCCGCCCCGCACCTGCTGAGGAAACCCGTTCTTTCGGATATAAAGGTAGGTGTAGTAGGAACCGTCCATGACGATATAGCCAGCATGGGTCAGGTCAAGCCCCCGGGGAGCGACAAAGTTTACAGCTCTGATCCTGGGAACAGGGTCTACACCTATAACTCGCTTCTTTGCGGTCATCGCATCCATTACCACGCGATTGAGACGGTTTTGGAATGGGTCTTCCACACAGGAACGACGATTGAAATACATATACAGCACTTCAGCCACAAAGGCATCTTCATCCCTGGGCTGGACGATGCTGTTGCCGCACTGAGCAAAGTAAGTGCGGGCGTTCTGCGCCGCAGTCTGGAGTGCGGCATAGATTTCGCTATAGTCTGCATCCACCTGCCGGCGGCTGGCCGCCTCATACTGGAAGATCAAAAAGAACCGCCGTGACAATGCCTCCCGGCTGCCTTCCTCCCGAATAAAGCGGATTGTCCCCTCACCCAGTGTGCGGCAGGCGGCCACCTCTTCCTGCTTTAAATCTTCTTTCAGTCCTGCAATATACTTGTCCGAGTCCGCCCGACGGGTAACAGACTTGAATTGCAGCCGCATGGGGGATATTTTCAGCCAACTGGCGAAAGTGGAGATAATGCCCCACTGCTCTTCACTTGAACGCAGAAGAAAGTTTATCGGTTCGATCTCCAATATTTTGATATAGCGTCCATCGTTGGTTTCAACGATGCCGTTTTTTATTTCTTTTAGGGGAATGAAGTCCTGAACAAACTCCAGCTTTTTTTCCTTTGGGGGAGACACCTGCTTTTTGGGGTGCCGGGCCCCTTTGTGTTGTGGTCGTGCCATAGCGATAGCCTACCCTCCTGTAATGAAGTGTCCTGCGCCGCATCCAGTATAAGGCGATGTGCGTAACATACTGGAGCAGTGAATCTCCGCCCAGACCCATCAGCGCAAATATGGTCAGCGGCAGCAAAGTGACTGTCATCACAGTCACCTTCGCAGTGACCGGTAAATGCAGCCACATCAGTTCCGGATATCCTACTAAAACAAGCAGAACACCGGCTTCTACCGTATTCCGCACTTCCAGCAGGCCGCCAAGCAGCTTGCCGGAATCGGTATAGTTGGGCGGTATCGTGTAAATATTGCTGTACTCTCTGTCATCAGCCATCGTTGACTCCTTGTTCTGAAATGGTGGGGGTGAAGTCCGCCTCCAAGTCGATATCCTTCCTGCGGCGGAACTGGGTCACATAGGTTGGCGAGTTGAGCGCAACTCCGCCCGCACTGCTGGAGCAGTGAACCCACAGTTGCTTTCCGTCGGCACTTCGGCCGGCATAGAGCAATACATGGTTGACAGGAACTGTTCCTGGCGCCGCCATGAAGCCGATGTCACCGGGTAATAATTCTGCTTCTGTAATTGCATATGTGGTATCCCATTGGCTCCAGGATCCGTTCAGCAGGCTGACACCAAGTGCCGTCTTATACACCCAATCTGTGAATCCGGAACAATCCAGTCCATATGGGCGGATTGTACCTGAACTGCTGGAACCCGCTGCCGTCACCAGCCGCGGGGTATTCCATGCCTCATTCCAGCCTGGGGCACTCTTTCCGCCCCAAAAATACGGAACGCGGCCCACCAGGGACAGCGCTGCCCGCATCAGTTCTTTCCGGGTGCCGCTGCATGTCAAACTGTTTAGATACGCATTCAGTTCAGCATCTGTGATAGGAGGCACCATACCATTGGTCAATGTTCCGTACATGGTCATCTTCAGTGCGTTTGACATGTTCAGAATTGCTTCGCCATAGGTGATATTAAACTGACTATACTGTGCGTCTGTATCAATTCCAAACGCAGTCAATATAACGGACTGGTCAAAGGGATGGATTGTGCAGACGGCATACTTAACCGTCTTGGTTTCCGGGTCTCCCCCTTCTTCTGCTGCAGGAATCGTTACCTGTGTTTCCTTCTCCTCATAGGTTACGGCGTACATTTGGCTGCTGACAGTTTGGAGCTTCGTCTGAAGATCACCCTTGGAAACACCTTTCTGCTCCAGGGATGCGGAATAGGCGGCGAGTGTATAGCAGGTGTCGTAATCTGTGGAAACAAGCGCATTGTTGACTAACGCTTCCATAGACAAGTCGTGATCGTACCCGCCGGCAGAGATAATCTGCTCTACTCGCGCCAGGGCATCATCATACCCGTTTTGGATACAGGCCGAGACCGTTGAAGATAGATCATCAAAATTTGCTGCCAATTCTGTAGGACCATTGGGGTCTACTGTATTGGGGTCGAGGTGGAAAATGTTGTTGGTCACAATAGCCGGCAGTGAAACAACTGTGACGATGATAAAAAGCAAAAACAGGCAGAGGAACACTAAAACTTTAAAAAAAGTGTGCCGCAGAGACCATGCCGCAGAGAGCGCAGCCCCCCATGGACCGCCTGCGGCAGTTCCTGCTGCAATTTCTGCCGCAGCTTTTCCACCTTCAACGCTGGCCTTTACCGTTGCTGCAGCCGCATTGGCCGCAGCCTCACCTACTGCACTTGCCGCAGAAGCGGAACCTGCTTGTTTTGCGGCCTCCGCAATTTTTTGCGCACCTCGCAGATAGTTGTCTTGACCGTCGCCAAACTGCTGCTGATCATCGTACATAACAGTTAGCCCTCCTGTTACATAAAGTGGAGGCGGGCATATCAAGCGATATGCCCGCCATAGCGTTACGTCTTCTTCTTCGGTGCTTTTCGCTCACGTGCCGGACGGCGCGCAGGCTCTGCATACCGCACCGGTGTTGTTTTATAGCGGACAGTTTCTACATTGATAGTTTTCAATTCATCCCCCTCATAAACAGGCTTACCATCCTGGTAGACTGGCTGCCGCTCCACCGCAGGCGTCCCGGGGATTGCATACCACTGGCCGCCGCGGCTGTCTTCAAAGACATGGTGATCTCCTCTGGGAGGCTGATACATAGTTCGGTCATAGAAGGCCGTTCCGGATCCATCCTCATGGCGCACTTCCAGAATACCGTCTTCAGCCCTAGAGCTGTCAATAGAAACCACTGGGCGCTCATATCCTGGCATAAACTGCCCGAACAGTGCTTGGTTGTAAGCTGCGATATTTCCTGTTTCGCATGGGGCATCAGCCTGCCCTTTGCTGAATGCGGACGAATCAGGTATGGAGGCACCTCCGGATGGAATATTGGTGCCTGCATCGCTGACGGGCACACTTGAGAAGCCACCTTCGTGAGATGCTGCAGACGGCATTTCACCTATGCCGCCGGAAACTCCAGGCATCGAATCGATTGTGCCACCAACAGGAATATTGGCGGAAACGTTGAAGGCTGGCTCACCTGGAATACCGCCAGCAGGGGGACTAACGGGCGCCCCAGCGCCATTGGAGCTGACAGGAGTACCCGAAGCGTTCCCGCCTGAACCGACGCCCGTCTCCGGCTTGATGGAAGATTCCGTTTCACTGCCAGTGTCAAATTGCGGTGCAGCGGCATGAGGCGTCATGGCATACCAATCCAAACCGTTGGCACCTTGAATCGTCTCATGGGGGGCATCTGGCTCCTGATAATGAGCACTGCTGTACCATGTGGCGTTGCTGCCGTCCGGATAACTGGCCTCCAGTGTGCCTTCGCCAGACTGGCGCAGCAGCGTGCCCTCGGGTGCATTGGGGAATGCCTCGGAGACTTGGGCGCTTTCAGACTGATCGCCGGTAAAGGTGGGAGGAGCATAGAATGCACCCATGCCTTCACCAGACGCAACCTGATACCACTGGCTCCCATCTGCGGCGTTCACGACAGTATGCGGTGTATCCGGCCTGTCATACTGCGAGGAGTTGAACAATTCCACATTGGCTTGCTTGCCGTCCGGACCGGTGGCGGTAGTATTAATGTGCCCTCCAGTAATCTGCGTATTAGAATATGTCATACCTGCGGCCGGCCCATTTGCAAGCTGCGGCATATAGGTGGGCAGGCTTCGATCTGCAATCTCACCGGCAATTGTCCCTGAGAATTTGGCCGGTTTGTTGGCCACAGAAGCAATGGAATCGGAAGTCAGTGTGGCGCCATTGCGGGCAGCTATGCCGCCAAAAGCCCGGCCTACAAAACCAACGCTGCCACCTGCACCCATACGGGAACCGCCATCCACGACTGCGTCTCGAACAAAGCTGTTTGGTTTATAGCGGTTTGCAAAACCGGAAAGGATGCCGCCTGCGCCAGAAGCGGTCCCAGCCGCCCCGGAAGCGCTGCGTCCGGCCCCGCTGAATGCCGAAGAAGCATTTTGCCCGCCGCCTTTGGAAAATCCAGTAATGATACGGGCTGCCATCAGCATTTCCATACCCATGCTGCTGCCGGTCTGAGCAACGGAAAGGCCCAGTGCTGCCAGGTGGCTGTCACACTTTTGGGCTATTTTCAATAACGCCAACGCGCAGAACAACCACAGAAAAATACTGCCTCTGCCAGTAGTCAGCGCTCCTCCATTTGCGACAAATTGCCCAACAGAGGAGCTGAAAGCGCGCAGGAACCATACGTTGAGTACCAGCAGGAGCAGCTGAGAGCCCACCATGCGGCACCACGACTGAAATACGCGGGAGGTTGCCTTGGAGGCGCCCATTGAGTAGGCCAATGGTGAAGTATAGCAAAGAACCCCCACCAGGACATAACGTTCTACTGTCTCCAACAGGAGCTTAAAATAGTTCCATGCCAATGCTATCATCATAATGATAAGCAGCAGCAGACCAACGACCGATGCCATCGACACAAAGGTGACCAGCCCGTTGCTCAGCGCCTGCTCAATTCCTGCGAAGGTAAAATCGCCAGGGTCCATAGCAGAGTCCATAAGCGCAAGATAGGGTGCTCTCGCAATATCCAGCGCCATACTGAACACAGGCTTGGAATAAGCAATGAGTACAGCAAAAATGCCGCCTCGAATCAGTAAGTGCCAGGGGTTTTCGGCCTCAGTAAGCGGACCTCCAAACGCTCGGAAGAGCTGCCATACTACTGTCAGGAACAGAATGGCCCAGGCGGTATATTGGATGATGTTATATGCGCTGACAACAAAGGGAAAATACTCCTCCATCGCTGTCATATCGGTGCCCAGAGCATCCAGAAAGAGGCCGGATACAGCATCCATCAATTGGGTCATGATGCTGGCGACCCAGTTTGCGATACCTTCAAATATCCAATCTAGCATATTCAGTTACCTCATGGGACGGCGGGGACGGCCAGATTGGCCGTCCCCGCCAGGGGTGGTTAGGGAATCAATACCCAGTGCGGGGCAGTGTGGGTGTGGTGGTCTTGTTATAGACGATGGTTACCCAGCGATCCACAGCCATGACCCAGTTGCCCTGCCAGATTCCGCCCACATCAGTCTTATTGGCAAACCGATATTCGTGGGCCAATCCCGGCAGAACTTTGCAGTAGATGGAAGGCGCCTGCAGCTGTGTGAACCCAGAGGGCACACGGCCAAAGAGGAACATGACCTCAGTGACATACTCATTGTTGGCCAGCCCCAGCGCTGCGGCGGATGCGTCCAGTGTGTAGCTCTTGGACGTGTTCAGGTTGTCGGCCAGGGTGCGGTACTCGCTGCTGGCGTTGGTCCGATAGACGATCTTGTAGCTGAGCCGGCCCGTCCAGGTACCGGTGATGATTTTGTCCAGTCGGACCGCATCGGTGGGCAGCGTGTCCCGCCAATAAAAATTGTCCAGAGGGACTGTGGAATTATTGGCGATGTCTGAGAACTGATAGCGGATGGACTGCCCGGGAACGACTTCCTTATAGCCGCTCTTATGGACGGATACATTGGTGAAAACGCTGGTGTCGCGCACCTCGATCTGCACAATCTGGCCCTCATGCTCCAGATAGACAGTGACCGCCTCGTTGTTGATGGCGTAATAGGGCGGCGCTGTGACCTCTTTCACGGTGTATCGCTCCAGCGGCAGCAGCTTAGAGGCTGCCAGACCGTTCTTATCGCTCTTGACCGTATCCACCAGGCGGTTGGCCTTGTCATAGATCTCAAATACAGCGCCCTCCAGCGGCGTGCCGGCGGGGAACCCGTTGATGGGGTTATCGTCAGCGGACTTCTTCCAAATCTGGATCTGACCCATGATTGGCGTGTTCTTCCATGTGATTTCCGTGGTCTCGCCGGGCTTGATGTAGAAGGTCTTGAGCTGGGTATCTGCAATGTAGCCCTTATTCTCCATCTCGCGCACATAGATTTTGCCGGAGAAATCCAGGCTGTCCAGGTAAATGTAGCCGTTTTGGTCAGTCGTCACCTGGTCGATGGGTTTCTGGCTGCTGTCATAGATCAGGAAGCTGACGCCATAGATGCCCTTGCCAGTGACGCTGTCGATCTTATGGATCACAAGCCCGGAAAACGCTTTATTCGTTACTGTAAGGGTGGTAGTCGCATTGTCCTTAACAGTGAAATAATGGGGGGTGCTGTCGATCTTGAAACCTTCCGCTGCCTCAATTTCCACCGCGTAGTAGTCCCCGGCATCCAGGGAGACATGGACCCGGCCGTTCTTATCGGTGGTCACCGTATCCACCAGCCCGCCGTCCATGCGGCGGAGCTCAAAAGTAGTGTTGGGGATACGCTGACTCTTGTTGCTCTCGGAGACTTTAATCAGCTCCAAACCACCCACAGGGGCGTTGTAGAATTTAAGCGTCTGGGCGTCCCCCACCTTAATCTGGATGGACTTGGGGGTGGAATCCAAAACGTAGCCATCCAAGCCCCGGATCTCCTTTGCGATGATGGTCACGCCTGGTTCCAGGCCCTCGATTACGATCCGGCCATTTTCGTCCGTCACATACTCGCCGTTGTTGGGCCCCAGCACTTTACCGTTGGACTCAGTGACCAGGAAGGCCACCCCCTTCAGAGGCGTGGTGGTGCCGGTAATGTACTTTTCGATGATCAGCCGGGTCTTGGGATCATTCTCAAAAGTGAGATCGTTGCCGCCGTTGGTGCCGCCACCAGGATTGGTGGTGCCGTCTACGGTCCCGCTGCTCACAGTATTTGACCCGTTTTTGACGATGATGGTCTGAGGTGTACTGTTGAGAACGTAGCCGCTGGGGACTTTCGTCTCAACCACGACCACAGTGCTGCCAGGAACGAGGCCCGTCACAACGACAGTCCCATCTTTGCCGGTGGTATAGCGGCCCAGCACTGTGCCGTTACCGTCCTTTACCGTGAACTCGGTGCCGGGGATGGGCTTGCCGGTGACGGAGTCCAGCTTGGTCAGCGTCAGGCTGCACAGGGGTTCATTCAGGAAGGTCAGGGTCTGCGTGTCCAGAGGATTCACCGTGACGGTCTGGGTCTGGGTACTCTGGTCGATGACGTAGCCGGGGGCGGGCTTGACCTCCTTGGCCACCTGTCTTTCTTTTGGATGACCAGGGTCCCGGCCCGCTTGTTCCAAAACGTGAGCTGCTGCACTTCGCCGCCCTTGATGAGAATGTCCTGGGGCGTCCCATCCAGCACGAAGCCATCGACCGTCTTGATCTCCCGTACCTTCACGGTGGTGCCGGGTTCGATGCCCTCCAGCACGATCTCTCCCGCTTTGTCAGTGTAATACACGCCATCATCAGGACCGATAGCGCCGCCATTGCCGTCCACAACCTTAAAGGCCACACCGGACAGCGGCTCGTTCTCAGTTCCCTCGATAAACTTGCGAATGATCAGCGTAGTGCCGGGTTCATCGTCAAAAATCAGGCTGTTGGCCACGCCGGTGCGTACCACGATGCTCTTGGGCGTTTCATCGAGGATGTAGCCCTTGGGGGCTTTTTTCTCAGAGACGACCACGGTGGAATTGGGGGCCAGCCCGGTGACGGTGACGGTACCATCCGTGCCGGTGGTGTAGAGGCCGTTGTTGGGGCCGATCACATGACCGGAGCTGTCCCGTACCATAAACTCAGCACCCTTCAGGGGCTTCTTGGTCACAGCATCCCGCTTCAGGATCGTCAGAGTGCAGAGCGGGTCATCATAAAACCGGATGGTCTGGGTGTCCCCGGCGTTGACCACCACGGTCTGGGGGGTGGGGTCCTTGCGGTAATTGTCCGGCGCTTTTTCCTCAGACACAACATAGGTGCCGGGGAGCAGTTTGGACAGGACGATCTGCCCATTGATATCGGTGGTGTAGAGGCCGTTGGAGGAGGTGAGGCCCTCGTTGTCCGGGGTCAGTTCCCCGTTGGCGGTCATCACCTTAAACTGTGCGCCGGAGAGGGGCTGCTTGGTCACGCTGTCGTATTTCTCAATGATCAGGCCGCCCTTGCGGGTATTTTTGATGATGACAGTCTGCGTGTCTCCGCCCTGCCCGATGACCACATTGGTGGAGGGCGTGTCGATGACATACCCGCCGTCCGGGGCCTTGATCTCGTTGATCACATAAGCGCCGGGGGCAAGGTTGGTGATCTTGATTTCGCCCTGGGCATCGGTGGTGAAAATGCCATTCTGGGTCAAAGTAGACGATCCAATGGTACCGTCCAGGCCCACTTCGCACCCTGCGGCGGTCGTGATTCTGAACTCCGCACCGGGCAGCGCTTCATTGGTCTGGCTGTCCCGCTTCTGGATGATGATGGCCCCTTTCGGCTGGTTCTTGAACGTGAGGGACACGGTGCGCCCCTCCTTAATTTGGACGGTCTGGCTCTGCGTGTCTAGGATAAAGCCAGCGGGGGCACGTGTTTCCGTTACCACCACGCTCTTGCCGGGGGTCAGGCCGGTGATACGGATTTCGCCGTTCTCGTCCGTCCTGAAAATGCCGTTGCTGTCGCCCACAACGGTGCCGTCCGCATACAGCACCTTGAACTCAGCGTTTTGGAGAGTTACACTGGGGTTG
Source organism: Bacillota bacterium (assembly GCA_021770445.1). GTDB lineage: Bacteria > Bacillota > Clostridia > Oscillospirales > Oscillospiraceae > Lawsonibacter. The sequence goes on along the minus strand of JAETQY010000012.1, from coordinate 110,974 downwards.
GTTGCACAGACTTTGCGAATGAGCAAAATTCCGTCCGGGGCATTGGTAAATCTGACAGTGACAACGCTCTGTTCACCGCTGTTGGCCAGCATGATAGTCTCGGAGGACTGGATGATGTTGTACCCATCCGCAGCGTCTACCTCCTCCAGCACATAAGCGCCGGGATTCAGCCCCGTCCACATGGCGGTGCCATTACTCCCGGTTGTTTTGGTGCCGATGACGGTGCCGCCCGTGCCGGAAGTGCCACCCAGGTAGCGCAACTGGAACGTACAGCCGGGCAGGGCTGCGCCGGTCACGCTGTCGTACTTTTCAACGATAATCGCGTTCTTGGGTACGTTCTCAAAGGTGACGACCTTGCTCTCACCGCCCTTGATATAGAATTCCTGGGTGGCGGGTTGCTTGATGGTGTACCCTGCGGCAGGTTCCAGCTCCGTCACCTTGTACCAGCCGTCCCGCAGCAGGTCAACAAAGAACTGGCCATTAGCGTCAGAGTAAAAGGTACCCAGGCTGTTCAGCTCCCCGGTGGTCGTGTTATTGGAGCCGTACCAAACCTCAAACTTGGCCCCCTTGATGGGACTGCCGGTGATGCTGTCCACCTTGTTCACGGTCAGGGTGGGTTTCTTGTGGTTCTCAAAATAGATGGTGTGGTCGCGGTTGGGGTAAAGGGTCACAAGCTGGCTGGGCGCGTCCATGAGCCAGGGGGCTGGGACGGACTTCTCGCTCACCTCGTACACTCCGGGCAGGAGATTGGACAGGGTGGCCCTGCCGTTGGCGTCCGTCTTGATTTCGTCTACACTGTGTCCATCCGCCGCCCGGACGGTGAAAACCGTATCGGGGATGGGCTTGCCGGTGTCTGCATCCTTTTTGTAGACAATGAGGTTGGGCCGCTTCTGATTCTCAATGGTGATGGTGCTGGTCTGGCCCGGAAACAGCTCCACATGATACTCCTGCAAGTCCAGAATGTGGTCGGCAACGGTGGCCGTTTCCTTGATGGAGTACACGCCGGGTTCCAGCTTGGCGATGTTGATCTCGCCGTCCTGGTCAGTGATACGGTCAAGGTAATGGGTGCCGTCCTCAATGCGGGCGATGCGGAAATGGACGCCGCCCAGCCGGGTGCCGTCCGAGCTGGTCTTGATAAGGCGCAGGGCGGGCTTGGGGGTGTTGGTAAACACAAAGTTGGCGTTTTCGTCCGGGTTCACCTGCACCACGCGCACAGCGTCGTCCACCAGGTAGCCCTCCGGGGCCTCCAGCTCCCGAACTTCATATGCGCCGGGGGTCAGCTTAGACAGGTCAATCTCGCCGTTAATATCGGTGGTGAACTCCTGACGATAGGAGCCGCCCACCAGCTTGAACTCAAAGCGGACGTTGGGCAGGGATTTCATCGTCACGCTGTCCACCTTTACCAGATGGATGCCCGGCTTCAGGGAATTGAAAAAGACCAGTTCCCGCGTCTGCGTTTCACCGGCCTTCAACTCAATCTGCTGGGGGGTGCTGTTCACCACATGGGCGTCATCCGTTGCTACCTCTTTCACAAGATAGGTACCCGGTTCCAGGTCATACAGGAAAATCTCGCCGCTGGCGTTGGTGGTGTACTCCCCGAACAGGTCGCCGTCATGCCAGACCTCAAAGGTCACATCAGGCATGGGGGAATTGCTGGTCAGGTCGTACTTCAGAATACGCAGGGCGGGCCGCGCCCGGTTGGTGACGGTCAGTACGGGATCATCCTCCGTAGCCGGGTTATACGGATCGATGTGGATGCCATGGGGCGTTTTGTCCAGCACGTACCCGGCGGGGGCGGCGGTTTCCACGATTTCAATATAGGCTTCCTTGCGGATGCCGGTCACGCGGGCCTCGCCGTTGTCGTTGGTGGTGACGGATGTAATGAGTTTGCCATCCGCATACACATCAAAGGTGGCGTCCGCCAGGGAAACACCTGTCTGCTCGTCCACCTTCAGAATGGTCAGGCTGATGTCCCGCACATTCTCCCAGGTGATAAGAACATCCTTGGTGCCGTCCCATTCCACTGTTTCTACACGGGTGGACTTCACATAGCCATCCGGCGGTGTCTGCTCTGTAATGCGATATGAGCCGTAGGGCAGCTCGTCGCCCTGAAAAGAGATAGTGCCGTCAAAACCGGTGATGCCAGTGGTCATATAAGAGCCGTCGATCTGCTCAAAGCGAAACACAGCCCCCTGCAGACTGCCTTTGTTCTGGGCATCCACTTTTTTAATAGTGAAACCCTTATTGGTCTCGTCTGTCACGGTCACATACTCGGTGCGGCCAGGGGTGAGGGTGATGTTCATGGGGGCGATAATCTGGTAACCCTCCGGGGCGCTTGTCTCCGTCAAGGTAAATTTCTCGTCAGAGGGGAGGCCTGTCCAGACAATCTGCCCGTTTCGGTCTGTGGTGCCGGTGACGGTGGTGCCGTTATTGCCGGTCAGGGTGAACTCGGCCCCCTCCAGGGGGGCACCGCCTGCCCCGGCCTTTACCAGCTGCAGGCTGGCGGTGTCAGGTCCCTTCGTACCGCTCCATTTGAACGGTGCCTGGGCCTCCAGAGTGGTATAGCCAGGGTCGGAGATAATATAGGACTGCTCCGAGGCGGCGGGGTTGTAGGCCAAGAAAAGGTTATACTGCGCCACACCGCCCGTGGCCTTCACAGTAAAATTGCCCTCCTCAGCGGCGTTATCCACAGGGATGCACACCTTAAAAGCCCCGTAGTACTCCTCACCGTTGGAGTTGAGATTGGTATTATGGGCTTTGCTGGTATCCACCAGATAGCAGGTGGCCCCGTTCTCCTGCACCGTTTCCAGGGGAGAATTGTTCTCCGCCACAAAGATTGTACCGGCAGGGGCGTCGGTGGAGTACACCTTAGTCTTGCGCTCGTCGATCCAGGTGGAGGTAGCAGAGGCCACATACATCACGCGGGTATAATACTCCTTGCCGTTGATGCGCTCCAGCTTGATGCCGTCTGTACCGTCCTTGGCTGCGCCCTCCAGTCCATACTCATTAACCACCTCAACGCCGCGAACATCCCTATTCTCCTCAGCCCGGATGGACAGACCGGTATAGAGGTTCTTTGTCCAATGCTGGGCAAGATTCACCATAGCCTTGGCACTGTCAAAGATGCGGATTTTCTGTGCGTCTGCAGTGGGTACAGCGAGGGTATCACGGCCCGCCGTAAAGGATGTGCCGGGGATGGCGAGCTGACCACAGGAGGCCCAAATTGCCAATTGCGTGGCGTACTTGTACTCGTCCTCGGTCAGCGCGTTCACACCCCGCACATCTCCCTGGTGCAACTCTTTGAATTGCTCCAGCGTCCTGTTGGGGTAGCCGCTTGCGAACACACCCATCGTCTGCGGATTACGGTTATAGGGCTGAATAGTCAGGGCTTTAGAGGGAGATACCCCTTTCAGCCCGTGGTTGACACAGTACGCGGTACCGGTCAGGCCGTCGTTGCTGGTGTATTTCCAATAGCCGCCGCCGATGGTGCCGCCCGTACTTTTGGACAGGTACTTGCCGTACCCGGCCTGCTGGATGGTGACGGTACCGCTGTTTTCCAGGGACGCAGCGCTGGCGGGAACAGCGAGGATGCCGAACAACGTGGCCACCACCAGCAACATGGACAGCAGGCGGTTGAAATGCTTGTGTTTCATGGGTTCTCCTTTCTTTCCGGGCATAAGAAAAGGCAGGCTGTTTTCACAGTCTGCCTATCCGATGCGGGTGTTTGGTTGTGTTACTTTGTACTGTTAGGAACAAGCAGCTCTTTTAGGAAAGCCGTCTGCTCCGGCGCTCGGTCTGGGTGGTTGGGGTAGGTCTCCCGAAGCAGCATGGAATGGCTGCTTGTCAGGTCGTTCAGGGAAACGTCCACATGGAGCCACTGGCCGTCCACATAGACCATGTTCCAGGTGTGGCTGCTGGTGCTGATGGTAAAACAGGGGATGTCGGCCGCTCCGCACAGAAACTTGAACGCTCTGGCGTAGGAGCCGCAGGCCGCTTGAAGCTCCCCGGTATGCTGGGCAAAGGTGTCGGTGATACCCGCTGTTTTACTGTTCTCATAGGTCAGCAAGGTACATAGGTAGTCGTTCAGGTACTCCACCTTTTCGCTGTCCGTATCCATTTTCACCGCTTTCGCGATAACGGGCTGGATAAAGTCAAGGGGCGCTTGATAGTTCTCCGGCATAGTGGCGGACACAGCAAAATAATCCAGGTATTGCCAGTAGTCGGAAAAGTTCTCCGGGACATAGTGCTCATAGCGCATGACGCCTTCCATCCGGGTCAGTAGATTCTTGACATCACTGTATCGGTTATTTCCCACCATTGTATAGGCGGGGGCGGTGACGCTGGTGCCGTCCACCAGTGTCTGACGGATGGTGTTGTAGAGCGCCCGGTCATAGGTAGCGGTGAACACGTCCGGGTTGGCGTCCTGGGAAAAATCTTCTCTGCTCCAGTGGGTTACACTGATTGTGTATTCCTGCATCGTACCGTTGCCCTCGGGCTGAAGTGCTGGCTTACCCGGCACCCCTTCCTCCTGTTCCCAGGCCCGACTGATCAGCACAGCCATCTCACCGCGGGTGATGATAGGCGCCTGAGCGGTGGATTGGCTAATCAGTCCCAGGCTGGCGGCATACTGACTGGCGGTTCCGTAGGTCCATGCGCTGCCTTCGCCGCCTCCATAGCCGCAACATCGGAGTACCACCGTACTGGCCATGGCTGGGGTAACCATATCATTGGGGCCATAGCGGGATGCGTCATAACCGGATACCAGCAGATTGGCGACACAGTAGCCGACATAGGATTTGGCCCAGTCAGGTACGTCAGTAAAGTAGCAGGCCCAACTGTAGTGATCGGGGTTGACCTCACCCTCCCCATGAAGCCGGGTAAGGACAGCGGCCATCTCGGCACGGGTCAGCCCTTTATCCAACATAAGATTGCCGGAGCTATCCCCAAGATAGATACCCTGATCATGCAGATACTGCCCCGCTGCTTCAATTTCTGCTGGTTGTTCTGCAGCGAAGGCAGGGGCGGACATGGATAGGGAAACAACAAGGCAGAGTCCAACTAAAGTGAGCTGTTTCATGCAAATACCCCCTTGTGGTTTATTTGATTTTATTACACCACATATAGGGGTTATTTGCAACGGTCAGTTACGAAATTTCGCGGGCCTGGACACACCAACGCATATCCCGGACATCCCTGACACAGGTAATCAGTGTGATGATGTTCTCACTTGTCCGATCCAAACGGGAAAAATCCGTTTCGCTGATCTGGCCAACATAGAAGACCTCATAGGTTCTGGTTCCGAGCTGTGTAGTATAGACGATCTTATCGCCGGCTACGAGGGTATGGATTTTTCCAAAATGATTGGTAACACCCCGATTGTGTCCGGCGATTCCGACATTCCCATCCCAGCAGGAGGTGGATTTGAAATGTCCGGCACCCTTTGCAAGATTCTCCAGGCTTTCATCTTCGTAAACTTTGACATCAAGGCCCAGCTTGGAGATCTTCAACCGGCCAAGGCTTCCGTCTGAGTAGTAGAGTCCGTCTGGAAGCGTAAACTTATTCTCACCCGTAGTCGAAGTGATCACATCGGAAGCGGAAGAGCTTCCAAGCGAAGCAGGCGGGACGTAGAAATCTCCGGCAGTACCAGCGGAGTTGCCCACGATACTAGCTCCGTTGATGTTGACACTTCCGCCGGCAGTACTGTTGTAATTGCTGTAGGAAACTTGGGGAATCAGGACCTGGCCGGTTCCGGACTGGTAGGAGTCAGGACTGCCAAAGGAAGGCGGGGCAAGAGAGGTGTTTTTGCTGCGGTCGATATTGCTCTGCTCAGTAGGCCCGCCACCCACAACAGTCACCTGCTCAACAGAAGAAGAGGGGGCAAACATACCCTCTTCAGGTTCCTCCACATCATACTCCAGTGCCTGAGCCGGGGCCACCGCCATCGTCAGCACCATCATCAGCGTCATCACCGCTGTTGTGAACAGTCTCTTCATAGGATAAACGCTCCTTTCGTTTTGTCCAATAATAGGCGCCGCCCGCACCGACACAAAGTGCGGCCAAGACGGCGGGGATAAGGATCCATGTTTCCGAACCTCCCTGCTTCTCTCCATCAGGCTCAGGGGGTATGTTCGGTTCCGCTGTGGGAACAGGTGTCCCGGTAAAAATGACAGTGTAACGAATTACTGTCACGCCAGTGCGATAGGCATCACCAACATAATCAGCAGTTGTGGTGTAGCCCTTTACATAGCTGACAGTTTTGGAACCGCCATAAGTGCAGATTGCAGTAAAACGATCTCCAATTTCGTAATCGTTGGCATTGTAAGTGTTATCGGTCTGCCATTCAACGCCCTGAAGGTTCAGTGTTCTCCCACCTTCTGTGATGGTTTTAGGCAGATGGTTGGTGTCGGCACTGGCCAAATTCGGATAGCGCCGGGTAGCAGTAACAGGACTGGTTTTGCTGCCGTATCCAGACGGCTCTGTGTGGATAGAGTCCAAATTGAGATACAATGTTCCCTCAAATCCGTCTTCCGTAGTAACAACCTTCTCCTGGGGCAGCAGGCCCAGGATTGTCTCCATATTTTTATTGTCGCTTTCCACGGTTTCGGTCTGGGTCACCTTCTGCGTCTCTGAGCCGATAACCACCTCACGGAGGATATCGGAGCACTCATATCGGCAGCCATCCCGATCAAAGCTTTCCCGGGGGAGGGTAGATGGGTCTGTAGTGGGCGAGAGGTCATAGACCTTCCGGATTTCAAGCGCCTCTTGGTTGAGAATGATGTCTACCGGAAGCAATGCGTCCGGATCCGACCAATCTGCCGCCGCCACCGGAAGGGCTAATGCGGCAATGAGCAGTACCGCTGCTATGAGAGCTGTTAATGTTCTCTTCATGTTGGTGTCCTCCTTCTTTCTTAGGGCGTATACTGCCCACCCTGGATTAGCGGCTGCAGATATGCCACAGCAAAGCCCAAGGTGTTGAGTACAACCCAGGTGACGACGATCCGCTTGAGCCAGCTGGTGGCCTCGGATACGGCCCGCTCATTGCGGGAGATCATCCGCACCAGCAGAGCGACGGACGCCGCGGTCACAGCCACGATGGTACTGATCCCCACCAACTCGCCGTACACGTCCGCCATGATGGTGGAAAACCGGCTCCAGATGGTGTCTGCCGCTGCCGCTGAAGGTGCGAACAGAACCATCATATAGCAGGTGCTTGCCGCCCCTTGAAACCAGCGTTGAAGCCGCAGAGATAGATGTTCCCGCGGCTTCTTTTGATTTTGCGCCATATTGGGATTCTCCTTTCATATGAAATTTGGCAGCAAAAAACCGCTCCCGAAGCGAACTGCTGCCATTCGCGTCGAAAGCGGCGTACTGCCATCGCCCAGTTTTGGACGATAACAGAATACCATATTTTCATCGCCATGTCATCGGCGGAAACTCTGCCAATTTTCTGCCATTTTATCTGCCATAAAACCTGCCATCAATCGCCCTCCAGCAAAGTGAGCAATTCCAACCAAGCATCCAGGCAACCTGCCGGCGCTGTCCAAAGACGGATCGACAAGATATTGACGGCCTGTTGACGCAGACGGTAATAGTGCCGGTCCGAGATGTTCAGTCGATACAGGATATCCTGGTGGGTGAGCTTATCCGGAGTAATGAAGGTCTGAAAAATGATATCATACATCATTTCTCCGTTGCCCGGCTTGTGGCGCAGTACGGTCAGGGCGTCATTGATCCGGTCCAGCAACAGTCGGGATTTCTGGATGCCGATCATACGCTGTTCCAGCTTTGCATTGCCCATCGCTATCTGCGTATCCACCGCGCTGAGGAGTGCATCCAGATCATGTAAGGGGCGGTCTAACTCCTCTGCTACCTGCTGCGGGAAGCATTCCAACGCCCAAACGATGTCGCGGTAATGCTTGAGCATCATCTGGGTATTGTGATACATATTGCGGCGCAGTTCCTGTTCTGCCTCCCGAGCCCTTTTGTTGGTAATGCTCTGATCTTCCACAATACCTCGCCTCTCCAACAGAGAGAGTATCTGTTCCGCCTGTGCAGATGTGTCTTTTCCAGCCTGATCACCAAAGCGGGATTCCTTCATATGTTCCATATTCAATGCCTCCTGTATCGGTTGGCGGGCCAGTTCTGGGACCGGCCCTGGGCAAAAGTTCAAATTTGGCCGGGGATATTCCCTCTATACTCTGGCAGTCCTCTTTGAAACTCTTACAATACCTACACAGAGAAAAATACGCGCGCGTAATAAAGCGGCCCGAAACCGCAACACGACACGACTCCGCTGCTGGGGCGGCCTGCGCCTGTGGGATATGCGGTATGACCTTGCGGCTGTACCATGTGATCCAACAGTTCACCCGCTCATGGTCGCTACTGCCTTTGTTGTGCGTATTTCCGCCCCAAATGCGTATTTCCCCTAAAATGCGTTTGACTTGTGCAGGCTCTGGCACAGTAAAAGAGGTCCCTGCAGGGTAGCCGGTGTTGAAGATTAGACAGCCGAAAGAGCCTGGCAGCTTTTGCAGCGGGAAGGCATCCGCATACTTTTTGAAAAAGCGCCAGACCTTCGTCTTCTCCCATCCCCAACGGTGGCCAAGGGTCTCCAGGGTCAAAACGGCGCCGTATTTTCCAAACTGGACGGCCGGCGCCATATGAGAAAACGCATTGCCGGGCTCCTGCCATACTGTGTGGCACCAGAGATCCAGCCATGCGTCTGCCTCATCAAATTGATAATGCGCCTCTGCGAGGCGCTGGGTAATATTCCGGGGCAGGCACAGGAAGCCATACCCCTGGGTGGCGTAGACAGCTTCGGTGCCCATGCAGGGCTCGCCGGAGCATTGGACCACCCAATCCTTGATTTGATAGGTGAGTTTCTTCGTCTTTGGATCCAGTTCGTAATCTATGTAGCCCAGTCGGGCCAGCTTGTCCATCAGCCCCAGGGTCTTGTTCCGCTTCTTGACGCCCAAGATGCTCTTGAGCCCCACGATACCGCCCGACCAGGAACCAATGGTAACTTGATTGACATATTTATAGTAATGAGCTTGTCCGTTGCGGAAGGCTGCACGGGAGGCCAGCCGCGCCCAGGCACCCATGACACCCTTGCCTGCCGGCATTTGACTGCGGGGGAGTTTGACCCACTGGTACTTCAGCAGGCATTTCATTGGCGCGGCCTCCTCTCTTAATTTGATAAAACAGCATCTGGTACGCCTATCTTGCATACCGGATGCTGTTCAATCATTACTATGGTTATTAGTGTACTATGATTTGCTTGGGTGACAGTATTTGTATATTGTGTTGTACTTCGCTTGGTCGAAATATTCCTTTGAAAACAGCAGTGGAATTTCGTTGCGCAAAAATTCAGACAGAAAGTAGTTGAGCGTCCGAAGAATTGATAATTCTCGGTCATTGTAGGCACTGAATAGAATCGTTGCCCGATTGCCATGGAAATACCTGCACCGCCAATGATAGGGGTATTCAAGCAGCAACAGGCCGTATGGAGTAATGGACAACTTCTGAGCCAAAGTATTGATCGGCTTTAGATTTTTGCTCAATCCGTCAGCTCGTGGCCGAGTTTTTTCTTGAGACAACAGGCCGTATAGGCTCTCTATTTCTTCTGGAGACAGTGATTGTAGACAATCCCCAACCTGAGCGTACTCAATTTTATATTCTGTTTGTTTACTTCTTATTGGCTTGCTTTTTCCACAGCCCAGAATATTCATTAGCGCACCAATGGATCCGCTGTCATTTCCAAGTATTTTGTCAACCTTCTGGATAGGATGGTTCTTCTCAACCTCAGCCATATAGAGTTTTGCGATATTATTGTAGAGCGCGTTCATGGAAGTCCATAGACAAGAAAATTTGTCGATTTCATACGGGCGTCCTATTGAGGAAAGATAAGAATACAGAGCCGCAAATCTATAGTCTTTATCCGCATCGGTTTTTACAATATGAAATATCTCAGATAACATATCTGAGTTGTTCCAAGCGCTTCCCAAGTTCAAATTCTCACACGATATCATAGAAAACACAAACGGGAAATGTGGAGAATCTTTGCTTTTGCTATAAGTGCGTGACTCATCACCAATAAATACGGTGATTTTTTCGATAGCTAATCCAGTATCCTGTTTCAACGCATGAATGAGATATGCTTTCCTCATTGCATCCGGAATAAGCTGAACCTTCATTGATACAATATCATCAAACTGTTTTGAAACAGTCATATTGAACTCCAATAAGACCGCTTGCTCTCCAACGCTAAGTTCAATCCCTGATGTTGGGCCATATCTGTATGTGTATGGATGGCAATTCTTGGGTTCTTCGTTGATTATGAGTCTATAGTGTACTTTCATAATCCTATACCTCTTTTCTACAGAACATACAAGTCATTGTAGCACAGTTCGATCTAATAAAAAAGAGTTTGTCTTTATGCTTTATCCGCGTTTGCTTGTTTGCTCTGAATTGAAAAATTCCATGCCATGTGCTAAACTGAGTGAGTACGAAAGCGAGGCGAAGAAAAATGGTATATGCGTGTGATAGCTGCCACTTCCTCTTCTACAGGGCATCACCTGTCAAGCAGTGTCCGGACTGTGGAAAAGAGAGCATCCGCAAGGCGACACAGGAGGAGATTCAGGAGTTCGAGCAGCGCACGGAGACGAATCTTTGGGACGAGTGAGGATGCTATGGAAGTCGTCAGACGTGGTTATGTACCGAAAGATACCGTTGAGTTTGGGCCCAAAGCCATCGAAAAATTGAGTGCCGCCGCTCAGGAGCTGGTCTTCCTGATGGAACGCGGCTATGACACAAAATCCGCCTCCACCTTCGTAGGTAATCATCATCTGCTTTCAGAGCGCCAACGGCTGGCTCTGGCCCGAATAGTTTCGACGGCCAGCGCTGTGCAGGCCCGGAAGCAAAAAGAATTGCTCCAAGCGCCGGACTCCCTGGTATTGGACGGTTTCAATGCGATTATCACCCTGGAGGTGGCCCTGTCCGGCTCCCTGCTGCTGGAGGGGATGGACGGCACCATCCGGGACCTTGCCGGACTGCGGGGCAGTTACCGCATCGTGGACAAGACCGTACAGGCGGTGGAGCTGCTGCTCGCCCGGCTTGAAACGCTCGGCGTACAAAGGGCTCTGTTCTACCTGGATCAGCAGGTATCCAACTCTGGACGCCTCCGGGCGCTGCTGTTGGAGCAGGCAGAAAATCGTTCGGTGAAGGTCCAGGTGGAGCTGCATCCCAGCGTAGACGGCCTGCTCTCCCGCATGGAGCGAGTGGTCACCGCAGACGCCATCATTCTGGACAAGTGCGGCAGTTGGTACAATTTGAACCGTACACTGATTGAATCTACCGTCCCGGAGGCCTGGATTCTTCGGTTGGACGGCCTGCATAAGGAGGGAACTTCATGCCAATCGTAGGAGCCATTCTTGTCCCCCATCCGCCCATTATTATTCACACTGTGGGCCGTGGGCGGGAAGCGGAGGTCCAGGGCACCATCGACGCCTATCGCGCCGCCGCGAAGCAGGCGGCAGCATGGTCGCCGGAGGTGCTGATCGTCACCTCCCCCCATACTGTCATGTATGCAGACTACTTCCACATCTCCCCCGGCAAGGGCGCATCGGGCGATATGTCCGCCTTCGGTGCGTCCCAGACCAAGCTGGAGGTGGTATATGACGCCGAACTGCGGCAGGAGCTTGTCCGCCAGGCGGAGGCGGTCGGAATCCAGGCCGGGACTCTGGGGGAAAAAGACCCCTCCCTGGACCACGGGACCTTCCTCCCTCTGTACTTTCTCCGGGAGGCAGGGGGCAACTGCCCCATTCTGCGGATCGGACTGTCCGGCTTCTCCCCACTGGAGCACTACCGGCTGGGCCAGTGCATCGCTCGGGCTGTGGACACTCTGGGCCGCCGGGCGGTGTTTGTGGCCAGTGGGGACTTGTCCCACAAGCTGAAGGAGGACGGTCCCTACGGCTATGCCCCGGAGGGTCCTGTCTTTGACCGCCGGGTGACCCAGGCCATGGCGGACGGGGATTTCCTCCAATTCCTCACCATGGACGCTGGCCTCTGTGACCGGGCGGCGGAGTGCGGCCTGCGCTCCTTCCAGATCATGGCCGGGGCGCTGGACGGTTTGGCGGTGTCCCCCAAGTTGCTTAGCTATGAGGGAACCTTCGGCGTGGGGTACGGTGTGGCCACCTTCACCGTCACCGGCCCGGACGAGGGTCGCCGGTTCGGGAATCAGTGTGAGGAGCTGGAACAGGCCCGGCTGTCAGAGCGGAAGGCCGCCGAGGATCCCTGGGTACGGCTGGCCCGCCTGTCCCTGGAGACCTATGTCAAGACAGGAAAACGTCTGGAGCGTCTGCCAGATGGCCTGCCCGGTGAGATGACCGAACGGGCTGCCGGGGCCTTTGTCTCCCTCCACACCCACGGCCAGCTGCGGGGCTGCATCGGCACCACCAGCCCCACCACCGAAAGCGTTGCCTGGGAGATCGTTCAAAACGCCGTTTCCGCCTGCTCCCGTGACCCACGGTTCCCGCCGGTGGGCATACATGAGCTGGACAGTCTGGAGTACAGCGTGGACGTGCTAGGCCAGCCGGAGCCAATCGACTCCCCTGACCGGCTGGATGTGAAGCGGTACGGCGTGATCGTGTCCTGCGGCGGCCGCAGGGGGCTGCTCCTGCCTGACCTAGAGGGCGTGGATACCGTGGAGCAGCAAATTGATATCGCACGCCAGAAGGGCGGTATCAGCTCCCGGGAGCATTATACCCTGGAGCGATTCGAGGTGGTGCGGCACACATGAGCGTGACCTGTGAGCTTTGTTTCCATCATTGCCGTCTGGAAGAAGGCCAGACCGGCTTCTGCAAGGCCAGGACCTGCCGGAATGGGGCTGTTGTGCCGCTGAACTATGGAAAGCTGACGAGCCTGGCCCTGGACCCCATCGAGAAAAAGCCTCTGCGCCGTTTCCATCCCGGCAGTCTGATCCTCTCTGTGGGCAGCTTCGGCTGCAACCTGCGCTGCCCCTTCTGCCAGAACCATGAGATTTCCATGGCCGGGGAAACGGAAATTCAGACAGTGGAGGTGTCTCCGGCGCAGCTGGCCAGCAAGGCGGCGGAGCTGCGTGCCCGGGGGAATATCGGAGTGGCCTACACTTACAACGAGCCGCTGGTGAGCTATGAGTACGTCCGGGACTGTGCCGGGCTGGTCCGTGAACAGGGGATGGTCAACGTGCTGGTCACCAACGGCACCATTGAGGAGGGTCCCTGGCGGGCGCTGCTGCCCCTGATCGACGCCGCCAACATCGACCTGAAGGGCTTTACCCCGGAGTGGTATCGGAGGCTAGGCGGAGACCTGGAAACCGTCAAGCGATCCATCGCTCTGGCAGCGGAGCAGTGCCATGTGGAGGTGACCACGCTGCTGATCCCCGGAGAAAACGATGGCGCGGAAGAAATCCGGGAGCTGGCACAGTGGCTGGCCGCAATCAGCCCTGAAATCCCTCTGCATCTGTCCCGGTTCTTTCCCCGGTATCAGATGACGGATCGGCCGCCGACCTCCGTGGAGCAGGTCTACCGGCTTGCTGAGGCGTCGCAGGAGTATCTTTCATATGTCTACACCGGCAACTGCTGAAATGCTCGCAAAAATATTAAAAAGAGGAAAGGAATTTGAATTCTATGAAAGACAAGAATTGTCCTCGAACCGGAATTATTTATTGCAAGGATGACCAAAAATTTAATTTCTATCTCGATGACTATACTGTAACTTTTATGGAACCGAATTATTCTGAAATACAGTTAGATGGGCATTTCCTTTTTGGGCAAACATTTGGATTTAATAGCATCGCAATTTATAAAGGCGATAGTATGCCGTCTTTTTCCGGCGTAAAGTCATTAAAAACCAACGCCTATCTAATTGCGGTTGAAAATGCGCTTGGTGCAAAGTGGGATAGCTTTGATTCTATTGAATTTACAGGTGGAGTACTAAACAGCCTTTTCTTTTGTGATGCACTGAAACTTGAAGAGGAGGACAATGGTGATATTCTGGTACACTGCCAAAATACACATAAGCGGTGGACTTTTGGAATTGAAGATGAGTGTGAATGTGAGTTGATTATTGGATCATGGATCAGGCGCAACTCTGGGACAACAGGTGTAAGTCTTACTAATAATGATGTGGATATGCAGCTCAAATTTAGTAGACCGCAATCATTAGAAGAAGCATTCAAATATGTTTGGAAAGTAAAAACTGCATTATCAATTATGGTGGGCCGTGGAAATGTCACTTTTGATGAAATTTACTTACTGCACAACGAACCTGGTCTTTCAAAGCTACAACTCTTTCTTAAAGAAGAAACCGCACCTGTTTCAAAGGACTTTATGAGATGTATTACATTTTACGATTTAGATACAGCCACTCCTAACCTTTTCAGCATGGTCTTTAATAGCAAAGATGCAGCGCCATCTTACGAGATTGGCTTTTTACCCAATTCAAGGAAAGATTTCAGCTTAATAACAAACGATAAGGTGCGGCTGATTTGCTCATCATTGGAATGTGAATTATCTTTCTGTAAAGGCCAAAACCAATCAGAAGAAGAAAATTTACAACAACTTATCCAATCTGTAAAATCTCTTATAAAGACGCATCGAAAAGGTCCTGAACATCTTTCTGATAAAACATATGATTTGATCTATAACAGTATTAAGCACTGGACAATGAGTGCAAGTGATAGAATTTGTTCTCTTTATCACCAATATGGCACCGAGATGAATATATTAAATCAAACCGCTATGTCTTTAAGTGATGAGGATATCAGATCTTTTGTGAAATATCGAAATGACATAACCCATGGTTCATATAGGGTATTGAATCAAGAGATTGCCGCAACTGCGTACCTACTCCAGGGGCTGGTTTATTGCTGTCTGTTAACCCGTATTGGTGTTAGCAGAGATAAAGTCACGTTACTGTGCCGCAACAAGAAAATACTGAGTTAACGAATTTGTAATGCTGACTACCCACTGTGCGTTCCCAGGAAACCGATGGGGTGGATAATATGCTCTTCCTTTGTGTCCAAATCCAGAGCCGGGTCCACCAACGCGATTGCCCGGCGGATACTGTGATACCCATACTTGCCTCGAATCTTGTCCAGCGTCCGGTCAATGTCGGACCGGCGCTGGGCTTTTTGTTCCTCCGGGAACAAGGACAGCTGCACAATGCCGTCTGCCGGGGTCAGCCCGCTGGCCTTCACTGACAAGCTGCGCACAGGTTCTCCGCCGGTATGGTGCCGCCGGAACAGTTCTATGGCCGCATCCCAGATATCCAGCGTATTTGCCGTGGGATAGGGCAGCTTGGCCTGCCGATCATAGGACAGCAGGCGGTTATCCCGGATACCCAGCGCAACGGTGGAGCAAAGACAGTTTTGCTCCCGGAGCCGGGCACCTACGCTTTCACACAGTGCCATAAGGGTGATCTTTACATCATCCTCGCTGACCAGATCCCGGGGCGCGGTAGTGGAATTGCCGATGCTCTTCATGGGTGGGACCGCATAGTAACGTCGAACACCGGAATGATCCTGCCCATTGGCAAACTGGTGGAGCATGATACCGTTCTTGCCCAGCAGCCAGTACAAAAGATCCAGATTGGCCCTGGCCAACTCCCCAATGGTGGTAATCCCGTACTGATTCAGTTTCCGGGTGGTGGCCGGACCTACATAGAGCAGGTCGCTTACCGGAAGACTCCAGGCCCTCTCCCGGTAGTTTTCCGGGGTGATGACCGTGGTAGCGTCGGGCTTCTTCATATCTGAACCCAATTTGGCAAATACTTTATTGAACGACACGCCCACCGACACCGTCAGCCCCAGTTCCCGCCGGATGCGTCGCCGGATATCGTCCGCTATGGCCGGGCCGTCCCCAAACAGCCCCACAGAGCCGGTGACATCCAGCCAACACTCGTCCAGGCCGAACGGTTCCACCTGATCTGTATAGCTGGTATAAATGTCTCTGGCCTGGGCGGAAAACGCGAGGTATCGCTCGTAATGGGCTGGTACGCAGACCAGACCCGGACATTGCTGGCGGGCTTCCCACAGCACTTGGCCGGTGCGGATGCCGAACCGTTTGGCGATATCGTTTTTGGCCAGCACAATACCGTGACGTGCCTCCTCGTCTCCGGCAACCGCCACAGGCTTGTCCCGCAGCGTGGGGTCGTACAGAATCTCCACGCTGGCATAAAAGTTGTTCATATCCGAGTGCAATATTACAGGCTTCATGCTCTCAGTATATGAGGGCAGTCTGGCCTTCATCCCCGAAAGGAGTCACGGCTATGTGCGGAAGATACAGCTTAGCGCCCGACCAGTCCAAAGAGATTGCCCAGATCGTAGCCGAGGTACAGGCCCGGTTTGGGGCTGCCAGTATCCACACCGGGGAGATATTCCCCACCAACGCTGCCCCCATCCTGCTCCTAGACGGACAAAAAATGACCCCCAAGCCAATGATCTGGGGGTTCCCCAGTTTCAAGGGCAAGGGGGTTATCATCAATGCCAGAGGTGAGACAGCGTTGGATAAACCGATGTTCCGCCGCTCTGTGTTAGAGCGCCGGTGCATCGTGCCTACAACCGGCTTCTACGAATGGGACAGTCAAAAAAGAAAATACCATTTTCGGCTGCCAGGGCAGGACAGGCTTTATCTGGCTGGGCTTTGGAATGTCTTTCAGGGCGAGGAGCGGTTTGTTGTTCTAACCACCGCCCCCAATGATACCATCATCCATGTCCATGACCGGATGCCTGTACTGCTGACTGACGATGAAGTGATGCCCTGGCTCCATGATACCGGAATGGCGTCCACAAAGTTGACAGCTTTGCAGCCGGCTTTGGAGGGCATCGCTGTCTGATCACCAGCGGATGCGCACCCTCTGTCCCCACAGTGTCTCGATTTGAACGCCGACCAGGTACCAAAGAGTACAGTCTATTACCATTTTCTAACTTTCATTCCTGAAGTCCTTGCTGGGGCTCCTTCCCAAGCGATAAAAGGGCACCGTGTGAGAAGCGGACCACAATAGCACATGCTATGATAGTGCCATCAAACACAGGAGGTGCCACATGCACGCATGGGAAACAATCGAACGCTCTTTAGACTTTATTGAGGAGCACCTGGAGGAAGAGGTCAAGATAGAGGCGCTGGCCGATGCAACCGCCCTCTCCCCGTTCTACTTCCAGCGTCTGTTCAAACGCTTGGTACACAAGCCGGTTCAGGAGTATATCAAGCTCCGCCGGCTGGCCAGAGCGGCTGACGCATTGCGGGATACTAAGCGGAGGATTCTTGATGTGGCCATGGACTACGGTTTTTCCAGCCACGCCAATTTTACAAGAGCCTTCAAAGATACCTACGCAATTACTCCGGAAGAGTATCGAAGGACGCTCCCTATGCTCAACACATTTGACCGTCCAGAGGTCTCTGCGAACTATGTGCTGATCGGTGAGGGTGTCCCACTGGTAGTGGGCGATATTGTCCTGGAGATTGAACGGAAAACCCTGATTGCTCCGGAAACCTATATCGGTTTTGAAACCGCAGTCAGTATTGCCGCACAGACACCGGCTGGCGAGAGCACTGGCGTGGACATCCCCGGCCAGCTCTGGCGCCGGTATCATACCGAACGAGGTTCTATCGCTCCAGGTGTCCATGCAGGCGCGGAGCTGGGGATGTCTCATTCCGCAGATCCCAAATTGGGAACCTTCCAGTACTTTGCAGGTGGACTGTTGGAAAATGATCCGTCCTCGTTCACAGACGGTATGGTTAAGCGGGAGCTGCCCGCTGGTGAGTATACCGTGTGTAAAGTGGAGGCAGAAAATTTTGAGATATTAGTGACAGCTGCTTTGAACCAGGCCAGTCGGTATCTCTTTGGCACATGGCTGCCCCAGCATAATTTTACGACCGCACCGTTTTCGGCTGAAAAGTATTATCGGGACACAGAAGGCGCAGCTTACATGGAGTTGTGGGTCATGCCCATACCTATGTCAGCCGTGGATGATACTGCACCTGTGTAACGAACCATCCAATAATATGGGTCTTGTGAGAAAGGTAATGTCATCCATGTCCATGACCGGATGCCTGTGCTGTTGACTGACGATGATGTGATGCCCTGTCTCCATGATACCGGAATAGCGTCCGCAAAGTTGACGGCTTTGTAGTCGGCTTTGGAAAGTATCGCCGTCTGATCACCAGCGGATGCGTACCCTCTGCCCCCACAGCGTTTCGACTTGAACACCGACCAGGTACCAGCCGCTGCTGTTCATCTCAATGCGGGTGGGTACCCACTGTTCATTTAACCAGATATCCTTGTAGTGCCGCAGTGGAGGCCCCCGTAGCAGTCATCGCTACTAAAGCGGATATCCGCACGACCAGTTTGCATATCAGGAATTAAAATGCCTTCTCTCATATGACCTACTCCTTTATTTTAGTTGTATGTAAAAGCAGTAGCTGGTGCAATTTGTCTTTTGCACCAGCTACTGCTCAATTTTCGTAATTATGGGAAAGTACTGCATCGGTTCTTTCTCGGTTAACATTGGTCCATATCTACCACACCATTTCTACACCATTTTGGCATGTAGATGTATGGAATTGCATAGACCTTTATACTTGTACTAATTCGTCAAAGCCTTGATATATCAGGGTTTATTGGGATTTATAGAATTACAAAACCGGGAGAGTATCTTACGATTCCTAATTTCATAGTTCTCCTCCTGATTTTAAAACTTACCAATAAGCGTGTCCTATTGTAGCATAGCGCCCTCCATTTCTCAAGAGCAACTGTGCCCATCTTCCGGTTTTTTTCAATTTCCCCTTGACTTTCCACTAGGAGGAAGGTGTACGGTGGTCCAAGTCAAGGGCAGACATCAAAATTTTTCCCAAATCTTTACCCTTTTCTTTACTGCTGTCTTTACTCTACAGCAGTACAGTAGGACCTGGAAATTTTTAATGAAACTTTTAACTTTTCTTCTGAGAAATGTAAGATTCTTCCGCTACAATACCCCTGTGAAAAAGACCGGGATACCGGCGTATATAAAGGCGACATTTTCCGCCGCCAAATCAAGGAGGAACACTATGGAAACCACTCAGACACCAACTAGAGAGACAACCGCCCAGCTCGCTCAGGCGGATCAAAAGCCAAAACGGAAACTTCCTGCCCTCCACCTGCCCCCAAAACGGAAGAAGTGGGTGCGCAGGATCGCCATTTTGGCCGCCGTGTCCCTGGGCGCCTACTGGTTCCTGATTCGTCCCGGTCAGGGAGGCGGCGTCCCCGCCATGGGACAGTACACCCCGGACACCGTCCAGCGCCGGGATCTGACCGTCGGGGTATCGGGCACGGGCACCGTCACCCCCATAGACTCCTACTACCTCAAGCCCCTGGTCACCGGCGAGGTACTGGAGGCCCCCTTTGAGGTGGGCGACCGGGTGGAGAAGGGACAGCTGCTCTACCGCCTGGACGCCAAGGACGCGGAAATGAGCATCCAACAGGCGGAGCTGTCTGTCCGCCAGGCCCAGAAGAGCTACGACGACCTGGCCTCTAACCTCACTGTCCGGGCGGGCGGGGCCGGAGTGGTCCAGCAGGTGCTGGTCCAGAAGGGGGACCTGGTCTCCCCCGGCACCCCCATCGCCGAGATCGCCGACACCTCCACCCTGACGGCGGTCCTCCCCTTCCACTCCGCCGATGCCCAGAACATCCGGGCCGGTCAGTCCGCCCAGGTGACCGTCGCCGGCACCATGGAGGCCCTCACCGGCACGGTGGAGTCTGTGTCCTCCGCTGAGCTGGTGGGGGCAGGGGGCGCCCTGATCCGGAATGTAAAAATCCGGGTGAACAACCCCGGTGCCCTCACTGCCGCCAACTCCGCCACCGCCACTGTGGGGGACATCGCCTGCGCCGGCAGCGCCAGCTTTGAGGAGGCTCTGCGCCAGACGGTGGTGGCCCAGGCCAGCGGCGAGGTGGTAGCCGTGAATGTCACCGCCGGCAGCAAGGTGTCCGGGGGCTCCGCCCTGGCCACCCTGGGCGGGACGGCTGCCCAGAGCTCCCTAGAGGACCTGTCCATCGCCCTGGAGAACGCAAAACTCTCCCTCCAGCGGGCCCAGGACTCCCTGGAGAACTACACCATCACTGCCCCCATCTCGGGCACCGTCATTGAGAAAAACATCAAGGCCGGGGACAACGTAAACAACATCGAGTCCGGCTCTCTGGCCGTCATCTACGACCTGAGCTACCTGAAGCTGGAGATGAACATCAGTGAGCTGGACCTGAGCAAAATTCAGGAAGGCCAGACGGTGGACATCACCGCCGACGCCATCCCCGGCCAGGTCTTCCAGGGCAAGGTGGACCGGGTGAGCATCAACGGCACCACCACTAACGGCTTCACCACCTACCCCGCCACCATCCTGCTGGAGGACTACGGCGGGCTGAACCCAGGGATGAACGTGTCCGCCGACATCATTGTGGAGCAGGTGAAAAACGCCCTGTCTATCCCGGCGGCGGCGGTCCAGCGGGGGGATACGGTACTGGTCCCCTTGGAGGGCTGCCTGTCCCCCGACGGGACCACCGTAGTGGACCCCACCAAGACCGAGGAGCGCACCGTCACCCTGGGCGGCGGCGACGGCACCTATGTGGAAATCACCTCCGGCCTGAGCGAGGGGGAGACTGTCCTGGTGCCTGCCCAGACCGGTATGGACGCGGGAGCTGCTGGCAGCGGCGCCGTCGTGTACTAGGGAGGTCGATGAGCCTTGGAACACCTTATTGAATTAAAAAACGTCTTTAAGATATACCAGATGGGCTCAGAGACCGTCCACGCCCTGGACGGCGTCGATCTGACCATCGACCAGGGGGAGTTCGTGGCCATCGTGGGCTCCTCCGGCTCGGGCAAATCCACCGCCATGAATATCATCGGCTGTCTGGATGTGCCCACCTCGGGCACCTACCACCTGGGGGGCGTGGACGTGTCCACCATGGGCGACGACCAGCAGGCCGAAATTCGCAATAAAATGCTGGGGTTCATCTTTCAGCAGTACAACCTGATCCCCAAGCTCACCGTGCTGGAGAATGTGGAGCTGCCCCTCCTCTACGCCGGGGTGCCCGGCGAGGAGCGGCGGGAGCGGGCCCTTCAATCCCTGGAGCGGGTGGGGCTGCGGGACAAGGCGAAAAACCTGCCCTCCCAGCTGTCCGGCGGCCAGCAGCAGCGGGTGTCCATCGCCCGGGCCCTGGCGGGGACGCCCTCGGTAATTCTGGCCGACGAGCCAACCGGCGCCCTGGACTCCCGCACCGGCCGGGAGGTGCTGAAATTTCTCAAGCAGCTCAACCGGGAGGGGGACACGGTGGTCCTGATCACCCACGACAACTCCATCGCCGTAAAGGCCGACCGCATTGTCCGCCTCCAGGACGGGAAGATCATCTACGACGGGGACGCCCACGACCCCCGGGCGGTGGTCCAGCCCCACGGCGAGGACGAGAAAGACGAGGAGGTGGGCGCGTGAACTTTACACAGTCCTTCCGCCTGGCCATCAAGTCCCTCACCACCAGCAAGATGCGGGCTCTGCTCACCATGCTGGGCATCATCATCGGCGTGGGGGCGGTCATTGTGATTTTGTCCCTGGGCAACGGCCTCACCGGCATGGTCCAGCAGCAGATCGACAAAATGGGCATCAACATGATCCAGCTACAGCTGTGGTATACAGGAGACGTGATGCCCGATGCGGATGATT
This sequence comes from Bacillota bacterium, assembly GCA_021770445.1. GTDB lineage: Bacteria > Bacillota > Clostridia > Oscillospirales > Oscillospiraceae > Lawsonibacter. Next base: position 89,255 of record JAETQY010000012.1, on the reverse strand, counting down.
TCTATGACCTGGTAGAGCAAAATCCGGACGTCCTCACCGGTGTGTCCCCCTATGTCAGCCCCAACGGCGTGGTCCGCCACGGGGACGAAAAGTATGACCGGACCCAGGTGTACGGCGTCAGTGAGATTATGTATAACTCAGCCACCAACTACACCATGGACGGTGAGCAGTTGGCCAAGGGCCGCTTTTTCAGCTACCTGGATGTGGAGCGCCGGGAGGCCGTCTGCGTCATCGGGGCCTATCTGGAGCAGGAGGCCTTTCACGGCGACGCCTTGGGCAAGACCCTCTCCATCAACGGCCGGGTCCTGACAGTAATCGGGGTGCTCAAGCGCAACGCCGAGCTGGAGATGCTCCCCGGCACTCAGGACGACCAGATATACCTCCCCTACACCACCGCCATGGAGATCATTGGCGACCGTTGGGCGGGCCTGTTCATCTTTACCAGCACCTCCGGGGAGACCGCCGACGCCGCCAAGCGGGTCATTGAGGCCTATCTCAACAGATTTTACCGGGTGGAGGATGGGATGTATGATTACTTTTACATCACCACCATGGCGGAGCAGGCCAACATGATTAACGGCATGATGGGGGTGGCCATGGGGGTGCTGGTAGCCATCGCCGCCATTTCCCTGCTGGTGGGCGGTATCGGGATTATGAACATCATGCTGGTGTCCGTCACCGAGCGCACAAGGGAGATCGGCGTACGCAAGTCCCTGGGAGCCAAGCGGCGGGACATCCGCAGCCAGTTCGTCATCGAGGCGGGCACCACCTCCGCCATCGGCGGGCTGCTGGGCATCGGCTTTGGCTGTCTGCTGGCCAAGCTGCTGGAGGCCCTGCTGGGCGGCATGCTGGTAGCCAGCCTGGGCACCAGCGGCATCACCTTCAACGCCACCCCCACCATGGGGGCCATCCTACTCAGCTTCGGCGTTTCGGTGGGCATCGGCATCCTCTTCGGCTACCTGCCCGCCAACAAGGCGGCCAAATTGAACCCCATCGACGCTTTGAGATACGATTAAAGGAAAGGAATGTGCCATATGAAGATAAAACGCACCATTGCCGCCACACTGGCGGTCTGCCTCACCCTTGCGCTGGCTCTGCCCGCCTCGGCGGCGGGAAACGCCGCCGACCTGGACGAGGCCGTCCAGGCGGTGACCGCCCTGGGCATTGTGAACGGGGACGGCAGCGGTGACCTGAAGCTGTCCCAGAAGGTGACCCGGGCCGAGTTTGTCACCATGGCTGTGAAGGCCACCCCGGTTGGCGACGGGGTGGGTCAGGCGGCTACCTCCCCCTACCCCGACGTGCCCCGGAGCCACTGGGCCTCCGGCTATGTGGAGGCGGCAGTGAGCCGGGGGCTGGTCACCGCCTTCAGTGACGGCACCTTCCGTCCCGGCCGGGAGATCAGCCTGGCTGAGGCTTCCTCCATGGTCCTGTCCCTGCTGGGCTACGGCCCCGGCGACTTCTCCGGCTCCTACCCCACCGGCCAGCTGGCCATGTACCGCAGCCTGAAGCTGGACCGGGGGGTGACGGCTGTGAACGCCTCCTCCCCCCTCACCCGGCAGGACGCGGTGTTTCTGTTCTATAACCTGCTCTCCGCCAAAACCAAGGAGGGGGCCCCCTACATCCAGCAGCTGGGCCACAGCCTGGACGCCTCGGGCAAGCCGGACCTGGTCTCCCTCATCAACGGCCAGATGGAGGGACCCATCGTCGCCCAGAGCGGCTGGCGGTCCTCCCTCCCCTTCTCCCCCAGCAAGGTCTACCGAAACGGCAGCCTGGTGACTGCCTCCGCTATCCAGAACTACGACATCGTCTACTGGAACGCCTCCATGGGCACCGTCTGGGCCTACGCCAAAAAGGCCACCGGACCTATCCAGGCCATCGCCCCTGACCGGGCGGAGCCCACCTCGGTGACGGTGGCGGGCCGCACCTATCCCATCGAAACCTCTTCCGCCGCCTACGCCCTGTCCGACCTGGGCCAGTACCACCTGGGGGACACCGTCACCCTTCTGCTGGGACGAAGCGGCGGCGTGGCCTCCGTGGCTGACGTGTCCGCCAGCGCCGGAGAGAAGGTGGGCGTGGTAACAGCGGTGGAGAAGTCCTCCTACCCTGACGGCTCCGGCGGCACCTACACCGCCCAGGCCGTCACCCTGCTGGCCACCGACGGCCAGACCTACCAGTACCAGGTACAGGGCAGCTATAAAACGGGCTCTCTAGTCCGGGCCACCGTGGCCGCTCAGGGCGGCCAGGTCACTCTCCGGGGCCTGGGCAATGCCTCCCTGTCCGGCAAGGTGAACAAGGAGGGTACCAGGCTGGACAAGTACACCTTTGCCCAGGGGGCGGAGATCCTGGATGTGAGCGATGGCCGGGGCGCGGTCATCTACCCCAGCCGCCTGGCCGGCCTGAGCCTGGACCGCGGCGAGATCAAATACTACTCCCTCAATCCCCAGGGGGAGATTGAGACCCTAATCCTCAACGACGTCACCGGCGACGCTTACCAGTACGGCATCATCACCCGTTTTGAGGAGACGGGCGAGGGGATGAGCCGGTTCTGCACCTACCAGTACGACGTGGGCGGTGTGGGCTATGCCTTCTCCGGCACCACCCGCTTCCCGGCTACTGGCGGGCCTGTCCGCATCCTGGGCGACCCGGCCAACCCCGACCGGCTCTATCCCCTCACCCCGGCCAAGGCCGGGCAGCTCGTGGGCAGCCAGTTCGTGGCAGGCAGCCAGAGGTACACCCTGTCCGACAATGTGGCCGTCTATGAGCAGCGCGGCGGCCAGTATTTCCTGTCCAGCCTGGCCAGGGCGGAGGAGAGCCAGGCCTCCCTCACCGCCTGGTACGACAAGGCGGAGGCCGACGGAGGCCGGGTCCGGGTCATCGTCATCAAATAAATTGCTGCCCCCGGCTCCTGCCGGGGGTTTTTCATTTGGTCCATAGGGAAGATACTCCACATCTAAAACGGCCCCTTCTCCCGCCATAAACGACTGGAGTGGCCGGCCATGTATTTTCCTGCACACCCCTAACATCTATTGACACTCAACGGGAAGGAATAGTATAATAAATACAGTGGATCAAGGGGTCCGCTTTTATCTTCCAGGTATTCTCTATGGGCAAAATATTCTCCCATACTGCCGGAAATGGGGAGTTGCGATGAAAGAAACGTCAACCAAACAGGAAAACCAGAGAGGGCTCTCCCTGCTCCTCTCCATTATCCTGATTTTCAGCGTTTTTGGAGCAGTTGTTTTTTCCGTATCTCAGAAAATATCCAAAGAGATGTCCGCCTCCGCCATCCAGAACCTGAGCGAGAGCCTAGACCTGATCCAGAGTACCATCGAGGCCATCCTGCGCAGCGAGGCCGAGTTCCAGGAGCTGATCGCCCGGGAGGTCGCCTGCGCAGACGACCCGGTGGCCTATATCCGCGCCTACGAGAAGAATCGGACCATGGCCAAGCTGTCGCTGATCCTCGCCGGGGAGACGGAGGGGGTCTCCAACGCCGAAGAGCGGTTTACCGAGGAGGGCCTGGACTTCTCCGCGGGGGGAACGATCTCGGGGATGCCCGTCTCCCAGTCCTACGTGAACCACATGGGCACCTGGGCCTACACCGTAAAATGCCCTGTGGAGCGGGACGGCCAGGAGATCGGGACCCTCTACGCCGAGTACATTTACGACGCCATCGACCAGTCCCTGCCCAACGACGGGTTTTACGACCGGCAGGCGTCGCTGTACATCATGGACGCCCAGAGCCAGCGATTTGTCCTGAAGCCCAAGGGGATGGGCCAGCGCAGCGCGGGCCACCTGAACCTGACGGACTTCTACCGGGCCAACAACATCCAGGATCCGGAGATCCGGGCGGAGGTGGAGAGCTGTCTTCAGGAGGGCCGGGACGCCATGTTTTACCACAACATCCGGGAGGTACACGCTCTCAACTATATGTGGGCGGTGAACGACGGCACGATCTTCCTGGTGGGCTATGTGCCAGTGGAGTCCATCCAGCAGGAGGGACGGACCGTCAACCAGAACATTATGGTCGTCGTGGCCTCGCTGCTGGCCGCCTTTTTCCTGTGTATCGCCCTGTACTACCTGAACTGGAGGCAGCAGGAAAAGCTGCGCAGGGAGCAGGAGGAGGAGCGGCAGCTCCACAACCGGCAGCTGGCCCAGGCCCTCCGGGCCGCCCAGATTGCCAGCGAATCCAAGACCACCTTCCTGTCCAACATGTCCCACGACATCCGTACCCCTATGAACGCGGTACTGGGCTTTACCACGCTGCTGGACCGTGACGCGGAGAATCCCGCCAAGGTGCGGGAGTACACCAAAAAGATCACCGCCTCCGGACAGCATCTGCTCAGTTTGATTAACGACGTCCTGGATATCTCCAAGATCGAAAGCGGAAAAGTGGTGCTCAACCTGGAGGAGTTCGCCCTGGAGGATGTGCTCTCCTCGGTGGACGCCATCATCCAGCCCATGGCTAAGGCTAAGGGGCAGCAGTTCCACCTGGAGGTAACGGGAGTCCGCCACGAATACCTAGTGGGGGACGAGACTCGCCTCAACCAGATTTTGATTAACCTGCTGTCCAACGCGGTGAAGTACACCCCCGAGGGGGGCAATATCTGGTTTCGCGTCACCGCCCTCAAGCAGCGCTCCAGCCAGTATGAGCACATCCGCATCGAGGTGGAGGACGACGGCTACGGCATGACGCCGGAGTATCTGGAGACCATCTTTGACGCCTTTACCCGGGCGGAGAACAGCACCACCAACAAGGTACAGGGCACCGGACTGGGCATGGCCATCACCAAGAACATTGTGGAACTGATGGGCGGCACCATCGAGGTGTTCAGCCAGATCGACAAGGGCTCGCTGTTCCGGGTAGACCTGGAGCTGCGGGTGGTGGAGACACCGAAGGGCGGGGCCACCGGGCACGCCGAGGCGGAGCCGGAGGAGGCTGCCGACCTGACGGGGATGCATTTCCTGGCCGCCGAGGACAACGACATCAACGGTGAGATCCTGTCGGAGCTTTTGGAGATCGAGGGAGCCACCTGCGAGATCGCGGTCAACGGCCAGCTGGCGGTGGAGCGCTTCCAGGCTTCGGCGCCAGGTGAGTTCGACGCCATCCTGATGGACGTCCAAATGCCCGTGATGAACGGCCACGAGGCCGCCCGAGCCATCCGGGCCCTGGACAGGGAGGATGCGAGGACCATCCCCATCATCGCCATGACGGCCAACGCCTTCGCCGAGGACGAAAAGGCCGCCCTGGCCGCGGGCATGGACGCCCATGTGCCCAAGCCCCTGAACATGGAGCTTTTGAAAAAAACCATCGGACAATTCAGCAGAGGAAAGGAAAGCCTATGAGCGGTATGAAAAAATGGATTGCCGTCTGTCTGGCGGCGGCCCTCCTGGCGCTGGTCTCCTGCGGCGGCCATGAGGACCCCAAGAACCTGATCTCCCAGGACGAGGAAACGAAGCGGGTGGTCAACCTGTTCAGCCCCATGGAAAAGAGCGACCCCAACGCGGAGAACGTGGCCCGCACCGCCGCCGACCTGACCATCGCCATGGCGGAGGAGCGGCTGGGGGTCACGGTGGACTACTGGACCTACACCGCAGAGGACTATCAGGACAAAACCTATGATGATGTGGCCCTGGACCGGGCCCGGAACAACATGGACGACCTGTATCTGCTCAACCCGGATACCGTCCTGGCTCTGGGTACGGAGGGGCTGCTGATGGACCTGTCCGGGCTGGACAGCACCAAGAACCTGCGGGAGATCATCCGCGTGGCCAACACGGTGGACGGCAAGCTGGTGGCCATTCCCCAGGAGGTGGTGGCCTACGGCCTGTTCGTCAACGTGGACCTGTTTAAGCAGTACGGCCTGGACCTGCCCAACACCCCAGAGGAATTTCTGGGGTGCTGCCGGGTATTCCAGGAGAATGGGATCGAGACCCCCATCGGGGCCAACCGCTGGTGGCTAGAGACCTTTGTGCTCGCCATTGCCTACGCCGACCTGTACAACGGCGGGAATACCCAGGCGGAGATCGCCGCCCTCAACAGCGGCGAGGCCAGGTACAGCGACTACATGCGCCCCGGCTTTGAGTTTCTCCAGACCCTCATTGACAACGGCTACATTGACGCCCAAAAGGCCCTGGTCAGTGAGGCTATCGAGGGAGAGGGCCCCGATTTTCTGGCGGGCAAGACCCCCATCGTCATGGCCTACTGGGGGGCGGCCAACACCGAGACCGCCTACGGCAAGACGGATTTTGAGATGCAGGTCATCGGCTTCCCCACCCACCGGGGTAGGATGCCGGTGATGCCCATGACCGGCTGGGCCGTGGGCGCTCAGGCTGAGCACGCCGAGGACGCTATGCGGGTGATGGAGGTCATCACCTCTGACGAGGCCCTCCAGCTCTTCTCTGAGACCAACCGGGTGATCTCCCCCTCCAAAAACGTGAAGGTGGACTGTGTTCCCGCGCTGCGGCCTCTCAACGACCGGATCGAGGAGGGGGTCTATGTGCTGGGCTCCAACGCGGGGATGAACGTGGAGCAGTGGGGCAACACCTGCCTCATTGTGCGCCAGCTTCTGGGCGGCGCCACCGTGGACGAGTGCATGGCGTCCTTTGACGCCCTTCAGAACGCCGCGTTAAACAAATAACCATCATTTTACAGAACAGGAGGCCGATTTTATGGAGGAAAGGAAAATGGTAAAGGTCACCGTGGAGGGGGAGGAGCGCACCTACCCCAGTGGGACGCCCTATCGGACCGTTGCGGCTGATTTTCAGAGCCGTTACCCCTATGACATTTTGCTGGTCAACCGGGACGGAAAGCTCTGTGAGCTGCACAAGACCCTGGATCGGGACTGCTCTCTGAAAATGGTCACCGCCCGGGACAAGCCGGGCATCCAGACCTATGAGCGCAGCGCGGTCCTTCTCATGCTGAAGGCCTTCTACGACGTGGCCGGCCGGGAAAACGTAGAGCGGGTCTCGGTGGAGTACTCTCTGAGCAGCGCCCTGTTCTGCCTGGCCAGGGGTAACTTTACCCTGGACCAGAACCTCCTGGACCGGGTGGAGGCGCGGATGCGGGAGCTGTCCGCCCAGGCCCTGCCCATCGAGAAGAAGTCCGTGGCCACTGACGACGCCATGGAGCTGTTCCGCCAGGCCGGGCTGGTCCACAAGGCCGATCTGCTCAGCTTCCGGATCAACTCCCGGGTCAATATCTACTCCCTGGACGGCTTTGTGGACTATTTCTACGGCTACATGGCCCCCGACACCGGCTATATCCGGTGCTTTAAGCTGGAACTGTTTGAAAACGGCTTCATCCTCCGCCTGCCCACCCAGAAGGACCCCAACCAGCTGGGCGAGTTCAAGCCGTCCATCAAGGTGTTCCAGGAGCTGCGCCAGTCCGCCCTCCGCTCTCAGGCTCTAAACGCCTCCAATGTGGCCGAGTTGAACACCACCGTCTCCCGGGGGGGCGTCACCCCGCTGATCCTGGCCCACGAGGCCATGATGGAGAAGAAGATCGGCGACATCGCCGCCGAGATCGCCTCCCGGAAGGAGGTCCGCTTCGTGATGATCGCCGGGCCCTCCTCCTCGGGCAAGACCACCTTCTCCCACCGGCTGTCCACCCAATTGACGGCCTGCGGCCTGCGGCCCCACCCCATCGCCACCGACAACTACTTCGTCAACCGGGAGGACACCCCCCGGGACGAAAACGGCAACTACGACTTTGAGGGCCTGGGCGCCATGGACGTGGAGCAGTTCAACACGGACATGGTCCGCCTGCTGAACGGCGAGACGGTGGAGCTGCCCACCTTCAACTTCAAGAAGGGCCGGCGGGAGTACAACGGCAATTTCCTCACCTTAGGTGAGGGGGACGTGCTGGTCATCGAGGGCATCCACTGCCTCAACGACCAGTTCACCCACGCCCTGCCCCGGGAGAGCAAGTATAAAATCTATATCAGCTGCCTGACCACCCTGAACATCGACGACCACAACCGCATCCCCACCACCGACGCCCGCCTGCTGCGGCGCATCGAGCGGGACGCCCGAACCCGGGGCCACAGCGCCCAGGCCACCATCAAGATGTGGCCCTCCGTCCGGCGGGGGGAGGAGAACAACATCTTCCCCTATCAGGACAGCGCTGACATGGTCTTCAACTCGGCGCTGATCTACGAGACCGCCCTGCTAAAGCCCTATGTCCAGCCTCTACTCTTCGGCGTCCCCCGGGACAGCGAGGAGTATATCGAGGCCAAGCGGCTGCTGAAATTCCTCAACTACTTCCTGCCCATCCCCGCCGACGACGTCCCCAGAACCTCCCTCATGCGGGAGTTCATCGGCGGCGGCTGCTACCTCGTCTGACCGCACAAAAACCGCCTCGCGCTTCAACGGCGCGGGGCGGTCTCTCTGTCTTGCTTCAGGACTCGATGCCCCGGGAGATGAGGTACTTCTTGACCATCAGGGCCACCTTGAAGGTGATGGCGTCGTCGAACTCCCGCAGGTCCAGGCCGGTGAGCTTCTTGATCTTCTCCAGCCGGTAGACCAGGGTGTTCCGGTGGACAAACAGCTTCCGGGCGGTCTCGGACACGTTCAGGTTGTTCTCAAAGAACTTGTTGATGGTGAGCAGGGTCTCCTGGTCCAGGGCATCGATGGGGCTCTTTTTAAAGACCTCCTGGAGGAACATCTGGCACAGGATGGTGGGCAGCTGATAAATCAGCCGGCCGATGCCCAGGTTCTCGTAGTTGATGACGGTCTTTTCCGTATCGAACACCTTGCCCACGTCGATGGCCACCCCGGCCTCCTTGTAGGCCCGGGCCAGGTCCCGGATGTGGGGCACGATGGTGCCGATGCCCACCACCACCTTGACCCCCAGCTCCTGGGTGACGGCGGTGACGATCTGCTTGGCAATCTTGCCCAGGTCCTTGGCGTCCGCCCCCTCGGGCAGCTGCTTGATAAGGGCCACGTCGGTCTCGTTGATGGAGATGACAAAGTCGGTCTGCTTGTCCGGGAACAGGTTCTGGATCACGTCGATGGCCGACACGTCGCCGGGGCCCAGCTGCCGGACCAGGAAGGCGGCCCGGGGCACCTCGGAGACAAAGTGGAGCTCCTTGGCCTGGGTATAGATATCCCCCAGCAGGATATTGTCGGAGATGATGTTTTTGACAAAGGTGGCCTTGTCGTGCTTCTCCTCATAGTAGGTCTTGGCGCCGTTGAAGGCCACCACGGCCATGGCGCACAGGGAGGCGGCCATCTCGTCCTCGCCCTTGACGAAGGCGGCATAGTCGAACTGAGCCCCCCAGCCCGTCAGAGGCTTGAAGGTGCGGCCCTCGAATCGGGCCAGGTTATTCTCCGCACTGTTGATGGCAGCCGCCGCTCCGGACCAGTGCTCGCCGATGCAGGTCAGTTCGCTGCACGCGACTACGATCCCCTCTGCGTCTATTACTCCCACCGTGCGGCTGATGTTATCTTTCATTTGGAGTACGACACCTTGGAACATCCTGCTTGACACAGCGAATCCCTCCTACATCTTTTACATTTTTTCTGCCTGTGTACCCATTATACCGACTGTCTTTCAGTTTGGCAAGGTTTTTTTTCATTTTTTTGTTCAGTTTGCCCAATTTTTATAAGGCGCCTCTTCCCTCTTTCAGCCGCTCTCTCTCCGGCGCCGTCAAAAACCGCCATTTTCCCGCCTCCAGGCCCTCGTCCAGGACCAGGGGGCCCATCCTCAGCCGGTGGAGGGAGCGCACCGGCTTGCCCCGGGCGGCCAGCATCCGCTTCACCTGGTGGTACTTGCCCTCCCGCAGGGTGACCAGGCAGGCGCTCCCGTCTCCCAGAGGCTCCAGACCGGCGGGCAGGCAGACCGTCCCGTCCCCCAGCGTCATCCCGGCAGCCAGGGCGGCCACATCTTCGCCGTCCACACGCCCGTCCACCTCCGCCCGGTAGACCTTGTCCACATGCTTTTTCGGGGAGAGCAGCCCGTGGGCCAGCGCCCCGTCGTCAGTGAGGAGCAGCAGACCGGTGGTGTCCTTGTCCAGCCGGCCCACCGGGAACAGGCCCCGCCTCCTCAGCTCGGGCGGGAGCAGGTCCAGCACCGTGGGCTGGCTTTTGTCCTCTGTGGCGGAGAGCAGCCCCTCCGGCTTGTGGAGCATCACATAGACAAAGGGGGCGCAGTCCACCGCTCCCCCATCCACTGTGAGACAGACCGTCTCCGGGTCCGCCTTCTCCTCCGGCTTTTGGACGGCCCGCCCGTCCGCCAGCACCCGGCCCTGCCGGACCAGCTCCTTTACTTCTTTCCGGCTCCACCGCCCGGTGGCGCTGAGCAGCTTGTCGATCCGCTCCATGCTCTCCCCCCGCCATTCATATTTCCAACTCTCTCCGCATAGGGTAAAACATACCCGACGGAAGGAGATATGCGCTGTGTTGATCGTGACTGCAAAAATGCCCAAACGGAAGCTGTCGCTGGGGGTCGCGGTGGCGGCCCTGCTGTGCTGCTGCGCCATCGCCCTGAACTTCGGCCAGGCCATCGGCCGGGAGGCCTGGCCCTCCAAAACGGCCAGGGCTTCGACCTGCAAAAGTACGCCGGCAAGCGGGTGAAGCGGTACACCTATGAAATTTTCAACTACCCCACCGGCGAGACAGGGGTCCAGGTCAACCTGCTCATCTGCAAAAATACTGTGGTGGGCGGCGAGGTCCTCTCCCCCCGGCTGGACGGCTTTCTCCACGGGCTGGCTATGCCCTGATTATTTCTCCACGAGATGCACGTTGAGGTGGTCGTAGGTCATCTCCACCCCGTGGCGGGCGAAGGCCTCCCGCACCCCCTCCAGCAGGGCATAGTACACATCCCAGTAGTCCCCGGAGGGGGTCCACAGGCGGACCAGGTACTGGATGCTGCTGGACTGGTACTCCGAAACATAGACCGCCGGGGCCGGGTCGTCCAGGATGCCGGGGATAGCGGCCAGGGCCTCCTCAATGGCTGCGCGGACTTGGGCGGTAGGGGCGTCGTAGGAGGCCGTGAAGTTCAGGTCCATCCGCCGCTTTCCCAGGGCGTTGTAGTTGATGATCTTAGCCGCCGAGAGCTGGCTGTTGGGCACAAAGATTTCCTTGTTGTCCGGGGTAACAAAGGTGGTGTAGGCCAGGTCCAGCTTAGCGACGGTACCACTGATGCCGTCGGCCTCCACATAGTCCCCCACAGCGAAGGGCTTGGTCACCAGCAGCACCAGCCCCCCTGCCAGGTTGGACAGGGTATTCTGTAGGGCCAGGGACACCGCCAGGCCCACTACGCTGAGCATAGCGATGATGGAGGTCACCTCGATGCCCAGGGTTCCGGCCAGCATCAGGACCAGCAGGAACCAGAGAAAGATCCGTAGCGCGGACCTGATGTACACCTTGATGGCCGACAGCCCTCTGCTTCGTTCCAGCAGCCGGTCCGCCATTTTCAGCAGTAGCCGGATGACTAGCCAGCCTACCAGCACCATCACCGCCACCCGCAGCAGCGACCACAGGGTGAGATTTTCCATCCCCAGGGCGCTCCCTGCCGTCTTTAAAAGGTCTTGTATGGTCTCCATAGCGGTCCTCCTTCTGAAAAACAGCCGGCCAGAGGCCGGCTGTTTCCTTTAATAATTCATCTGCTTGCGGCGGGACAGGTTCATGGTGCCGTCCTGCATCTGGTCCAGGCTGTCCAGGCTCTTGCCGGTGCCGTAGGCCACGCAGGAGATGGCGTCGTCAGCCACGTGGGTCTCGATGCCTGTGTGGGACTGGACCAGCTTATCGAAGCCCCACAGCAGGGAGCCGCCGCCTGTCATGACAATACCGTTGGTGGAGATATCGGCCACCAGCTCGGGGGGCGTGCGCTCCAGCACGCCGTGGATAGCCTCCAGGATGGAGCCGGAGGTCTCCTCAAAGGCCTCAATCATCTCGCTGGAGGTGACGTTAAACACCCGGGGCAGGCCGGTCATCAGGCACCGGCCCTTGATCTCCATGGAGACCTCCTCCGGCCGGGGGAAGACGCAGCCGATGCTCATCTTCAGCTCCTCGGCGGTGCGGTCGCCGATGAGGACGTTGTGCTTGCGGCGGATATACTTCACCACAGCCTCGTCAAACTTGTCGCCCGCCACCTTGATGGAGGCGGACTCCACTACCCCGCCCAGGGAGATGACGGCGATGTCGGCGGTGCCGCCGCCGATGTCCACCACCATGTGGCCGTCGGGCTTGGTGATGTCGATGCCCGCGCCGATGGCGGCGGCCACCGGCTCCTCGATGAGGTAGGCCCGGCGGGCGCCCGCCTGGATGCCGGCGTCCACCACCGCGCGCTCCTCCACCTCAGTGATGCCCGAGGGCACGCAGATCAGCAGGCGGGGCTTGAACAGGGAGAAGGAGGTGACCTTCTTCATAAACTCCTTCAGCATCCGCTCGGTCATGTCGTAGTCGGAGATGACGCCCTCCCGCAGGGGGCGCATGGCCACGATGTTGCCGGGGGTGCGGCCCAGCATGGCCTGGGCCTCGGTGCCCACCTTGAGCAGCTTGCCGGTGTTCTTGTCCATGGCCACCACGGAGGGCTCCCGCAGGACCACGCCTTTGTTGCGGATATATACCAGGACCGAGGCGGTGCCCAGGTCGATGCCGATATCTTTACTGAAGAAACCCATGATTTGTTCCACCTTATATTTTATTCATTATTTTGTGGCCGCCCTGATAGGGCGGCTCTTAGATGCCATTTTTTATTATAACCTGAGCGTGGCCGCTTTTCAACCGTTTTTTCCTACAATTTTCGTCTTTTTTTCTTCCCCGTCTTCTCTGGCCCGGGCCAGGGTGAGACAGTACACCTGCGCCGCACCCCCCTGGCGCAGCAAGGCGGCGCACTCGCTGAGGGTGGAGCCCGAGGTGACCACGTCGTCCACCAGCACCACCCGCCTGCCCGTCAGGTCCGCCCCGGGCAGCAGGGCATAGGCCCCCCGGGCGTTGGCCCGGCGGGCGCTCTCTTCCTCCAGCTCCGACTGGGGGCTGGTGTTTCTCGTCTTTTCCAGGGCAGGCGCCGCCGGAATGGACAGCAGCCGCCCCACCTCCCGGGCCAACAGCTCCGCCTGGTCAAAGCCCCGCTCCCGCAGCCGCTTCTTCGACAGGGGCGCCCAGGTGATGAGGTCCGCTCCCTCTGGCAGCCGGTCACTGAGACACTGGGCCATCAGGGCAGCCAGGGGCTTCCCCAAGGCCCGCACCCGGCTGAACTTGTACCGGTGGACCGCCCCGGGCACCGCATCCCGGTAGGCCAGAGGGGAAAAGCAGCCGTCAGCAAAGTCGATCCTCCGCTCCCCCGCCTTCCCCTCCAGCCAGGGCAGCCTGGGCTGGCAGTCCGGGCACACAGTTGCCCGGGGGTCCTCCAGAATCTGCTGGCAGTAGGGGCACTTGGGCGGAAAGAGCAGATCCAGCACCTTTTCCCGCACCCTCATTTCAGCTCGTCCTCTGGGATGGGGCCGTGCTCCTTCTCGAATTCCCGGATGCACTTCTGGATCAGGTATAGGATCTGCCCGCTCATGGAGCGGCCCTCATACTCCGCAATATAGACCAGCTTTCCATGATGTTCACCGCTGATCGTAATACCCAAATGCTTATCTCGTTTCAAGGTCAACCACCATCCAAAATTTTATCTGGATGTATGGTATCCCAATTCCATGTCGATTATCTTGTTTTTAACTTGAATCAAGTTGTAAAAAAACTTGTTTCAAGTAATTACCGCAAATCTCTTGACAACCCGTACAAAGATGCTATAATAAACATGTAAAAGGCGCTGCTGCATAGCGGTTAGCCCGTCGCTTTTAACAGAAATCTGTTAGCCGTCCGGGGCGAGCCGGGCGGCTAACACGCGTTTGGGGCTGTAAGTATCAACAGCAGAGCTGTAATAATCACACACACCACGAAACGCAGGACTTTCGTCCAGCGCCCGTCATCCAACCGCATCACCCCCTCTCTGTAAGGGAGTGGCTAACCGCCATTTGCAACAGCGCCTGTCCTCAGTATAGAGGACAGGCGCTGTCTTGTCAATTATTCCTCCTCTGGGATGGGCATGGGGGCCTCAATCTTGGGGCCAGCAGTCTCGCTGTAGGCCTTGGCGATCCCCTCCAGCGCACCCTCCTGGGCGTCTACCAGCTGGGTGATCCGGTTCAGCCCGGCCCGCACCCGGTCCAGCTCGCTGGCCGCGTGGGACACGGTGATCTCCACCTCGCCCCGCATGGCGTCGTACTCCTTCTCCATCCGCTCCAGCCACTGCTCCAGCTGGCGGCGCACCCGCTCGGCATCCCGCTCCGCCTTCTCCTGGATGGTCTGGGCCCGGCGGTGGGCGTCCAGCTCCACCCCGGCGGTGCGCTCCTTGATCTGAACGTAGGCCTGGGCGTCGGGCAGCACGCCGTCCAGCCTGGCCTGGAGCCTGTCCCGCTGGGCGCGGGCCCCGTCCCGGTCCCGGACGGCCTCCTCCAGTTCATGTCGTACCCTGTCCGTCTCCCCCCGGCTGGCGGCCAGCTCCCGGCCGGCCTCCTCCAGCTGGGCGTTCAGGCTGTCCCGGCCCTGACGGGCGGTCTCCAGCTCCCGCTGGGCCTCCTCCAGCCGGCGACGCAGCTCCTCCCCCTCCTGGCGGAGGGTCTCGATCTGACGATTTGCCCCCTCCAGCTGTTCCTGGAGCTGCTGCTGGGCCTGGGCTGCCTGTTTGGACTGCTCCTCCAGAAAGGTAAGCACATCCTGCTTATTGAAGCCGCCCACTGCGGCGGAACGGAAGGGATGATCCATCTTTCGCACCTCTCAATCGGCCGGTTTGGCCGGGTATTCTGTCGCTCTTTGAGGTATTTTATCACAGCCAGCCGTAAAATACAATCACTTCTCTGTCATTCCCGTAAAATCCCTTGTATTTATTGACGGAACGCCCTGGAAATGATATACTATTCTGGTTTTAGAATATATTGGGGGTATTTCGGTTATGTGGCTGTCCGACAATTGGACCGACTATGAGCTTATCGACTGCGGCCGTGGAGAGAAACTGGAACGCTGGGGGGACCAGCTCCTGGTCCGGCCCGACCCCCAGGCCATCTGGAACACCCCCCGCTCCCACCCGGGCTGGAAGAAAAACGCTGGACGGTACGCCCGCTCCTCCACCGGGGGCGGCCAGTGGGTCAACAAATCCATGCCCGAACGGTGGACGGTGTCCTACGGGGCCCTCACCTTCAACATCAAGCCCATGAACTTCAAGCACACCGGCCTCTTCCCCGAGCAGGCGGCCAACTGGGACTTCGCCCAGAAGCAGATTCGCAGTGCAGGTCGGCCGGTGAGCGTATTGAACCTCTTCGCCTACACCGGCGGGGCCACAGTGGCCTGCGCCGCTGCCGGGGCCAGCGTGTGCCATGTGGACGCCGCCCGGGGGATGGTCCAGTGGGCCCGGGAGAACGCCAAGAGCTCCGGGCTGGAGGAGGCCCCCATCCGCTGGATCGTGGACGACTGCGCCAAGTTCGTGGAGCGGGAGATCCGCCGGGGGCGGAGGTACGACGCCATCATCATGGACCCCCCCTCCTACGGCCGGGGCCCCACCGGCGAGGTGTGGAAGCTGGAGGAAAACCTCTACCCCTTTGTGGAGCTGGTGAGCGGCGTGCTGTCCGACGACCCCCTATTTGTTATCCTCAACTCCTACACCACCGGCCTGGCCCCCAGCGTGGTCACCTACATTCTGGAGACCTTGATCTCCAAAAAGTTCGGCGGGCATACCGTCTCCGACGAGCTAGGCCTGCCCGTCACCCAGTCCGGCCTGGCCCTCCCCTGCGGGGCTACAGGGCGGTGGACAAAAGATTGAACATTCAGGTGGTTTTTATGAATCATACCATCATCAAAACCGAAGATTTACACTTCTCCTATCCCGCCCCCGAGGAGGGAACCACCCCGGTGGTGCTGGACGGCGTGAGCCTGGATATTGCGGAGGGCTCCTTTGTGGCCGTACTGGGCCACAACGGCTGCGGCAAGTCCACCCTGGCCAAGCACATGAACGCCATCCTCCTGCCCTCCGGGGGAACGGTGTACGTGAATGGCATCGACACCTCCGACGAGGACCGGCTCCTTGACATCCGCCGGGCGGTGGGCATGGTGTTCCAGAACCCGGACAACCAGATCGTAGCCAACGTGGTGGAGGAGGACGTGGCCTTCGCCCCAGAGAACCTGGGGGTTCCCCCGGCTGAGATTCGCCAACGGGTGGACGACGCCCTCAAAGCCGTGGGCATGTACGGCTACCGGGAGCACGCCCCCCACCTTCTCTCCGGCGGCCAGAAGCAGCGGGTGGCCATCGCGGGCGTGATCGCCATGCGGCCCCGGTGCATCGTGCTGGACGAGCCCACCGCCATGCTGGACCCCATCGGCCGCCGGGATGTGCTGAACACCATCAAGACGCTCAACCGGGAGCGGGGGGTAACGGTGGTCCTCATTACCCACCACATGGACGAGGCCGCCCAGGCCGACCGCCTCATCGTCATGTCCAAGGGCAGGGTGGTGGCCGACGACACGCCGAAAGCGGTCTTCTCCCGGGTGGAGGAGCTGCGCCAGGTGGGCCTCACCGTCCCCCAGACGACCCAGCTCCTCTGGGAGCTGCGTCAGGAGGGATATGACGTCCCCTTAGACGCCCTCTCCGACGAGGAGTGCGCCCAGGCGCTGTATCAACTGCTGAAATAGGCAAAAGGCTTCCCTTTTAGGGGAAGCCTCTCGGACGCGACCCCTTGGGCGTGTACCAAATATAAAGGATGTACCATCCATGGAACCTATTATCGAAACTAAAAACCTCACCCATATCTACTCCGCCGGGACGCCCTTTGAGCACACGGCGCTGGACGGCGTGGATCTCCGCGCCTACCCTGGGGAGTACCTGGGTATCATCGGCCACACCGGGTCGGGCAAGTCCACCCTGATCCAGCACCTCAACGCCCTGCTCAAGCCCACCTCGGGGACGGTGCTGTTCCAGGATGTGGATATCTGGTCCGACCCCAAGATCACCAAAAAGACCCGCTTCCAGGTGGGGCTGGTGTTCCAGTACCCGGAGTACCAGCTCTTTGAGGAGACGGTATACAAGGACATCTCCTTCGGCCCCAAGAACATGGGGCTGGACGAGAAGGAGATCGACCGCCGGGTGCGGTCGGCGGCCTACTTCGTAGGCCTGCGGGACGACCAGCTGGACAAGTCCCCCTTTGAGCTGTCCGGCGGTCAGAAGCGCCGGGTGGCCATCGCCGGGGTGATCGCCATGGAGCCCAAGGTGCTCATCCTGGACGAGCCCACCGCCGGGCTGGACCCGGAGGGGGTGGAGTCCATTCTGGGCAACATCCGGGAGTACCACCAGGCCCACAACGCCACCATCATCCTGGTGTCCCACTCCATGGAGGAGGTGGCCCGGTCGGTGGACCGGCTGGTGGCCGTCAACGACGGCAAGATTCCCTTCCAGGGCGCCCCTCGGGAGGTCTTCCAGCACGGGGACGAGCTGGAGCAGATGGGCCTGGGCGTGCCCCAGCTCACCCGGGTGTTCCACCGCCTGCGCGCCATGGGGGTGGACATTGACCCGTCCGTCTACACCCTGGACCAGGCCAAGGCCGCCGTCCTGGAAAAGCTGAAAAAGGGGGTGGACTGAATGGCGCTGAAGGATATCACCCTGGGGCAGTATTTCCCGGGAAATTCTATTGTCCACCGCCTGGACCCCCGCACCAAGCTGATCTGCGTGGTGCTCTATATCGTGGCCCTGTTCCTGGCCAGCTGGTTCGTCACCTACGCCGTTATGTTCTTCGTGCTGGCCGGGTCTATCGCCGTCTCAAAAGTGCCCCCCAAGTCCGTCTTTCGGGGCTTGAAGCCGGTGCTGTTTATCGTGGTCTTTACCGCAGTGCTCAACCTGTTCTACACCCCCGGCAATACGGTACTGGTCCACTTCTGGATCTTTACCATCACCCTGGAGGGGGTGTACCGGGCCTTCTTTATGGTTATTCGGATCATGATGCTCATTGCCGGAACCTTCCTGCTCACCTACACCACCTCCCCCATCCTGCTTACCGATGGGCTGGAGTCCCTGATGGGGCCGCTGAAAAAGCTCAAGGTGCCCGTCCATGAGCTGGCCATGATGATGTCCATTGCCCTGCGGTTTATTCCCACCCTTATTGAGGAGACCGACAAGATTATGTCCGCCCAGCGGGCCCGGGGGGCCGACTTCGAGAGCGGCAACCTGATCCAGCGGGCCAAGGCCCTGCTGCCCCTGCTGGTACCCCTGTTCATCTCCGCCTTCCGCCGGGCCGACGAACTGGCCACCGCCATGGAGTGCCGCTGCTACCACGGCGGCGAGGGCCGCACCCGCCTGCGCCAGCTGAGATATAAGGCGGCCGACTACGTGACCCTGTTTCTCTTCCTGGCCATCACTGTGGGCGTGGGGGTGCTGGGACATTTTGGGTGGTAATATGGAACGCAATGTTGCTTTGAGGTTGATGTACAACGGCACGGCCTACCACGGCTGGCAGGTGCAGAAGAACGCTATCTCGGTGGCTGAGACGCTGGAGAAGGCCCTGGCGGCCACGGTGGGCCACCCGGTACGTGTCACCGGGGCGGGGCGCACCGACGCCGGGGTCCATGCGGAGACCTATATGGCCAACTTCCGCACCACCTCCCGCATTCCACTGGACAAGCTGCCCCTGGCGGTAAACACCCGGCTCCCCGACGACATCGTGGTGGTCAGGGCCACTCAGGTGCCCGAGGGCTTCAACGCCATCGGCTCCTGTCTGAAAAAGGAGTATACCTACAAAATTTACAACTCCCGGCTGGGCAACCCGTTTTATGTCAACCGGGCTTGGTTCTACCCCAAACACCTGGACGAGGCAATTATGGCCCGGGCGGCGGAGCAGTTTGTAGGCACCCACGACTTCCGGGCGGTGCGCTCGGTGGGGACAGAGACCAAGACCACCGTACGCACGGTGTACTACTTTGACGTGGCGCGCGACGGCGACCTGATCTCCTGCCGGGTGTGCGCCAACGGCTTTCTATACAACATGGTCCGGGCCATGGTAGGCACCATCGTTTACGCCGCCGAGGGCAAGCTGGCACCGGAGGACATCCCCGCCATTCTGGACTCGGGCAACCGGACCCTAGCCGGGCCCACTGTCCCCCCCGGCGGGCTGTATATGACAAAATTATGGTATGAAGAGGACGTTTAGTCAGTAGAGTATGAAAGAGAATCAAAAGCCCCCCGCTCCCAAGCGGATCAAAAAACCGAATATGCTTGTTCGCCTGCTGGCCCTGGCAGTCACAGCGGTCCTGGTGTTGGGGGCGCTGGCTCTAGTGGTCTACCGGGACACCTTCAATGTGGACACCCTGAAGCGGTGGCTGGCCTACCGCGACATGCCCACCGACGAAGCTGGCGAGGCCGCCCCCTTCACCCACGCCGGGGGCGACAAGCTGTCTATCGCCTATTTGGACAGCGGGGCGGTGACAGTCTCCGCCGCCGGCGCCCACTACTACGGCCTAAACGGAGAGCACCTGGCGGAGGAGGTACTGTCTGTGGAGAACCCCGTGTTGTCCGCC
Organism: Bacillota bacterium; assembly: GCA_021770445.1. Lineage (GTDB taxonomy): Bacteria > Bacillota > Clostridia > Oscillospirales > Oscillospiraceae > Lawsonibacter. The sequence continues at coordinate 69,716 of JAETQY010000012.1, read as the reverse complement.
TCCCGGACGGCAGCCGTGGCCTACGACGCAGGCAATCAGTCCCTGTTTGTCTTCCGCAATGGGGAGGAGAGCTTTAAGCTCTCCCTGACAGGGGGCAACAACCTTCTCTCCGCCCGGGTCAACGACAGCGGCTGGCTGGCGGTCACCGCCCAGCAGAGCGGCTTCAAGGGGGCGGTCACCGTCTACAACAGCCGAGGACGGGAGGTCATCACCATCGGCCTGTCCTCTGTCTTTGCCGTGGACGCCGCCGTCTCCCCCGACGGCCAGTCGGTGGCCGTGATTACCATGGGCCAGGAGCAGGGGAATTTCTTCAGCCGTCTGCTCCTCTACCCCCTGGACCAGACAGAGCCCTCCCTCCAGGTGGAGCTGGGGGCCCTCACCGTGCTGGACCTGGACTATGAGGAGGGACTGCTGTGGGTGCTGGGCGAGGACCGGCTGCTCACCGTCCCCACCGACGGCACAGAGACCCATACTTATTACCTTACACCCAACTATTTGAAGGGCTGTTCTCTGGAGGGGGAGGGCTTTGCCCTCCTTCTGGAGGGCCCCTATCGGGCCGGCGGGGCCGCCCAGGCCGTCATTGTGGACGGTTCGACCCAGGCCGTCCGGTCCATCCCCCTGGCCAGCCAGGTGCTGGACTACTCCGCCGCCGGCACATATTTCGCCCTGCTGTCGGGCAGCCGCCTGACCATTTACGGCCAGGAGACCGACCCCTACGCTGTTTTGGACAATCCCCAGGCCGCCCGGCATGTGGACCTGGCCCCTAATGGCTCCGCTTTGCTGGCCAACGCCCAGCAGGCCTGGTTATATATCCCGCCATCCCAATAATTCGGAGGAACGACCCATGAACTACATCATTTACGATCTCATCATCGCCGCAGTCCTGCTCTTTTTTGTCTGGCTGGGCTATAAAAAGGGCCTTGTGCTCACCCTGTGCTCCCTGCTGGCCGTCTTTGTGGCCCTCATCGGGGCCTCCATCCTCTCCAACGCCCTGGCCGAGCCGGTGGCTAAGGCGGTGGAACCCATCGTCGCGGAGCGCATTCAGGAATCCCTTACCGAGGCCATCAAGAGCACAGAATTTGTCTCCGTGGACGGCGGAGTGGCTCAGTCGCCGGAGGAGGTGGCACTGGCCGGTGTCATAGAGCATCTGAAAGAGACCGAGCTGTTCCAGGGCTTTGCCGACGCTTTCCAGAAGGCGGTGGACAGCGGCGTGGCGGAGGTCACGACCAACGCAGCCCAGGCCCTGGCTCACTACGCGGCGGTGCAGATCGCCCGGATGGTAATCTTCGCCGTGGCCTTCCTCGCCATTTTGATTGCCTGGTGGTTCCTCAGCCACACCCTGGACCTAGTGGCCAAGCTGCCCGTCCTCAGCACTGTCAACGCCTGGGGCGGCGGGGCCGTGGGTCTGGTCAAGGGGGCGCTGATCGTGTATATCGCCGTCTGGCTGCTCCGGGACAGCTACATCCCTCCCGCAGCCATCGGGAGCTCCTATCTGCTCAAGTTCTTCGCCTCCGTCAACCCTCTGTCATTTTTCCTGTAAACCCTGTATTTCTCAGGGAAAAGTTCATACCCAGTTCATAATTAGGGTGTACCATCTCCCCAAACGTGGACTTTTCCCGAAAGGAGCGAATTTACTATGCAGCCTACCATGTGCAGCCGCTGCGGCAAAAATGTGGCGGTCATCTTTATTACGAAGTTAGAGGGCGGCACCTCCAAGAACGAGGGTCTGTGCCTCAAGTGCGCCCGGGAGCTGGGTATCAAGCCCATCGACGACATGATGAAGAAGATGGGGATCAGCGACGAGGACCTGGACACCCTCACCACCGAGATGATGTCCGCCTTCGGCGGCGCAGAGGGCATGGAGGGGATGATGTCCCCCACCAAGGACGAGGACGACGAGGAGGACGACGGCCGCACCGCCACCTTCCCCTTCCTCAATCAGCTCTTTGGCGGCGGCTCCTCCTCTTCGGAGAAGCCCTCCTCTGGCGAGGGCTCTACCCAGCCTCCCCGGAGCGAAAAAGGTCAGTCCAAGCCCACCAAGCGGAAATTCCTGGACAGCTACTGTATCTCCCTGACCCAGCGAGCCCAGGAGGGTAAGCTGGATAAGCTCATTGGCCGGGAGCGGGAGCTGGAGCGGGTGGTACAGATCCTCAATCGCCGGCAGAAGAACAATCCCTGTCTCATCGGCGAGCCCGGCGTGGGCAAGACGGCCATTGCCGAGGGGCTGGCCCAGCGCATCGCCAACAAGGACGTGCCCTACAAGCTGCTGGAGAAGGAGGTCTACCTGCTGGACCTCACCGCCCTGGTGGCGGGCACCCAGTTCCGGGGCCAGTTCGAGAGCCGGATGAAAGGCCTCATCGAGGAGATCCGCAAGCTGGGCAACATCATCCTGGTCATTGACGAGGTACACACCATCGTGGGCGCCGGCGACGCCGAGGGCTCCATGAACGCCGCCAACATCCTCAAGCCCGCCCTGTCCCGGGGGGAGCTCCAGGTCATCGGAGCCACCACCCTCAACGAGTACCGCAAGCACATTGAGAAGGACACCGCCCTGGAGCGGCGGTTCCAGCCCGTCATCGTGGAGGAGCCCTCCATCGAGGACAGCGTGAAAGTGATCGAGGGTATCGCCCCCTACTATGAGAGCTTCCACCAGGTGGAGGTCTCCCCCGCCATGTGCCGGCTGGCCGTCACCATGAGCGAGCGGTACATCACCGACCGCTACCTGCCCGACAAGGCCATCGACCTCATCGACGAGGCCTGCTCCAACGTGAACCTCCACAACAAGGCCCTGGCCCGCCTCAACGCGGTGGACAAGGAGCTGGCCGACCTGGCCAAGGAGAAGGAGGTCATGATGGCCGCCGCCACCGAAGACGCCTACAAGCGGCTGGCCGACATCAAGAGCATGGAGCTGCGGCTGGAGGAGGAGAAGACGGGCCTGCAGAACGAGGCCCACCCCGCCCTCACCCAGGAGCACCTGGCCAACGTCATCGAGCTGTGGACCAACATCCCCGCCAGCCGCATCCAGGAGCAGGAGTTCCAGCGGCTGGCCAAGCTGGAGGAGCGGCTGGAGGAGCATGTCATCGGCCAGGACGAGGCGGTGAAAGCCGTCTCCGCCGCCATCCGCCGGGGACGGGTGGGCATCTCCCCCAAGCGCAAGCCGGTGTCCTTTATCTTCGTGGGCTCCACCGGCGTGGGCAAGACCGAGCTGGTCAAGCAGCTGGCTGCCGACCTGTTCGACACCCCCGAGTCCCTCATCCGGCTGGATATGTCCGAGTTTATGGAGAAGCACGCCGTCTCCCGGATCATCGGCTCCCCTCCGGGTTATGTGGGCTATGATGAGGCGGGCCAGCTCACCGAGAAGATTCGCCGCAAGCCCTACTCCGTGGTCCTCTTCGATGAGATCGAGAAGGCCCACCCTGACGTGCTGAACATCCTCCTCCAGGTGCTGGACGACGGCCGCATTACCGACGCCCACGGCCGAGTGGTGAACTTTGAAAACACCGTCATCGTCATGACCACCAACGCCGGCAGCAGCACCAAGGTGGGCTCTGTGGGCTTCGGCCGCACCGCCAACGAGCAGGGCAAGGACCGGGCCATCAAAGCCCTCAACGACTTCCTCCGCCCCGAGTTTATCAACCGGGTGGACGAGATTGTCTACTTCAACCAGCTCTCTGAGGACAACTTCAAGGGCATCGCCGTGCTCATGCTCAAGGAGCTAGTGGGCACCCTGAAGGAGAAGGACATCAACTTCACCTGGGACGACACCCTCCTGGACTACCTGGTAAAAAAGTCCTACTCCGCCACCTACGGCGCCCGGAACCTGCGCCGTCTCATCCAGAAGGAGCTGGAGGACGCCATCGCCGTCCGGCTCATCGAGGGCTGGCAGGAGCCGGTATCTCAGCTCAAGGCTGTCTCCAACGGAGAGACGCTGGAGCTGCTGGCCATGTAAAGGCTTCTCAATAACAAAAAGATCCACCGGTCAGACCGGTGGATCTTTTTTATTTCAGGAGGAAACCGCCCTTTCCGTGGTTTTTCACCTGGTACAGGGCCTCGTCTGCCACGGCGCTGAGGGCCTCGTAGGTCCGTCCGCAGCCGGGGGCACTGGCCGCGCCAATACTGACGCTGGCTACCGTGTCGATTCCCTCGATCCGCAGCGTCCGCACCCGCTCCAGCAGCTCCTGTCCCTTCTGCTCAGCGGTGATCTTGCTGTCTGAGCCGGACAGAAAGGCGACAAACTCGTCTCCCCCCACCCGGGCCACAATATCGTCGGTACGGAAGGTCTCCGTCAAGATCCTGCCGATGGCAGTAAGTAGCTTGTCGCCGGCGGCGTGGCCGTAATTGTCGTTAATGGACTTAAAGTCGTCCAGGTCCATCATAAACAGCACGCCCCGGGAGATCTGCTCCAGCCTGGCGTTAATCATCTTGACGCCCGCCCGGTTATACAGCCCTGTAAGGGGGTCCTGCCGGGCCTGCTCCCGCAGCTCCTTCTCCCGGTCGATCTGCACGCTGATATCCGTCAACGTCCCGATCACCTGGACCACTCTGTCCTCCGAGCCAAAGACCGCCTTATACTGACTGCGGTACCACCTGTAGTTCCCGTCCCGCCCTTTCAGACGGATACGATCGTGCTCCACCTGGTCCGGGAGCATGTTTACCGCATTTTTCAGCGCGTTCCGTACATTGACCACATCCTCCGGATGGAAAACGGACAGGCTCCCGTCCCCCATGAGGACCCCCGATATTCGGCTATTCTCGATCTCCAGTGTATCTAGGGCGTTGGAGGTAAACTCCAGGCTGTCGTCCTCGCAGTTGTACTCAAACAGCAGCGTGTCCTTGAACTCGGCCAGCACGGCGTAGCGCATACGCTCCTTCGCCATTCTGGCCCGCTGGCGCCACATCAGCGCCGCCAAAACGGCGCATATCACCAGGCTCACCAGCATGACCACCGTCTGCATCATCGACGTACGTTCAATGTTCACATTGGGAGACAGGGAAAACTGCACGATCCGCCAGTTGTTGTAGGAGACCGGCGCCCAGGCGGTGTAGTTCCGTCCCTTCCCAACGGCGTAGCTGAAGGAGCCGGAGGTCTGTTCCTGATAGGCGGCGCTGAAGGCCTCGCTCTCCTGCTGGGTCAGGCCGTCCTCCGCCCCCAGATCGGTCAGGCTGAGCCCTTGCAGGCCCAGGCTGCTGCCGTAGACAATTCGGCCGTCCTCTCCGGCGATCACGCTGTGAACGTTGTGAAAAAATGTGGAGTGCTTCCCCTGGCGCAGCAAGGTATCGGCGTTTACCCGGGCCACCAGCGCCCCCACCGTCTGTTCGTTCCACCTCACCGGGCGGACCGCCACCACGTAGCAGTCCCCCTGGTCGGTGTCATTCAAAATGCCGCTGACCACGGCCTCTCCTCTGAGGACCTGGCCCAACAGCTCCGGGTCCTCCCGCCCCCAGGAGGCGGCGGCCAGGTCCGTCTTGTCCAGATACCTCAGGTCCATGCGGTCATCCACCAGGTTGAAGGTATGGACCATAGGCTCCACCCAGCTCTTTTCCGGGGCCTTGGCCTCCCCGGTGATAAAGAGATTGGTGTTTTTCAGCACAGTCTCGGCGTAGTGGAGCAGATAGCCGGCCCCCTCGCCCGCCTCCTCCGTATGGGCGGTCAGGCTCTCTACCAGCATCCGGTCCAGCTCCGTCTCCACCGCCCGATAACGCACGATCAGCATCACCAGCAGGATCAACAGCAGCACCCCGCCGCACGCGGTGAGGATGACGGCCATACGATTTGAGCTCTGATGTTTCCTCAAGTTCCGCTCCCTCCCCGCTTGTCAGATATTCTATTTTGATTTTAGCACTCCGGATACCTTTTGTAAAGATATATGAAAAATCTTTTTTCAAATCTATCTCTTTTCGACCAGCGCCTCTCCGGCCAGATAGATGTCCCCTGCCCCCACAGTGAGGATCAGGTCGCCGGGCTGGGCCATATCCGCCAGCTGGGCAGTTACCTCCTCCAGGCTCCCACAGCTGACCGCCCCCGGGATCTTTTCCGCCAGCTTCTCCGAGGACATCCCCAGGTCGTCCGTCTCCCGGGCGGCGTAGATGGGGGCCAGAACAGCCGTGTCAGCCAGCTTGAGCGCCTCCGCGAAATCGTCGAAGAGGGCGGCAGTACGGGTGTAGGTGTGGGGCTGGAAGGCACAGATGATCCTCTGGTAGCCCAGGGTCCTGGCCATGGTCAGCAGGGCCCGCAGCTCGTCTGGGTGGTGGGCGTAGTCGTCGTAGACGTCGGCCCCGTGGAAGGTCCCCTTCCTCTCAAACCGGCGGCCGGCGCCGGTGAAGGCGTCCAGCCCCTCCTCCACCGCCGCTCCCGGCACCCCCAGCACATAGGCGGCAGAGGCGGCGGCCAGGGCGTTGGACACGTTGTGGATTCCCCCCACCCGGAGGGACACATGGGCGTATTTCTCCCCGTGAACCACAATGTCGAAGGTGGGCAGGCCCCGCTCCCAGGTGAGATTGGCCGCGGTGCACTCCGCCCCCTCCTCCAGACCAAAGGTGAAGGGGTCCAGGCCGCAGGCAATGGAGCGTGCCCCGGGGTTGTCGTTGTTGACAATAACGCTGCCGGTGGAAGGCACCAGCTGGGCAAAGCGCCGGAAGGAGGCTTTAATGTCGTCCAGGTCCTTGAAAAAGTCCAGGTGGTCAGGCTCTATATTGAGGATTACCGCCACTGTGGGGGCGAAGGACAGGAAGGAGTTGCAGTATTCGCAGGACTCGGCAATGATGGTATCCCCATGCCCCACCCGGTGGCCGCAGCCCAAAATGGGCAAAGTGCCCCCGATCATCACCGAGGGGTCCCGTCCGGCGGCCAGAAAGATGTGGGTGCACATGGACGTCGTGGTGGTCTTGCCGTGGGTGCCCGCCACACACAGAGCGTTTTGATAATGGCGCATAATGGCCCCCCAGGCTTGGGCCCGCTCAAAGACGGGGATGCCCGCAGCCAAAGCGGCGGCGATCTCCGGGTTGTCATTGTGGACAGCGGCGGTACGGATCACACAGCCCGCCCCCTCTACGCTCTCGGGCAGGTGGCCGATGACCACCGGGATGCCCAGGGACCGGAGGTGGTCTACCGCCTCACTTTCCTTCATATCTGAACCGGTGACATCCACCCCTTTTCCCTTCAGCACCTCGGCCAGGGGGGCCATAGACACCCCGCCTACGCCTACCAGATGGGCCCGGGCCCCCGGCTTGATATAGTCCTCAATGTTTCGATTCATGGAACAGCACCTCGACACTTTTTAATCCCGTATCCCCGCCCTGCGGGCGAGGATACAAGTACCTTTATCTCTCTATTTTATCCATTTTTTGAAAAATGGGTGCAAATTATCTCACCGCCAGGTCATAGAGCTGCTTCCGGGACAGCCCCAGCTCTCCGGCGGCCTGTCGCACTGCGTCCCGGAGGGAAAGACCCCCTCCCCGCAGCTTGTCCACCAGGGCCATGCCGTCCTCCAGACTGGCCTCCTGCTCCTGCACTGGCTCCGCCCCCCGAACCACCAGCACAAACTCTCCCTTGGGGTCGTTCTCCCGGTAGTAGGTGGCCGCCTGACCCAGGGTGGTACGCCGGACCTCCTCGTGGAGCTTGGTCAGCTCCCGGCACAGGGTGAGGGGCCGGTCCGGCCCGAAGGCGTCCGACAGGTCCGCCAACGTGGCCGCCAGCTTGTGGGGGGCCTCGTAAAAGATCATGGTCCGCTCCTCCCCCCGGAGGGCGTCCAGGTGGGCGCGGCGGTTCTTTTTATTCATGGCCAGAAAGCCCTCGAAGGTGAAGCGGCTAGTGGGTTGGCCGGAGACGGCCAGGGCGGTGACCAGGGCACAGGGCCCTGGGATGGCACAGACGGGGATGTCCAATTCCGCACATCGGGCCACCAGCTCCTCCCCTGGGTCGGAAATGGCTGGGGTACCCGCGTCAGTGACAAGGGCGCAGCTCTCCCCGGCCAGCAGGCGGTCGATGACGGCCTGTCCCCCGCTGTCCGTGTTGTGCCGGTGGTAGGTGAGCATGGGCTTCTTCAGCCCCAGGTGGTTGAGCAGCTTCACCGTCACCCGGGTATCCTCGGCGGCGATAAAGTCCGCCTGTTCCAGGGTCTCCTCCATCCGCCGGGAGATATCCCTCAGATTGCCGATAGGGGTGGGGACCAGAAATAAGGTGCCGGCCAAGGACGCCGCCCCCTTTCCAGAAATTTTTTACATATTATAGCACAGTCGGGAAAAATGTGGTATCCTTTTTCCGTGAATTGTGCGAATATGTGCGTCAAATGACAGTGACATCCATATTTTTTCCATTATTTGGGTGAGGAGATCCGCAAAAGGAGGACATACCATGAGGACAGAATGGCTTGGACCCTACACGCTGCGCTGGGGGGAGGGTGTCTTTCCCCTGGGGGGCGACGCCCTGGCGCTGGGGGAGTTCTCCACCGTCAAGCCCGGCTGGCGGGTGTGCGACCTGGGGACAGGCAGCGGGGTACTTCTTCTGCTGCTGGCCGGCCGGGGATCGGGCCTGGACCTCACCGGGATCGAGCTGGACCCTCTGTCCGCCCAAACTGCCCGGGAGAATCTGGCGGCCAACCGGCTCTCTGGGGAAATCGTCACCGGCGACCTGCGGACCGCCCCCCTGTCCCCGGGGAGCTTCGACCTGGTGATCTCCAACCCGCCCTACTTTCCCGTGGGCAGCGGGAAGAGCGGCGGGCAGGCCCGGAGTGAGGAGTGCTGCTCCCTGGAGGAGCTGTGCGCCGCCGCTGGCCGGCTGGTGAAAAACGGGGGCCGCTTCGCTCTGTGTCACCGCCCGGAGCGGCTGGCCGACGTGATCTGCGCCCTCCGGGCCCATGGTCTGGAGCCCAAGCGGATGCGGCTGGTCTCCCACAGTCCGGAGCATTCCCCCTCCCTCCTGCTGCTGGAGACGATAAAGCAGGGAAGGCCGGGCCTGACCATTGAAATTGATAAAAATAGGTAAAGTGCGGCGACCGGAGCTGGTCACCGCACTCTTTTTGCTGAAAAAGGAAATCTTTCTCAATCCAACGGCTTCATGGTGGGGAACAGGATCACTTCCCGGATGGAGTCGGAATTGGTGAGCATCATCACACACCGGTCGATGCCGATGCCCAGGCCGCCCGTGGGGGGCAGGCCATACTCCAGGGCGGTCACATAGTCCTCGTCCATCATACCGGCCTCGTCGTCCCCCTTGTCCCGCAGCTCCACCTGCTTCTGGAAGCGCTGGCGCTGGTCGATGGGGTCGTTGAGCTCGGAGAAGGCGTTGCCCATCTCGCTGCGGCAGATGAACAGCTCGAACCGCTCGGTGAGCCGGGGGTCGGAGGGGGAGCGCTTGGCCAGGGGGGACACGTCCACCGGGTGCATGGTGATGAAGGTGGGCTGGATCAGCTTCTCCTCCACCTTCTGGTCGAAGCACTCATACAGGGCGTTGCCCCAGGTCTTGTCCGCCGTCTCAGGCAGCTCCACGCCGATGGACTTGGCCGCCGCCACCGCCTCCTCGTCGGAGTCGATGGCCATGAAGTCGATGCCGCAGTACTGCTTTACCGCCTCGTGCATGGGCATACGGGGCCAGCCGGGGGTCAGGTCGATCTGCTCCCCCTGCCACTCCACCTGGTAGGTGCCCAGGATCTTCTGGGCGGCGGAGGTGAGCAGATCCTCGAACAGATCCATCATGTCGTTGAAGTCGGCGTAGGCCTGGTACAGCTCGATGGTGGTGAACTCCGGATTGTGCTTGGGGTCCATGCCCTCATTGCGGAAGATGCGGCCGATCTCATACACCCGGTCCATGCCGCCCACGATGAGCCGCTTCAGGGGCAGCTCAGTGGCGATGCGCATGTACATGTCGATGTCCAGGGTGTTGTGGTGGGTGATGAAGGGCCGGGCGGTGGCGCCGCCGGAGATGGTGTTCAAAACGGGGGTCTCCACCTCCATAAAGCCCCGGCCATCCATAAAGTCCCGGACGTGCTTAATAAATTTGGAGCGGATGATGAAGTTGCGCTTCACCTCCGGGTTGACAATCAGGTCCACATACCGCTGGCGGTAGCGCAGCTCGGTGCTGGTCAGGCCGTGGAACTTCTCGGGCAGGGGCAGCAGGGACTTGCTGAGCAGGGTCACGTTTACCACCCGGACGGACATCTCCCCCCGCTGGGTGCGGAATACCACGCCCTTTACGCCCACAATGTCGCCGATGTCGTACTTTTTGAAGCGATTGTACTCCTCCTCATCCATCTCGTCCTTTCGGGCGTAGAGCTGGATGCGGCCGGACTTGTCCTGCAAGTCGCAGAAGGACACCTTCCCCATCCCCCGCTTGGACATGAGCCGGCCGGCGACGGACACCTCTTTCCCCTCCAGGGCGTCGAAGTTGTCCTTGATGTTGGCGGAGTCGTTGTCCACCACATAGCGGGTGATCTGGAAGGGGTCGTTCCCGCTCTCCTGGAGCTCCTTGAGCTTGTCCCGGCGAATCTGGAGCAGCTGAGACAGGTTCTCCTGCTCTGACGCGCCGGTCTGATTATTTTTATCGGACATGTTAATTTCTCCTTATCTCTCTACCTTCAGCAGCTTATACTCCACCGGGCCGCCGGGGGCGTCCACGGTGACGTCGTCGCCGGCGTTTTTGCCCAGCAGCGCCTTGCCGAAGGGAGAGTCCTCCGAGATGGCCCCGCTCATGGGGTCGGCCTCCTGGGAGCCCACAATCTTATAGACCAGCTCCTCGTTGAACTCCTTGTCCAGCACGGTGACGGTGGAACCCAGACGGACATAGTCGCCGTCGGTCTCGTCCTCCTCAATGACCACATAGTTGGACAGGATCTCCTCCAGCTCGCCCATGCGGGCGTAGAGCTTGCCCTGCTCGTTTTTCGCCTCGTCGTACTCGCTGTTTTCCGACAGGTCACCGAAGGACCGGGCCTCTTTAATCTGGTCTGCCACCTCCTTCTCCCGGACCGTCTTGAGGTATGTCATCTCGTCCTGGAGCTCCTTGAGCCGCTGAGGACTCAGCTTATATTCCTTCGCCATGAAATTTCGCACACCTTTCCATCGGACTATTCGCCCTCCGCCCCCACAGGGGTAAAATTGGGCATAGTCGTACATTCTGTGCCATTATATGTGTTTCCAACCCGTCTGTCAAGTGATTTTTATGTCTTTGGGTCCCAGTTTTCCCCCCTCCCACAGAACAGACAGGAGGGCCAGGTCCTCTCGGTCCCCCTCCTCCAGTCGGGGCGCGCTGAGGGTCAGCCCCGCCAGCCGGGGACGGGGGCCGTACAGCTCCAGGGCATTTCCCTCGTTCCCGGGGCAGTCCGGATGAAAACGCAGGGCGGCATGACAGCCCTCCCCTGGCGGCAGGACGGGGACGCCGAACTCCCACCGCAACCAGGCGGCCAGCTCCTCCCCACCCCGGGGGGCATCCACCACCAGGCTGCGCACCTGTCGGCACAGCGCCGCCGCTGTCCGGGCCATGTCCCGGTCCGCCCGCACCCCCCGCAGGGCCACGGTGGCCCGGTCGGGGGGGATGTCCTGCCGCTTCAGCAGCTCCAGCGCCAGGGTTGCCGACTGGTTCCGGACAAAGGTCTCCACCTCCACCGGCCGCAATCCCAAAGCGGCCAGGGTGGACCAGTGGTCGAAGCTCTCGGGGACTAGCACCCGAAGGACACCCCCCTGGCGCAGTTCCTTCCCCGCCCGGCGCAGGCGACGCTCCCCCCAGAAGCCGGCCGGGTCAGTCTCCGCCCGCAGGATGTTCAGACCGTAGAGCCGCCCGGAGGCCAGTTTTCCCCGTCCCCCGGGCGTTAAGATCAGCTGCCCCAGCAATGCAGATTCCCCCTTCTCCTCCACATCCTATGCGGGGAAAAGGGGGAATATTATGGTACGCTGGGGCGGCGCAGAGACCGCTCCCTACTTCTCAAAGAAGCCCTGTATCTCGCCCAGAAGCTCCATAGCCTTGAATTTGAGAACATAGCCCTCGCCGTCTCCCGTCACCAGGGCGCCCTGATCCGGGGTGAAATGGCCCGCCTCCAGAGCCTGGTCCACCGTCTCACTGGCCGCCCCCAGACACAGGGGCGGGAAGGCCACACACCACCAGTTCTGGCCCTTGCCCTCGCCGATGGTCACCCGGAGGGCGGTGTAGGTTCCAGCGGGGAGGGCGAAGCCCTCATATTCCTTAGTGGGGAACCAGCAGTCCTCCAGGGCGGCAGTCACCGGGTAGTCGTACCCCTGTTCCTCCACTACCTCCCGGCCGGCGGCGGCCAGGACGTTCAAATGCCCTTCCAGCGCCGCCTGGGCCTCCTCCAGGGTGGCGTTTTCCGGGTAGATCTCCTCCGCCTGGGCCAGCACCCGGTCCCGCACCGCCAGCTTCAGCGCCTGGTCCGCCTCGCTGTTCGAGTTGGCGATGACATGGAAGCGGATGACGCTGCCGGCCAACTCCTGCTGCTCCTGGCTCAGCCAGCTCCCCGCCACCACCGCAATCAACACGCCGCACATCAGCGCCAGTTCCCAGGTTTTCAATTTTCGGTCCATATGTCCTCCCCGGGGCGGAAAAACCGCCCACACTGTAAGTTTCTTACAGTATGGACAGTTTTTATTATTTTAATCCAATCAACCAAAGCTCTATGCTAAAATATTTTACAGTTCATTTGTAACGATTTAGGCTTTGCCGCGTCTTATATGCAGAACGGAGGTGAGAAGGGATTGGATTTTGAAGAAGTGTACACCAGAGAGTTCCCCGGGGTGTACAAATACTTATTTGCCTTATGTGGAGAACAAACTCTGGCTGAAGAGCTGACACAGGAGACATTTTATCGCGCGATCCAAAGCAGTGAAACATTTCGAGGGACCTGTAAGCTGTCAGTATGGTTGTGCCAAATCGGGAAAAACCTGTATCTCTCCCAGATGCGCCGGGAGCGGCGCCGCCAGCAAATATCTGAAACAGACCAGACATCCCACCCTAGCCCGGAGGAGGCTCTGTTGCGTCATGACACCGCTATGATCCTTCACCGCCGTCTCCATATGCTCCCTGACCCTTACAAGGAAGTTTTTTCTCTTCGCATATTCGGGGAGCTGTCCTTTGCCCAAATCGGTGAGCTCTTTGGAAAATCGGAAAGCTGGGCCAGGGTCACCTATCACCGTGCTAAACTGAAACTAAAGGAGGAAACACAATGAACTGCAACATTATTCAGGACCTGCTGCCCCTTTATCTGGACAAGGTATGCAGCAACGAAACTGCCGAAGCCGTAGAAGAACACCTGGCCACCTGCCCCGCCTGCCGGTCCCTTCTGGATAAGATGCGGCAGGAATCGGCAGTACCAGAACACATCCAGGTGCAGGCCCAGCAGGAGGCAAACGTGCTCCGGGGCGTAAAGCGTAAATTCTCCGCACGCCGCCGGCGTTCTGTCCTGGCCGTCGTCCTGGCGGCTCTGGTGGCTCTGGCCGCGCTGACCGCCGCGTCTGACGTGGAAAAACCCATTCCCTATCGGGAGGGGCTGGTCACCGCCAAGCTTGCTGTAGACGAAGCCTTCGACCTCTATTTCCACGGAAATAATTACGCCTCTTTTTGGGAGTTTTTCCGGGAAACAGAGGACGGGTACGCCATCTATTTCTGCTTCACCCAGACGCTTAAATCCGCTTCCACCCCTCCCTTGGGCAAGGAAGGTCATATTTGCATTGGAAACTCCCAAATGACTGATTTTTGTACCGTCAACTATCAAGTCCCGGACTCCCAGGATATCAACGCCATTTATTATTTGGAGGCCAGCCAGGAGGAATACCTTAACCTGCCCCAGATACCCGACCCGGAATTTGCTCAAGCCGCCCAGAACGCCGTCCTCCTTTGGGAGAGAACGGCGGGATAAATCGAAGCACCGCACGGCTGTGCGGTGCTTTCGTTATCTGCTGTTTTATACCGTCTGTGTCAAAAAAACCTCGCCGCCGAACTCCTCCAGCCGCTCCTGAGCCTCCCGGGCCAGGCCCTCGTCGTCGAAGAGCCCGAAGGCGGTGGGGCCGGTGCCGCTCATGCTGGCCCCCAGGGCCCCGCACTGGATCAGCACATTCTTGATGTCATTCACTCGGGCGTGCTGGCGCTCCGGCAGGGCGTCCTCAAAGACGTTGTACATCCGCCGGGCCACCCCGTGGAGGTCCCCCGCCTCCAGGGCGGCAATGGCCCCCTGGGTGTCGGGGCGGCAGCGCAGGCGTACACTGTCGATCTTGGCAAACAGCGCTGGGGTGGAGATGGAGAACTCGGGCTTGCACAGCACTACCCAGCACTTGGGCAGTGGGGGCAGAGAAGTGACGATTTCTCCCCTCCCCTCGGCCAGAGCGGTACCGCCGATGACGCAGTAGGGCACGTCAGAGCCCACCAGCGCCCCGGTCTCGGCCAATGTCTCCGGATCATAGTACCGATCCTCCATCTGGTTCAGCGCCCGGAGGACGGCGGCAGCGTCGCTGCTCCCCCCGCCCAGGCCAGCGCAGACGGGGATATACTTCTCAATGGTGATATCCAACCCCTGAGGGGACTGTCCCCTGGCCTCCCACCACCGCAGAGCGGCCTGGGCGGCCAGGTTTTTCTCGTTGTTGGGCAGAAAATGGAGGTTGGTGCTCACCCGCAGCTCACCCGTGTCGGCATACCGCAAATCCAGGATGTCGGCCAGCTCCACCGACTGCATAATCATCCGCAGGTCGTGGTACCCGTCGGGGCGCTTTCCCAGCACATCCAGGGTCAGATTCAGTTTTGCGTGGGCCTCCACCCGCACGGCGGACACCTCCTTATTTTCTGATCTTTCTCGCCTCTAAGTAGAACCGCTTGTCCTGGGCTCGGCCGACGGAGAAGGCCTTTCGGGGCAGGAGACCATCCCGGACAATGGCGTCGAACAGCTCCGGCCAGTGGGGCGGAGGCAGAAGGAAGGCGACGGCATCCTCCCGCTCTTCGGCCAGCGCCCGGGCCTCCGCCTCCCCGTGGATGTAGTCGATCCGCACCCTGGAGCGGGCGGCTGTGTAGTCGTCCAGGAAACGCTGGAGGGTATCCACAGGCAGCCGGGCTGGGGGCTTGGTCACCGTGATCTCCCCCTGGCTCCAGCGGCTGACAACAAAGGGCAGGATGTGCCCCTCCCCTCTGCCCTGGACGGCAGAGGGGTAATAGCTCATCAGGGCGTCCAGCAGTTCCTCCGGCTTCACCCCAAACACCACCCGGTGGATGGGCTCAAAGGCCACCCCCTCGTCATGGAGGTCCACCAGCTCGCACAGGGCGTACCGGGAGGGCAGCTCCGGCCACTGCTCAGGGTCGGTGAGCCCCTTGCGGCGCTCGTAGCACTCCTTGGCCGCGGCCAGGGAGTGGTTGCCGTCCCCCACCACGAAGAGCAGGCCGTCCCGCTCCCGGTCCGCCCACTCCTTCCGCCTCCGGATGGCCTGGGCGATCTGCTCCTGCTGCGCCCGGGTCAGCAGCCAGCCCTTCACATGGCCGCCCCCCTCCATCAGCTCGAAGTCGTAGAGGAGCTCCATCTCTCCTGTCTGGCCGGTCAGGGGCTCCATAATGTCCCCGCAGTCACTGAGCAGCATGGCGTGGGGCAGCTCGATGGGGGCGTTCTTCCGCACCGCCACCCGGGGCGGGATGCGGGACAGGACCACCCCCTCAGTGGCCCGGACGGCGCAGTCCATCCCCGGCTCATAGTCGTACTGCTCCAGGTCCACCATGCCCACCAGGCCCCGGCGGCCCTTGCCGTTGTCCAGGGTGCGCTCCACATAGATCAGGGCGTCGGGGTACTCCTGAAAACGGCCCTCCCGGAGGTAGCGGCTCATGGTGTTGTTGACCTCCATAATGTCGGTCTCCACGCTGGGGCCCTCCAGACAGCTCTCGGGCAGGATCAGCCGGAAGGTGGAGGGGGAGCGTCCCACCCGCTCGTCCACCCGCTGCCAGTATTCAGGCTGGGAGGTGTACTGGTCGCAGGCCACCACCGACCACAGGGACAGGTCGCAGTCCCGGGGCAGGAGAATGTCCGCGGGCTTGAAGGGCAGGTTTTCAAATAAGTTTGACATTATAAAGCCCCCTCAATGGCGCGGAGCAGGTCGTCATATTCCTCAAAGGCGGGCAGCTCGGGGTGGGCGGCCTTGATGGCCTCGGTGGACTTGAACAGGAAGCCCGCCTTGCTGGCCTGGATCATGGCCAGGTCGTTAAAGCTGTCCCCGGCGGCGATGGTGTCGTAGCCCATGGACTGGAGGGCCCTCACCGTGGTCAGCTTGGACTTCTCGCACCGCATTTTGTAGCCGGTGATCTCCCCGTTCTCCCCCACCTCCAGGGTGTTGCAGAAGATAGTGGGCCAGTTGAGCTTTTCCATCAGGGGCTTGGCGAACTGCTCGAAGGTATCGCTCAGAATGACCACCTGGGTCTCGGACCGGAGCTTGTCCAGAAACTCCTTTGCCCCGGGCAGAGGGTCGATCTTGGCAATCACCGCCTGAATCTCCTTCAACCCCAGGCCGTGCTCCTTCAAGATACCCAGCCGCCACTTCATCAGCTTGTCGTAGTCGGGCTCGTCCCGGGTGGTGCGGCGCAGCTCGGGGATGCCGCTCTCCTCAGAGAAGGCAATCCAAATTTCCGGGACCAGGACCCCCTCCATATCCAAACACACAATATTCATATCTTCCATCCTTTCAGTTCAAAACAGGGAAGTTCTTTCTGGTTCTCTTTCCACCCCGTGGACCTGAAACTCTAGAGCTCACGCTTCGCGTTCGCTAAGAGTTTCACGTCTTTCAAGAAAGAGAACGCCTGTCCGGCGAGGACGCCCGCCCGGACGACTCCCCCTATCAGGGGGAGATGTCGCGAAGCGACAGAGGGGGTAGGGGGAGGGCCGGGGTTCGGGGCAGAGCCCCGACCGGCGGGGGCCGTTACCCCTCCCGTCCCTGTTTTCTCCGCAGATTGGTGAGGAAGTTGTCCATCCGGGCCACCGCCTCGGCGATGTCCTTCATGGAGGCGGCGTAGCAGGCCCGGACGAAGCCCTCCCCGCCGGGGCCGAAGGCGGAGCCGGGGATGACAGCCACCTTCTCCTCCAGCAGGAAGCGCTCGCAGAACTCCTCGCTGGTCAGCCCGGTGGAGCGGATATCCGGGAACACATAGAAGGCTCCCTTGGGCTCAAAGCACTGAAGTCCGATACGGTTCAGGTTCTCCACCAGGTACCGGCGGCGGCGGTCGTACTCCTCTCGCATGTGCTCGATGTCCCCGTCCCCGTTGCGCATGGCCTCCACGGCGGCGTACTGGCTGGTGGTGGGTGCGGACATGATGCCGAACTGGTGCAGCTTGGTCATGGCGGCCACAATGGGCTGAGGGGCGCAGACGTAGCCCATCCGCCAGCCGGTCATGGCGTGACTCTTGGAGAAGCCGTTGACCACCACGGTGCGGTCGTACATGCCGGTGAGGTTGGCCGGGGAGACGTGACGGCGGCCGTAGGTCAGCTCGGCGTAGATCTCATCAGAGATGACCATAATATCGGTGCCCTCCAACACCTGGGCGATGGCCTCCAGGTCCTTGCGCTCCATGGTCCCTCCGGTGGGGTTGGAGGGGAAAGGCAGCACCAGCACCTTAGTCTTGTCGGTGATGGCCTCGCGCAGTTCCTCGGGGGTGAGGCGGAACTGGTTTTCCGCCTTCAGCTCCAGGTACCTGGGCACGCCCCCCGCCATCTCGGCCAGGGGACCGTAGCAGACGAAGGACGGCGTGGGGACGATGACCTCGTCCCCCGGGTTGACCAGCACTCGCAGGGCCAGGTCGATGGCCTCGCTGCCCCCCACCGTCACCAGGATCTGACTGGCGTAGTCGTACTGTAAGTCGAACCGCCGGTTGAGGTAGGCGGCAATCTCCCGGCGGAGCTGGAGCATACCGGCGTTGGAGGTGTACTTGGTGTGGCCCCGCTCCAGGGAGTAGATGCCCGCGTCCCGGATGTGCCAGGGGGTGACGAAGTCGGGCTCGCCTATGCCCAGGGAGATGGCGTCGGTCATCTCCTCCAGAATGTCGAAGAATTTCCGGATACCGGAGGGCTTGATATTTTGAATTCTCTCGTTGAGGATACCGTCATAGTTCATGAAAAGATATACTCCTTTTCCTCCGGGTCCTGGGGGCGGAACACCAGATGCTTTTCTTTGTATTTTTTCAGGATAAAGTGGGTGGCCGTGCCGGTGACCCCCGGGATGGTCGCCAGCCGTTCGCCCACAAACTGGGCCACCTCCCGCAGGGTGCGGCCCGAGATGATGACGGTCAGATCGAAGGAGCCGCTCATGAGATACATGCTCTCCACCTCGTCGTACTGGTAGATGCGCTCGGCGATGCGGTCGAAGCCGTCCTTGGACTGGGGGGTGACGTTGACCTCGATCAGGGCGGTGACGGTCTCCTTCCGGACCCGGTCCCAGTCGATGATGGCCTGATAGCCCAGAATGGTCCGGTCGTCCTCATATTTCTGAATGGCGGCCTTGGCCTCCTCCTCGCTCACACCTGCGGCGGCGGCCAGCGCCGACACCGGCATGGTGCAGTCCTGCTCCAGCAGTTCCAGCAGCTTTTCCATAATATTCCTCCTCATGTACAGTCGACATTTTACTAGTTTACATTATACACTCTGCCATAGAGAAAAACAATCCCAAAATAAGCCGGCCTGAGTTGACAGGCCGGCCGAATTGTGCTACCATTCTTCCCTAACTGGGATTTGTGCCGCAATTTTTTCAAGGAGGACCTTATGAACATCGAACATCTCAACGAAAACGGAATTGACCTTGCGGTGATTTCCAGCGACGAAGCGGTGATTACCGACGTGCAGTCCGCCCTGGACCTGATTATGTCGGTGAAATATGAGACAGGCGCGGAGCGCATCGTTATCCCTAAGGAGCTGATCTGCGAGGAGTTTTTCATCCTCAGCACCGGGATCGCCGGGGAAATTCTCCAAAAGTTCATCAACTACCACGTAAAAGCCGCCATCTACGGCGACTACTCCCACTACACCAGCAAGCCCCTGAAGGACTTTATCTACGAGTCCAACCAGGGCAGAGACATCTTTTTTACCGCGGCCAGAGAGGAGGCCATCCAAAAGCTGGCGCGGGCCCAATAATCACAGCGTACAGATTCCAGTTTTCAGGCGGTCGTCCAGGTCGGACGGCCGCCCGTTTTTCGCTCTGAGACAAAACAAGTCCCCGGCTCTCACCGGGGACTTGCAGCTATTCAGAGATTAACCCAGGGTAACCAGCAGGTCGTCGGTGTTGACGGCGGTACCTACAGAGGCGGCCACAGACTTGACGGTGCCGTCCACGGGGGCGGAGACCTCAATCTCCATCTTCATGGCCTCCAGCACCACCAGCACATCGCCGGCCTTCACGGCCTGACCGGGCTTGCACTCCACCTTGAAGATGTTGCCGGGCATGGGGCTCTTCACGGCGGTCTCGCCGGCGGCGGGAGCTGCGGCAGGGGCCGCAGCAGGAGCGGGGGTGGGAGCCGGAGCGGCGGGGGCCGCCACAGGAGCAGAGGTGACCGGAGCAGCAGCTACGGGGGCAGCAGCCACGGGCGCAGCGGGAGACGCTGCACTGGCAGGGCCGTCAGCGGCAGCGACCGACACAGCATACGCCTTACCGTCGATGGTGATGGTGTAGGTGCCGGGGCAGGTGTCCTGGGGGGCCAGCACCAGGTGCGGGGGCTGATAGCTGGCAGCGAAGGGCTGAATGGGCCGGGTGTTCACCCCGTTGGACACGGAGGCGGGTACGTTGGCGTAGTATACGTGGCCCTGCCAGGCGGGCATGGGGGGCAGGTCGGAGGCCTTGGGAGCCGCGGGCGCGGCCGCCTTCTTGGGATCCTCCTTCTTGGGGAAGCCGGCCTCCCGGTCCTTAAAGAAGGCCATAGCCACCTGGGGGAAGGCGATATAGCTCAGCACATCCTCATCGCTCTTGGCGGTGGCGCCCAGCTCCTTCTTGGTCTTTTCAAACTCGGGCTCCAGGGAGTCGGCAAAGCGGCCCTCTACCACGGGAGTGTTGCCCAGAATCTTCTTCTGGATGTCGGGGTCGATGGGGGCGGGGGTGCGGCCGTACTCGCCGCGGCAGTAGGCCTTGATCTCCTTGCCCACCACCTTGTAGCGCTCGCCGGCCAGCACGTTCTGCACGGCCTGGGAGCCTACCATCTGGCTGGTGGGAGTGACCAGCGGGGGATAGCCCAGGTCGGCGCGGACCTTGGGGGTCTCGGCCAGGGCCTGGTCCAGTTTGTCGATGGCGTTCATCATCTTCAGCTGGGAGATCAGGTTGGACAGCATGCCGCCGGGGATCTGATAGTTCAGGCACTGGGTGTCGGTGGCCATGGAGATGGGGTCCAGGGTGCCGTCCTTGATGAAGTCGGCCCGGACGCCCTTGAAGAAGTCGGCCATCTTGATGAGCACCTTGTCGTCCAGGTCCACCTCATAGCCCAGGGAACGCAGAGCGTAGGCCAGGGTCTCGGTGGCGGGCTGTGCGGTGCCGCCGGACATGGGGGAGATGGCGGTGTCCAGCACGTCGGCGCCCGCCTCCACGCCCTTCAGGCAGGTCATGAAGGCCAGGCCGGTGGTGCAGTGGGTGTGGATGACCAGGGGCAGCTCAGGCACGGCGTCCTTGATGGCGGACACCAGGTCGTAGGACTCCTTGGGGCCCATGATGCCGGCCATATCCTTGATACAGATGGACTTGACGCCCATGCTCTTCAGGTCCTTCACCATCTGGACGTTCTTCTCCAGGGTGTGGACGGGGCTGGTGGTGAAGCAGATGGTGCCGGAGGCGTGGCCACCCTGCTTGACAGTCTCGTCGATGGCCACCTCCAGGTTGCGGGCGTCGTTCAGTGCGTCAAAGATACGGATGATGTCGATGCCATTCTTGATGGAGTGCTCCACAAACTTGCGCACCACGTCGTCGGGGTAATGCTTATAGCCCAGGATGTTCTGGCCACGCAACAGCATTTGCAGCTTGGTGTTGGGCATCTTGGCGCGGATCTTCCGCAGCCGCTCCCAGGGGTCCTCCTGTAGGTAGCGCAGGCAGACGTCAAAGGTGGCTCCGCCCCACACTTCGGCGGAGTAGTAGCCGGCCTTATCCATGGTCTCCAGGATGGGTTCAAACTTGCTGTAGGGCAGACGGGTGGCGATCAGGGATTGGTTGGCGTCGCGCAGGACGGTTTCGGTAAAGCCTACTTTTCTCATGATGTTCGACCTCCATATTGCTCCCCGGAGCAAAATTCATTCGGGGTATTTGCCCCTTGGGGCGGACTTTCTAGTCGCTTGTCCTATATTTTAGTATAATCTCCAAAAGAAAGCAAGCCCCTTATAGGGAATATTCTGGTCTTTTTTCTGCGATTTCTTGTGCAAAAATTATTGTTCTGACTTTTGAAAAAAAGTCGGAGCAAGCGATATGCAGCTTGCTCCGACGTGGCAGCGGGAGAAGGATTCGAACCCTCACAAACAGAGTCAGAGTCTGTCGTGCTACCCTTACACAATCCCGCTATCGGCCCCGCTCTCGCGAGGACGAATGCTATTATAGCAAAAGCTCAGAAATTGTCAAGGGGTTTTTCAAACTTTTTTTACCAGGCCAAAATTACGGTCTCTCCAGGGAAAAACGGAACCTGGTCAGCTGGTCGTACTTCTCCCCCGCCCGCAGCGTGGCGGAGGGGAAAGCGGGCTGATTCGGGGTGTCGGGGAAGTGCTGGGTCTCCAGGCAGAAGCCGTGCCGGAAGCCGTAGGCAACCCCGCCCTTGCCCTTGCGCCCCTCCTCCACAAAGTTGGCGGTGTAGAGCTGGACGCCGGGGCTGGTGGTCTCCACCTCCATGACAACGCCGGTGGCCCGGCTGTATGCCCTGGCCGCCGGGCGCAGCGCGCCGGGCTGGCCGTCCACCACAAAGTTGTGGTCGTAGCCGCGGCCCCAGATCAGCTGCTGGAAGGGCTCGTCAATGCGCGCGCCGATGGGCCCGGAGGTCCGCAGGTCCATGGGGGTGCCCTCCACCGGCTCGATCCGCCCCAGGGGGATGCTGGTGTCGTCGGTGGGGGTGTAGGAGGAGGCGAAGAGCTTCAGCTCCTGGTCCAGGACCGGGCCGCTCCCCTGCCCCGCCAGGTTGAAATAGCTGTGGTTGGTGAGGTTGCAGGGGGTATCCCGGTCGCTTTCCGCCTGGTAGCGGATGGACAGGGCGTTCCCCTCCAGGGCGTAGGTCACTTTGACGCTGAGGTGTCCGGGGTAGCCCTCCTCCCCGTCGGGGCTGTCCAGGGCGAGGACGGCCCGGGTCTCGTCCGCCGCCTCCACCGTCCAGACCCGGTGGGACCAGCCCACCGTCCCGCCGTGGAGGTGATTGGGGCCGTCGTTCCGGGCCAAAACGTACTCCTGGCCGTTGAGAGTAAATTTTCCTCCGGCAATGCGGTTGGCAAAGCGGCCCACCACGGCGCCGAAGAAGCCCCCCTCCGTCTCATACTGCTCCAGGCTGTCGTAGCCCAGCACCACGTCCACCGGCCCCTCTCTCCCGGGGACAAGGAGGGTGCGCAGCGTGGCGCCAAAGGTGAGGATTCCGCAGGAGAGCACACCGTTGTCCAGCCTTAGCTCCCGCACCTCCTCCCCGTTTCTTGTCACGCCGAAGGGTGTTCCGAATACCTCACTCATGGGGACGCCTCCTTATCAAAATTACTGCGCTTAGTATAACATAATTTTCCGGAAAAGGCAATTCCTCCAAGGGGCGGGAAAAGGCCCGCCCCAATGGGGCGGACCTTTTGATGTATCTTATTCCTCCTGCATGGCCTTGGCGGCGGCGATAGCCTTCTCCTGGGCGGCGGGGGGGCAGTCCTCGTAGCGGACAAAGTGGAACACATAGGACCCGCGACTCTGGGTCATGGCCCGCAGGTCGATGGCGTAGGAGGTCATCTCGGCCATAGGCACCTCGGCCTCGATCACCTGGTCGCCGTCGCCGGTGGGGTTCATACCCATGACGCGGCCCCGGCGCTTATTCAGATCACCGATGACGTCGCCCATGTAGCTGTCGGGCACCGTCACCTTCAGCTCGCCCACGGGCTCCAGCAGCACGGGGTTGGCCTCGGGCATGGCCGCCTTGTAGGCCAGCTGAGCGGCGGTCTTGAAGGCGATTTCAGAGGAGTCCACCGGGTGGTAGCTTCCGTCATAGAGCACAGCCTTCAAATTCACCACGGGGTAGCCGGCCAGGGGGCCGTGGACGCAGGCCTCCCGCAGGCCCTTCTCAACGGCGGGGAAGAAGTTCTTGGGCACGGAGCCGCCGAAGACCTCCTCGGCAAACTCCATCTCCTCCACCTCGGGGTTGGGCTCGAAGCGAATCCAAACATCACCGAACTGGCCGGAACCGCCAGTCTGCTTCTTATGCCGCCCCTGCTTCTGCACGGTCTTGCGGATCTTCTCCCGGTAGGGCACCCGGGTCTCGCTCAGCTCCGCCTCCACGTTGAAGCGGCTCTTCAGCTTGGCCACCAGCACGTCCACCTGGATATCGCCGGAGCCAGTGAGCACCATCTGGTGGGTCTCGCCGTTGTTCACCAGGGTGAAGGAGGGGTCCTCCTCGTTGAGGCGGTTCAGACCCTGGGCCACCTTGTCCTCCTGGCCCCGGGTCTTGGGGGCGATGGCCACGGAGTAGCAGGGCTCGGCGAAGGGAATCTGTTTCAGGGCCACCACCTTGCGGCTGTCGCACAGGGTGTCGCCGGTCTTGACCTTGTCCATCTTGCCGATGGCGCCGATGTCGCCGCAGCTCAGGTCCTTGACCTCCTCGGCCCGCTTGCCCTTCATCATATACAGCCGGCCCAGCTTCTCGGTGGCGCCGGTGCGGGAGTTGACCAGGGTGAGGTCGGGGGTAATGTGGCCGGACATGACCTTGATGAAGGAGTACTTGCCGTACTGGTCAGAGACGGTCTTGAACACGAAGGCGGTGGGCACGCCGCCGGGGGAGACCACGAACTCCTCGGTCTCGCCGTCCTGGCGGGTGGCCTTGTGGTAGTTGCCCTCCATGGGGGTGGGCAGCAGCTCCACAATGTAGTCCATGAGCATCAGGGAGCCCATGCAGTTGACGGCGGAGCCGCACAGCACGGGGAACAGGGACAGCTCCCGCACGCCCTGGCGCAGGCCCTGGATCATCTCGGGATAGGTGAAGTCCTCGCCGTCGAAGAACTTGTTCATGAACTCCTCGCTGGTCTCGGCCACGGACTCCTTCAGGGAGTCGTAGAACTCGTCGATGACGCCGGCCTTGCTGTCGGGCAGCTGGATCTCCACCCGCTGGAGCTTCTGCATCTCATAGGCCCGCTTGTTGAGCACGTCGATGATACCGGTGACCTTCTTGTTGTCGTCCCAGATGGGGACAACCAGGGGAGCGATCTTGTTGCCGTACTTGGCCCGCAGGGCCTCGAAGGTGGCGTTGTAGTCGGAGTTGTCCTCGTCGGTCTTGGAGATGTAGATAAACCGGGGCATATTCCGCTCCTCGCAGTACTTCCAGGCCTTCTCCAGGCCCACGGAGATACCGTCCTTGGCGGAGCAGACGATAATGGCGGCGTCGGCGGCCCGGAGGGCCTCCATCACCTCGCCGGCAAAGTCGAAGCCGCCCGGGGTGTCCAGAATATTGATCTTGCAGCCCTTGAACTCCACAGGGGCCACGGCCAGAGAGATGGAAATCTGGCGCTTGGTCTCCTCGGGGTCGTAGTCGCAGACGGTATTGCCGTCGGTAGCCTTGCCCATGCGGTCGATGGCTTTGGTCATGTACAGCAGGCTCTCGGCCAGAGCGGTCTTGCCGCTGCCGCCATGCCCGATCAGGGCCACGTTGCGGATGTTTTGTACAGAATAGCTCATAGTTGGTTCCACTCCTTATCGTTTGAGTATCGCCCTGAACAAATTGCTGAAAGCGGGCGTTACACGCTATTGGTTATTATACATGAAATAAGCCGTTCTGACAACTGTTTTTTTGAGGTATTTTGGCCGAGGCTGAAAAAGGCCCTCCGCACAGGGCGGAGAGCCTTTTTTCAGTCAATATTCTGAGCTGTCCTCCTCGTGGATCGCCGTCGATCCCGACTCGCCGGCGTCAGCCCTCTCCACAAGGACCACTTCCAGGGTGTCTCCGTCGTTAAACATGGAGTCCACCTCCGCCAGGATCAGCCAGGCGGCCATGTCGTAGGTGACCTCCTCGGGTACAGTGCGGGTGATCTCCACCTCGTCCCAGTACAGGCCCTGGGGCTCGATGCTGTGGGAGATGGAGCCGCTGCCCTCCTTCACCACTACAGCCAGCAGGCGGTTTTGGGCGAAGTACCCGGCGTCGTAAGGCTCCAGGACCTCCTCCAGATCGTCCTCCGGGAACTGCTCCGCGAACGTCTCCAGAGACTGCTCGCTGCCCAGGATTCGGGCGGAGGGAGCGTCAAGCTCCTCTGTCCAGGTGAGGCGGACGGTCTGCTGGTTGGTAAAGAAGTAGTGGGACGGCGCCGCAGGGGGCTCGGTGTTTTTGGTGTCAGAGCCGTATATGTCCGCGGTGCTGCCGGCAGCGTAGAAGGCGATCTCAGGGGCGTCGGCAGGCTCCGGGTCCGCCAGGGAGGCGTTCACCTGGGGGTACTCCTCCTCCACCGTCAGAGCATCCTTGTTGAAGCTGCGGACCGTAATGTCCCAGTCCGCCTGCTTTTTTTGCTGGCTCGCGCCGTACAGCCCTACGGCCAACACCAGGCAGGCGGCCAGCCCGGCCAGCGCCCGGACCTGGGGGCGCTTCCACAGCGGAATGACTTTAGGAGCCTCCGACGCCCGAATGCGGTCCATCACGCCCTGAGTGAAGCCCTCGGGGGCCGGGATCTCCTCCAGCTCAGGGAAAGCCCCTTGGAGCGCGGACAGCTGCGCTCCCACTGCCCGGCAGTCCGGGCAGGCGGCCAGATGCTCCTCCAGCTCCCGCTCCTCTTCCTCGGTCAAAGCTCCGTCCAACCGGGCGGAGAGCAGCTCCAAAAATCTGTCACAGTCCACGGGCTTCACCCCCTCTCTTTTTTATCCTTCGATGGTTTAGACGGCAGGCTATCAAAAAAGTTCCCGTCCTCCAGCAAAATTTTTCTAAGATTCAGCCGGGCCCGGGCGATGCGGGATTTGACGGTACCCAGGTCGATGTCCAGGGCGTCGCCGATCTCTTGGTAGCTCAGCCCGGACAGCTCCCGGAGCACCAGGGCCCGCCGCTGCCAGTCGGGCAGCTTCTCCAGTCCCCGGGCCAGAGCCTTGCCTCGCTCCGATTTCTCCAGCAGCAGGTGGGGGTCGCTGTCCCGGTCGATGGGCTCGGCCCAGCCGGACTCCTCGTCGTCCAGGGACACCGCCGGTTCCACTCCCTCCCGACGCTTCTGCTTCCGCAGCCAGTCGATGCACAAATTTGTCGTCAGGCGGTAGAGCCAGGTGGCGAAGCTGCTCTCCCCCTGGAAGGAGGAAAGCCCCTGCCAGGCCTTGACAAAGGCCTCCTGAGCCAGGTCCGCCGCCTCCTCCCGGTCGCCCACCAGCCGCAGGGCCAGGGAGTAGACCTTATTCTGATTGTCCAGCACCAGCTGCTCAAAGGCACTCTGGTCGCCGGCTTTCGCTTTCTCCACAAGCTCCCGGTCGGTCACAACATTTTCCCCCCTAACACAAATCTCGTTTAATTCCCTTTGTCACCCGGTACACGTCCTCCAGGGTGGTGATCTTCACGATCTGCTCCTTATAGTACCCCGCATGGGGGACGCCCTTCAAATACCAGGCGTACTGCTTCCGGGCCTCCAGGCAGGCGATCTTCTCCCCCTTGTTTTTGGCGGCCATCTCAAACTGGCGCACAGCGGTATCGCACCGCTCTGACAGGGGAGGCAGGTCTGGGATAGGTTCCCCGTTCAGCGCTGCCTTGCACTGGGCAAACAGCCAGGGGTTGCCGAACACCCCCCGGCCGATCATAGCCATATCCGCCCCGGTGTATTTCAGGATGCGGGGGGCGTCCTCCCCCTTGAACACGTCGCCGTTGGCAATGACGGGGATGTTCACCGCCCGCTTCACTTCCCTGATCCAGTCCCAGTTGGCGGTGCCCGAGTACATCTGCACCTTGGTGCGGCCGTGGACGGCCACCGCAGCAACCCCGGCCTCCTCCATAGCTTTTGCAAACTCCACACAGTTGATGGAGCCCTTGTCCCAGCCCAGGCGGAACTTTACCGTCACCGGGCACTTGGCCCCCCGGATGACGGCCTGGGCCACCTTGACGGCCAGGTCCGGGTTCCTCATCAGCCCGGAGCCGTCCCCGGAGTTGGCCACCTTGGGCACGGGACAGCCCATATTGATGTCGATCAAGTCCGCCCCGGACACCTCTTTGGCGATAGCCGCCCCCTCCTCCATGCAGACGGGGTCGCTTCCAAAGATTTGCGCGGCGGCGGGGGTTTCGTTCTCCCCCATTTGCAGCAGGGGGACGGACTTCCTGTCCTGGTAGCACAGGGCCTTGGCGCTGACCATCTCGGTGCAGGTCAGCCCCGCCCCCTGCTCCCGGCATATCGTCCGGAAGGCCATATCCGTCACCCCGGCCATGGGGCCCAAGGCCAGGGGTGTTTCAATTGCAATTCCTCCAATGGTGACCATAGATACCTCGCAGAAAAGATTTTTCCCATTGTATCATGTCTCTTGACCGTTGACAAGGCCCGCCCCAGCCATTAAAATGATTAAAACAACACTTTACCACAGTGAGGAGACAAAACCATGGAACTGAACGCTTTACGGGCCGCCCTGCGGGGGATATCCGCTTATCGGGAGCTGACGGGCACCGCCGTCATGTTCAACGCCGCCACCCTGCTGGACGCCCTGTCCAACCGGGAGGGCGAGGACGCTCTCACCGCCTACACCGCCCTGTTCTACACCCTGCGCCAGGATGGCTGCGAGGGGCTGGGCGACTGGCTGTGGGACTATTTACGCTACAATGAAAACCCTTACTCCCGGCTCATCGACCAGGGAAAATCCGACCCCGCCCTGGAGAACGCCGCCCGGCGGGACGTCGACACCCTGGTCCTGCTGGCCGAGACCGACTGCGACCGCTTCATCGACGCCATGAAGCCCCTGCTGAGCAATGAGTACGCCGCTACCCTGGCCGGCCTGCCCAGGTGGCGGGCGGCGGCCCCCTTCGATTTTGATTCTCTGACACAGTTCTACCGGGAGCACGGGGCGGGAGAGTTCGCCAGGTACCGGGCTTTCCTGTGGGAGGACGGCGCGCTGGTCCCGGTGGCCGACCCGGACTGCCCCCGGCCCGAGGATCTGCTGGGCTATGAGCACCAGCGGGGCATGGTGGAGCAGAACACCCGGCTGATGATGGCCGGGCGTCAAGCCAACAACGTGCTCCTCTTCGGCGACGGAGGCACCGGCAAGTCGGCCACGGTGAAGTCCATGCTCTACCTGCCCGGTATGGAGGACCTGCGCCTCATCGAGGTGGAAAAGGAGAACCTCACCGGTATGCCCGAGCTCATCCGCTCCCTGGCCGGCCGGCGGCAGAAGTTTATCCTGTTCATCGACGACCTGGCCTTCGACCGGGACGACAAGACCTACTCCGCCCTCAAGACCATTCTGGAGGGCACCCTGGAGAAGCGGCCTGTCAACGTGTGCATCTGCGCCACCTCCAACCGGCGGCACCTGGTGCGCCAGACCTTCTCCGACCGGGCGGGGGACGAGGTGGACACCTTCGAGACTATCTCCGAAAAGACCGCCCTGGCCGAGCGCTTCGGCCTGCGCATCCCCTACCTCACCATGAACAAGACGGACTACCTGGCCCTGGTGGACCATCTCGCCGCCCAGGCGGGGCTGGACATCCCCGCAGACCGCCTCCACGCCCAGGCCATGACCTGGGAGATCCGCCACGCCGGGCGCACCCCCCGGGTGGCGCGGCAGTTTGTGGCAAGTTTGAGTTGACAGCCCGCGGCGGCTATGCTAGAATAATACAGACCGCCGGTCTGTATCTGGAGAGGAGGGGCCCTCTATGGCCCGGAACAAGCACCCGGAACAGACAGTAAAACTCATTCTGGACACCGCATCCCAGCTCTTTTTCCAAAAGGGCTATGACCGCACCACCCTCCAGGACATCATCGACGCCACCAAGCTGTCTAAGGGAGCCATCTACCACCACTTTGCCTCCAAGGAGGCCATCCTCATCGCCGTGGCGGACCGGATGGGAGAGTACAACACCGCCGTCCTGGCGGAGGTCCGGGACAGGAAGGGCCTCACCGGGGCCGAGAAGCTGCGGGAGATGTTCCGCACCGCCGTGCGCCTGTCCTTCCAGGGCGGCATCGTGAATATGCTGCCTTTCCTCATTGAAAACCCCAAATTCTTAGCCCTCCAGATGGAGAGCATCCTGAATGAGGCCGCCCCCCACTACGCCCTGCCCGTCCTGCGGGAGGGCATCGCCGACGGCTCCATCCGGACCGATCGCCCGGAGGAGCTGTCCGAGGTACTGCTGATCCTGTCCGACCTGTGGCTCCACCCCATTCTCCGCCCCAGCACCCCGGAGCAGGTCCGGGCCCGGTGCACCTTCTTCAACCAGTTCACCCGGCAATACGGCTTTGAGCTGCTGGACGAGGATATTATCGACGCGATGGTGGAGTTTTGCCGCTCATAAATAAAGCTGCCTGTTGGCAGTTTTATTTGGCCTGTATACAAACCGACGGTCGGTTTTTATTTAAGAAAGGAGCATCCTATGGAAACACAAAAAAGCGCCTTGTTCACCCGGGATTTTTCTTTGGTGGTCATCGGGCAGATCATCTCCCTGTTCGGCAACGCCATCCTCCACTTCGCCCTCCCCCTGTACCTGCTGCGGGAGACGGGCTCCATCGCCCTGTTCGGGGCGGTGAACGCCTGTTCCTTCCTGCCTATGATCCTCATGGGGCCCATCGGCGGGACGGCGGCGGACCGGGTCCACAAGGGCCGCATCATGGCGGGGCTGGACTTCCTCACCGCCGGGCTGACGGTGGCCTTTTGCCTGCTATGGGGCAGGGCCCCGCTGGTCCCTCTGGTGATCGTGACCCTGATGCTGCTCTACGCCATCGCCGGGGCCTACCAGCCGGCGGTCCAGGCCAGCCTGCCCCTGCTCCTCTCCCCCGACCGGCTCACCCAGGGTAACGCGGTCATCAACATGGTGTCCACCCTGGCTAACCTGCTGGGGCCTGCCCTGGGGGGCGTCATCTTTGGACTGTGGGGCCTTTCCCCCATCCTGACCATCGGAGGCGTGTGCTTCTTTCTCTCGGCGGTGATGGAAATTTTTATCCGCGTTCCCCACGAGAGGCGGCCCCGCGACACTGGGGTGCTGGCCACGGTGGGCCGGGACCTGGGAGAGAGCTGGCGGTACATCTCCAGGGAGCGGCCGGTGTTCCTGTCGGCGACGCTGGTGCTGTCCGCCTTCAACCTGATTCTGTCGGCGGTGATGATCGTGGGTATCCCCGCCATTGTAGCCCAGGTGCTGGGTATGAGCGACGCCGCCCTGGGCCTGACCCAGGCAATTATGGCGCTGGGGGGACTTTTGGGTGGACTCCTTGCGGGGCTTTTGGGTACACAGCTAAAACCCCGCCACGGCTCGCTTTGCCTGCTGGCCTGCGCCGGGGCGGCAGGGATCATGGGGCTAGCCGTCCTCCCCGGAGTGCCTGGGATGGTGAGCTACTGGCTGCTCACCGCCATGTCCATGCTGGCCATGGCCGCCGCCACACTGTTTACCGTGGTCATGCTCACCCTGGTCCAGGCCCAGGTACCAGGGCAGCTGCTGGGCAAGGTGATCGCCTGCATCCAGGCGGTGGCCAACTGCGCCTCCCCTCTGGGCCAGGCGGCCTATGGCGTCCTCTTTGACGCCCTGTCCCCCTGGACCGTGCTCCTGGGGGCGGCCGCCCTGTCCGCCCTGGTGGCCCTCCGGTCCCGGAGAGTGTTCCGCCGGTTAGAGGAGACCTCCCCCGGACCGCTTACCAGCGAAAACTGACCGCTGGGCGCAAAAGCCTTTTCTTTTGATTCTTCTGTGGTACAATACGGCCATAGGAGGCGAGACACAATGGAGTTTAAACTGATAATCGACCCGTCCCAGCCGGAAAAAGTGACCGCCGCCGTCCACGCGCGGTCAGAGCTCACCGACCGGATCGAGGCCCTGGTGCTGCGGTACAGCGGGGCGGACAGGCTGACGGTGTACGCCCAGGACGAGGTGCGGCAGTTGCCCTTCTCTCAGATCGAGTGCCTCACCGTCATTGACGGCAAGACCTGGGCCATCGACGGGACTGGGACGAAGTACCGGGTCAAACTGCGGCTGTATGAGCTGGAGGCGGTGGTCCCCGCCTGCTTCATCCGCATCAACCGGTCCACCCTGGCCAACGAGAAACGGCTAGAGCGGTTCGTGGCCTCCTTCAGCGGGGCAGTGGACGCGGTATTCCGGTGTGGCTGGCGGGAGTATGTGTCCCGGCGCTGTTTCGCACAAATTAAGAGGAGGTTTTCCACATGAAAAAACACATGATCGACTTCTGTAAACGGGGACTGATGACCGCCTGCGGCGGCCCGGTGATCCTGGCCGTGGTCTATTTCGCCCTGGGGCAGGCCGGGGTCATCCAGGCCCTCACCCCGGCGGAGGTATGCAAGGGCATCCTCACTGTCTCCTTGATGGCCTTCATCGCCGGGGGCATCAGCGTGGTCTACCAGATGGACCGGCTGCCCCTCACTGGGGCCATCCTCATCCACGGTGGGATCCTCTACCTGGACTATATCCTTATCTACCTCTGGAACGGCTGGCTGAAGCGGGACCTCACTCCCGTTCTGATCTTCACTCTTATCTTCGCGGTGGGCTACGCCCTGATCTGGCTGATGATCTACTTCTCCACCCGGAACAACATTGAAAAGCTGAACAAACAGCTCCGCGAGAGCTGAAAAATCCCCCGGCCACTGAGGTCGGGGGATTTCTATGTTGGATTGCCGAATTACACCAGCTTGGCGCCGTTGACCTTGACGCCGGGGCCCATGGTGGCCGCTACGGTGCAGCTCTTGATATACTGGCCCTTGGCGGCGGCGGGCTTGGCCTTGATGATGGCGCCCATGAGGGCGGCGAAGTTCTCGCTCAGCTTCTCAGCACCGAAGGAGACCTTGCCGATGGGGCAGTGGATGATGTTGGTCTTGTCCAGACGGTACTCCACCTTACCGGCTTTGATCTCGTTGACGGCCTTGGTCACGTCCATAGTGACGGTGCCGGCCTTGGGGGAGGGCATCAGGCCCTTGGGGCCCAGCACCTTACCCAGACGGCCCACCACACCCATCATGTCGGGGGTAGCGACCACCACGTCAAAGTCAAACCAGTTCTCCTTCTGGATCTTCTCCACCAGGTCCATCTCGCCCACATAGTCGGCGCCGGCGGCCTTGGCCTCGTCGGCCTTGGCGGCCTTAGCGAAAACCAGCACACGCTGGGTCTTGCCGGTGCCGTGGGGCAGAACGATAGCGCCGCGGACCTGCTGGTCGGCGTGGCGGGAGTCGACGCCCAGCTTCACGTGGAGCTCCACGGTCTCGTCAAACTTGGCGGTGGCGGTGTCCACCACCAGCTTCATGGCGTCGGCGGTATCGTACAGCATGTTCTTGTCAATCTTCTTGGCGCTGTCCTGATATTTCTTTCCTCTAAACATTCCTATCCCCTCCTTACTCGCCCACCAGGATACCCATGGAGCGGGCAGTACCGGCGATCATGCTCATAGCGGCCTCGATGGAGGCGGCATTGAGGTCGGGCATCTTGGTCTCAGCGATCTTGCGCACATCCTCCTTGCTGATGGTGGCCACCTTGTTCTTGTTGGGCACACCAGAGGCCTTGTCAATACCGCAGGCCTTCTTAATCAGCACAGGGGCGGGGGGCGTCTTGGTGATAAAGGTGAAGGAGCGGTCGGCGTAGACGGTGATGATGACGGGGATAATCAGGCCCACGTCGTTCTTGGTCCGCTCGTTGAACTCCTTAGTGAAGGCGGCGATGTTCACGCCGTGCTGGCCCAGGGCGGGGCCTACCGGAGGGGCGGGAGTCGCCTTGCCGGCGGGAATCTGCAATTTAACGTATCCAGTTACTTTCTGTGCCACGAAAGAGCACCTCCATTTGAAAATGTGGTAGTTTGGCGGAATCTTTCAGATTCCTCCCACTTGTCTGCGAATTTTTTCTGTTTAAGCGTTCGCGGGTTCCACCTGGTCCAGCTCCAGCTCCACGGGGGTCTCGCGTCCAAACATGGACACCACCACGCGGACCTTGTTGTTGTCCAGGTCGATCTCGTCCACGGTACCCAGGAAGGACTCCAGGGCGCCGTCGGTGATGCGCACGGTGTCGCCCAGCTCGTAGCTGACCACGACCTCCCGCTTCTCCACACCCAGCTTCGCCACGTCCTCGTCGCTCAGGGGGATGGCCTTGTTGCCCTCGCCCAAAAAGCCGGTGACGCCCCGGATGTTGCGCACCACGTGCCAGGTCTCGTCGTTCATCACCATCTTTACCAGGACATAGCCGGGGAACACCTTCCGCTCCACTTCCTTGGGGCCGTTGTCCGTGATCTCGGTGACTGTCTCCAGGGGAATGCTAATCTCATGGATCAGCTCGTGCATGCTGCGGTTTTCGACATACTTCTCGATGGTGGCCTTTACCGTATTCTCATAGCCTGAGTAGGTGTGGACCACATACCAGTTCGCGTTGTCCGCCATCCGCGTCACCCTTTGAAGGCGCCGATGAGCAGCTTAATCGCCTCGCCGGCGACGAAGTCGAACAGGGCGATAAAGATGCCGACCACGATCACGCAGGCAATGACGATCAGCGTGTTGTTGATGGTCTGCTTTCTGGTGGGCCACTGGACCTTCTTCAGCTCGCTCTTCATATCCCGGAACCACTTGCCCACGCGGGCGAAAAAGCCGGGCTTCTTCTCGGACTTCTTGTCCTTCTTGGCCTGTACGGCCTGCTTTTCGTTCTCAGCCATTGCTTACCCTTCTTTCATTTCGGCTTTGGCGCCAATCACTTCGTCTCATTGTGAACGGTGTGCTTCCTGCAGAAGGGGCAGTATTTGTTCAACTCCAGACGGTCAGGGGTATTCTTCTTGTTCTTAAAGGTATTGTAGTTTCTCTGCTTGCACTCAGAGCACCGCAGGGTGATCTTAATGCGAGCGCCGGCTTTTGCTGCCATATTGTTCGGCACCTCCTTTTTTATTTGACAGGTCTCGCGCTCCGCGCTCCCCTCTCTAGTGCATCTCCGTGATTTCCATCCCCTCCGGGGGTGGAAATACAAGAAAAAATTGTGGAAAGAGAAAGAAAACGCCGGACCCGGCCTGTCTTAAGCCGAAATCCAGCGCCAAAGGGCACAAAAACGCGCCCAGAGGGTACGGTGGAGATCGGCTGCTGCCTCCCTGTGTCCCGCAGGTGGAGGGGTCCGCCCCCCGGACACCGTATCCGGACAGCAGAAAAAGCCCCTCTTCACAGGTAGAGCTACTATACCACGCCTGTCCCCCGCCGTCAAGAGCTTTTTTGCCTTTTGAAGTTAAAATTTTGTGAATCTTTCCGGCGCTGGGTAAAATAGGTTTGCAATCCCGGGGCAGGTATGGTATACTCCTGATTCAAATATACCCCGCCTTTCCCCGGGGTAAACAAAAATTGGAGTGATCGTTCCCCTATGGACATAGACAGTTCTGACTTAGTAATGATTTTTGTTCTTCTGCTTCTGGTGGCCATGTCAGCCTACTTCTCCGCCACTGAGACGGCCTATACCTCCTTAAACCGCATCCGTCTCAAAACTCGGGCGGACAACGGCAGCCGCCGGGCCGCCAAAACCCTGGCCCTGGCCGAGGAGTACGACAAGCTGCTGACCACCATCCTTATCGGCAACAACATCGTCAACATCACCGCCACCACCGTGGCCACCGTGCTGTGCACCAAGTGGTTTCACCAGTACGGCCCCACCGTGGCCACAATAGCCCTGACCGTGATTATCCTGGTCTTCGGTGAGGTCACCCCCAAGAGCCTGTCCAAGGAGCGGCCAGAGGACTTCGCCATGTTCGCCCAGCCCCTGCTCCGGCTGTTCATGGTGGTGCTCACCCCGCTGAACTTCCTGTTCACCCAGTGGAAGAAGCTGATGAGCAAGGTGTTCCGGGCCAAGGGGGACGACGGCATCACCGAGGAGGAGCTGGTGGGCATGGTGGACCAGGCCCAGACCGAGGGCGGCCTGGACGAGCACGAGAGCGACCTGATCCGCAACGCCATCGAGTTCAACGACCTGGAGGTGTCGGAGATTCTCACCCCCCGGGTGGACCTGACCGCCGCCGACGAGGACAGCTCCATGGAGGAGATCGCCGCCCTCTTCGCCGAGACCGGCTACTCCCGCATTCCCCTCTACCACGAGACGGTGGACAATATTGTGGGGGTCATCCACGAGAAGGACTTCTACGCCGCCCGCTACCGGGGGGAGACCATGGTGGCCAATATCAAGTCCCCGGTGTTCTACACCACCGGCAACACCAGGGTTTTTGAGCTGCTGCGCATCTTGCAGAAAAACAAGGCCCATATGGCCGTGGTGGTGGACGAGTACGGCGGCACGGAGGGCATCGTCACCCTGGAGGACATCCTGGAGGAGCTGGTGGGCGAAATCTGGGATGAGCACGACGAGGTGATCGAGATTTTCCGGAAGCAGCCCGACGGCAGCTACCTGATCGCCTGCTCCGCCGATCTGGACGACATGTACGACCTGTTCCAGGTGAAGGGGGCCTGCGACGCCGCCACCGTCTCCGGGTGGGTGCTGGAGCAGGTGGGCCGGGTCCCCGAGGCGGGGGACCACTTCCAGGCCGAGGGACTGGACGTCACCGTCACCAAGGTGGAGCACCGCCGGGTGCTGGAAATTCAGGTACGGCTTCTGGAGGAGCCCGAGGAGACATAAGCAAAGGCTCCCTCTCTGAGGGAGCTGTCGCCGCCGCAGGCGGTGACTGAGGGAGTAAAGCAGGAAAAAAATTATAACTTTTTCACAAAAAACTCCCTCCGTCACGGCTTCGCCGTGCCACCTCCCTCAAGGAGGGAGGCTTTTTTGACAGCCTGAGACGCCCCGGCCGGAAAACCGGCCGGGGCGTTTTTCTCCTTTACTCTACCAGGATGTGATTTTTCGAGGCGTATCCGATTTTGCCCCCGGAGAGGCTCACCTGATAGAAGCCGCTCTCCTCCCCCAGGATATCCAGCCGGGTGCCCTTGGGGACGGCGGTCAGCACCCGGAAGCGGGTCCCGGGCCCGGAGCGGACGTTCAGCCCCTTCTTCGCGCTGACCACGCCCTCCATCGCCGAGGGCTTTGCGGTCTGCTCCGGGGCGGCGGAGCCGCCGTCCTCCTGAGACGTGAGCGGGATATCCACCCCGCAGACGGTCACATGGTCCACCTGGGCGGGGTCCAGCACGCTGATGGGGTCAAGCCCACTGTTACCGTCATAGGTGCGGCCAAAGAAATAACAGGGGGTCTCCGGGCCCTCCAGCCCCTCCTTGTAGTCGCTCGTCGAGGCCGCGATGTTGCCGGGAAGCACCTGTGTGCCGTCCCGGAGGGTCAGTTCGAGGGTGATGCTGTTCTCCATCTCGCGCCGCTTATCCTCCCAGCCGCCGTCGGAGCCTCCAATTGTAAAGGTGACGCTGCCAGAGGTAATGGTCTCTCCGCCCTCATGGACTGGGTCTGTACTCATGTGGGCGACATATTCCCCGCAGGACCCGCCCTCCAGCGACACATAGGTACCCAGAGGTGAGACCTCCAAATCGGTCACGGTGGTGGTGCCGTCCAGCCAGGGCACCTCCACATTGGGCTCCAGCCGGATGGTCTGGTCGGGGTAGTCCAGCGTGAGGTCCTCAAAGACCCACTCGTGGTCCCGGATGGCCGCCGTCAGCTCACTTCCCTCTGTATGCCATTCGCCTTCTCCGGTCTCCGGATCATAGGTAGTCCAGTCGTCAGCGACAGGACCCAGGCGGAGGGTGACTGTCTCTCCCCGGGGGCTCTCCCCCCACGTCACAAGAGGTTTTATCAGCATGGAGACATGATTGTCCGTGGGGTCATGATCCATGAAGTAGGCGCCTATGGAACCCAGACGGCCCGTCTGCCCCTCCATCTGGCACGCGGCCCTCAGGCCGCCGTCCTCCGGAAAGGCCAGCACCGTCCCCTCGGGGGCGGCCACGTCCCCCCAGATATACACGCCGTGGTCGTCCCCTACGCACTCTCCCAGAGTGACTGTCCAGCCGTTGTAGGTCTCGCTCCGGTCCAGCCGGTAAATGCCCTGCTCCAGCTTCTCCTGGGTGCCGTAGGTCTGGGTGTCGAACCAGCCCCGCAGGCCGGGATTCAGCACCGCAGCCAGGGCCCCCACCGTCATCATCACGGCGGCCGCGACGCCGAACACCATCCCGCCGCTGATCCGTTTGATCTTCCGCTTGGTCGCGCTTGTCATGTTGTCCTCCTGTTCCGCCGCCCGCTCCAGACGGGCGGTCAAGTCCAATTTTTCCTCCGGGGTGAAGCCCACGCTCTCAAACCGTTCCTTGATGCTCATAGGGCCACCTCCAACTTCTTGGCCAGCAGCTTCCGGGCGCGGCTGAGCCGCTTCCGGGCCGCGGCCGGTGTGCAGCCGCACAGCTGGGCGATCTCGTCCAGGCTGTAGCCCTCATAGTAGAAAAGGTAGACCGCCGCGCCGTAGTGCCGGGGCAGGGCCTGGACCAGCTCCGTCAGGCCGCTGTCCTCCCGCTCCGGAGCGGGGACCAGCTCCGCCTGCTCCATGGGCACCGTCCTGCGCCGCCCGGCGCTCTTTAAGAGGTCCTTGCAGGCGTTGATGGCACAGCGCAGCACAAAGGCGCGTTCATGCTCCCCGTCCTGGAACTGCCGGTTTTCCACCAGCAGCGTCAGGAAGATGTCCTGGCAGATATCCTGGGCGTCCTCCCGGGTCAGGGAGTAGGTCAGGCACAGCCGCAGGATGGGGTCCGCGTAGGCCTCCACGAACCGCCCCGCCTGCTGTGCGCTGTTCCATTCCGTCATGGTCTCGGCCCCCTTTCACCTATAACACGACCGGCACAGGAAAATTGTGACTGCTTTCCCGAAGTTTTTAAAAACGGCCCCCGGTACACACCGGAGGCCGCAGTGATCGTTACTTCTCCCAGGGCGGGACAGGGTCGAACAGGATCCACTCCCGGTCTATCAGCACCACCAGTCCCATGTCTGTCATGGCGTATTGGGTAGTCAGGCCCCGGTCAAAGTTGGTCTGACCGTCCTCCTCCGGCTGGCCGTCGGTGTAGGAGGTGACCGTCCGGATGGCGCTCTCGTCCACCTCCCCCGGAACAGGCGTATCGGTGGACCAGTAGACTACCCCGTCCACCATAATGGCGGCGCAGTAATCTCCCCCAACCGCTCCCGGCTCCTGGGGCGCCGCGGCGTCAGGACTGCCGGGCTCCGCCCAGTCCCCGCCGCCCGGCATGCTGCTGTCCGGACCTTCCGCCGACGCGGGCGGACGATATTCTTCGAGAGGCGGCACTCCGTCTCCCCCGTAGGAGCCGGACGGGGCGTTGGCTGCGCCGCCGCTCATTTCGTTCTTCGGGGCCCCGCCGCCCATGCCCAGATGGGTCAGGGCGTAGCCCAGAGTCAGCACCACCACGAAGCTGGCCGCCAGGCCGATCCAGGGCCGGTAGTCCCGCCGGGGGCGGCTGTACTCCTCCGCCTCCCGGAGCAGATCGTCGTCCAGCAGACCGACGGCGTCCAATAAGTATTCCGCGTTCATACCGCTACCCCCTCCCGCTCCAGCTCGGCCCGCAGCTTTTGCCGGGTCCGGTGCAGTCTGGACTTCACCTGCCCCGTGGTCAGCCCAAACCGCCGGCCCAAGCTGTCCAGCGGCTCCAGGTGGAAGTACCGCCGGACGAACAGCACCCGGTCCAGCTCGCTCTGCCGGCGCAGGAAGGCGGAGATAAGCTCCGCCGTCTCCCCCGCCTCCAGCTCCTCGTCGGGACGGCGGCGATCGGGCAGGCAGTCCTCCAGCTCATGGAGAGCTACCTCCACCTGACTGCCCCCCCGCTTGGCCGCCCGGAGCCGCCGCCACCGGTCCAGGGACAGATTCCGGGTCAGCTTGCCGAAGAAGGCAGACAGGACCCCCGGCCGCTGGGGCGGCATGGCGTTCCAGGCGTGGAGCCAGGTGTCGTTGACGCACTCCTCCGCGTCCTCCTCCCGGTCCAGGATGCGCCGGGCGATG
The DNA here is from genome assembly GCA_021770445.1 of Bacillota bacterium. Taxonomy (GTDB): domain Bacteria; phylum Bacillota; class Clostridia; order Oscillospirales; family Oscillospiraceae; genus Lawsonibacter. The sequence goes on along the minus strand of JAETQY010000012.1, from coordinate 30,564 downwards.
GTGTGGCAGTAGGGGCCGTATTTCTCCTCGCTGGCTTCGATCGCCTGCTGGGACCGGGCCCAGTATAGGTCGATAATCTTGCCGTCCTCCATATGACATGCCTCCTTTTTCTGTCTCTCACTCCTACAGACGCAAAAACCCGCCGGAGGTTGCACCTCCGACGGGTCTTTTTTTATGCCAGCGGCTCAAAGTCGGAGGCGGGATGCTTGCACCAGGGGCAGATGAAGTCGGCGGGCAGCTCGTCCCCCTCGTAGACGTAGCCGCACACCTTGCACACCCAGCGCTTCTTCTCGCTGGGCGCGGGGGCGCCCGGCTTGGGCTTGATGTTGGCCTGGTAGTAGCTGTAGGTGGCGCTGGGGGCCTTGGAGAGCACCCCGCCGTCCAGCACGTCGGCCAGGAACAGGGTGTGGGTACCCAGATCGGTGGCGGAGACTACCTTGCAGCTCAGCCAGGCATTGGTGCCCTGGGTGACATAGCGGATGCCGTCCGCGTCCCGGGCGGTGTGCTCCTCGAAGCCGGCGAACTTGTCCACGTCCCGGCCCGACTGGAAGCCGAAGCGCTTAAACAGGTCGAACTTGGCCTCCTCCGACAGGATGGAGACGGTGAAACGGCCGGTCTCCTTCACCATGTCGTGGGTGTAGTTGCCCTTGTTGACGGCAATCACAATGCGGTTGGGGTCGGTGGTCACCTGGATGCAGGTGTTGGTGATGCAGCCGTTGTCCTTGTCCCCCCGGCGGGCGGACAGGACGAACAGGCCGTAGCTCAGGGAATACATGACCTTATTGTCCATAAAAACTTCCTCCTTGTGGGCGATGTTGAATCGCTGCTGTCAGTGTACCATAGTTTTCCCGGAAAGTCCACGCCTCAACCGGGAAATTTTTCTGGTTGACATTGTAGACCAAGTGTGATAGGATAGGTCTACAAAGTAGACCAGAGGAGGTTCTCATGAAAAAGTGTATCCTATTCACGCTGGCCCTGGCCCTGTGTCTGACAGGCTGCCGGCAGGACAAAATTTTTCAGCTTGATGAGGTAAGCGCCCTCATCTCCGAAAAGGGATATGGCCATGAGGAGTTCACCCAGGCGCTGGCCGGGCGGGACCGGGAGGATATCGTGGACGCCTGGGGAGAACCTAACGCGAGATTTTCCGGCATGTATGGGGATATTTGGATGACCGGCGAGGACCTGTGGGTGGTCCTGTACTACGACAGAGATGATGACAAGGTCACAGATGTGATCGTTGGAACACCGGAGTTATGAAGAGGGCGAACAGAATGGATAACATCAATCTGACCAACAGCGAGTGGTACGTTTTAGACTGCCTGTGGGAGCGCTCCCCCATGACGGTGATGGAGCTGGTGGCCGCTCTGGGAGAGCGGCTGGGCTGGGCCAAGAGCACCACCATCACCACCCTGCGGCGGATGGAGGACAAGGGCCTGGTCCGCTGTAAGGTGGAGGGGCGGGGGAAACACTACGCCCCGGCGGTCCAGCGGGACCAGGCGGTGCGGGGTGAGACCCGCTCCTTCCTGGACAAGGTCTATCAGGGCAGCGTGGGGCTGATGGTGTCCGCCCTGGCCCAGGACAAGGCCCTGTCGAAACAGGAGATCGACGAGCTGTACGAAATTCTGCGCCGTGCGGAGGAGGGAGAGACATGAAGCTGATGATACAGTGGGCATTTACGTCCTCGGCCCTGATTTTGATTGTGCTGGCGGTGCGCCGGCTCTTCCGGGAAAAGCTGTCCGCCCGGCTGCGGTACGCCCTGTGGGGGGTGGTGCTCCTGCGGCTGTTGATCCCCTTCCAGGTGGAGCTGCCCGCCGCTGCCAGCGACGCTTTGCCGGTGCTGGCCACTAACATGGCGCAGGATGTGTCTCCCTGGCTGGAGGATCAAATGCTCTATGCTGTCCCCACAGAGCGCTACCTCGTCGACAGAGTACAGCCGGGGGAAGAGCCTGAATACAGCCGCACGCTCCACAGCGAGGCCGACCGGGAATACTACTCCGGCGGCGTGGTCTATGACAAGAACGGCATTACCCGCTACCTCTTTATGATGCCCGCCTCAGAGCTGCTGACAATGCTCTGGGGAACCGGCACGGCTCTGGCGGCGCTGGTCATTCTGACCTCCAACCTGCGCTTTGCCCGTCAACTGAGGAAGCGGCGGGAACGGCTGGAGGACGTTGACGCCCCCGCCCCCGTCTATGTGGCCGAGGGCCTTCCCTCCCCCTGTCTGTTCGGGGTGTTCCGCCCCGCCGTCTATGTGACCCCCCAGGCGGTGGAAAACCCGGACACCCTGCGCCACGTGCTGGCCCACGAGCTCACCCACTACGCCCACAAGGACCACCTCTGGTCCCTCCTGCGGTGCCTGGCCCTGGCCCTCCACTGGTACAACCCCCTGGTGTGGCTGGCGGTGGTCCTCTCCAAGCAGGACGGCGAGCTGGCCTGCGATGAGGGGGCGGTGGCCCGGCTGGGAGAGGCGGAGCGCATCCCCTACGGCCGCACCCTGGTGGACATGGTGGCCGCCCGGTCCCTGCGGCCCGGGGACCTGCTGTCCTGCTCCACCGCCATGACCGGCGGGGGGAAGTCCGTCAAACAGCGGGTGGCTCAGCTTGTGAAAAAGCCTGAGACGGTAAAAGCCGCCCTCTTCGCCGTGATCGCCCTAGTGGCCCTGTCTGTTGTGTTTGTCTTCGCCGGGCGGGGGCCGTCGAGGCAGGAGAACACAACGCTCCTGGACTACCTGGACCGGACCGCGGCCATCCGATACTGCCCGCCCCTCTACTCCAGCACATTCTACCCCAACCCCATCGCCAAAGAGGACCTGCTGACCCAGGCCAAGGAGGCTCTGTCCGGCTTCACCTATCTGGATAACAACGATCCCCAGCCCGACCTTCGAGAGGCCTTCCGCGAATCCAGGATCATCCTGACCTTCGAGGGCGGAGAGATGGAATACTCCCTCCTGTGGCAGAACGACTACACCTACCTATTCGCGGGTAGCATTTTCCAGCAGGACCTGGACCTCAAGGAGCAGGAGGGGGAGACCGCCCAGCTTCTGGGCGTCAGCGGGACCTGCATCTCCCGGCAGGGCGACAACGTGATTTCTGTCCTGGAGGACCTGGCCCGGCTCAGCACCCGGAACGCCGAACCCGCCTCCCCTGAACTGGATACCTTGCTCGCTGACCTGGACAGCGCCTCCTCCATCCGGTACTGCCCGCCCCTCTACTCCAGCTACTTTTACCGGGAAACCATCACCGATCCCAGGCTGCTGGCTAACGTGCGGGAAAGGCTGTCCTATCTGGTCCCCCTGGAAGCGGAGGACGCCACGCCCGACGGCAAACAGCTGCTTGACGCCTCCCGGCTCGTCCTCACCACCGAGGCGGGAGAGGTCACCTACAACCTGATCCCCTATAACGGCTACACCTATGTGACCCGGGGGAGCGGCGACTACTCCGTTCAGGAAAACGGCCGGACCGCTTACCTGCGCACCAGGACCCAAACCAACCTGTCCGGCTCCATCTCCGCCCTGGCCTGGACACAGGAGCTGCTCTCCCAGGACCCGCTCACCCCCGTCCCCATGACCCGGGCGGAGCTGGGTGGATACAGCCTGGCGGATATCTGCAAAACCCTTGGCTATCAACTCCAGGGGTGGGGCGGCGACCCGGAGGACGCGGAGCTTGTCAGCGGGCACACCATGCAGGACCGCATCCTGCTTTGCTACAACGGCGACGAGACCCACCTCGGCCACTGGGTGCTGGAGCTCCTTCCGCCCATGCTGAGCTCCCACTCCTCCGGTTACACCGTCGTGACCGACCAGCCCGAGGTGGTGCGCAACGCCCCCCTGTACCGGCTGAACGGGTCCGGCTGGAAGGGCTTTGAGGTGATGACCCCCGACATATTCGCCGTCTGCCTGCGGCCCAAGGACGTGGTCTCGGTGACGGTGGGAACTTACGCAGTGGATCTGGATATCCCCGCCCTGCGGGAACAGCTCACCCAGGCCCTGTATCACCAGTTCTTCGACGAGTACGACCAGGAGAAGCACGGACAGTATGTCCTCACCATCCGGGTGCAGGGCAGCGGCATGGAGGCATACATGGGGCGCGAGACCGCGGAGGACGCCGACCGGCTCACCCTGTCGGCGGGCAGCGAGAAGGACGTGGTCTGCCTGAGCCACAGAAACTTCGCCGCGACCCCGGAGCCCACCCGCCTCTTCGTCCGCAGCCCGGAGCTGTACGCCTACATCGTCGAGCTGGCCCAACAGACCAGCAGATACCGAGTGGATATTACGGAATATCCGGAGGCGTTGGAGGAATTGATCCAGCTTTTTGTCAATGACGAGGACTTCCTCTCCCAAAACGCTCAGGCGAAGGACACCACCCCGGAGGACATTGCCGCCTGGCTGAAGGGAGAGGGCAGCGAGCCTATCCCACCGGAAATGCTGATCATCCACCGGGGCACCTGGACCCTGTCCGCCTTTGGAGACGGCTCACTTCTTTTCATAGACCTGACGATCCCCAGCCACCTGATCACCCAAATTCAAAATATCTGTCAATCCTTCGGCGTTGAAATTAGTTGGTAGAGACACCACCCCCGGCGGCATAAGCCGCCGGGGGATTTCACATTTCTGTAACATTTGTCAAATTTTCGCCGCCGTTTTGTGGCTTTTGCCCACTGGAACCGCCGTTAAATTCCCGCTTTTCTTCCCTTTTGACCCGTTAAAACTCCGTTAATTTCGTTGTTTTTCCGACAAAAAATCAGTATGATGTATCATTGAAAAATAGACTTCCTACTCCTGAAAGGCGGTTATTCCCTATGAGTTTGCGCGTCGGCATTGACATCGGTTCCACCACGGTGAAGGTGGTGGTGCTCAGCGAACAGAACAAGCTGCTGTTCCGCTCCTACGAGCGGCACTTCTCCAAGACCCGGGAACGGGCGCTGGAGACGCTGAACTCCATCCGGGACATGCTCTCCGGGCAGGAGATCAAGGCCACCATCACCGGCTCCGCCGGGCTGGGAGTGGCCACCGCCGCCGGCATCGACTTTGTCCAGGAGGTCTACGCCACCGCTGCCGCCGTCAACACCTATATCCCCGACACCGACGCGGTCATCGAGCTGGGCGGCGAGGACGCCAAGATCATCTTCTTCGGCGGCGCCCTGGAGGAGCGGATGAACGGCTCCTGCGCCGGGGGCACCGGGGCCTTCATCGACCAGATGGCCACATTGATGAACGTCACTGTCAACGAGCTGGACGAGCTGAGCCTGAAGCATGAGAAAATTTACCCCATTGCCTCCCGCTGCGGCGTCTTCGCCAAGAGCGACATCCAGCCCATCCTGAATCAGGGCGGGCGGAAGGAGGACGTGGCCGCCTCCATCTTCCAAGCGGTGGTGGACCAGACGGTGGCCGGCCTCACCCAGGGCCGGGAGCTGAAAGGGAAAATTGTCTTCCTGGGCGGGCCGCTGCACTTCCTGATGGGCCTGCGGGAGCGGTTCGTGGACACCCTCAAGCTGGACGAGGAACACGCCGTTTTCCCCCAGGACGGGGACTGCTTCGCCGCCATGGGGGCCGCCCTGTGCGCCACCGATTACCCCCCCGCCCCCTTCGAGGAGGTCATGAAGAAGCTGGAGGACAGCGCCCAGGCCACCACCCTGGTGGATACCATGCCGCCCCTGTTTACTAGCCAGGCGGAGTATGACGCCTTCGCCGCCCGGCACAACGCCAGCCGGCCCCCCGAGGCGGACATCCATACCTACTCCGGCCCCGCCTACTTAGGCATCGACGCCGGCTCCACCACCACCAAGCTGGCGTTGATCGCCCCCGACGGCGGGCTGCTGTACACCTACTACCACTCCAACCAGGGCAATCCGGTGGCCATCGTGCTGGAACAGCTGCGGGAGATATACAAGCTGTGCGGGGACCGCATCGTGATAAAGGGCGCCGCCGTCACCGGCTACGGGGAGGACCTGATTAAAAACGCCTTCAACTGCGACCTGGGGCTGGTGGAGACCATGGCCCACTACAAGGCAGCCGCCCACTTCCAGCCCGACGTGGACTTCATCATCGACATCGGCGGCCAGGACATGAAGTGCTTCAAGATCCGCAACGGCGCAGTGGACTCCATCATGCTCAACGAGGCCTGCTCCTCCGGCTGTGGCTCCTTTATCGAGACCTTCGCCAAGGCCCTGGGCTACAGCATCGCCGACTTCGCCAAGCTGGGCCTGTTCACCCAGAAGCCGGTGAACCTGGGCTCCCGGTGCACCGTGTTCATGAACTCCAGCGTCAAGCAGGCCCAGAAGGACGGGGCCAGCGTGGAGGACATCTCCGCCGGGCTGTCCACCTCCATCGTGAAAAACGCCATCTACAAGGTCATCCGGGCCGCCTCCGCCGACGATTTAGGGAAACACATCGTGGTCCAGGGGGGCACCTTCCTCAACGACGCGGTGCTCCGGGCCTTCGAGCAGGAGCTGGGCCGAAATGTCACCCGCCCGGTGATCGCCGGCATCATGGGGGCCTTTGGGGCCGCCCTGGCCGCCCGGGACCTGGGGCTGGAGCGGTCCACCATTCTGGACGCCAAGGCGCTGGAGCACTTCACCCACACCGCCAAGCCCGCCACCTGCGGGCTGTGCACCAACCACTGCTCCCTGACGGTGAACTCCTTCGACGGCGGGCGGCGGTTCGTGTCGGGCAACCGGTGCTCCCGCCCCCTGGGTGAGGAGCCCAGCCGCCTGCCCGACCTGATGCGGTACAAATATGCCAAACTCCGGGCCCTCTGCGGCAAGGGGGAGGGGGATGGCTCCCGGGGGAAGATCGGCATCCCCTTCGGGCTGAATATGTACGAGAACCTGCCCTTCTGGTTCGAGCTGTTCACCCGGCTCAACTTTGAGGTGGTCCTGTCCCCGGAATCCTCCCGGAAGATTTACCTCAAGGGCCAGCGCACCATCCCCTCGGACACGGTGTGCTACCCCGCCAAGCTGCTCCACGGCCATGTGGAGGCCCTGGTGGAGGCGGGGGTGGACGCCATCTTCTACCCCTGTATGCCCTACAATTTCGACGAGGGTGTGGGAGACAACAACTACAACTGCCCTGTGGTGGCCTACTACCCCGAGCTGATCGCCGCCAACGTCCCGGAGCTGAAAACGACCCGCTACCTCTACCCCTACTTCGGCCTCCACCGCCCTAAGGACATGGAGCGCAAGGCCGGGGAGTGGTTCTTCAATGAGTTCCAGATTCCCAAGCGGGAGACCGCCGCCGCGGTGAAGGCCGCCTACATCGCCTACAACGCCTATAAAAACGACCTGCGCAACACCGGCCGGACCTACATCGACCAGGCCCGGGCCGAAGGCCGCCCCATCCTGGTGGTGTGCGGCCGGCCCTACCACATGGACTCGGAGATCAACCACGGCATCAACGACCTGATTACCTCCTACGGCTTCGTGCTGGTCACCGAGGACGCCGTGGCCTATCTGGAGGACAAGGCCCCCCGCCACGTCCTCAACCAGTGGACCTACCACGCCCGGATGTACAACGCCGCCCGGTATGTGTGCACCCAGCCCGACATGGAGGTCATCCAGCTTGTTTCCTTCGGCTGCGGCATCGACGCCATCACCGGCGACGAGATGCGCTCCATCCTGGAGGAGGGCGGCAAGCTGTACACCCAGCTGAAAATCGACGATATCAGCAACCTGGGCGCGGTAAAAATCCGCATCCGCTCCCTCATGGCCGCCATTGAGGCACGAAAAAAAACGTAGGGGCCGGCGCCCTCGCCGGCCCGCACGCTTCAAATTAAAATGGGCCGCCGAAGGCGGCGGCCCCTACACACCATTTATCCACCGTTACACCGGAAAGGAGTTCCCACCATGGCAAAATTAGTCTATGACGACACCGGCCGCCTGCTGTTCACCAAGGAGATGAAGGAGGAGTACACCCTTCTCATGCCCCAGATGCTCCCCGTCCACTTCGGCATGATGAAAAAGCTGCTGGAGTGCGAGGGCTACAAGGTGGATATGCTCACCACCAACCACCGGGGGATCGTGGACGAGGGGCTGAAGTACGTCCACAACGACACCTGCTACCCCGCCCTGTTAGTGATTGGCCAGCTCATCGACGCGGTGAAGCACGGGGGCTACGACCCTCACAAGGTGGGCCTGCTCATCACCCAGACCGGCGGTGGCTGCCGGGCCTCCAACTACATCCACCTGCTGCGCAAGGCCCTGGCCAAGGCGGACATGGACTACATCCCCGTGGTGTCGGTGAACCTGTCCGGGCTGGAGAAAAACCCTGGCTTCTCCCTGACCCTCCCCTTTATCCGCAAGGCGGTGTACGCTATGATGTACGGCGATATCATCGTCAACGTGGCCAACCAGGTCCGCCCCTACGAGGTGGAGCCCGGCGCCGCCGACGCTATGATCGACACCTGGTCCCAGCGGCTGGTGGACGGCTTCCAGGCGGGCAAGGGCATGAGCCGCAAGCAGATGCGGGCCAACTTTAACGAGATTTGTTCCGACTTCGCCGCTATCCCCGTGGCGGGGGAGCCCAAGATTCGCGTGGGCGTGGTGGGCGAGATCTATGTAAAATTCGCCCCCCTAGGCAACAACAACCTGGAAAAGTTCCTGCTGTCCGAGGGGGTGGAGCCTGTCGTCCCCGGCCTCACCGACTTTATCATCTTCAAAATCTACAACCGGGTGGCCGATGTGGAGTTGTATGGCGGCAAGTGGATTAAGAAATTCGGCTGCAATCTCTTTATGAAGTACATCGAGGCCTGCCAGCGGGACATGATCGCCGCCCTGGAGCAGTCGGGCCGCTTCCGGGCCCCGGGCACCTTCCAGGACCTGCACCGCCTGGTCCACGGCTACCTGGGTGACGGCAACAAGATGGGGGAGGGCTGGCTGCTCACCGCCGAGATGCTGGAGCTCATCCACTCGGGCACCAACAACATCGTCTGCACCCAGCCCTTCGGCTGTCTGCCCAACCACATCGTAGGCAAGGGGATGATCCGCAAGCTGAAGGACGACTACCCCTACAGCAACATCGTGGCCATCGACTACGACCCCGGCGCCACCAAGATCAACCAGGAGAACCGGATCAAGCTGATGCTGGCCAACGCCCGGGGCCTGACCCACGACCAGCCCGCCCGCCCCCGGGAGGAGGCGCTCCGTCCGGAGCGGGAACCCCAGCTGGCCCACGCCAATATCTGAACCTCCACGGACCCGGCCCCTTTGGCCGGGTCCGTCATATTTTCTCCCCGGAAAAAATAGGTTGACAGGGGCGGGGGTTTATGGTATAGCAGAAGGCATCAACGCAAGGAGGACCTGTTATGCGGCTGTATGAGCTCTTTATCATCGCGGTAAGCCTGTCCATGGACGCCTTCGCCGTCTCCATCTGCAAGGGCCTGTCCGTCGAGCGGCCCCGGCTGGGCCACTGTCTCACCTGTGGAGGGTGGTTCGGCGCCTTCCAGGCCCTGATGCCCCTTCTGGGCTGGCTGCTGGGGGTGCGCTTCCAGGGGCTGATCGTCTCGGTGGACCACTGGATTGCCTTTGTCCTGCTGGGCCTCATCGGCTTCAACATGGTGCGGGAGTCCCGTGGGGGCGAGGGGGAGGCGCTGGACAGCTCCTTCTCCCCCAGGGCCATGCTGCCCCTAGCGGTGGCCACCTCCATCGACGCCCTGGCCGTGGGGGTCACCTTCGCCTTCCTCCAGGTGGACAACATTTTTCTCGCCGTAGCCTTTATCGGCGCGACCACCTTCGTCCTGTCCGCCGCCGGGGTGAAGGTGGGGGCTGCCTTCGGCGTCCGTTTCAAGAGCAAGGCAGAGCTGGCCGGAGGATTGATCCTGATCGGCATGGGGCTCAAGATCCTGGTGGAGCACACCCTGCTGGCCTGATCACATAAATTTGCCTTTTTTCATATAATATGCTATGATAGGACACAGCGATTTGTGTGTCGCTATATAGGGAAAGGAGATATTTATGAAAAAATCTGACAACCTACCCCTGAAGCTGCTGGTGGGCATCATCGTCGGCATCATTGCCGGCCTGTTCCTGCCAGAGAGCGCCATGACCGTTGTGGTCACGCTGAAATATGTGCTCAACCAAGTGATTATGTTCTGCGTGCCCCTGATCGTCATCGGCTTTATCGCCCCCTCCATCACCAAGATGGGCTCCAACGCCACCCGGATGCTGGGTGTAGCCATCGTAATCGCCTATACAAGCACTGTACTGGCCACCCTCATGTCCATGGTGGCGGGCTACGTCCTGGTGCCCCACCTGCCCATCGCCTCCACCATGGAGGGTCTGAGGGACCTGCCCGGCGTGGCTTTCCAGCTGGATATCCCCCAGATCATGCCGGTCATGAGCGCCCTGGTATTCTCCATCCTGGTGGGTCTGGCCGCCGTGTGGACCAAGGCCAAAACTGTGATTGCTGTGCTGGACGAGTTCCAGGAGATCGTGCTGATGGTGGTAAAAAAGGTGGTCATCCCTGTGCTGCCCTTCTTCATCGCCCTCACCTTCTGCGGTCTGGCCTACGACGGCACCATCACCAAGCAGTTCCCCGTCTTCCTGCTGGCCATTGTCATCGTCATGGCGGGCCACTACATCTGGCTGGCCGTCCTCTACGGCGCGGCTGGGGCCTACTCGGGCCGCAGCGCCATTGAAGTCATCAAGCACTACGGCCCGGCCTATCTCACCGCCGTGGGCACCATGTCCTCCGCCGCCACCCTGGCCGTGGCCCTGGAGGGCGCCCGGAAGAGCAAGAGCCTGCGGCCCGACATGGTGGAGTTCGGCATCCCCCTGTTCGCCAACATCCACCTGTGCGGCTCCGCCCTCACCGAGACCTTCTTCGTGATGATCGTCTCCCAGGTCCTCTTCGGCAAGCTGCCCAATGTTGGCTCCATGATCCTGTTTATCCTGCTGCTGGGCATCTTCGCCATCGGAGCCCCCGGCGTCCCCGGCGGCACGGTGATGGCCTCCCTGGGCCTGATTACCGGCATTCTCTTCACCGATCCCGCCACCTCCGGCGACGCCACCGCCCTGATGCTGGCCATTTTCGCCCTTCAGGACAGCTTCGGCACCGCCTGCAACGTCACCGGCGACGGCGCTCTGACCCTGATTCTTACCGGCTACGCCGAGAAGCACAACATCGCCCAGAGCTGAAGCCAGACATAAAAATAGCCCGGAGCTTAAAGCTCCGGGCTATTTTTATTCCTCATCCAAATGGTAGCTGTCGCCGAACCGCAGGTCCTGGCTGACCACATCGGGCTCATAGGGCCGCTCAGGCGGGGTCAGCATAGTGCTGCTGCCGTCCAGACGGCCGTTCTCCACGATCAGAGAGGCGGTGGTCACATCCCCGTGGATGCCGCCGGTGCGCTCCAGGCACAGGTGCTCCCGGGCGGTGATGCTCCCCTGAACGTCGCCGGCCACCCGCACCGCGTCGGCCGTGATGGGGCCCTGCACCATTCCTCCGGCCGCCACGACTACACCGCCCTTCAGGTCAATCTCACCATCCAGACGGCCCTCCACCTGTACGTTGCCCTCACCGCGGATCACGCCGGTAAAAGTGATCCCCTGGGCAATGATGGTGTTGTTTTTCGCCTTAGGCAGTGTGGGCAGCTCGTCAAAGGGCTCCTCCTCATAGAGGGGAGTGCTGGCCGGTTCCTGCTTCGGCTGTGTTCCAAACAAACCCATGTTTACCACTCCTTCATTATCCTCTTCAGCGCAATTCCGGATGTTTTCAAGTAAAGCGTATTATAGCAAAATTTTTCTGGCGGCGCAAGTGTCAAAGCTACAAAAAAGGCCGCTCCGTTCTGGTGATTATTCTCAGTTTTCAGCATCCTGACAGCCTGCGGGACAAGAGAAAGCCCGCGCCGGTCCCCCCGGCGCGGGCTCTTGTCATAGGCTCTGCAGCAGACACAAAATCAGGCCGTAGATCACGCTGGCGCTGATGCCGAACACCAGCACCGGCCCCGCCACGGTGAACAGCTTGGCGGCGGTCCCGGTGACCAGCCCCTCGCTTTTGAACTCCAGAGCTGGAGACACCATGGCGTTGGCAAAGCCGGTGATGGGCACCAGGGTGCCCGCCCCCGCCCGCTTGGCCAGCTTGTCAAAAAGCCCCAGTCCGGTCAACAGGGCGGCGGCAAAAATGAGGGTGATAGAGGTGGCCGTCCCCGCCTGCTCCTTATCCAGGCCGTACTTCTGATAGAGGTTCATCAGCCCCTGGCCAGCAGCGCAGATGGCGCCCCCCACCAGAAAGGCCCACACCAGATTCTTCCCCATGGGCGAGGGCCTCGACTTCTCGTTGACCAGCTTGCCGTAGTCCTGATTGGTCATGCTCAAATCATATCGCTCCTTTATCGTTCACTTTGCCCTTTAGCCTTTCCCGGCGGAGAAAAATTATTCGTTCCCGTATGAAAGCACTTTATTGTGCATAAATTGTACCGAAAGGAGCGAGAGATATGATCTATCCCAAGCGACAGCTGATCCTCACCTTCGCCGCCGCTGTGCTGGCCGGCTGTGCCCTCCATTTTCTGTACGGCTGGTGGCCCAACGCCGTCACCGCCCTGTTCTCCCCTGTCAACGAGAGCCTGTGGGAGCATGTGAAGCTGATCTTCTGGCCCTATCTGGGGGCTGCCCTGGTCCTCAACCGGGGGCGGCCGGGCGGTGTGCGCCCCTGGCTGCTGGTCCTGCCTCTGCTGTGCGCCCTGATGCTGATTCTGGGCTGGCTGTACCACATCACCCTGGGCGGGGAGGCCATGTGGGTGGATATCGCCATTTACATCCTGGTGATGGCCCTGGGCTTCTGGCTGCCCACCCGCTTCTCTGGCCCCTTCCAGGGGGTAAAATGGATGCTTCCTATCCTTGTGACCGTCCTTCTGGCCCTGCTCATCGGCTGGTTCACCCTCTACCCCCCGGAGGGACTGCTCTTCCGGGACCTGGCCGCCGTGGGCTCCTGGCTGCCTCTGCCCTGTTAAAATTTTGTTCCTTTTTGTTCCTTTTTCTTGAAAGAAAAAGGAACCGAAAAAGAACTTTTCCTGTTTTCCCCTTCCCGTTTCTGCTATACTGAAAAGGGAGGGGATTTTTATGCTCATTTACAGCGCGGCGGGTCTGACAGCCCGGGCTCAGGCCCGGGACCTGCTGGCCCTGGCGGTCCGGGAGACCTGGGGCCTGTCCCCTCTGCCCGAAATCGCCCGTCAGGAGCACGGCAAGCCCTATTTCCCGGGACATACCGGCCTCCATTTCAACCTCAGCCACAGCGGGGACCTGGCTCTGTGCGCCCTGGACAGCGCCCCTGTGGGGGTGGACATCCAGCTCGTGAAGGAGCGGCGGCCCTCCCTGCCCCGGCGGGCCTGCTCGGCAGAGGAGCAGGCCTGGCTGGAGGAGCAGCCGGAGTTCTGGCCCGCCTTCACCCTCCTGTGGACGCTGAAGGAGGCCCAGGTCAAGGAGAGCGGTCGGGGGCTGACCCCCGACCTCCGAGATATCCGGGTGCCCCTCCCAGGACAGGAGCCCGTCCTGTTTGACGGCCTCTGGTTTCGTACATGGTCCGGTCCCGGCTGGGCGGCGGCGGTGTGCGGACACTCGGAGCCGCCGGGGGAAATATACCAGCGGAAGATATAGAGGAGGGACGGCCTTACGGCCGTCCCTTTTTATCAATGCTTCTGGAAGAAGGCCACGGCGATGGCGCCGGGGCCTACATGGGTGCCGATGGTGCCCCCCACGGTGCCGGTGGGCAGGGCGTCAGTGTGGCCCTCCCACAGGGCGGCGCTGTCGGCGATGTACTTTTGCAGAAGGCTGTCGTTCAGGCCGGCATAGCCCAGCTTGTAAGGCCGGGAGAAGTCCACGCCCGTCTTTTGGATCTCCTGGACCAGCAGATTATTGCCGTTCTTTGAGCCCCGGGCCTTGCCCAACATCACCACCTCGCCGTCCTGGACGGCCACCACCGGCTTGATGGCCAGCAGTCCGCCCACCAGGGCCACCGAGGCGGACACCCGGCCACCCCGCTTTAGGTACTCCAGCGTGTCCAACAGGGCCACCAGCCGGATGTCGGCCTTTTCCTCGTCCAGCCTCGCGGCGATGGCGGCGGCGTCCAGCCCCTGGTCCATCAGCTCCAGTCCCCGCTCCACCAGGATGCGCTCCCCGATAGTGGCATTGGCGCTGTCCACCACAAAGACCTTGTCGGGGAACTCCTCTGCCGCGATGCAGGCGCTCTGGTAGGTCCCGGATAGCTTAGACGACAGCACCACAGCCACCACCGTCTCCCCCGCCTCCACGGCGGCCCGGAAGGCCTCCTCAAACTGGGCGGGGGCGATCTGGCTGGTGGTGGGCAGCTCCTCCCCCTCGATGAGCTTCTCGTAGAACTGCCGGTGGGTCAGGTCCACCCCGTCCCGGAACTGCTCCTCCCCGAAGGTGATGGTCATGGGCAGGACGGTGATCTCCGGTCGGTGCGGGGCCAACAGGTCGGAAGCGGAATCGGTGATTATTCTGATTTTCATAAAATTTCCTCATTTCTTACCCTGTCTTACGCAGGGTTGGTCGATTGTACCACAGACCGGCCGGAGGATACAAGGGCAAAAATGACGAAGAGCGCGGTAATGGCGTCGGCGGCGGACTGGCAGAACCACAGCGCCTCCCGATCCAGAAGGGCGGGTAGAAGGAGAATCAGCACCGGGGGCAGGACCACACTGCGCGCCAGGGAGAATACCAGCGCCCGGCCGGTCTGCTGGGTAGCCTGCCAGAAGGAGATCATCAAAATATTGAAGCCGGTGAGGAAAAAGCCGCAGAAGTAGGGGATCGACCGGCTCACGGCGAAGGAGATAAGCTCAGGGTCCTCCGGGGCGAAGAGGAGGTAAAACTGCCGGGAGCCCAGGAAGATCAGGGCGCAGCTCACCAGCCCCACTCCCAGAAACACCCCGGTGGAAAAGCGGCGCATGGCCCGGTTACGCCCCTCCTCCCCCGAGGCCATAAAGTGGCTGAATACCGGCTGGAGTCCCTCCGCCATCCCCAGGAACAGGGTGAGTAGAATCAGCATCAGGTAGCCGATGACCAGGTAGGCGGCCAGACCCAGTTCCCCGTAGCCGTGGCGGGTGATGGCAAAGTTGTACAGGAAGGTGACGATGCCGATGGAGAACTCCATCATGAAGGAGGGCAGGCCGCAGGCCAAAATACTGCCCGCCTCCGCCGGGAGGGGCCGGCAGGGGGCAAAGTACAGCTCCCCCCTCCTGCCCAAAAAGTGGGGCAGCAAAATCAGCACGCTGAAAATGGGGCCCAGGGCGGTGGCCAGAGCAGCCCCCCGGATGCCCATGTTCAGCGGGTACATGAACAGGTAATCGAGGAGGATATTGGACCCGGCGCCGGCAATCATGGCAGTCATGGCCAGCTTGGGCCGGCCGTCGTTGCGGACCATCCCCCCCAGCAGGAAGCTGAACAGCTGGAAGGGGGCAAAGGTGACGATAAACCACAGGTAGGCGCAGGCCGGGGTGAGCACCTCCTCCGAGGCCCCCAGCAGCCGGGCCAGAGGCTCCAGAAACAGGTTGCCCAGCAGGCAAACCAGCAGCCCGGCCGCCCCCAGCATCCAGGCGGCGGTGTTGAACAGTCGGCGGGCCCCCGCCCTGTCCCCCGCACCCAGCCGGGCCGCGATGAGCACCCCCGCCCCCGCTCCGGCGGCAATGGCTACCGAGATCAGAATTTCGATCAGAGGCACCGCCACGGCGGCGGCAGCCATGGCCTCCCGCCCCAGGCGGTGGCCGATAAACACCCCGTCCACAATGGTGTAGACCGAGTTGAACAGCAGGCCGATCATCTGGGGAACGGCAAAGCGGAAAAACAGCGCGCGGGGTCTGCCCTCGTACATGGAAACAACCTCCAAAACAAAAAAATAAACGCCCCCGGCCGCTCCTTCTACGGCCTATGGAGCGGCAAAGACGTTGACCAGGTTACCCGGCGGTAATCTATTGATTTTTTCCTATGATAGCAGAGCCAGGAAATTTTGTCAAGCGGGCTGCGGACTTGTCTTTTTTTCGTGTTGATGAATCTAAACGCCGGCGATTTTGCTAATCGCATATTCAGCTTTTGATTATGAAGAATATAAGAGGATTTATGAGGAATGCTTTCGTGACATGAGAACAGCTTTGCAGCGATTTCCGGTAGATTGTTGTGACAGCAAAGAAGAATTGGAACGCAAAAAAGATAAAATATACATCTTAGAAGTTGATGGAAAATTAATTGGGTCGGTTGCCATATATGGCAATGAAATAGATGATTTGATTGTGGAAAAAAGCTTTCAAAGGGTGGGTTACGGAGAAGCGTTATTGCAGTCTGCTATTTCTTACATGCAAAGTAACAACATTTCTCCAATCGTTCTGCATGTTGCGGATTGGAATCAAGGAGCAATTAAAATGTATATGAAAAATGGATTTGCCACTGTTAAAACAGAAGAGGCTTGATTTTGAGCAGTTATACAAATTTTTTGCGGGCAGTCATCCATGTTGAATAGCTGCCCATTCAGTCATTTCGACGATGAGAATAATTTATAGGTGTCTATCAACACGAAAGATAAAAGGACTTAGCTTCCGTCATATTTTACATAAAAATCCGGTTCAGCTCTCCATAATTTTTGCGTTTTGCCGGTTCACTTTTCCCCGGCAAAGTGGTATGCTGTTTACAACTTCTTCAACCGGGAGGAACACGCCCTATGACCACCGCCAGCCGCAGCTTTTATTGCTACTTTTTCAGCTTTACCTGCTTTGGAGGTAAGGCTTGTTGTGGTTTGGCCAAAAATGTGGGCGTGTAATCTTGGTTTTGCAGAAACCATCCGTACATGATGACCCGCGGCCAGACCGGCCGCGGGCTTTTTTGTACCATTTTATTTTAGGAGGACACCGCTATGATAGTCATTTTAAAGCACGACCACAACCCCGACCAGCTGGAGAGCCTGATCTCCTGGCTCCAGGAGAAGGGCATCACCATCCACACCAGCATCGGCGAGGCCAACACGGTCTTAGGCCTGGTGGGAGACACCTCCAAGCTGGACATCGACCTGATCGCCGCCCTAGACATCGTGGAGGACGTGAAGCGGGTCCAGGAGCCCTACAAGAACGCCAACCGGAAATTCCACCCCGAGGACACCATCGTCAAGGTGGGCAATACCCAGATCGGCGGCGGCAATCTCACCATTATGGCCGGCCCCTGCTCAGTGGAGAGCGAGGACCAGGTGGTGGCCATCGCCAGGGCGGTCAAGGCCAGCGGGGCCACCATGCTCCGGGGGGGCGCCTTCAAGCCCCGCACCTCCCCCTATGCCTTCCAGGGGCTGGGGGAAAAGGGCCTGGAGTATTTGAAGGCCGCCCGGGCAGAGACCGGCCTGCCCATTGTCACCGAGCTGATGGACGTCACCCACCTTCCCCTGTTCAAGGACGTGGACGTGATCCAAATCGGCGCGCGGAACATGCAGAACTTCGACCTTTTGAAGGCCGTGGGTCATCAGGACAAGCCCGTCATGATCAAGCGGGGCATGTCCGCCACCTACGAGGAGTGGCTGATGAGCGCCGAGTACGTCATGGCCGGGGGCAACGAGAACGTCATCCTCTGCGAGCGTGGCGTCCGCACCTTTGAGAGCTACACCCGCAACACCCTGGACCTGGCGGCCGTCCCGGTGCTGCGCAAGCTGACCCACCTGCCCATCATTGTGGACCCCAGCCACGCCACCGGCAAATACTGGCTGGTGGAGCCCCTGGCTATGGCGGCGGTGGCCGCCGGGGCGGACGGCCTCCAGATCGAGGTCCACAACGACCCCGCCCACGCCCTGTGCGACGGGCCCCAGTCCCTGAAGCCCGAGGCCTTCGATCCTCTGGCTAAAAAGCTGCTGACCCTCCACGACACCATCAAGGGGATGGAGGGGCAGGCATGAAGGTAGGCATCGTCGGCTTAGGGCTGATAGGCGGGTCCATGGCCAAGAGCGTAAAAAATCGTACTGGCCACACCGTCTACGGCATCGACCTGGACCAGGAGACCATGATGTTAGCCCGGATGTGCGGGGCCATCGACGGCCCGCTGGACGAGGAGACCCTGCCCCGGTGCGATCTGGTGCTGGTGGCCATCCGGCCCCGGGCCGCCGTGGACTGGGTACGGGAGCACGCCCCGCAGATCGGCAAGTCCGCCATTTTGGTGGACCTGTGCGGCGTCAAGCGGGTGGTGGCGGAGCAGATCGCCCCCCTCGCCGAGGAGCAGGGCTTCGCCTACATCGGCGGCCACCCCATGGCCGGCCGGGAGCGGGGCGGCTTTACCTCCTCCACCGAGGACCTGTATGTGGGGGCTTCCATGATCCTCACCCCGGACAAGCGCACCGACATGAAGCTGCTGGAGACCTTGCAGGCCTTCTTTCTGGACGTGGGCTTCGCCAAGCTCACTTTCTCTCAGCCTGAGGAGCACGACCGGATCATCGCCTTTACCTCCCAGCTGGCCCACATCGTGTCCAGCGCCTATGTGAAGTCCCCCGAGGCCCAGCGCCGCCGGGGCTTCTCCGCCGGCAGCTTTAAGGATATGACCCGGGTGGCCCGGCTGGACGAGGACATGTGGACTGAGCTGTTTTTGGACGACGCCGACTTCCTCACCCACGAGCTGGAGGTCCTCATCGGCCACCTGGAGGAGTACCGCTCCGCCCTGGAAGGCCGGGACGCCGGACGGCTCCACGACCTGCTCAAGGAGGGCCGGGAGCTGAAGGCCGCCGCCGGCGGGAATTGAGGACGATTGTTCCTTTTTTCTTGAAAGAAAAAAGGAACCGAAAAAAGAACTTTGCCTGTTAAGGAGTTAATATTATGTCCATTCAAACCATCCATGTCCGCACCGTCCCCGAGTACGATGTGACCATCGGCCCCGGCCTGTTGGCGGAGTGCGGCCGGCGGCTGAAGGAAGTGGTCCCCCTGTGCCATATGGCGGTGGTGACCGACAGCAGCGTAGCCCCGCTGTATCTGGAGGCGGTGAAAAGCTCCCTTTTGGAGGCGGGGTACCAGGTCAGCGCCTATGTCTTTCCCGCCGGGGAGGGAAGCAAGAACTTTGACACTCTGTCCAATATCCTGGAGTTTCTGGCGGAGGAGCACCTCACCCGCACCGACTGCGTGGCCGCGCTGGGTGGCGGCGTCACCGGGGATATGGCGGGGCTGGCCGCCTCCCTCTACCTGCGGGGGGTACGCTACGTCCAGCTGCCCACCACCCTGCTGGCGGCGGTGGACTCCTCCGTGGGGGGCAAGACGGCCATCGACCTGCGGGCCGGGAAGAACCTGGCCGGGGCCTTCATGCAGCCCGCCGCCGTCCTGTGTGACACAAGCTGTCTGAAAACCCTTCTCCCCGACGTCTTTGCCGACGGGGCCGCCGAGGCCATCAAGACGGGGGTGCTGTGCGACGAGAGCCTGTTCGCCCTCTTTGAGGACGGCGCCCTCACCGCCGCCCCGGAGGAAGTGATCGCCCGGTGCGTGGCCTTCAAGGCCGGGGTAGTGGAGCGGGACGAGAAGGAGCAGGGGGAGCGGAAGCTGCTCAACCTGGGCCACACCGTGGGCCACGCCATTGAGAAGTGCAGCAATTTTACCATCCCCCACGGCCACGCCGTGGCGGCGGGGCTGGCTGTGATCGCTCGGGCAGCGGAAAAGCTGGGCTGGACCGACGGGCCCGCCGCGGACCGGATCGCCGCCTGCCTGGAGAAAAACCGCCTGCCCGTCCGGACCGGCTTTGAGGCCCGGGCTCTGGCTCTGGCCGCCCTGTCCGACAAGAAGCGGGCGGGAGACAGCATCACCATCGTGGTGCCAAAACGAATTGGGCACTGTGAGCTGAAAAAAATCCATGTTTCGGAGCTGGAAGCTATCATTCGCGCGGGGGTGGAGTGACCGTATGGATATCCGCATCACCCCTGGCCCCCTGGAGGGGGCCGTCACCCCGCCCCCCAGCAAGTCCATGGTCCACCGGGCGATTCTTTCCGAGCTGTTGTCGGGGAGCTCAGGGTTGACAGACCGGCCGGATTGGTCTCAGGACCTCGTGGCAACCAGCCGCTGCACCGCCGCCCTGAAAGCGGCGGGACACGGTCTACCCTTGTTAGACTGTGGCGAATCCGGGTCTACCTTACGCTTTCTCATTCCTGTGGCGCTGGCGCTCCGGGGCGGCGGTATTTTCACCGGCCAGGGGCGGTTGATGGAGCGGCCCCAGCAGCCCTATTTCGACATCTTTGACGAGAAAGGTATTTTCTACGAACAGAAGGACGGCGTCCTCACCGTCCGGGGTGAACTGACACCGGGGGAATACCGGCTCCCTGGCAACGTCTCCAGCCAGTTCATTACCGGCCTGCTCTACGCTCTGCCCCTTCTGGACGGAGACAGCCGAATCATCCTCACCTCCCCGCTGGAAAGCCGTGGATATGTGGATATGACCCTTGACGTGCTGCGCCAGTCCGGCATTGTTGTGGAGGATCAGGACTACACCTGTTTTTCCATCCCGGGCAGACAGAAATATCAGAAAACCGTAATTGCACTGGAGGCCGACTGGTCTCAGGCGGCGTTCTGGTACGCCGCGAACGAGATTGGAAATCACATCCACGTGTTAGACATGAGAAAAACCTCTTTCCAGGGGGACCGTATCGTGCTGCGGCATATCACAATGCTACGCGGAAGCGGAAATCTGAACATCGACGTCTCCAACTGCCCCGACCTGGTGCCCCCCCTGGCCCTGATGGCGGCCTTTCACGACGGGACCACTCGGCTGGTCAACGCCGCCCGTCTGCGGATGAAGGAGAGCGACCGCTTGACCTCGGTGACAAAAACGCTGAACGCCCTGGGCGCTCAGGTGGAGGAGGGGCGGGACTTCCTCAAGATCACGGGCCGGGACGGCCTGGAGGGCGGCGTAACCGTGGACTGCTGCAACGACCACCGCATCGCCATGATGGCGGCGCTTGCCGCCACCCGGTGCAGAAAGCCCGTCACCCTGGTGGGGGCGGAGTGCGTGAAAAAATCCTACCCCACTTTCTGGGAGGAATACAAGCGGTTGGGAGGGAAATTCGATGTCCTCTGAGTTTGGAAAAATTTTAAAGGTGTCCGTCTTTGGCCAGTCCCACGGGACGGCCATCGGGGTTGTCATGGACGGCCTGCCCGCCGGGGAGGAGATCGACCAGTCGGAGCTTCAGCGATTCCTGGACCGACGCAGGCCGGGGAAAAATTCCCTGTCCACCGCCCGGAACGAGGGGGACGTACCCGAATTCCTTTCCGGTCTGGAGAACGGCAAGACCTGTGGCGCGCCCCTGTGCGCCGTCATCCGCAACAGCGACCAGCACTCCAAGGACTATGACGGGCTGGCGGACAAGCCCCGCCCCGGCCACGCTGACTACACCGCCTGGGTGAAGTGGAAGGGGCACGCCGACATGCGGGGCGGCGGCCACTTCTCCGGGCGGCTCACCGCCCCTCTGTGCATCGCCGGGGGGATCGCCAAGCAGATTCTGTCCCGGCGTGGGGTCTACGTGGGGGCGCACCTGCGCTCCGCGGGGAACATCTGGGATGAGCCCTTTTCGGAGCATCTGACGGCAGAGTTGTTTGAAGAGATTGCCACAAAACCCTTCCCGGTCCTGAATGATCAATATGGCGAGTTTATGCAAGGCGTCATTGAAAAGGCCAAGCGGGACCTGGACAGCGTGGGGGGCATTGTGGAGTGCGCCGCCATCGGCCTGCCCGCCGGGCTGGGCGACCCTATGTTCGCCGGGGTGGAGAACCGCCTGGCGGCGGCGCTCTTCGGCATTCCCGCCGTCAAGGGGGTGGAGTTTGGCGACGGCTTCGGGGCCGCCCGCACCAGAGGCTCTAAAAACAATGACCGCTTCGCCATGGAGGGCGGCAAAATCGTCGCCACCACCAACCACGCCGGCGGCATCCTAGGCGGCATCACCACCGGAATGCCCATTATTCTGCGGGCGGCCTTCAAGCCCACGCCGTCCATCGGAAAACCCCAGAAAACCGTCAGCCTGTCCGCCATGGAAAATACGGAACTGCAAATTCACGGCCGCCACGACCCCTGCATCGCCCACCGGGCTGTCCCGGTGGTGGAGGCGGTGACGGCGACTGTACTGTTAGACTTACTGTTGGAGGGAAATCATGGAACTTTCTGAGATTCGCAGCAAGATCGACGAGGTAGACGACCAGCTGTTGGCGCTCTTCCTGGAGCGCATGGCCCTCAGCGAGGAGGTAGCCGCCTACAAGAACGAGCACCACCTGCCCATCCTGAACAAGGCCCGGGAACGGGAAATCCTGGCCAAGGTGACCCAGAAGGCCGGGGACAAGGAGCGGTACGCCTACCACCTGTACTCCACCCTCTTCGAGCTGGCCCGGTCCCGGCAGGCGGAGCTGATCTCCGCCCCCACCAAGGTAGCCCAGCGCGTCAAGGCCGCTCTGGCCTCCAACAGCGAGGTCTTCCCCCAGACGGGGATGGTGGCCTGCCAGGGGGTGGAGGGGGCCAACTCCCAGGTGGCCTGCGACC
Organism: Bacillota bacterium; assembly: GCA_021770445.1. Lineage (GTDB taxonomy): Bacteria > Bacillota > Clostridia > Oscillospirales > Oscillospiraceae > Lawsonibacter. The sequence continues at coordinate 8,103 of JAETQY010000012.1, read as the reverse complement.
GCCTGCTCCCCCGGGGGAACATCGTCTATGTGAAGAGCTTCGGGGCGGTGGTGTCCGCCGTGGAGTCCGGGCTGTGCAAGTTCGGCGTGCTGCCCATCGAAAACAGCTCCAACGGCTCCGTCCGGGCGGTGTACCAACTCCTCCAGGAGCACGAGTTGTCAGTGGTCCGGTCTACCCGCCTGTGCATCCGCCACGAGCTGCTGGCCCTGCCCGGGGTGAAGCAGGAGGACATCACAGAGATCTACTCCCACGAGCAGGCCATCGGCCAGTGCTCCAAGTTCCTGGGCGGGCTCAAGGACGTGAAGGTGATCCCATGCGGCAACACCGCCCTGGCCGCCAAGCTGGTGGCCGAGAGCGGGAATCCCCACGCCGCCGCCATCTCCTCCCACCCCTGTGCCGCTCTGTACAGCCTGGAGTGCGTCAACGGAAATATCCAGGACAGCGACAACAACTACACCCGCTTTATCTGTGTAGCCAAGGACCCGGTGATCTACGCCGGTGCCAACAAAATCAGCCTGATTATTGCCCTGGACAACAAGCCAGGCGCCCTGTATGAGGTGCTGTCCAAGCTGGCCGCCCTGGATATCGACATGACCAAGCTGGAGTCCTGTCCGGTGGCGGGGAGCGACTTTGAGTTCATCTTCTTCCTGGAGCTGGAGGCCAGTGTGAAGGACCCCAGCGTGTTGGCCTGCCTGGAGGAGATGGAGCGCAGCTGCGCCCAGTTCCAGTTCCTGGGCGGCTACGCAGAGGTGTAAACTATATGAATAAAAAAGTTTACGGCCTCCTGGGCCGAAAGCTGGGCCACAGCTGGTCCGTCCCCATTCACAAGGCCCTGGGCTGCGAGGACTACCGGCTCATTGAGCTGGAACCCCATGAGCTGGAGGGCTTCCTCCGCCGGGAGGACCTGGGCGGGCTGAATGTGACCATGCCCTACAAACGGGATGTGATGCCCTTCTGCGACGTAATCGACGAGGGCGCCCAAGCCATCGGGTCTGTCAACGCTCTTGTACGAAGGGTTGACGGTAAACTGTATGGCTACAACACCGATATCGACGGCTTTTTGTACATGCTCTGCCGGGCAAATGTCACCCTGTTTCAAAAAAAGGTTGTCATTCTGGGCAGCGGCGGGGCCTCCCTCACTGCCCAGGCCGCCGCCCGGCAGGCGGGCGCCCGAGAGCCTGTAGTGGTCTCCCGCTCTGGCCCAGACAACTACGACAACCTGGACCGCCACGCCGACGCCCATGTCCTGGTCAACACCACCCCCGTGGGCATGTGGCCTAACATGTCTGGCCGGCCGGTGGACCTGTCTCGCCTGCCCGAGCTGGAGGCGGTACTGGATGTGATCTACAACCCCAGCCGAACCGACCTGCTCCTCCAGGCGAAGGAATGCGGCCTGCGCCGCAGCGGCGGACTACCCATGCTAGTGGCCCAGGCGGTGCGGGCGGAGGAGTTGTTTTTTGACCGCACAGTCCCTACAGAGGAGACCGAGAAGATCGTCGCTCAGCTCTGGCATGACCGGACCAACATCGTTCTGGTGGGGATGCCGGGCTGCGGCAAGACCACCGTGGGCCAGGAGCTGGCCGCTCTGTCCGGCCGGCCCCTGGTGGACCTGGACGGAGAAATCGTCCGCAGGGCGGGCAGGTCCATCCCGGACATCTTCCGGGACGAGGGCGAGGAGGCCTTCCGGGCACTGGAGGCTCAGGTGCTGGCCGATGTCTGTGCCAAGGATGGCCAAGTGATCGCCACCGGCGGCGGGTCAGTGCTCCGGGAGGACAACCGGGCTGCCCTGCGCCGCACCGGACGGGTGTATTTCCTCCGCCGGGAGTTGGTCCTTCTGCCCAGGGACGGCCGCCCCCTGTCCCAGGCGGGGAATTTAGCGGAGATGTACCGAGCCCGGAGACCCTTGTACCAGGCGGCGGCCGACGTGGTGATCGACAACAGCGTGGCGCTGGAACAAACTGCCCAGCTAATTTGGAGGGATTTTTGTGCAAGTAATGGTGATTAACGGCCCTAATATGAACTTTCTAGGCACTCGTCAGCCGGAAATCTACGGCACGGCCACCTACGACGACCTGGCGGATATGATCCAGGCCGAGGCGGAGCGGCTGGGGGTGAGTGTCCGGTTTTTCCAGTCCAACTGCGAGGGGGAGATCGTGGATGCCATCCAGGAGGCCTACTTTGACAAGATGGACGGCATTATCATCAACCCCGCCGCCTACACCCACACCAGCGTGGCCCTGCTTGACGCGGTAAAGTCAGTGGGCATCCCCACTGTGGAGGTCCACATCTCCGACCCGGACAGCCGGGAGGACTTCCGCCATGTGTCCTACATCCGGGCGGCCTGCGTGGCCACCATCAAGGGCCACGGGCTGGAGGGCTATCTGGAGGCCCTGCGACTGCTGTGTGATATCGTCCGAACATAAAAAATGCGCCCACCCCCGCGGGGGTGGGCGCGTTTTTTCTGCTTATTTGCTGTAGTCGTAGAAGCCCTTGCCGGTCTTGCGGCCCAGCAGGCCGCCCCGGACCATCTTGCGGATGAGCAGGGAGCAGCGGTACTTGGGATCGCCGGTCTCATTGTACAGGGTGTCCATAATGGCCTGGCATACATCCAGGCCCACCAGGTCGCCCAGGGCCAGGGGGCCCATGGGGTGGTTGGCGCCCAGCTTCATAGCGGTGTCGATGCCCTCAGCGGAGGCCACGCCGGTGTACAGCAGGTCGGCCGCCTCGTTGATCATGGGGATAAGAATCTTATTGACCACAAAGCCCGGGGCCTCGGCCACCTCGACAGGCTCCTTGCCGATCTCCTTGGACAGGTTGAAGATGAAGTCGAAGGTCTCCTGGTCGGTATTGGCGCCCCGGATGACCTCCACCAGCTTCATGCTGGGCACGGGGTTGAAGAAGTGCATACCGATCACAGGGTGCTTCAGGCCCAGGGCCATCTCAGTGATGGACAGAGAGGAGGTGTTGGAGGCGAAGATGGTGCCCTCCTTGCACATGGCGTCCAGCTCATTGAGCAGCTCCTTCTTGGTGGCCATGTCCTCCTTCACACACTCGATGATCAGGTCGGCGTCGGCGGCAGCGGACTTCTCCTCCACCAGCACGTTGGCCATCAGGGCGTCCTTGGCGGCCTGGTCCATCTTGCCCTTGTCCACTCGCTTCTGGAGGGACTTGTCCAGGTTGTCCTTGTGCCGCTGGGCGGAGGCCACGCTGCTGGCGTACATCAGGGCGGTGTGGCCCTTAGCCGCGAATACCTGGGCAATACCGCTGCCCATGGTGCCGGCGCCGAAAATCGCTACTTTCATAACTGTTTTCCTCCTAAAAATTAGTATTGCCGGACCGCTCCGGCGGGGAATGGCCGGTCGCCCGGCCCCGCTCTCTTGTCTACCAGTATAACCGTTTTTTTCCGGGAACGCAAGAGGAAAATCAGTTTCCCTTTCCATCTATGCATTCAGCGGAATTTCCTTGACATTCCAGGCGAAAAAGTATACGATAGGAAGGAATTGCAAGCTAAACGGAGGGCTTTTGCGCCAATGAAGGTATCACTGGTAATTCCCGCATACAACGAGAGCAAAATCATACAGGATACCCTTCACACGGTATCCGCCAAGCTGGCGGAGCTGGTGGAGGACTATGAGATCATTCTTGTGGACGATGGCAGCACAGACAACATGACCGGTTTGGTGCTGGGCTGCCGGGACCCCCACGTCCGGCTGGAGAGCTATAGTCCCAACCGCGGCAAGGGCCGGGCTGTCCGGACAGGCATGCTGGCCGCCCGGGGCGACATCATCCTGTGCACCGACGCGGACCTGGCCTACGGGACAGACGTATTCGGCGTAATGCTGGACCGCTTCGCCTCCTCCGGGGCGGACCTGGTGATCGGCTCCCGGCATCTGGACAAGGAGGGCTATCGGAACTATCCTCCCCTGCGGGTTCTGATGTCCAAGTGCTTTGGCCTACTGTCCCGCAGGATGTCCGGCCTGACCTACGACACCCAGTGCGGCATCAAGGGCTACCGCCAGGCGGCCGCCCGCCAGATTTTTTCCAGTTGTACCATCGACGGCTTCTCCTTTGACTTCGAGGTCCTCATGCGGGCGGACAAGCTGGGCCTGAAGGTGGAAGAAATTCCGGTGTCCGTCATCAATTTCCGGGAGTCTAAGGTACATGTGGTCAGGGACAGTCTGCGGATGTTCTGGGACGTATTCCGCATCCGCCGCGCCGTGCGGAAGGACGGACCGTAACCCCTGGCCAGCCCTGTGCAGGAGCGATTTATGAAAGAGAAACTGATCCATTTTATCCGCCTCTTTGACCCGAAGAAATTCCTCAAATTCGGTATTATTGGCGTACTCAATACCCTAGTGGACTTTGTGGTATTCTATGTGATGGACCGCTGGGTTGTGGGGGAAGGCCCCACCCTGGTCCTGCTGGAGACAACGGTGGCCGCCGGGCTCTATATCTCCAACGCCATTGCCTACGCGGTGGCCAATATCCACTCCTTCATCTGGAACAAATTCTGGACCTTCCAGAAGCGGGACAGAGTTACCCGGGGAGAGGCTGCCCGTTACCTCACCACCAGCGCGGGCTATCTCCTGATCTCCTCCCTGAGCCTGGCCGTTTTTACCAGGGTCCTCTCCGCTCCCTTCCTGGCCTGGGTTGTGCCCGACCATCTGGTCAATGTGCTGGCCAAGCTGCCCACGGCCTGTATCACCATCTTCTACAACTATCTAATGAACAAATTCTGGGTGTTCAAAAGCTGAATGATCCCGCAAAATAAATGTCCCCCGCTCCTCCAAGGCGCGTCTGCCCTGGATGTGAGCGGGGGATTTTTTCCATACATCCCCAAGGCTGGCATCAGTATCATGCGCGGAATATTGTACATACTATCTTTTGCCAGACAGACATATCCACTACAGAAAAAAGGAGTTTTGATATGAAAGCAACTGGTATTGTGCGCCGCATCGACGACCTGGGCCGTGTCGTCATTCCCAAAGAGATCCGCCGCACTATGCGGATTCGGGAGGGCGACCCGTCACAGATAACGTTGAAACCGTGGGAGCGGTTCTGCGGCGGGATGCTGGATCTGGAAAAAAGGCTTGGGTAAATTTGGTACATATCCACAAGGTCGATGAGTTTACCGTGTGTATCCGCAGGGACTGAGAAATTACTCAAAAACCGGACTATCCGCTGCGCCGCAGTGGATAGTCCGGTTTTGAACCGATACAGTGTTTTTAGGGAAGGATATGAAAGAGATTTCGTAATAGTAATAATTCATGGTAGGGAAAGTACGAACCTGCCTTTAGCTGCACCGGAACCTGCGGCCCTTTCGGTAGCAGGCATCGCACAGCCGTCCCCTGTGATGCAGGGGCAGGGCCTTCCCGCAGCGGTCGCAGAAGCGGATGTTATTGCGCAGCCGGTGGAGCAATATCTCGTTGATCTCGTCGGCTATCCGCTCCCGGGTGTCGTAGAGCTTGTCCTCATCCACCGGACAGCCAAAGGTCTTGGAGAAGGAGAAATAGAGGTCCAGCTTTTTGTAGTACAGCTCCAGCTCTGGAAGGGTGGGCTCCTCCTCGGGCAGACCGGGCTGCTCCAAACTCTCCCCCTGCTGCCAGCACTGGAGAAACTGGAAAAATAGCGCCCGCAGCGCCTCCTCCCGCTCGTCAAAGGGGATATTGGCCGCCCGCAGCTCCTGATCCCGGGTGAGGACAAAGCCCATCTCCCGCATTTTGGAGATGATGGTGATATAGCGGGAGATATCCAGCTTGCGGTAGGGCTCCACAGTGGGCATCTGATTCCATTGGGTGAGCACCTCCAGCAGATCGAAGTCCACCTGGAGGACCAGGTCGGAGAAGCCGGCCACGGCGTATTGCAGCGGCGGGATGACCGCCTCCAGCCCCGCCCGGATAGCGGGCAGGTTCTGGGTCGCACCCACAAAGCCCCGGTTGTACATCCCAAACCGTCCCGCCCGGCCGGCGATCTGCTTGATCTCCTCCGGCTTCAGCTCCCGGCGTTCCACACCGTCGAACTTCTCCGTCTCCATAAAGATGATCCGGCGGATGGGCAGATTCAGTCCCATGCCGATGGCATCGGTGGAGACGATATACTCCATCTCCCCTGCCAAAAAGCCCTCCATCTGCTTGCGGCGGGTGGAATAGGGCAGGGCTCCGTAGATGATGGCCGGCTCCTTGCCGCTTTGGCGCAGGTCCTCTGCCACGCTGAGCACACCCACCTTGGAAAACGTGATGAGGGCGTCCCCCGGCTGTACCCGCTGGTAGTCGACGGTGTGGGACATACAAATCAGAGGGGTGGTCCGCTGGTGGACCTCCACCTCATAGCTGTCGCCGCAGCTTTCGATAAGGCGGATGAGCAGATCCCTGGCCTCCGGGGCGGCGCACAGGTGGACCTCCTCCGCCAGCACACCCAAAATGGCCCGGGTCCAGGCGTAGCCCCGTTGCCCGTCGGCGATCATCTGGCACTCGTCAATGACCGCCACGTCATAACGCTGTTTCAGATCCAGCTTCTCCGCGGTGGCGGCCATGTGGGTATCCCCCTCCCGGAGGTCCTCCTCCTCGCCGGTGGACAGGGAACAGGCCACTCCGGCGTCCAGCAGGGTCTCCTGGGCCTCCAGGGCCAGCAGGCGCAGGGGCGCCAGATAGACCCCTGTCTTCGCTCGGCGCAGCCGCTGGAAGCCGGCGTAGGTCTTGCCTGTGTTTGTGCCGCCCAGGTGGAGGACAAATTTCCGGTGCAGACGGCGGGCCTCCGGGTATTCGTCCTTGGGATTCAGAGCGATGAGCAAGGATAGACTGGTGCGGATCGCCTGGGGCACATACCACACCGACCACACCGTGGCCAACCCCTCGCCGAGCAGGAGGCGCGGGGGAAAGCCCTTCAGGCGCAGAAAGCTGTCCAGATCGGCCTCCGGCTGGGCGGCGGTGAAGTCCGCGACGACCTGTCCGGCGGCGGCCAGCAGCACCTGGGTGTAGCGGGAACATACTTTTTCCACCAAGGGATGGTCGGAATATTCCCCAAGCCAGGGGCCCGCCCGGAGGAAGTTTTTCAAAATAACGGACAGCTGCTTGCTGTCGCACCGCTGCTCCAGGGCCAAAAACTCGCCGATCCAGGCCGTGGCCTGGGAGGCGCGCTGCATCCGACTCTTGGAGACAGCGGGGAGCTGGCTGATCAGGGCGTGGTGGTAGTGCTCCGCCAGAAGCCAGACCGAGGAGCCGTCGTGCCCCGACGGACTCCAGGCTTGATTCAGCTGGGCGCAGGCCCGCTTCGTCCCCGGCGTGGGTGACTTGGCGGAGTCGTCCGCCGGACGCGCTCTCCCCTTTTCGCTGAGAAAACGGGGGTTTTGCTCCGCCTCGTACACATCCTCCTTGGCCCAAAATCGGACGGGATGGCCGCCAGCCATCATATAGCGCGGCTTAGGGAGAAGTTCACGGATCAGCTCCTCATTCCAGCCCCGCCTCTTTAATATGGATAAGGTGCAGTATTTTCCACGGCCATGCTTGGACATGGCGAACCCCTCCTCTCCCATTCATTCATCTGTAGGTAGTATAGCCTGAAATAAGGAAAACTTCAACTTTATCATTTCCAAGAGGATGACGCCCATACGAACGATGAAGTTTGAGCGGGCGGACCGGACGGCGGTAGGGCATCAGGTGACGGTTACATACCGGGCGGGAGTGTGCCTGTGAGAAGCGGAAGAATCATATAACGAGGTTTCAGATTGCCGTTTTTACTGGCGTTTTCAAGCGGACTCGCAAAGAAATAACGGCTATATCAAGTGTTATGCTTGATATAGCCGTTTTTCTTTTGTCAGTCGATTATATCTCCCAAGTCGTCTCCCATGACGGCAATCATTGGAATCATTGAGAAACGTTCCGTGGATGGTTTTATCTGCGGTTTCCATCTGGCATGGGAAATGGCGAACGAGCTGAATCACTATACGGAAGAGCGCCCGGCGTGAGCCTAACTTAAGGGTTCTCAGGAACTTAATAGCCTGCCAAATGTACTTTCAGTTCTTTTAAGGTTATGGTTCCTCTTAGAGCAGTATCCTTCAGCTCCTGTATCTCCGCCACCTGACGGTTCCAGTCGTCCGGAGATAGC
>JAETQY010000065.1 GCA_021770445.1 Bacillota bacterium | reverse complement strand
CAGATATGGTAGTGATAGCCTCCAATATCCGTATGGTACTCGTCGATAAAGCGGCATACCCGTTCAGCCGGTTCCCTGTCGGGGTAGGTGATTCGGATGCGCCCGCCGTCCGGGAGGTGGAACAGCGTTTTATAGTCGCTGTCAATAAAGCGGATGTACTTTTTTTCGGGCATCGCAGTCTCCTTTCCAAAAGGGAAATGCGTCTCACGGTGAGACGCATTTCCCGGTGGTTCTTTTAATAGCCGGTCTTGGGTAGGGGCGTGGGCTTGCCGTACACCGTCGTTACCCAGCGGGTCACGGCCTGCACCCAAATACCGTTGTAGGTGCCGCCCACATCAGCGACATTGACAAAGCTGCTGCCGGGGGTCAGGCCGGACACGGCCTTACAGTAGAGCATGGGGGCCTCCACCTGGCTAAAGCCTCCGGGCACCTGTCCGAACACAAACATAATCTCGGTGACGCGCTCGTTGGCTCCCAGGCCCAGGGCTGTGGGAGACGCCGCCAGCGAATAGTTCCGGCTGGTGCTGAGACTGTCGGCCAGGGTGCGGTAGTCCCCGGTATTGTTCACCTTGTAGACGATCTTATAGGTGCCGGGGAAATTGTAAGTGCCGGTGACTACCTTATCCAGCCTCACGGCGGCGGGCAGGGTGTCGCGCCAGTAGAACGACTGGAGCATGACATTACTGCTGTTGCCGATCCGGGAGAACACATAGCGGACAGGCTGGCCGCTGGTGGCCTCCTTGGGGCCGGTCTTTTCAATGGAGACGCCGGTGGACAGGCTCTTATTGGTGATTTCCAGCTTGACGATCTGGCCGCTGTACTCCAATACGGCGGTGTAGGTTTCCGAGGACGCGCCGTAATTGGCCGGGGCCTTTGTCTCCCGGATGGTGTAGCGGCCCAGGGGGAGCTGCTTGGACGAGGCGAGGCCGTTGGCCCCGGTCACGATGGTGTCCACCTTGTTCCCGTTGCGCTCGTTGTAAATCTCAAAGGTAGCTCCCTCCAGCAGCGTCCCGGCGGGCAGCCCGTTGGTGGAGTTGTAGTCCGCGGATTTCTTGATGATCTGGATTTGTCCCCGGACGGCGGTGTTAGGCCATGTGATGGTGGTACAGCCGCCGTACTGCACATAAATAGTCTTGGGCTGGGTGTCTAAAATGTAGCCGTCCGCACACTCAATTTCCCGGACGGTGTACTTTCCGTCCGCGAGGCCCTGGTCGATATACACATATCCCTCGTTGTCGCTCTGATAAGTGCCGATGGGGTTCCCCTTGGCGTCGGAGAGCAGGAACGTCACGCCGTAGATGCCCTCGCCGGTGAGACTGTCCACCTTATGAATAAGGGCGCTGCCGGTCTGCCGGTTGGTGAT
>JAETQY010000064.1 GCA_021770445.1 Bacillota bacterium | reverse complement strand
ATCACCAACCGGCAGACCGGCAGCGCCCTTATTCATAAGGTGGACAGTCTCACCGGCGAGGGCATCTACGGCGTGACGTTCCTGCTCTCCGACGCCAAGGGGAACCCCATCGGCACCTATCAGAGCGACAACGAGGGATATGTGTATATCGACCAGGGCCTCGCGGACGGTAAGTACACCGTTCGGGAAATTGAGTGTGCGGACGGGTATATTTTGGACACCCAGCCCAAGACCATTTATGTGCAGTACGGCGGCTGCACGACCATTACCTGGCCTAATACCGCCGTCCGAGGGCAAATCCAGATTATCAAGAAATCCGCCGACTACAACCCCACCAACGGACTGCCCGCCGGGACGCTGCTGGAGGGAGCCACCTTTGAGATTTACAACGAGCGCAACGGGAACAAGGTGGATACCATCGTAACCGGGGCCAACGGCCTCGCGTCCTCCAAGCAGCTCCCTCTGGGCCGCTACACCATCCGGGAGACAAAGGCCCCGGCCAACTACGGCGCGTCCTCGGAAATCTATACCGCCGTGCTGGAGTACAGCGGCCAGATCGTCAAGCTGGAAATCACCAATAAGAGCCTGTCCACCGGCGTCTCCATTGAAAAGACCGGCCCCAAGGAGGCCACCAGCGGCCAGCCCGTCCGCTATGTATTCTCCCGGATCGGCAACAGCAGTAACGTCATGCTCCAGTCGTTCTACTGGCGCGACACCCTGCCCGCCGCTGTGAGGCTGGATAAGGTAGTCACCGGCACCTACAATTTCCCCGGCACCTATAAGATCGTCTATAAGGTGAACAATACCGGGGACTACCGCACACTGGCCGACAGTCTCAGCACCAGCCGGAACTACACGCTGGCGGCGTCCCCCACGGCCCTGGGCCTGGGAGCCAACGAGCGCGTCACCGAGATTATGTTTGTGTTCGGACAGGTGCCCGCAGGCTTTAGCCAGGTGGAGCCCCCCATGCTCTACTGTAAGGCCGTGTCCGGCCTGACCCCCGGCAGCAGCTTTGTCAATGTCGCTGACGTGGGCGGCACCTATAACGGTATTTGGGTGCAGGCCGTGACCCGCTGGGTAACGACGGTGTACGGCAAGCCCACGCCCCTGCCCAAGACCGGCTATTAAAAGAACCACCGGGAAATGCGTCTCACCGTGAGACGCATTTCCCCTTTTGGAAAGGAGACTGCGATGCCCGAAAAAAAGTACATCCGCTTTATCGACAGCGACTATAAAACGCTGTTCCATCTCCCGGACGGCGGGCGCATCCGAATCACCTACCCCGACAGGGAACCGGCTGAACGGGTATGCCGCTTTATCGACGAGTACCATACGGATATTGGAGGCTATCACTACCATATCTG
>JAETQY010000063.1 GCA_021770445.1 Bacillota bacterium | reverse complement strand
CATGGGGAGGTTGGACGCGCCCAGCACCTTATCATAGGGGCATTGGGCGAACAGCAGCACCGCCCCCTCCGGCTTCACCGCCCACCGCACCGCCTCCCACAGCTCCGGCAGGGGCAAAGGCACATCCCAGTAATTCCGGGTTGTGCCGTAGGGCGGATCGGTCAGGAGCATATCAACCGAGTGCCGGGGCAGGGAGCGCAGCCCCTCGATGCCGTCCATGAGAAACAGGCCGTCCGGGGCCAGGGGCCGCCCGTCCGGGGCAAAGCTCTGGCCACACTGGCCAGAAGTAAAGTCGTTCTGCATAAATCACCGTCCTTTCGTCAGTGAGCGCCAAAGACACGCTGGGCGATGCCGCCCGTTTTGAACAGCATGAAGCACAACAGCACCGTGTAGCCGATAGTCCCCCAAATGGCCCCTATGGGGTCGCCGCTGGTGGCGATGCCCTGAATGAGTACGGCGTAGATCGCCACACATACCAGAATGAGCATCCCCTGGAACGCCACGGCAAACAGGGATTTCAGGTAGTTCTGCCCTGTCCCGCCCAGTTCCCGGTTGGAGAGGGTCGCCACGGGGATGGGGGCAAGGCTGGTCAGCAGATATATTTCAATCATGCGGCCATACACCAGCACAAAAATAATGATGTTCAGGGCCGTCATGGTGACGTTGATTAAAATGGACTGCATGAACAGGCCCAGCAGGGAGCCGATGTCCATTGTCTCCAGCGTGGCCTCCAGGTCGGCCAGCATATCCGGCGTGACGCTGGTACTGCCCCGTATCAGCCCCGCCGCGCTTGCAATCGCGCTCTGCGACACGTCAAACACCGCCATAACGATATTGAATGTGTTCGTCAGAATGAGGATGGCGCAGGACGTTTTGAATACCCACTTGTAGATATTCGCCACGTCAAATTCGTGCATATTATTTTTTTCGAGGATCATCTGGATCAGCTCGTAGGTTGCCACAAAGGTCAACACCAGCCCGGCGATAGGCAGTATCACCGTTTCGGAAAGCTGGCGGATGAGGGAGAACACCCCGGCGTGCCATGCCGCCGGGGTGGTTCCCACCTGCACCGCGATCTCCCCGACTTGGGCGTTGACGTTATCGAACAGCCCGCCCAGGTTGCCCATGATCCCGTCAATCAGCAGCTCTTTCAGCCATTCTGCTTGATGCCCTGCGACTTGGCCGCAGCGTTGTCCGAGCCGTAGCCCTCCAGCAGATTGACCACGCCCCACACGGCAAGGCCCGCGCCCAGGGCCACAACAAGGGTCTGCAAAGTAGTAACAGCGGTAGAGAAGAACTGCATAAATCCTCCGTTTCTCCGGGGTCAGGCCCCGGCCATGAAAAAAGCCGCCTTGGTAGGCGGCAGCTTCTACCTCTGGCCACACTGGCCAGAAGCTATACAAAAGTGTCCGGGTCGTCCAGGTCATCATAGTTGAGGATGTCCTCGTCCTCTTCCATGTGGCCCCTGTCCGGCACGTCCACCTCGTACACGGTATATTCCTCGCTGGGGTTCAGCTTTTCCATACGCCGCCGGATGAGCCGGGAGAGGTCAAAGGCGTTTTTCTTCTTGTCGGCCTCGGCGGTGTATTTGTAGTTGGGGTGCTGTTTCAAATCGTACTTGGGGGAATAGAACGGCGGCAGGCCCCGCAGTTGCAGGATGCACCTGTCGCCGGGCATGGTGGCAAGCTCGGCGGGGGTCATAAGCTCCCGGCCCAGCCGCTGGGTGTTTTGGCTGAAGCTCTCGGACTGCCCACGGGAACGGCTCTCCGTCTGCATGGAGATCGTTGCTTTCCCCAGCCAGTTTTCGGATATTTCCTTGATGGTGCTGGCCTCCCGGCCTCCCAGGAATATCACACTGTCCATATTGCCGAGTATCGTTTCCGCGTTCTTGTCGTAGATGGCCTTGCATTGGGCCATCTGCTGGTAGAACAGGGTCAGGCTCACCTCGCGGGAGCGGATGACGGCCACCAGCTTTTCCAGGTTCGGCACTTGGCCCGTGTTGGCCGCCTCGTCCCACAGCACCCGCACATGATGGGGCAGACG
>JAETQY010000062.1 GCA_021770445.1 Bacillota bacterium | reverse complement strand
TTCTCTTGGCGCTTATGCTCTTCCTCTTTTTTCTTGTCGCTTGCCTCCTTACGCTGGGCCTTGGCCTTACTGCACATCCGCTCACAGGGAGAATAACTGGCTTTAGCCTGGTCGCATTCCAGACAGCACCTATTTCCACCGCAAAAGCCTCCCCAGCCTGGCGCTTCACAGTCCCGTCGGAGGAACACATCACCGCGCTTACAGACCTTGCCATCCGGGCAGGTCAGCTGCGGTTCCCAGCGCCAGCCCTCATTATACTTGGCCAGGACCTTTTCCGCCTTGTCTCCTGTGGGCGGCTCAGATAGAGCAGAAAACATACGGCGCTGGAAATCTCCCGGCAGACGGGCCAGGGCGTAGGCGGTCTGCTCCGGCAGCTTGTCTTTCTCGAACAGGCTCATGTACTCCGGGATCAGATTCTCCCGGATGACTTTGAGCCGGGACAGCTTGGGAGCGGAGACCTTACAGGCCTGGGCCACATAGTCCCGCATCCGACCCGGGAACTCAAAGCCCTCCTCCTTCAGCTGGTAGAGAAGCATTTCCACCCGCTCCGCCTGTTTGGCGATCTCGCCCGAGGAGATCACCCGAGTATCCCGGTTGGCAAAGATCAACCGAAGCTCCTGGAGGGCGGCGGAGCCGACAGTATGTTCCCGAATGCAGGGAACCTCCCGCAGGTCCTCACGGCCCTCTTTTATCAGCAGCTTCAGCGCCGCCTGACGGCGGTGGCCCGATACAACGACCACCCGCTGAGGATCCTGTTCGGAGGCCCGCACTCGGAGGGGCTGTTGGAGGCCAACTACCGCAATATTGGAGGCCAGCTCCTCCAGCTGGGTCAGCTTGTAGAAGTTACCCGGGTCGCTGTCAATCAGGCCGATGTCGATGTACTCGATCTGTTCCCGCCCATCGCTGGGGACGGTGTCCAAGTTGGACACATCTTTCAGCAGATCGGCCAGGTCAAAGCCCTTTCTATCCGCCATGTTCAGCTCCCCCTCTCCATGTACTCCCGGACAAACTCCCGGTAATCGATCCCGGCGGCGCTTCTGGGGCTGGTGATCAGAAGCGGCTCCTGGGCGAATGTCATGGCGTCCACCTTGTTGGTGCGCCGAATATGACTGTACATCGGCAGACCACTGTCCCGCAGCGTCTGCTCCGCCTCCACAATCTGGGGGCTGTTGTACCACATGGTGGGCAGGCAGCCGGACAGCCGCAGGGAAGGATTGATCTTTCGCATGTTGGCAATCTGCCGCATAAGATTTCCCATCCCCCGCAGGGCGAAAGCGTCCAGCTTGATGGGAATGACCACATCGTCCGCCGCAATCAGCGCTGCGGCGCTGGCCGCGTTGAACGCCGGCGGGCAGTCCACAATGCAGTAATCGTAGCGGTCCCGGACAGC
>JAETQY010000061.1 GCA_021770445.1 Bacillota bacterium | reverse complement strand
TTCTCTTGGCGCTTATGCTCTTCCTCTTTTTTCTTGTCGCTTGCCTCCTTACGCTGGGCCTTGGCCTTACTGCACATCCGCTCACAGGGAGAATAACTGGCTTTAGCCTGGTCGCACTCAAGGCAGCAGGTATTTCCGCCACAGAACCCATGCCAACCGGATGTCTCACAATCCCGCCGGAGGAACACATCACCGCGCTTACATGCCTTACCGTCTGGACAGGTCAACTGCGGCTCCCACCGCCAGCCCTCATTGTACTTGCTCAACACCTTTTCCGCTATGGCCCCGCTGGGCGCGGTGAGTAAGGCGGAAAACATGCGGTGCTGGAAATCTCCCGGTAGGCGGGCCAGGGCATAGGCGGTTTGTTCCGGCAGCTTGTCCTTCTCGAACAGGTTCATGTACTCCGGGATCAGATTCTCCCGGATGACCTTGAGCCTGGACAGCTTGGGAGCGGAGACCTTACAGGCCTGGGCCACATAGTCCCGCATCCGGCCCGGGAACTCAAAGCCCTCCTCCTTCAGCTGGTAGAGAAGCATTTCCACCCGCTCTGCCTGTTTGGCGATCTCACCCGAGGAGATCACCCGAGTATCCCGGTTGGCAAAGATCAACCGCAGCTCCTGGAGTGCGGCGGAGCCGACAGTACGTTCCCGAATGCAGGGAACCTCCCGCAAGTCTTCGCGGCCCTCTTTCATCAGCAGCTTCAGCGCCGCCTGACGGCGGTGGCCCGATACAACGACCACCCGCTGAGGATCCTGTTCGGAAGCCCGCACTCGGAGGGGCTGTTGGAGGCCAACTACCGCAATATTGGAGGCCAGCTCCTCCAGCTGGGTCAGCTTGTAGAAATTACCCGGGTCGCTGTCAATCAGGCCAATGTCGATGTACTCGATCTGCTCCCGTCCGGCGTCAGGGGCGGTGTCCAACTTGGGCACATCCTTCAACAAATCAGCCAGGTCAAAGCCCTTTTTATCCGCCATGCTCAGCTCCCCCTCTCCATGTACTCCCGGACAAACTCACGGTAATCGATCCCGGCGGCACTTCTGGGACTGGTGACTAGAAGCGGTTCCTGGGCGAAGGTCATAGCGTCCACCTTGTTGGTACGCCGGATATGGCCGTACATCGGCAGACCACTGGACCCCAGGGTTTTCTCCGCCTCCACGATCTGAGGGTTGTTGTACCACATGGTGGGCAGACAGCCGGACAGACGCAGGGCCGGGTTGATCTTGCGCATGTTGGCAATCTGCCGCATAAGATTTCCCATCCCCCGCAGGGCGAAGGCGTCCAGCTTGATGGGAATGACCACATCGTCCGCCGCAATCAGCGCTGCGGCGCTGGCCGCGTTGAACGCCGGCGGGCAGTCCACAATGCAGTAATCGTAGCGGTCCCGGACAGC
>JAETQY010000060.1 GCA_021770445.1 Bacillota bacterium | reverse complement strand
GTCTGCCTGCCCTCTGCCGGTAACTCCGCCCTTGCCCGGTTCCCGGACCGGAACCAGGTGGGCGCGTGGGCGGCGGACAGCGTCTCCGCCATGGTGGAGCGCGGCTACGTCAGCGGTTACAACGATGGCCGTCTGAACCCCAAGGGCCAGATCACCAGGGCGGAGATGGCGCAGATCATGAGCAATATCTTCCAGAGTGTCCACGATTCCGGTGATCTCACCGGCACCTACCGGGACACGGTTCTGGTGCGGGGCGCGGTAAGCATCAAGGACGCTGTGTTTGAAAGCGACCTGATTCTCGCCAACGGCCTGGGGGAGAAAACTCTGGACCTCAATAACATCACCGTCAAGGGGCGGCTGGTGGTGTGGGGCGGCTCCGCCGTCAACATCACCGGCAAATCTACTGTGGCTGGCGTGGTCACGCCCCGGAATGACGGCCCGGTGCAGATGGTCTTTGACGCCGCCGCTACGGAACTGTCCGAGAAGGACTGCTCCATCGTCTACCCCAGCGGCATGGACAAGGGCAACAAGGTCCTGTTCACCGACAAGGCCGACAAGCCCGCCATCGCCTTTGACCTCCCGGCGTATCGGTATGTGGGGGATTCCGTCTCCGTGAAAACCACGCTCACCGGCGCGGAGGCCGTCACCTGGGAGCTGACCCATGACGGGAAATCTATTGCCATGCCGGATGGCTTCACCAAGGACGGCGGCATCTGCTACTTCATGGAGGCTGGGCGGTATGTGCTGCGCGGCACCGTGGAGAACAGCGGCGGCAAAGCCTACTGCGAGAAAACTGTGGAGGTCCTGCCCATCGGTGACATTGCCTTTTCTCTGCCGGAGTATGGCTACACCGACCGGACGGAGGATGTGAAGCTGCTGCTGAAAAATGATCTGGACGGCTCCGTAGTCTGGACGCTGACCAAGGACGGGAACAGTGTTCCCATGCCGAAGGACTTCACCAAGGAGGGCGGCACATTGGCTCTGACCGGGACGGGCAAGTACACCCTGACGGCCACCCTCACGGACGCTGCCGGGAAGCAGTACACCGCCAGCCAGTCCATCACCATCCTGCCGGTAATCGTCCCCGCTGTGACCGCCAGCGCGGAGAAGGTGCATGACGGCGAGACGGCGGAGATCAGCCTGACGGTGGAGGGCGGCAAGCCCGATTCCGTCCGCTGGACACTGACCAGGGACGGCAAGGAGGTTCCCGTGACCCTCTCCGCCAACGGCGGGACACTCACCTTTGACGGTGCTGGGGACTACATCCTCACCGCTATCGCCAAGGATGCCCAGGGCCGGGAGTTTTCTTCCGAACCCGTGACAATCAAGGTTATCCCGAACCTGTCCCTCTCCTTGACCTCCGACCTGGAAAAACTGCATGAGGACGAAGCGGCGGCGATCAGCTTGACCGTGGAGCATGGAACACCCTCGACTGTTGCATGGGCCTTGACC
>JAETQY010000036.1 GCA_021770445.1 Bacillota bacterium | reverse complement strand
GATAAAGGTGTTGGCGTAGCCGGCCACCTTGGAGTCGGGGCACTTGGTGTGGGCTACACGGGGGGAGACGGCGGCGTCGAATTGCAACTCGCCCTCCACAGGCACGTCAGGCATGGCGGCCTTGGCCTTCTCGGCGGCATTGCGCATCTTGTCCACCACGGGACCCTTGCCGGAGCCGAAGGTGGAGTAGCTGAGGAAGGCCACCTTGGGGTCCACGCCGAAGATCTTGGCGCACTTCACGGTCTCGGAGGCGATCTCCACCAGCTCGTCCTCGTTGGGGTCGATGTTGATGGCGCAGTCGGCCATGGCCAGCACCATGTTGCCGCCGGTGGCGGAGGGACGCACCAGGATGAAGCAGGAGGAGACGATCTTGTTGCCCGGCTTGGTCTTGACCAGCTGGAGGGCGGGACGGACGGTGTCGGCGGTGGAGTAGGTGGCGCCGCCCAGCAGGGCGTCAGCGATGCCCATAGCCACCAGCATGGTGCCAAAGTAGTTGCCCTTGCGGAGCATGGCCCGGCACTCGTCGGCGGTCATCTTGCCCTTGCGCAGCTCCACCATCTTCTCCACCATGGCGTCCATCTTCTCGTAGTTCTCGGGGTCGTAGATCTCGGCGCCCCGGATGTTGAAGCCAGCCTCCTCGGCGGCGGCGCGGATCTCGGCCTCATTGCCCACCAGAACGGGGGTCAGGAAGGTACCGGACAGCAGACGGGCGGATGCCTCCAGAATACGGGGGTCGGTGCCCTCAGTGAAAACGATCTTCTTGGGGCTCTTCTTCAGGATGTCAATGAGTTTACCAAACATATTGTATCATGCCTCCAAATCAAAATCGGTGTTTCCCACCGGCTTTTCCAGTAGTATGGTAGCATTTTCCGCTGGAAAATGCAAGTGCCGTATGATAGTTTTCTGCCGCCGGCCCATGAAAAATTCCAAAGGATTTTTTAAATTTCCTCTTTACCTGTCGTAATGGTTCAGGTATACTATACGAAGTGTATTTTAAACCCTCCGGGACACTCAGATGGCCCGGCATCATGTGTTGAGGTGTAGAGAGATATGAAACTGGATAACTCGGAATTTCCCCGCACCCTGTCCCTGCTGCGGCAGGAGAAAAAGGTAAGCCAGCGCACCGCCGCCGAAGCCCTGGGCATCTCCCAGGCCCTGCTCAGCCACTATGAGAACGGCGTCCGGGAGCCCGGCCTGGCCTTTGTGGTCAAGGCCTGCGACTACTACGGCGTGTCCGCCGACTTCCTCCTGGGCCGGACCCTCGCCCGGGACGGGGTGGTCATCTCCGCCGAGGAGCTATACGACATCAGCGACGAGAAAAACACCTCCATCAAGGGGGGCGTGCTGGCCCTGCTGTCCAAAAAGCTGCTGGTCAACTCCATCGGCGTCCTCTTCGGCCTGCTGGGCAAGACGGGCAGCCGGGAGGCTATCCAGGCCGCCTCCGGCTACCTGTCCACCGCCGTGTACACGGTCTACCGCCGGCTCTACGACGCCAACCCGGACAGCAACCCGGATTTCTTCTCCGTCTCCCCCCGCCACTTCCAGGCCGGACTGACCGAGGCCGACATGAAATGCTGCGAGGCGGAGCTGTCCGATGCCCTGGCCGCCCACGTCAAGGCCAAGGGCCCCATGCCCGAGATGACCAACGACGCCCTGGCGAGAGATTACCCCGTCCTCTACCAGTCCATCCTCCAGGTGGTCCACAACACCGGCGAGCGGGTCAACGCCATCAGCGCAGGACGGAAGGCAAAGCAGGAAAAGAAATGAGGGCTTATTGATGACCGACCTCGTCCTCGCAAGTTCCATATCCCTCGTTTTCCCCTGACGGGCAAAACTCGCTCATTCCACTGCTCGTCCTCTCCAAATCAAACCCGCTTCGCTGGGCTTTGATTTGGTTTCCATATTCAATGGAGGTTCTCAGTTATGACAAGCCAATCAAAAATCAGAAACTTTTCCATTATCGCCCACATCGACCACGGCAAGTCCACCCTGTCCGACCGGCTCATTGAAATCTGCGGGGCGGTGGAGCAGCGGCAGATGGAGAGCCAGCTCCTGGACAACATGGACCTGGAGAAGGAGCGGGGCATCACCATCAAGGCCCGGGCGGTGCGGCTCAACTACACGGCGGAGGACGGAGAGATCTACCACCTGAACCTCATCGACACCCCGGGGCACGTAGACTTCAACTACGAGGTGTCCCGCTCCCTGGCCGCCTGCGAGGGGGCGGTGCTCATCGTGGACGCCTCCCAGGGCATCGAGGCCCAGACCCTGGCCAACACCTACCTGGCTATGGAGCACGACCTGGAGATCCTCCCTGTGGTGAACAAGATCGACCTGCCCGCCGCCGACCCGGCGCGGGTGAAGGAGGAGATCGAGAACATCCTGGCTCTCCCGGCCATGGATGCCCCCGAAATTTCCGCCAAGCAGGGCATCAACATCCCCGCTGTGCTGGAGGACATCGTCGCCAACATACCCGCCCCGGAGGGGGACCCCAACGCCCCGTTGAAGGCCCTCATTTTCGACAGCCAGTATGACCCCTATGTGGGAGTCATCGTCTACTTCCGGGTCATGGAGGGCACCCTGAAAAAAGGGATGAATGTAAAGATGATGGCCTCCAGGGCCAATTACCAGGTGCTGGACTGCGGCTATCTGGAGCCCCTGGGGATGGAGAGCGCCCCAGAACTAAGTGCCGGGGAGGTGGGCTGGTTTACCGCCTCCATCAAGAACGTGAAGGACACCAGCGTGGGCGACACCATCACCGGGGCGGACAACCCGGCCCCCGAGGCCCTGCCCGGCTACCGCCCCGCCCAGGCCATGGTCTACTGCGGCATCTACACCGAGGACGGGTCCAAATACCCCGACCTGCGGGACGCCCTGGAGAAGCTCCAGCTCAACGACGCCTCCCTGTCCTTCGAGCCTGAGTCCTCGGTGGCCCTGGGCTTTGGCTTCCGGTGCGGCTTTTTGGGGATGCTCCACATGGAGATCATCCAGGAGCGGCTGGAGCGGGAGTTCGACCTGGACCTGGTGACTACATTACCTTCTGTTATATACGAGGTGACAAAAACCGACGGTAGTGTAATCCGGGTGGACAACCCCCACAACTACCCCGACCCCGGCTCCATCTCTGAGGCCCGGGAGCCCTACGCCAAGGTGTCTATCATCTCCCCGCCCGACTACGTGGGCAACATCATGCCCATGTGCCAGGACCGCCGGGGCATTTTCAAGGACATGCAGTACCTGGACACCAACCTGGTGGAGCTGCACTACTCCATGCCCATCGGGGAGATTATCTACGACTTTTTCGACGCCCTCAAGGCTCGGACCAAGGGGTACGCCAGTCTGGACTATGAGCTGGAGGGCTATGAGAAGAGCGACCTGGTCAAGGTGGACCTACTGCTCAACGGGGACCAAGTGGACGCGCTGAGCTTTATTGTTCACCGGGAGAAGGCCTACGGCCGGGCCCGGCGCATCTGCGAGAAGCTGAAGGAGAACATCCCCCGCCAGCTCTTTGAGGTGCCCGTCCAGGCGGCCATCGGCGGCAAGATCATCGCCCGGGAGACCGTCAAGGCCATGCGGAAGGACGTGCTGGCCAAGTGCTACGGCGGCGATATCACCCGGAAGAAGAAGCTGCTGGAGAAGCAGAAGGAGGGCAAGAAGAAGATGCGCACCCTGGGCACCGTCCAGCTGCCCACGGAGGCCTTTATGGCAGTGCTGAAATTGGACGAGGAATAAACAATTAGCCCACCGTCTTTGAGACGGTGGGCTAATTGTTTAACCTTTAGAGGGCAACACCGAGGCGATGGCCCCGGCAAAGGCGCTCATGGGCATGGTCTGGAGAAGGATGCGGCCCGGGCCAGTGACTACCGTATTGAACATACCCTCACCGCCGAAGAGGACATTTTTGACTCCCTTGACGCTCTGGATGTCGATGGAACAGGTGGCGTCCATCATGGCCAGGTTGCCGGTGTCCACGATCATCTGCTCCCCGGCACCCAGGGTGTACTCCACGCCGTAGCCGTCGATCTCCAAAAAGGCCATCCCCCGGCCGGACAGCTTCTGCATAATGAAGCCCTCGCCGCCGAAGAAGCCGGCTCCCATCTTCTTCTGGAAGAATACTGACAGCTCCACCCCCTGTTCAGAGGCCAGAAAGGCGGACTTCTGGGCCACGATGGGCTTGTCGGGGGTGATCTCTATGGGCAGGATGGCCCCGGGGAAGCTGGAGGCAAAGGCGATCATTCCCGGCCCGCCCTGGGCGGTGTAAAAGTTCTGGAACATGGACTCCCCGGAGAACATCCGACCGAAAGCCTTGCCGAAACCGCCAGCAGAGGTCTCCATCTTCATGTTGGGGCTCATCCACACCATGGAGCCCTTTTCAGTAATCATGGTCTCGTTGGCGTTCAGGTCGCAGATGACCACAGGGGTGGGTTCGCCTTGGATCTTGTACTGCATATGTATCCGCTCCTTTTCCCTGTCACATCGCCTGGAGGCAGCGGTCCGTCTGTTCCCGCAGGTTTTGGACGGCCTCGATCAGATGGTCGGCGAGGAAATAAAAGCCGTCCGCATAGGGATCGTCCACCCGGTCCAGCCCCCTGGACATGGCGGCAATCGCATTGACCCCTCCGGAAACCTGATTGACCGCCGTGTCCAAATCAATCAATTCTTCCCGTATGTTCATTGGTTCCTCCTTGATTTTTTCCCGGCGATGTGGCATAATCAGATTTGCCAGACCTCCGGGCTTGGTAAATAGGAACAGTCCGTGACTTTTTGATGGTTGGCGGGCTGTTTCTATTTTTTGATGCCTTGTTCCACAAGGTCAATTCCTTTTTCGATAACCTCTGTCCGGGATATCCCAAGCGTATCCGCGCAACGCTGCAATTTGTCTGCTGTTTCCTCTGTGATCCGCAAACCGAGATTTACACTCTTGGTAACTTCCTTGTGGGGTCGGCCTGTTCGAGGAGACATTTGCTCACCTCACTTCTTGCTCCTGCAATAAGTATAATAGTGCTCGGGCAAAAAGTCAAGAGGATTTGAAAAAAAGAAGGCCGCCTGCTGACACAGACGGCTTTGGTTGACATCAGCAGGACAACCTGCTAAACTATGGACAAGGCGCACAACAAGACGGCGGCGGTTTGGCTATATCCTCCGAAAGGGGGTGAGCCCATGCCTATGACATTTACGTTCACATGTCACTTCCGTGGCTACACAGTGACGTTCCAGGTCAAGGTAAGCGGAAACCGCCACTCGGGCAAGTGACGGTTTCTTAGACCTTTTGTATAAACCACATTTGCGCTGAGCCAAACCGCCTAAGTCTGTGCCCTACACACCCATAGCATAACATACTTTCCCCAGCCTGTCAAGGGTGTGGGCGGCTCCGTTTCGGCGGGGCCGTTTTTATTTGGTCGCCCAGTTTCCGGTGGCCTCGGCGGTGAGGTAGGCGTTGACAAAGCCGTCCAGGTCGCCGTCCATGACGGAGTTGATGTTGCTGGTCTCAAAGGCGGTGCGGTTGTCCTTCACCATCTGGTAGGGCATAAAGACATAGGACCTGATCTGACTGCCCCACTCGATCTTCAGCTGGACCCCCTTCAGGTCGGAGATTTTCTCCGCCTTCTCCTGCATTTGCAGCTCCACCAGCTTGGCTCGAAGCATCTTCATACAGTTGTCCTTGTTCTGGAACTGGGAGCGCTCCTGCTGGGAGGCCACAACCACCCCGGTGGGCTTGTGGATGAGCCGGACGGCGGAGGAGGTCTTGTTCACGTGCTGGCCGCCGGCGCCGCTGGCCCGGTAGACCTGCATCTCGATATCCTCGGGGCGAATTTCGATCTCCACGTCCTCGGGCAGGTCGGGCATAACCTCCACCGAGGCGAAGGAGGTCTGCCGCCGGGCGTTGGCGTCGAAGGGAGACACCCGCACCAGCCGGTGGACGCCGTGCTCCCCCCGGAGGTAGCCGTAGGCGTTGGTGCCCTCAATCATGATGGTAGCCGACTTGATGCCCGCCTCGTCCCCCTCCTGGTAGTCCATAATCTGGTAGGTGAAGCCGTGGCGCTCCGTCCAGCGGGTGTACATCCGGTAGAGCATCTGGGCCCAGTCCTGGGCCTCGGTGCCGCCGGCGCCCGGGTGAATGGTGAGGATCACGTTGGACCGGTCGTACTCCCCGGTGAGCAGGGTCTCCAGCCGGGCGGTCTCCATGTTGGCCTCTAAGGCGGCGAAGCCCTCCTCCAGCTCGGGGATCAGGCTCTCGTCCTCGAACTCGTTGCCCATCTCACACAGGGCCATCAGGTCGTCCCACTGCTGCTGGCGTTTGTTCTGGCTGTCCACCTTGTCCTGGAGGTTCTTGATGCGCTGCTGCACCTTCTGGGCCTTGGCCAGGTTGTCCCAGAAGCCGTCGGCGGCGGACTCGGCCTGGAGCATGTCCAGCTCCCGCTCCGCCCCCTCCAGGTCCAGGGCCTGGGCCAGCTCCTTCAACGCCGGAGCGAGGTTGTTCAGCTTTACCTTATATTCGTCAAATTGGAGCATGTGCTTCCCACACTTTCTCACTGATATGATTCATCTTAATTATATATGCCCGGCGGGGAAATGTAAAGGGATTCCCGCCTGTCACTCCTTTTGGCTCTCCAGATACTCGTCATAGGTCATCTTCCGGTCGATGAGCCTGCCGTCGGCGGTGAAGTCAAAGACCCGGTTGCACACCGTCTGGATGAGCTGGTGGTCGTGGGAGGCCACCAGCACGTTGCACTTGACGGCCTCCAGGCCCTTATTCAGGGCGGCGATGGACTCCAGGTCTAGGTGGTTGGTGGGCTGGTCCAGCATGAGGACGTTGGCCCCGGAGAGCATCATCCGGGAGAGCATACACCGCACCTTCTCCCCGCCGGAGAGCACCTTCACCGGCTTGTGGACCTCGTCCCCGGAGAAGAGCATCCGGCCCAGGAAGCCCCGGAGGTACTGCTCCTGGGGGTCGGGGGAGAACTGGCGCAGCCACTGAACCAGGTCGTCGTCACAGCCCTCGAAGTAGGGGGTGTTGTCCTTGGGGAAGTAGGAGAAGGTGGCTGTCTGGCCCCACTTCACGCTGCCCTCGTCGGGCTCCAGCTCCCCGGCCAGGATCTTGAACAGGGCGGTGTGGGCGTTCTCGTTGTCCCCCACGAAGGCGATCTTCTCGTCGTGGCCCACGATGAAGGACACCTTGTCCAGCACCTTCACTCCGTCGATGGTCTTGCTCACGTCGGTGACAAAGAGGATATCCTTGCCCACCTCCCGGTCGGGGGAGAAGCCCACCCAGGGGTAGCGGCGGGAGGAAGCGGGCATCTCCTCCACGGTGAGCTTGTCCAGCAGCTTGCGCCGGGCGGTGGCCTGCTTGGACTTGGACTTGTTGGCGGAGAAGCGGGAGATGAAGTCCTGCAGCTCCTTGATTTTCTCCTCGTTGCGCTTGTTCTGGCTCTTGATGAGCTGCTGGACCAGCTGGGAGGACTCATACCAGAAGTCGTAGTTGCCCACGTACATCTTGATCTTGCCGTAGTCGATGTCCACGATGTGGGTGCACACGGTGTTGAGGAAGTGGCGGTCGTGGGACACCACGATCACGGTGCCCTCAAAGTCCAGCAGGAAGTCCTCCAGCCAGTTGACCGCGTCGATGTCCAGGTTGTTGGTGGGCTCGTCCATCATCAGCAGGTCGGGATTGCCGAACAGGGCCTGGGCCAGCAGCACCTTCACCTTCAGGCGGGGGTCCAGGGTGGCCATGTCGTTGTAGTGGTACTCCGTGCCGATGCCAAGGCCCTGGAGAATGCGGCTGGCGTCGCTCTCCGCCTCCCAGCCCCCCAGCTCGGCGTACTCCTCCTCCAGCTGGCAGGCTAAGAGCCCGTCCTCGTCGGTCATCTCCTCCTTGGCGTAGAGGGCGTCCTTCTGTTTGCCGACGTCGTACAGCCGCTGGTTGCCCATGATGACGGTGTCCATCACGTTGTAGGCGTCGTAGGCGTTCTGATTCTGCTTCAGCACCGACATGCGGACGTTGGGCAGGATGGACACCTGGCCGGAGGTGGAGTCCAGCTCTCCGGAGAGGATCTTCAGAAAGGTGGACTTGCCGGCGCCGTTGGCGCCGATGATGCCGTAGCAGTTGCCCCGGAGAAATTGCAGGTCCACATGGGAAAACAGCGGGGTGCCGCTGTAGTTCAGGCTCAGGTCGGTGACGGTGATCATAATGCTTTGCTCCTTTTCCTATGGCGATCGTCAGTGCTGACCATCATACCACATAACCGAAAAAAAAGACAGCGTTTTTTTGCAAAAGGCTGTCTTTTTTCTGTCTTTTCTTTTGGAGAAAGTGCCCGAAGATCATTCCGGGCCGCCGTGCCGGTCGATCTTGATATCCAGCTCCTGATAGAACAGCCGGACCAGGCCGTCTACGCGCTGGATGCACTCCGGGTCACTCAACCTGTTGTTTTCCAAAATACAGCGGATGGCCTCCAGGGTCTGGACCGCCCGGTCCTCCACCGCCTTGGAGATCACCGTGGGGTGGACCCGCGCCATATGCTCCAGTACCATCCTGCCCACCACCGCGTGGTAGAGCGCCGTCGGGGTGTCAGGCTCGCTTGGGCTGCGCATCGCTGTCACCTCCTTCCAGCCTGTAGTGCTCCAGGGCGTACCCCAAAAACAGCCCGATCAGCTCGTTCCGGCTCCGCCCCGTCTCCTTGGATATATCATCCATCTGATTGACCATCGACTCCCGCAGGCGGACGGAAAAGGTTCGGTATCCGTCCTCCCCTCTGGGGTGTTTCATTGTGACGATCAGCGCATCTTTTGCCACAGTACCACCTCAATTCGCCTAAATTTTACAACAATTACGGCACCGCGGCTATGTTCAAAAGATGTTATCTTTTTTGTTCACTTTTGAGTGTTTTTTGAGTGTTTGCGCAAATTTTTCCAAGAAAGTTTCTTTTTGCCCTTGTAAATACTTGGATATTGTGATATACTGTCTCTGGTCGAAAGACCGCCTGTGCATATTTGTCCTCGCAATGGCGGCTGGTTTTCCTCCCGGCCGTCATTAAAAAAAATGTAAGGCTCCCCGAAATTTTTCTTTCGGGGAGCCGTCTTATTCACAGTCCCAACCCGTAGATACGGTTAGCGTTCTGAAAAAATACCCTCTCCCAGTGGCGCTCCGGCACCAGGTGCTGGATAAAGCGGATGTACTCCCCCAAGTTGACAATGGGCCAGTCGGTGCCGTAGAGGATATCGTCCCACTGGCTGATGGCGGTGAGCCAGGTGGTCAGCAGCCCGGCGTAGCCCGCCTGCTCCTCAAAGTACCGGTCCAGGTCCACCCGCCCCTCCAGCAGTCCGGACAGGTCGGCGGCCACGTTGGGGTTTTTCTCCACCACCGCGGCGGCACTCTCCAGAAAGGGGTTGCCAAAGTGGCACATGACAAACCGGGTGCGCCTGTGGTCGGCAGCCACCTCGTCCAGGGCCAGGGGGTGGGCGTACTTGAGATGGGCCCGGGGGAAGGCGGTGAGCCCCATGTGGACAGCCACCGGCTTGTCGTACCGGGCGGCCAGCTCATACACCGGCTCATAGACGGGGTCGGACAGCCACAGCCGGTTGTAGCCGGGGTACAGCTTCACCCCGCAGCAGCTCTCCCGCTTGAGGTTCTCCTCCACCCGCTCGGCCAGGTCGGGGACGGGCCGCTCCCCCCGGCCCATGAGGGCGCTGTCCAGGCCGATGCAGTAGTGGAACAGGTCCGCCGGGTAGTCGTGATAGGCGGGGTCCAGGCTGCGGTTGCCCATCACCACCCCGTGGACCATGCCCAGCTCGCCGTAGACCTGCCGCAGATGGTCTGTGGAGTTCTCATGTCCCACCGCCTGGGCCATGGCGTCGGTATCCGGGGAAGAGGGAAACAGATGCAGATGGGCGTCGATGATTTTCATAGTGCTCGCTCCTTTACGGTCTCCCTGCTATTATAGCCGATAAAAAGAGAAAATGGAACAGAAAAAACCCGCCCCGAGGGGCGGGTTTTCGTGTCTTATCACACCAGCTGGATAATGGCCATCTCGGCGGCGTCGCCGCGGCGGGGGCCGATGCGGACCACGCGGGTGTAGCCGCCGTTGCGGTCGGCGTACTTGGGCCCGATCTCCTTGAACAGCTTGTTGGCCACGTCCTCCTTGGTGATGTAGGACAGGGCCTGGCGATAGGAGGCCAGGGTGTTGGTCTTGGCCAGGGTGATCATCTTCTCGGCCACGGGAGCCACTTCCTTGGCGCGGGTAACGGTGGTCTTGATCTGGCCGTTCTCCAGCAGATAGGTGACCATAGCGCGGAGCATAGCCCGGCGCTGGTCGCTGGTGCGGCCCAGTTTACGGTTCTTCTGAGACATGGTAAACACTCCTTCGACCTCGCGTGGCGAGATCAGTTTGAATTCGTTCAGTTCGGACGGCAAAAGCCGCAGGTCAGGCGGAACGTTACATACGTCTGACGCTTAGTTATTCTCTTCACTCGCCAACGACAGCCCCATCATGGACAGCTTGTTGATGACCTCCTCCAGGGACTTGCGGCCCAGGTTCCGGACCTTCATCATCTCTTCTTCGGTCTTGGAGATCAGGTCCTCCACCGTGTTGATGTTGGCCCGCTTCAGGCAGTTGTAGGAGCGGACGGACAGGTCCATGTCGTCAATGGTCATCTCCATCACCTTGTCCCGCTGGGTCTCGGCCTTCTCCACCACGGTGGAGCGGCTGCCCATGGTCTCGGACAGGTCAGTGAACAGGGTGAAGTGGTCGCACAGGATGCGGGCCCCAAGGGAGACGGCGTCCCGGGCGTCGATGGTGCCGTTGGTCCACACCTCCAGGGTCAGCTTGTCGTAGTCGGTGGCGTCGCCCACGCGGGTGTTCTCCACCGTATAGTTGACCTTGCGCACCGGGGTGTAGATGGAGTCCATGGGGATGACCCCGATGATGGACTGGGCGGGCTTATTCTTGTCGGCGGGAACGTAGCCCCGGCCGTGGGACAGGGTCAGCTCCATGGACAGGCTGGCCTCCGGCCCCAGGGTTGCGATGTGTAGGTCCGGATTGAGGATCTCCACGTCGGCGTCCGCCTTGATGTCGCCGGCGGTGACCTTGCACTCCCCGGAGGCCTCGATGTGGACGGTCTTGGTGCCCTCGCTGTACTTGCCCAAGGTAGTACCGTAACCCCGCTCCAGAGGCTCCACCACATACTTGCCATAGGAGGCGTCACCGGGATTTTCCACACACTCGATGCGGGGCTTTTCAATTTCTATCATATGCTGGGATACCCTCCTTTTCTCGGCGGCGCCCTTGCGCCGCTTCATTCAGCTCACCAATATCTGAGGGTTGTCTAAGTCTGCTTGAGCCGCTCCGGCCCTAGCCGGAGCGGCCAGGGAATTACTTAGAGTACAGCTCGACGATGAGGTGCTCTTCCACGGGGAAGTCGATGTCGTCCCGGGTGGGCATGGCAACGACGGTGCCCTGGAGGGTATTCTTGTTGCGGTCCAGCCACTTGGGCACGTTGACCACGGGGGCGTCCTCGCCGGTCAGGCGCTTAAACTTGACGGAGGAGCGGCTCTTCTCCCGCACCTCGATCACGTCGCCCGCCTTGATCAGGTAGGAGGGCACGTCCACCCGCTGGCCGTTGACGGTGAAGTGGCCGTGGGTGGTGAGCTGGCGGGCCTCCCGGCGGGTCATGGCGAAGCCCAGGCGGTACACCACGTTGTCCAGCCGGCGCTCGCACAGAACCAGCAGGTTCTCGCCTGTCTTGCCCTGCATGCGGCTGGCCTTCTCGTAGTACATATGGAACTGCTTCTCCATGATGCCGTAGACAAATTTGACCTTCTGCTTCTCGGTCAGCTGCATGGCGTACTCAGACTGTTTCTTGCGCATCTGGCCCTTGGGGTTGCGGTTGGTCGTCTTCTTGGCATAGCCCATGGCGGCGGGGGACAGGTTCAGCGCCTTGCACCGCTTGGCGATGGGCTGCATATTTCTAGCCATCTGTCAAAACCTCCTTCAATCAGACACGGCGGCGCTTCGGGGGCCGGCAGCCGTTGTGGGGGACGGGGGTCACGTCCTTAATGAGGGTGACCTCCAGGCCCACGGCCTGTAGCGCCCGGATCGCGGCCTCACGGCCCTGGCCGGGGCCCTTCACGAAGACCTCGACGGTCTTCAGACCATACTCCATCGCGGCCTTGGCGGCCGTCTCGGCGGCGGTCTGAGCGGCGAAGGGGGTGGACTTTCTGGAACCGCGGAAGCCCAGGCCACCGGAGGAGGCCCAGGACAGGGCGTTGCCCTGTGCGTCGGTAACAGTGACCATTGTGTTGTTGAAAGAGGAGCGGATATGCACCTGGCCCCTTTCTACGTTCTTACGCTCGCGGCGCTTGCGCACCACTTTCTTACCTTTGTTCGCAGCCATGTGTATCCCTCCTTACTTCTTCTTATTGGCGACAGTGCGCTTGGGACCCTTGCGGGTACGGGCGTTGGTCTTGGACCGCTGGCCCCGGACGGGCAGCCCCTTGCGGTGGCGGATGCCCCGGTAGCAGCCGATCTCGGTGAGCCGCTTGATGTCCATCGC
>JAETQY010000035.1 GCA_021770445.1 Bacillota bacterium | reverse complement strand
CATGAGCTGGGGTATGGTCTCGAATGGAATGTGTGCAACAGCGCAGACCACGGGACTCCTCAATCGCGGAAAAGGCTGTTCCTTGTCGGATATCTTGATCCCCGATGCGCCGGCCAGGTATTTCCTCTCCCCGGAAATGACGGCAAGGCTCTTATACAGCTCATTGGAGGAGCGCAGGGATACCGGGTCTACGATATCGCAGGAGTCGCCTGCACCCAAACCGCAGGCTCAGGCGGCACCGGAGCCAAAACAGGACTGTACCTGATTCCGCCTGACGCCGCCTTTGTGGATCTGTCTGTTGGGGAACCCAGGCGGACCGATACCGCCCGGTGCCTCACCGCCCGGTACGGGCAGACCACCCTTTCCAACCACAGAGCCGAGCGATCCGGGGTGCTGCTGATCAAAGAGGGAACCAAACAGGGCTATGCGGAGGCCGCCCCCGGCGACAGCGTGGATCTGGGCTTTCCAAACAGCAGAACCAGAGCGGGCCGGGTGAGCAAGCTGGCTCATGACGCCGCCAGTGTGCAGGGCATTGTGGACCAGGGCGGGCGCATCCGCCGCCTGATGCCCAGGGAGTGCCTCCGCCTCCAGGGCTTCGCAGAAGATCAGATCGACCGCCTGCTGGCCATCACCTCGGACGCCCAGGCGTATAAACAGGCGGGCAATTCTGTCACCGTCAATGTGATTGAGGCCATAGGCCGCCGAATCCGGGCGGTGGATGAACAGCTCCGAAGGGAGGATGCGGCCGCATGAGTGAGATCGGCATCAAGGACCAATGCTTCGGTGTGGAGGTGGAGATGACGGGCATCACCCGCAGGCAGGCCGCCGAGGCGCTGGCCGCGTATTTCGGAACATCCGTCCATTACTGCGGCACCTACTACGACACCTGGGGTGTGACCGACCCGGAGGGCAAAGAGTGGAAGCTGATGAGCGACAGCAGTATCCGTGGGGAGCGGAAAATAGACTTCGGCTACAGATCCACCAGTGATGGCGAGTATCAGGTGGAGATGGTCACCCCCAAGCTGACTTACGCCGAACTGCCCAAGCTCCAGGAATGTGTGCGCCGGGTGCGTAAAGCCGGGGCTAAGGCCAACAATTCCTGCGGCATTCATGTTCATGTGGACGCCGCCAACCACAACCGCCAGAGCCTGAAGAACCTGATCGGCATTATGTACTCCAAGGAAGATATTCTGTTTAAAGCGCTGCAGGTTGATCCGATCCGTGCGAGAGATTATTGCCAGAAAGTGCGGGAACCCATGCTGCGGCAGGCCCGGACGCTGTCCTCGGACGAGACTAATGACCTCACCCAGCTGGAGCAGGTCTGGTACGAGGGCAATGTGGAGAACACAGACCATTACAATTGGACGCGCTACTACGCCTTAAACCTGCATTCTGTCTTTTACCGCGGCACCGTGGAATGGCGGTGCTTTAATTCTACCCTCCACGCCGGGAAGGTGGCCGCATACGTCAACCTGTGCCTCGCCATCTCCGCCCAGGCCATCGCCCAGCGCAGCACCGTCATGCGCAAAACCCAGAGCGAGAACGAGCTGTTCACCTTCCGTGTCTGGCTGGTGCGGCTGGGGCTCAACGGCGAGGAGTTCAAGCACACCAGGGATCACCTTTTAGCCCACCTGGAGGGTGACCGCGCGTGGCGCCACGATAAGGACAGCTACCCGGCCAATCAAAAGAAGAAAAAACGCCGTGAAAGTGAGAGATGACAATGAAAATTTGCATTGACGAACGCGCCTACCAGGGCAGCGCTGCGGAGATCATGGAGCAGCTCCGACAGCAGACCTTCGATCCCACCGAGTACCCGGATACGGAGAGCTACATCCACCAGCTTCGAAGCAACTTCATCCGGGCCACCGATCTGGAGTGCGACCTGCCAGAGTCCGGCGTGGAACGGCAGGCCCAGGCCATGTTCGCCCATCTGGCTAAGGCCGGGGCGCTGGTCATTTTGGAGGAGTGACTATGGAAAATACCTTGTATTTCGCCTATGGGTCCAATATCAACCTGGGCCAGATGGAGTACCGCTGCCCGGACGCCTCGGTGGTGGGGCCGGTTGTGCTGGAGGGCTGGGAACTGCTGTTCCGCAGGGGCGGCTTCGCCACCATCGCGCCCAAGGAGGGCGAGACCGTCCAGGGTCTGCTGTGGAGCATCACCCCGGAGTGTGAGCGCTCCCTGGATCGCTACGAGGGCTATCCCCGCTTTTATGACAAGAAGATGGTTACCGTCCGGGACAGCGAGGGCCGCTCCCTGTCTGTTATGGCCTATATTATGGATGACCGCTTCCGGGAACCCATGCTGCCCGCCGAGTCCTACTACAACGGTATCCTGGAGGGCTACCAACAGAACGGACTGCCGGTGTCTGCGTTGAAAAAGGCGTGGGAACACGCTGTTCAGGAGGTGCATCAGGAGACGGAACGGATCAACGCCAGCATTTTTGACCGCCCCAAGCCGCCGAAACGGCGGGACGGTCATGACCGCTGAGGTCATGATGGGAGGAGAAACACTATGTCCAGTAAAAAAATCTCTTTGACCGGCGAGGTGCATATCAGCACCGGCAGCGTCTATACCACCGTGGACGCGCTGGAGGCCATGAAGGTCATTGGCGTGGCCTACGGCCTCTACAGCCACGCTGAGGAGAGCAGGGACCAATGTGTCGCGCTGGATGAGAGCGGGGACCGCCCCGCCCTTGTTGTACAGGAGGACATCAGCCACCATGGCAGTCCCCTGTGGGAGACGGTCCGTACCCTGACCGATGACCCCCGGCAGATCCAGCGGTATCTGGCTTTCCGGGACACACTGAAGATGCTGCGGGAGATGGACCGGGAACAGGAGCGTCCGCCTGTTCCCCAAACACCGGCGCGGGACCCCAAAAAAGACAGGAACAAGTACCATGATCGGTGAAAAATATCCGTTTTTCGATGTGCCGGAGGACGATGTCTCTCCGCTGTTCACGACCAAGCTCCAGGAGGCCGCCCATGTGGGCTGCCTGCGGGGTGTGTTTGACGGCAACGGGACAACAACCGATTGGATCAGGGGAAACGATGCCCTGAAATCCCCCGCTTTTGATACGGAACTGCGGGACCTGTTTGAAGCATTGCAGCAGGATGGGCCGCTGAAGGATTTTCAATCTATGCGGCAATTCTGCCTGGAGCATCCCCAGGCGCGGATTTGCGGCAGGCAGACTTTCTACGCCTTCCGTATCGACACCCAGCGGCATCGCTATCATTTGCGTTTTTTCCCGCAAAAGAGGAAATTCCACATCTTCTGCTATCAGGTTGACCGGATGAGGGAGGATCTGCCCAAGCCGGATTTTAACTATACCTATCGAAAGAAGATAAAAAAGAAGAAAAATCGAGGTGAACGAACATGAAAATTTTAGTAGTGGAGCCGATGAAGCCTTGCGAGGTGCGGGAAATCCCCGATACGCTGGAGGCTATGCAGGCGCTCGTGGGCGGACACATCCAGGCCGTCTATCCTTTCCGGGATGACGTGGCCCTGGTGTGCAATGAGGAGGGGCGGAATCTGGGCCTGCCTTATAACCGCCCCCTGACCAACGACCGGGGCGTCCCCTACGATATGATCTGCGGGACATTTTTTCTGGCTGGCGTTGGCCCGGAGGACTTCATCTCTCTTACGGATGATCAGATCCAGCGATACAAGGCCCTTTATGACAACGTCATGGTCGTAACAGAGGAGTGCCCTGCCGCCCAGGCAGAGATCGCGCCTGATTCCGTCATGCTGAACTTTGCCGTAGACTGTCAGCTGTTGTTCCGATTTGCTCGTGACGGGCAGGAAGCCGCTGAATCGAAAGATGCGTTCATCAGCCACATCACAGAAGTGTTTAACGAGGACACAGCTCTGTCGGAACGGACGGTCGGGGGTTTGGACTTTGATTTCCGGGATGGTTGTGCTGAAGTACATTATACGTTTGCCAGTCAGGAGAAAGACAAGGCAAGCGCCGAGGTATTCTCGGAACAGTGTGTGCGGGATGTGCAGGACCGGCTGGAGGGATTTGGCTGCAAAGTAGAAAAGATCAAGTGCTTTGCGGAGGAACTGGAGCCGGACCCCGTAAGAGAGCCGGACAAGGGCCGTGGGAATCAGGAAAAAAAGAAGAAGGGACACTGTCATGACCGATAACGCCGTGAGATGGGAGGGGCCATATGCCTGACTACAACCTGTCCAGCATCGCAGCGGTCTCAGCATCCGCAGAGTTGGCCCATATCCGCGCCAATCAGGAGCCGAACCAGGACAGCTACAATGCCGCATGGCTCCACGGCTACGCCGATGCGCTGACCAAGGCGGCGGAATCCCTGGAACCCCAGCGGGAACTGATGGAGGCCATCATCGGCTATATGGGAGAGCGGTATGACAGCGCCGAGCTGTACGGCATTCTCCATGACACCCTGGAAATGTCCGATCAAGAGATCCGCTCTCTGGGCTTCGATCTGCCCCAATGCCGGGAGCCTGATGTGGGGACGCCTACCAAAAAACAAAAAGGAAGGAAAAATATCTTTTATGAGAGATAACTACATTCTGACCGCCGAGTCGGTCACCGAGGGCCACCCGGACAAGCTGTGCGACGCCATTGCCGACAGCGTCCTGGACGCCTGCCTGAAGCACGATCCCGCCGCCCGTGTGGCCTGCGAGGTCATGGCCACCGCCGGGAAGATTATCGTGGCCGGGGAGATCACCGCCGCCGAGCTGCCGGACATCCCCGCTATCGTGTGCCGGACTGTTCGGGAAACTGGCTATGGATCGGACTATGAGGTGGAGGTCATCACCCATGACCAGAGCGGCGATATCGCCGGTGCTGTGGCTCAGGAGACCCAGATGGGCGCCGGCGACCAAGGCATCGTGTATGGCTTTGCCTGTTCGGAGACGGCGGAGCTGCTGCCCCTGCCCGTAGTGCTGGCCCATCGGCTGACCCTGCTGCTCACCAACGCCCGGAAAACCGGGACCATCCAGGGCCTGGGGCCGGACGGCAAGGCCCAGGTGTCTGTGGAGTACCAGGACGGAAAGCTCTGCCGGATCGCCGCCGTTGTGGTCTCCTGCCAGCATGACGCGGACAAGGATCTGGACGAGCTGCGTCGGGAGATCACCCGGCACGTCATCGTCCCCGCCCTGCGGGATCTATATCCCGACCCGAAAACCGAGGTGTTCATCAACCCTTCCGGGCGGTTTGTGCTGGGCGGCTTCGAGGCGGACACCGGCCTGACGGGCCGGAAGCTGATGGCGGATACCTACGGCGGACTGGCCCTCCATGGCGGCGGGGCGCTGTCCGGCAAAGACGGCAGTAAGGTGGACCGCAGCGGGGCCTACATGGCCCGGTACATCGCCAAGAACATCGTGGCCGCTGGGCTGGCAGAGAAGTGTACCGTCAGCCTCGCCTACGCCATCGGCAGGGCCGAGCCGGTAGCTGTGGATATCGACGCCCACCAGACCGGGAAATACCCGGAGCCTGTGCTGGAGCAGTCCGTCCGGGCTGTATTCGACCTGACTCCTGCCGGGATGATCTCCGCCCTGGGGCTGGACCGGCCCATCTTCGCCCGGTTCTGTAACTACGGCCACTTCACTCACCGGGACGCCCCCTGGGAGCAGACGGACCGGGCCGCCGTATTGGTGGACGCTGTGGGAGGTGACCGCTCCAATGGATGACGGAATGGATTATGATGTTCAGACTAAAGTGAGTTTCCGTCTCGACTTTGACGGTTCTGGCGAATTCAATATGCTGCTGCTCCCGGATGTGCAGAAGCAATTTGTGCAGCACGTTAAGGAAGTTTATGAGAAGGACAACACCTTGGGCAGCGGCTATGTCTCCAGCGATCTCAATTTCCGCTTTGATGGCCGTATGGTGCATCTGGAATATACCTTTCACTGCCATGACGAAAACGAGGCTGAAGCGGAGAGCTTCTCCACCTACAGTGTACAGTGTGTTCAGGAGGCGCTGGAGGAGTTTGGCTGCAAGATCAGGAAAATCGAATGTAAAGCTGAGGAAGCGGACATGACGTGGCTGGATCGGCTGGAGGATGCGATCTTCGGCCCAAAGGACAAGGCACAGAAGCAGCCTCCAGCAAAGGATAAGTCTGGCCAAAAGACCGCTTCCAAGAAGAAAGCGCCCAGACAGGAGCGGTGACAGTGGAGCGGCCCAAGTTTATCGCCTCATGCTCATTCGGGAAAGATTCGCTGGCCACCATTTTGTTAGCGAAAGAGCATGGTGAACCTTTGGATGAGGCGGTCTACTGCGAAGTGATGTTCGACAAGGACATTTCCGGCGAGGTGCCGGAGCATCGGGACTTCATCTACAACACCGCTATTCCTGTGCTGGAGAGCATGGGGGTCAAGATCATCGTCCTCCGCTCGGAAAAGACCTATGTGGACCTGTTCACCGGGCGGGTGACCCGCGGCCCGAAGAAGGGCATGGTGCGCTCCTTCCCCATCTGTGGGCGGTGCGCTGTTCAGCGGGACTGCAAAATCCGGCCTATCCAGCGGTACCAGAAAACCCTGCCGCCTGGGACGGTCCAATACATCGGCATCGCCCAGGATGAACAGGAACGGCTGCTACGTCTGGAGGACAGCAGGCAGGTGTCTCTGCTGGCTAAGTACAATTTTACAGAACAGGACGCATGGCAGCTCTGCGAGAAAGCGGGGCTGCTTTCGCCTGTCTATGCCTTTACCAACCGGGGTGGCTGCTGGTTCTGTCCCAATGCCAAGTTGCCGGAACTGCGCCACCTCTACGACCACCACCCGGACCTGTGGGCCAGGATGCTGGAGTTGCAGGCCATCCCCGGCAAGACCACGGAGAAGTTCAACCGCACTCAGAAATTCTCCGACATCGACGCCATGTTCCGGCAGGAGGACGAGGAAACCGCACAGGCGGCGGCATAGCCAGGAATTGTTGGTATTGCCCGGTTTTCACAGTCCATTCTTGTTGGGTATCGTGAATAGCTTTTCCCGGTAAAAGCTGGTATCGTTGCTGCTGGCACAGCCACAAAATCATGATGAGGAGGACGAGCGAAATGACGAGATACGAGCGCCACCCCGCGCCGGAAAAGCTGCTTTTACAGATCACTACGGAGGCCGTCAACCTGCTGGCCCTGGGTACCCAGGATAAGCCCGCGGACGTATCCCTGTTGGAGACAGGCGCGGCCCTGACGGTCAAAGCCTGGGGGCTGCCCCAGGAGCTGCTGGAGAGCAGCACCGCCCTGATCCAGCACCAGAAGGAGCTGTTGGCAACCGCCAGCGGCAAGGCCGCCCTGCCGGACGATCAGCTCCTGGAGTGCTACGATGGCCCCATGACCGCCGAACTGATCTGGGGCCTGTTCGAGACCGCCGTCCGGCTGGACGATGCCCAGGAACGGGCCGCCATCCACCAGATGGCGCTCCTGCTGGCGGACGCCCTGGACTTCGATGAGTGGCTGGATCGGAACGGGCCGGTGGAGTCCGCGGGCAAATGAAAACACGATCTTGCGCAGCAGGGGGACTGTCCGATTGGACAGCTCCCCTGCTGCCGCAGATCATAGGGAGGTGTGTACCATAAGCAAGTACCAGGAATTTGACGCTCAGATATTTGATGTCACAAAAATCATGATCGAGTTCTCCCTGACGGACGCACAGAAAACCGAGCTGCTGAAGATTGCCGGTGAGATCGAGGCCGCCTGTCAGGACGGCAGCCTGAGCGCCGATGAACGCCAGAGGCTTCTGGAAACCATGGCGGACTGCGGCCTGGAACTGCCCCAGACACCCATGGAACCGTGTGTGGACGAGGCGAAGCTGCAGGAACGTCTGACCCAATATATGGAACTGGATCTTTTTCAAATGGATATCGGCGCTTTGATCAATGACTATAAGTCCCAGGGACTTCCGATGCCAACCATGGAACAGCTCCAGGCGGAGGTCATTGCCGAAGCCCGGAAGTGTCTGGAGACAATAATGATCTGCGAGGCTAAAGGCCATCTGTGGAAGGAAACAGCGGACCCGGAGAACGGGACCAGCACCCTGTCCTGCCGCCGCTGCGGGGCGGAAGAACACCTGCGATGGTAGAAAGGAGGACGTAATGCCAAACAATATCACGAATCAGATCACATTCGGTTCGGACAGCACGGCACTGGCCGCTTTCCAGCGGATGCTCCATGATATGCGGATGGATGGCCAGCCCCTGGGCAGTATCGATTTTAACAAACTGCTTCCCATGCCCAAGGAGCTGGATATGGAGGCCGGCACCAGAACGGATCGGGGGCTGAAGCTGGTACGGGAGTATCATCACACGCTGGCGGATCTGGAGCGGCAGAAACCGGGGCTGACCCCTGCGGAATATGCGCTGGCTCTTCATAAGTGCGAGGAGCTGTACCAGAAGCAACGGTTGGCCGACCCGGTGACTTGGGCCTTGGGAGAACAGGCATACAGCAATGTCCAACGGTTCGGCAGCCCCACATGGTATGAGTGGTGCAATCTCAATTGGGGGACAAAATGGAACGCCTATCAGCCCCGCCCACTGCGAGAGGATGACCATACCATGGTATTCTTCACTGCCTGGGATTCTGTTCCAAAAATCGTAACGCTTTTATCCAGGAAGTACCCGGAGCAGACCATCACCTACCGCTGGGCGGATGAAAACATCGGCTACAATGTGGGCGAGATGACGATGAAGGGCGGCGAGGTTATCGACATCAACGTGCCGGAGGGCGGCAGCCGGGAAGCCTATGAGATGGCGGCGGAGATCATGGACACCGATCTCTCTGACTATGACCTGTGCCTGACTGCGGATGGGAATAGCTATGAATACCGTGACCCGGACGAGCTTCCGGCTGTAGACAAGGACAGCCAGAAACCTCTCCCGGCCCACATAGAGCAGGAAAAATCTCCCAAGAAAAAGCGTGGAACTAAAGGGCGGGACAGATGAAAATCAGAAATCTGCATGGCTATGAAACCTGCGTCCACAGCCGGAAGCGGAAACAGGCTCCCTGGCGGGTGGACAGCGGCTGTGACAATCGGGCGTGTCTGTTCACCGGGCGGCACTATGAGCTGCCCAACAGCACGGTCTGCATGACCTGTCCGCTTTACCGCAGGGATGAGGAGGCGCAGAAAGAATAATGGACCTTCACATGAGGGAATTCAGCGGGACAACCTTTGGAATGTCTGTGGAGGCATCCTCCCCGGCGTTCAGGCGGATGAAGAAAAACGCTTTCACAGGAAAAATCAAGCCCCGTGGAAGCTGGGTCGAACGGAGTGCCCGCTGTGTCCGGGCCGCCGATGTGGCCGCCGTCATGGGCGAAGCCGGGTGGCTGGTCAGAGAATTACAGTGCATGGAAACCATCCGCTGGGGCAATGACGATACCGAATATTACATCATCTACGAGAAAGAAGGTGGAAAATGAGCAATTTCTTTGAACGGGAGCTGGGCCGGGTGTTCGGGGACGGGCAGGTGATCCGTGACCCCACTTATTCGGGCCGGGCCTGTCTCGGAACGCTGGGCAAGGACCTGCGGGTGCGGGCGCAGTTTATCACCACCGGCTATGCGGATCACTACGATGCCCTGAAGATCACCGTCCTGAACCGCACGGACGGGCCAGTGGACACCCTGGTGCTGAAGCTGAAGGATCTGCTGGGCATGAAGCCCGTCCCCGGCAACCCTTACTTCCCCAATGGCGTGGCCCCCCACATTTGGCTGGATCAGGGCAAGCCGGAATGGTACGCATTCCAGCCCACCGCCGCCGACTATGACACGATCCGGCAGGCCGCCAAGCAGTACCTGGATGTGTTCCGGGACCGGCAGCAGGAGCACGCCCAGGACGGCCCCAAGCTGGTGTACATCTGCGCCTCGCTTCGGGGTGACGTGGAAAAGAACATCGAGTTCGCCCGCCAGAAAGCCCAGGAGGTGTTCCAGGCGGGCGACATCCCTGTCTGCCCCCATCTCATGTTCCCGCCTGTCGCTGACCCGGAAAATCCCCAGCAGGATCAGGCGGCACGGGAGATGGGCCTGCGGCTGGTGGAGTCCTGTCAGGAAGTCCACGTCTACGGCCCGGAGTGGACGGAGGGAATGTGGGCGGAGATCCGCCACGCCATGGATCTGGGCATCCAGGTCAAGACCGACCAGGAGACCATTGGGCGCAGTCCGCCCCGCAGGCAGGCCGCCCGGAAAGGTAAGGGTGCGCGATGAGCAGTGAACTGAAGGACACCCTGAAGAAACGCCTGGATGAAAACTACACAGCTTTTATAGAATCTCTTCATGAAAAAACAGTTTCTGAGCTAATTGCCATGGCCCCGGAGATCACCGCCGCCCAGCAGCTCCATGAGGAGCTGCTGGATGCCTGCGATGAGGAGAATGTGGAATTTCTGCTCCGGTTTGACAATCCGCTGGAGGTTGTGCGGGGCTATTGGGAGTCCGAGATCACTGGCTACGACCACAGCGGGGAGATGGGCCATATGCTGTGGGAAATCCGTGACAGAGAACTGTATGAAAAAGAGCAGCTTGCCCAGGCCCCGGAGGACGTGGGCGGCGCTGTTCAGGCTGAGAATCTGGCAGAAAGGGAAAATCCCATGAGCGATGTGAAACAGATCAACGCAGATGACCTGCGGCACATGGAGGATCAGGAGGGCCTCATCCTCCAGGGCTGCGGCGGCGATCCCCAGGAGTGGGTGGACGGCATCAACCGGGAACTAACCGAGGCCGGCATTCTGCTGGGTGGCAGCAAATTAGAGAATGTCGTATCCTTCCGGCACGATGGGGTGACCTGTCTGCTGTTTCCCTTCGGAGACGCGGAGCTGAATATTGGGAAGTTCGCCATGTGGCGCATCCAGACCCATGACCGATACGGCGGCACATGGCTGTCCGACTATGTCCCCAACCGGCTGGGCGGCTTTCTGCACCAGCCGTCCAGACAAAAGCCCACCATGAGCCTGATCGGAATGGACGGCAACATCTTTGCGGTCATGGGCAAAGCCTCTTCGCTGCTGAAAGAGGCGGGCATGGGGGATCTGGTCAGCCACATGGTCCAGCGCGTCACCACCTGCGGGGACTACAGCAAAGCCCTCAATATCATCAGCGAGTATGTGGAGACAGAGCTGTCTCCGCCTGCTATACCCCAAAAATCTAACAAGAAGAAAGCGAGGAACACATATGAGCGATAATCCCAAGTGGGAGATCATCCAGGGCGATGCCCTGAAGCTGCTGGGGGGCTTCTCCCCCGGCTCCTTCGACGCCGTCATCACCGATCCGCCCTACGCCTCCGGGGGCCGCACCCAGGCGGAGAAGAACAAGTCCACCGCCAAGAAGTATTCCAGCATGGGGGACCACGCGCCCCCGCCCTTCGAGGGGGACGCCAAGGACCAGCGGTCCTGGACCCGCTGGGCGGCGGAGTGGCTGGCGGACGCCCGGAAGCTGTGCAGGCCCGGAGCGCCGGTGTGTATGTTCATTGACTGGCGGCAGCTCCCCGCCGCCTCGGACGCCCTCCAGTGGGCAGGCTGGATCTGGCGCGGCACCGCCGTCTGGGACAAGGGCAACTCCCGCCCCCAGAAGGGCCGCTTCCGCCAGCAGG
This sequence comes from Bacillota bacterium, assembly GCA_021770445.1. Lineage (GTDB taxonomy): Bacteria > Bacillota > Clostridia > Oscillospirales > Oscillospiraceae > Lawsonibacter. The sequence continues at coordinate 121 of JAETQY010000035.1, read as the reverse complement.
CCGAGTACATCGTCTGGGGCTCCAACGGCGATATGCCCATCAACCGCCCCGTCCCCTGCCTGCCGGGGGTGTTCAAGTACGGCAACCCCCAGAACCGCATCCACCTGACGGAGAAGCCCCT
>JAETQY010000011.1 GCA_021770445.1 Bacillota bacterium | reverse complement strand
TCCCAGACTGAGCTACGGGCCCAAATCAACAGTTCCGAAAACGGAACAGCAGAAGAAGCAATATGAAATTGTAGGTGTGGCAGAAAACCGAACCCTTTGCGCTCCCAGCTGAGCTAATCGCCCGTATAGACGACACGCGAGTTACGTGCCGCATTTTGTAGAATAAACCATTATGTGATGTGAACCGGGTGGCAACCATCCGAGTTACGCCCCTAAAACGTGGGGCATATAACCGGCCCGCTTGCACTCCCAGCTGAGCTACAGGCCCTAATGCTTATCTGTCCTCTGGACAGCTTCTTTATTATAACAGATTTTTTTAAAATGTAAAGAGCCTTTTTCAGAAACCCCAGAAACTTTTGAGACCCAGGGAGCTAGACACAGCACATGATGGATTACAAATGCCTGTACCGCCTCATTCCTGAGTGATGAAGCGGTACAGGTTCATAATGGTGACCACACTCTGCTCTCTGGTGTAGGTATTTCGGGGGGCGAAGAGGTTTCCGCCTACGCCATTCATGATCTTGGCGCCTTGGACCTGCCCCACTGCGGCCTGAGCCCAGGGGCTGATGGTGGCGACATCGCCGAAAGCGGCGAGGGACTGGGGAAGAGGAGAATCTAAGCTCTTGGCCAGGTTGGCGAGGATGAGGGCGGCCTGTTCGCGGTTGAGGGGGGCGTCGGGAGAAAAACGGCCATTTCCCACGCCGGATACCACACCCAGGGCGGCGGCCTTTTCCACATTCACATCCTCGGTGTCATTGAAGGTGACCCGCCCCTCCACTTCCTGGCCGGTGAAGCATTCGTAGAAGCGAACGGCAAGGGCACAGAATTCCCCACGGGTGATGGTCTGATTATAGCGGGTGCGCAGGGGGACGGGGAGAAAGTCCCAGGCGATGGCCTCATCTACGGCGGTTCGGGCCCAGACTGCGGGCTGGCTGCCCTTTGCTGGAGGGGAGAGGGAAGGGGCAGCTGTATTGGCCGCCTCCATCACCTGAATGGGGACAGCGGAGAAACGGGCGATATAGTTCCCGTAGAACAGACTTTCTCCGTTGCCCAGTTGGCCGCTGACGTTGGAGCCCCAAGTCCAGAGGGTGCCGTCGAACTTCCGGGCCAGCACGTGGTCCCAGCCCGCCGACACCTGCTCCACTCCCTCCAGTATCCGGACGGGGGAGAGGCGGTCCTCCGCGGTGCCGTCTCCCACGTCGCCGGAGCGGTTGTTGCCCCAGGCCCAGAGGGAGCCGTCCTCCCGGAGGGCGTAGATATTGTTGTTGGAGGCGTGGACCGATACCACGTGGTCCATGACCTTTTTGGGGGTGGAACAGCTTTCGGTGGTGCCGTCTCCCAGCTCTCCCTGCCAGTTGCGGCCCCAGGTCCACAGGGTGCCGTCCGCCTTGACGGCGGCACTGAACCCGTAGCCGGCAGTCATTTGGATCACGCCGTCCATGACCTTGACAGGGGTGGGACGCTCGCGGGTGGTGCCGTCGCCCACGCCGCCGTCGGTGTTTTGCCCCCAGGCCCAGAGGGAGCCGTCCGTCTTCAGGGCCAGGCTGTGGCCGAAGCCGGTGCAGGCGGCGGTGACCCGGTCCATGATCTTGACAGGGGAGGGGCGCTGCCGGTTGGTCCGGTCTCCCACATACCGCCCCCAGGTCCAGAGGGAGCCGTCGGTCTTAACGGCCAGGTGAGTACACACCCCGGTGCTGGCTGAGGCCACATCCTCCATGATCTTGACAGGAGTGGGGCTGCTTATCAGGTCGGAGGAGCTGGGGAATGTGTCGCTCACATTGCGTCCCCAGGCCCATAGGGTGTTGTCCTCCATGACGGCATAGACGTGGGATTCGCCGGCACTCACTGACCGCACCCCGTCCATTACCTGGACAGGCTCGGCGCGGTCCTGAGTGGTGCCATCTCCCAGCTGGCCACATTCGTTGGCCCCCCAGGCCCAGAGGGAGCCGCCTGCGTCGATGAGGAAGCTCTCGGCGGCCCCGCCGCTGAGGGTCCGGGTATAGCCCGGTCCGGCGCTGTCATAGGCGGCCGCCGGAAGGGACAGGGAGAGGAGCAGAACGGGGAGCAGAAGCCTGGAGATCTGTTTTTTTCGCTGCATGGCAATGGTTCTCCTTTGAAGTAAAATTGACCGATCTGGGTAGGAAGAGGAACTTTGCAGATGTTGACATAAAATTGACCTTTTACGGCCTCAGATCCCCCTGGATCAGCACCTGGTCCCCCGACTGATATTCCTTAGCGTACTTTCCGGGGGTGAGTCCGGTGAGATGGCCGAAGGTGCGGATAAAGTGGGAGTTGTCGGAGAAGCCGGACAGCTCTCCGGCCTGCTGGACGCTGACCCCCTTCTGGAGCAGCTGCCGGGCCCGGAGCACCCGGCTGTAGATAATGTATTCCATCACGGAGAAGCCGGTGGCCGCCTTGAAGATGCGGCAGAGGTAGTGCTTGCTGATGTAGAACTGGCCGGCGATCTGGTCCAGGGTGAGGGGCTGGTCCAGGTTGTCCCGGATGTAGTCCAGGATAGGGGAGACCCTGAGAAAGTCCTTGTTCTGGATGGACTCCCCCGCGGTGGCCACATTGAGGGTGGGGGCCACCCGGATGAGCAGATTGAGCAGGGCCACCGTCTGCCGCATGTCGCTGCCGAAGGAACCGTCGTTTTTGTTGCGCTCCAAGGCCTGGAACAGCTCGATGATCTCGGTCATCTCGCCGCCGTTCAGCTCTGCCCGGCGGAAGGAGGTCCCGCAGAACTGGGTCAGGTCGGTCTGGGGGGTGGAGAGCTGGGACAGGGCCTTTTTGCTGATGTGGAGCACATATCGGGCGTGAAAGCCCTCCGCCATGGTGCGGTGGAGGGTGTTCTCCCCAATGAGGTACAGCGTCCCCCGGCGCAGGGGGTATACCTGGTCGCTGACAAAAATGTTGCCCGGGCTGACCAGAGGAAGGAGCAGCTCGCAGTGGTCGTGGAAGTGCAGCCGGCTCATGTTCCAGGTCTCGTTGTGGTTCAACTGGAGATGAAATTCTACATTTGTCATGAGAAGGCCTCCTTTATTCGCGGGGACTGCCGCCCTCGGCGATCCGACCGGCATAGCGGACCGGAAAACGGGCGGCCCCACAGGCCCGATTTTTGGATTTTTCCCCATTATACCACGTCAGGTCCAGATATGCAAACTTTATGCTAAATTACAATATAGACCTATTGTGAGATTTGTGGTAAAATGGCCACTGTAAAAAAGCGCGTTGCGGCACCTTGACAATTCAGAGAAAAGAGAGAACCAAAATTTTTTGTAATGGGGGTATTACTATGAACAAGGTATATTCCATGCACGACGCCGTGGCGAAGTTCGTCGAGGACGGAGATGTTCTTGCGATCGGCGGCTTCACCACCAACCGCAAGCCCTATGCCACAGTGTCAGAGATTCTGCGCCAGGGCCAGAAGGACTTTATTGTCTACGCCGGCCCCGGCGGCGGCGAGGTTGACATGCTCATCGGTGAGAAGCGGGTGGCCGCCTATATCAACTGCTACACCGCCAACTCCGGCTACACCAACGTGTCCCGCCGCTTCCGCGCCGCCATCGAAAAGGGGGAGCTGACCTATGAGGATTACTCCCAGGACGTGCTGATGCTCATGCTCCACGCCGCCTCCCTGGGGCTGCCCTTCCTGCCTGTCCGCCTGATGCAGGGCTCCGGCCTGATGAAGTACTGGGGCATCAGCGAGGAGAAGCGCAAGACCATGCCCAAACTGGAGGACCTGAAGTGCGCCGAGATCGAAAATCCCCTGGTGCCCGGCCAGAAGGTGGTGGCTGTCCCCGTGCCCAAGATCGACACCGCCATCATCCATGTGCAGCAGGCCAGCCCCGACGGCACCTGCATCATCTGCGGCGACGAGTTCCACGACATCGACATCGCTGTGGCCGCCCGCAAGGTGATCGTCACCTGCGAGGAGCTGGTGAGCGATGAGTACATCCGCCGGGATCCCACCTTGACCCGCATCTTCGGCGAGTGCGTGTCCGCCGTTGTGTGGGCCCCCTACGGCGCCTGGCCCTCCCAGTGCTACGGCTACTATGACGACGACGACGCCGGCCTGAAGGAGTACGACAAGGCCTCCAAGTACCAGGACGCCGAGGACGCCAGGCAGCAGCTGGCCAAGGCCGCTGCCAAGGCCCAGAAGGCCGCTGAGGGCAAGCCCGGCGACGAGAAGCTGGCCGAGGCCGCTGCCAAAGCCCAGAAGGCCGCCGACGACGCCGCCGCCGGCACGAAGGTCCCCGAGACGTTTGCGGATTATGTGGAGAAGTGGGTCTACAGCTGCGAGGACCATGCCGCCCTGCTGGACAAGATCGGCGGCTACCGTCTCATGCGCCTGAAGAACGAGCCCCACCTGGGCTATTCCACCCGGCACTAAGAAAGGGAGGTAAATCAAAATGGCTGAGTATAAGATTACCAAGCAGGAGCGTCAGGCTTACGCCATCGCCAAGAACATCAAGGAAAATCAGATTGTCATCGTGGGCACCGGCCTTCCTCTGATCGGCGCCTCCCTGGCCAAGCGGGTGGTTTGCCCCTCCTGCCACCCCATCGTGGAGAGCGGCCTGATGGACTGCTCCCCCGTGGAGGTCCCCCGCTCCGTGGGCGACAACCGCTTCATGGCCCACTGCGCCGTGCAGTGGCCCAACGTGCGCTTCATCGGCTTTGAGGCCAACGAGTGGCTCCACGACGAGGACCGGCTCATCGCCTTCATCGGCGGCGCCCAGATCGACCCCTACGGCAACGTCAACTCCACCTGCATCTTCGGCAAGGGGGACTACCTCCAGCCCACCACCCGCTTCACCGGCTCCGGCGGCGCCAACGGCATCGCCACCTACTGCAACACCATCATTATGATGCAGCACCAGAAGCGCCGCTTCATCGAGAAGGTGGACTACATCACCTCCTGCGGCTGGATGGACGGCCCCGGCGGCCGTGAGAAGGTGGGCCTGCCCGGCAACCGCGGCCCCCAGATGGTGGTCACCGACCTGGGCATTATGAAGTTCGACGAGCAGACCAAGCGCATGTACTGCGCCTACATGTTCCCCGGCGTCACCCCCGAGATCGTCCAGGAGAACACCGGCTTTGAGATCGACTGCTCCAAGGCCGAGGTCTTCCCCGACCCCGACCAGGAGATCCTGCGCATCATCCGGGAGGAGATCGACCCCGGCCAGGCCTTCATCAAGATTCCCAAGGAGTAAGGAATATACGCGGGGCGGCCCCGGCCGCCCCAGCGATCAAACAATTAGGAGGAGTTTACATTGGGTAACTATTCCATGCCGAAATATTTCCAGAATATGCCCGTGGTGGGCAAGGCCGTCAAGGCCAACGCGGAGAACGTCAACGAGCTGCGGGCCATTGAGGACGACATCCACGCCCACATTGTGGACGCCCTGTCCAGCGGCAAGGCCGACGAGGACATGAACGCCAAGGGCCAGCTCACTGCCATGCAGCGGGTGGCCCTGCTGGTGGACGCGGGCACCTGGTGCCCCCTGAACAGCCTGTACAACCCCGAGCACAACAAGAACGGCTCCACCTCCATCGTCAAGGGTCTGGGCCGGGTCAACGGCAAGTGGTGCTGCATCATCGCCTCCGACAACAAGAAGCACGCCGGCACCTGGGTGCCCGGCCAGGCCGACAACCTGCTCCGGGGCAGCGACACCGCCAAGCGGCTGCGCATCCCCCTCATTTACCTGCTGGAGTGCGCCGGCGTGGAGCTGGACAAGCAGGAGAAAGTGTACCCCAACCGCCGGGGCGGCGGCACCCCCTTCTACCGTAACTCTGAGCTCAACCAGATGGGCATTCCCGTCATCGTGGGCATCCACGGCACCAACCCCGCCGGCGGCGGCTACCACTCCATCTCCCCCACCATCCTGGTGGCCCACCAGAAGGCCAACATGGCCGTGGGCGGCGCCGGCATCGTGGGCGGCATGAACCCCAAGCCCCACATCGACATGGAGGCCGCCCTGGCCCAGATCGAGGCCACCAAGGGCCTGCGGGCCGATCCTCCCGGGTCCGTGTCCATCCACTACGGCGAGACCGGCTTCTTCCGTGAGGTGTACACTGAGCAGGAGGGCGTCATCGCCGGCATCAAAAAGTATGTGGACATGCTGCCCACCTTCGACCTGGAGTTCTTCCGGGTGGACACTCCCCAGTCTCCCGCCATGTCCGACGTGGAGCTATACGACCTGGTGCTCAACAACAAGAACCGTCCCTACGACATGTACTCCGTCCTGGGCCGCCTGTTCGACGGCAGCCAGTTTATGGAGTACAAGAAGGGCTACGGCCCCGAGATGATCACCGGTATCGCCAAGGTGGACGGCCTCCTCGTGGGCGTGGTGGCCAACCAGCAGGGCGTATTCCCCAACTATCCCGAGTACAAGGTGGCCAAGTACGGCCAGTCCATGGGCGCGGGCGGCAAGCTGTACCGCCAGGGCCTCATCAAGATGAACGAGTTCGTCACCCTGTGCGCCCGTGACCGCCTGCCCATGATCTGGATTCAGGACACCACCGGCATCGACGTGGGCGACGACGCCGAGGTCGCCGAGCTGCTGGGCCTGGGCCAGTCCCTGATCTACTCCATCCAGTCCTCCGGCCTGCCCATGATGGAGATCACCCTGCGCCGGGGCACCGCCGCCGCCCACTACGTGCTGGGTGGCCCCCAGGGCAACGACAACAACGCCTTCTCCCTGGGCACCGCGGCCACTGAGATCAACGTCATGAACGGCAAGACCGCTGCCAACGCCATGTATACCGGCCGTCTGGCCAAGGATCAGAAGGCGGGCAAGGATCTCCAGCCCACCATCGACAAGATGAACGCCCTCATCGACGACTACAACGTGAAGTCCCAGCCCCTGTTCTGCGCCCAGGCCGGCCTGGTGGACGAGGTGGTGGATATGCCCATGATGCGCAACTACATCGTGGCCTTCGCCGATTCCTGCTACCAGAACCCCGCCTCCATCTGCCCCTTCCACCAGATGCTGCTGCCGCGCACCATCAAGGACTACGAGGACGGGCATAAATAAGGATCAAACAAATGCGGGCCGCCGCCTTCGGCGGCCCCTACAGAATTGCCCTGTAGGGGGCGGCGCCCTCGCCGCCCCGCACATCAAACCATAGGAGAACAAGCATATGAGTATCTATACCCTGGGAATCGACATCGGTTCCACCGCGTCCAAGTGCATCATGCTCTCCGACGGCAAGGAGATCGTGGCCAAATCCCTCATCGACGTGGGCGCCGGCACCAGCGGGCCCCAGCGGGCCATCGACCAGGTGCTGGAGGAGGCAGGCAAGACCCGGGAGGACATGTCCTTCATCCTGGCCACCGGCTACGGCCGCAACTCCCTGGAGGAGTTCGCCGATGACCAGATGAGCGAGCTGAGCTGCCACGCCAAGGGGGCCGCCTTCCTCTTCCCGGAGGTGCGGACAGTGATTGACATCGGCGGCCAGGACGTGAAGGTCATGCGGGTGGAAAACGGCATCATGACCAACTTCCAGATGAATGACAAGTGTGCCGCCGGCACCGGGCGCTTCCTGGACGTGATGGCCCGGGTGCTGGAGGTGGACGTGGAGGATCTGGGCGCCCTGGGCGCTCAGTCCACCAAGTATGTGGGCATCAGCTCCACCTGCACCGTGTTCGCCGAGAGCGAGGTCATCAGCCAGCTGTCTAAGGGCACCGACAAGCGGGACATCATCAACGGCATCCACCAGTCGGTGGCCGGCCGGGTGGCCGGCCTGGCCCACCGCATCGGCATCCAGGACCAGGTGGTCATGACTGGCGGCGTGGCCCAGAACACCGGCGTGGTGGGCGCGCTCCAGAACGCCCTGGGCCATGAGGTCCACACCTCGCCCCTGACCCAGTACAACGGCGCTCTGGGCGCCGCCCTGTTCGCCTACCAGAAGTACAAGAAGGCGCACAAGGACAAATGACGTGGGGCCCGCCCAAGGGGGCGGGCCATCCCCAAAGGAATCCCAAAAACCTCACAACCAAATTCAGTTAGGAGGAATTTACCATGGCAAAAGAAGTTAGCCCCGGCGTAAAGGCCCTGCGCAAGGTGGTGGACGACGTCCACGCCGACGCCCGTCAGGCCGCCAAGGAGGGTAAGCTGGTGGGCTGGTCCAGCTCCAAGTTCCCCTGCGAGCTGGCCGCCGCCTTTGATCTGAACGTGATGTACCCCGAGAACCAGGCCGCCGGCATCGCCGCCAACCGGGACGGCGAGATCATGTGCCAGGCCGCCGAGGACCTGGGCTTTGACAACGACATCTGCGGCTACGCCCGCATCTCCCTGGCCTACGCCGCCGGCAAGCGGGCCTCCCGCAAGTTCGACCCCGAGACCCTGGAGTATGTCATCAACCCCAACAGCGGCCGTCCCCTGAAGGACGAGAACGGCAAGGTCGTGATTGATCCCGAGACCGGCAAGCCCAAGAAGGACCCCAAGACCATGCAGCCCTACACCGTGCTGGACGACATCTACGAGATCGAGGCCCTGCCCGAGACCACCGAGAAGGAGATCGCCTACAAGAACTTCCGCCGGGAGGCCATCAAGCCCTACCGTCAGATGCGGATTCCTCAGCCCGACTTCGTCCTGTGCTGCAACAATATCTGCAACTGCATGACCAAGTGGTATGAGAACATCGCCCGCATGCGCAACATCCCCCTGATCATGATCGACATCCCCTACAACAACACCGTGGAGGTCCACGACACCAACGTGGCCTACGTCCGGGCCCAGTTCGACCAGGCCATCCACCAGCTGGAGGAGCTAACCGGCAAGAAGTTCGACGAGGAGAAGTTCAACCAGGCCTGCAAGAACGCCAACCGCACCGCCAGCGCCTGGCTGCGGGTGTGCGACTACCTGCAGTACAAGCCCGCCCCCTACTCCGGATTTGACCTGTTCAACCACATGGCCGACATCGTCACCGCCCGGGCCTATCCCCAGGCCGCCGAGGCCTTCGAGCTGCTGGAGAAGGACCTGGAGCAGGCCATTAAGGAGGGCACCACCACCACCCCCTTCCCCGAGAAGTACCGGGTGATGTTCGAGGGCATTCCCTGCTGGCCCAAGCTGCCCAACCTGTTCAAGCCCCTGAAGGAGCACGGGGTCAACGTCACCGCCGTGGTGTACGCCCCCGCCTTCGGCTTCGTCTACGACGACCTGGACGGCATGGCCCGGGCCTACTACAAGGCCCCCAACTCCGTGTGCATCGAGCAGGGCGTGGACTGGCGCGAGGGCATCTGCCGGGACAACAAGGTGGACGGTGTGCTGGTCCACTACAACCGCTCCTGCAAGCCCTGGTCGGGCTACATGGCCGAGATGCAGCGCCGGTTCACTGCGGACCTGGGCGTGCCCTGCGCCGGGTTCGACGGCGACCAGGCCGATCCCCGCAACTTCAACGAGGCCCAGTATGAGACCCGGGTCCAGGGACTGGTGGAGGCCATGGAGGCCAACGCCGAGAAGAAGGAGGGCTGAGCAATGAGCATTGAGGTACTGCTGAACGAATTTGCTGAAATTTCCGAGCATCCCCACCGCCAGATCGAGAAGTTCAAGGCCGAGGGCAAGAAGGTCATCGGCGTGCTGCCCTACTACGCCCCCGAGGAGCTGGTGTACGCCGCGGGTATGGTGCCCATGGGCATCTGGGGCAGCAACAAGAAGACCATCTCCCACGCCAAGGAGTACTGTGCCACCTTCTACTGCACCATCGCCCAGCTGGCCCTGGAGATGCTGCTGGACGGCACCCTGGACGACCTGGACGGCCTGATCACCCCCACCATCTGCGACACCCTGCGCCCCATGAGCCAGAACTTCCGCGTGGCCATGGAGGGCAAGCTGCCCTGCATCTTCCTGGCCCATCCTCAGCAGCGCAAGCCCACCTTCGGCCTGCAATTCACCATGGACCAGTACCAGCACGTGAAGGGCGAGCTGGAGAAGATCTCCGGTAACACCATCACCGACGAGGCCCTGCGCACCGCCATCAAGGTGTACAACCGCAACCGGGCCGCCCGCCGGGAGTTTGTGGTGCTGGCCGGCCAGCACCCCGATGTGGTGTCCGCCGTGAAGCGCTCCGCTGTGCTCCGCGCCGCCTACTTCATGATTAAGGACGACCACACCGCCAAGCTGGAGGCTCTGAACGCCGAGCTGCGCGCCCTGCCCCCCTGCGACTGGAAGGGCAAGAAGATCGTCACCTCCGGTATTATCTGTGACAACCCCAAGCTGCTCCAGATCTTTGACGACAACAAGATCGCCATTGCCGCCGACGACGTGGCCCACGAGAGCCGCATGATCCGGGTGGACGCCGCCGAGACCGGCGATCCCATGATGGCCCTGGCCCAGCAGTTCGCCGACCAGGATTACGATATCCTGCTCTACGACGAGCACTCCAGCGAGAACCGCCGGGCCGACTTCGTGGTGAAGAAGATCAAGGACTCCGGCGCTCAGGGCCTGGTGCTGTTCATGCAGCAGTTCTGCGACCCCGAGGAGATGGAGTACCCCTACCTGAAGAAGGCTCTGGACGCTGCCGGCATCCCCCACATCAAGCTGGGCGTGGACCAGCAGATGCGGGACTTCGGCCAGGCCAGCACCGCTATTCAGGCCTTCGCCGATGTGCTGTAAGAGGTAATATTCTGTTTTCACCCTCTCCGGGGGGTGAAAACGGGCCCTGAAATATTGCCGATGTGCTGTAAAAAAAGCGTTCAGTTGTGAGAAGCCTGTCTAAAGTCATATTGACACTTCTCAAAGAAAAATGGTATAATGTTCCCAATTTCGGCCCCTCTCCCGTTGTAAAGGCGGGAGAGGGACCGCAAAGCCGTGTCTGCCGCCGGGTGACCGGAGGCCGGACCAAAATAATGTAAAGGGGAAAAGAAGCTATGAATTACAATGTGACTGTCAACGGCAAGGTCTACAACGTCTCCGTTGAGAGGACCGGCGCCGCTGCCCCCGCTGCCGCGCCCGTGGCCGCCGCTCCTGTTGCCGCCCCCGTGGCCGCTCCGGCCCCTGCGCCCGCCCCGGCTCCCGCTCCGGCTCCTGCCGCTGCCCCCGCCGCCGGCGAGACCGCCGTGAAGAGCCCCATGCCCGGCAACATCTTTAAGGTGGAGTGCTCCGTGGGTCAGTCCGTCAACGCCGGCGACGTGCTGGTAGTGCTGGAGGCCATGAAGATGGAGATCGAGGTGTCCGCCCCTGTGGCCGGCACTGTCAAGGCCGTGGCCGCCACGGTGGGCACCGCCGTCAACACCGACGACCTGCTGGTTACCCTGGGCTGATAGGGGGGTATTTCAACTATGCCTGATCCGAAAAAAGCAATTCTTGACCCGTTTCAGTCGCTGAGCGTCCCTGAGGCGCTGCTGGTGGCTGTCTGCGGCATGCTGGTAGTCTTCGCCATGCTGGCCATGCTTATGCTGGTGATCTATGTGATCTCCTGGATTGTCCAGAAGATCGACACCAAGCGCAAGCCCGCCGCGGCTCCCGCCAAGAAGGCCGCCCCGGCCCCCGCCGCCAAACCGGCGGCGGCGCCTGCCGCTCCCGCTCAGGATGACGGCGAGCTGGTGGCCGTCATGATGGCCGCCGTAGCTGAGGAGTCCGGCATGCCCATGGGCTCCTTCCAGATCACCAACATTGCCTCCGTTCCTGTGATGGCGGCCCCCGCCGCTCCTGCGGCTGCCCCGGCTCCCGCTGCGGCTCCTGCCCCCGCTCCTGTGGCGGCTCCCGCTCCGGCCCCCGCTGCGGCTCCGGCCGCCGGCGAGACTGCCGTGAAGAGCCCCATGCCGGGCAACATCTTCAAGGTGGAGTGCTCCGTGGGCCAGTCGGTCAACGCCGGCGACGTCCTCGTGGTCCTGGAGGCCATGAAAATGGAGATCGAGGTGTCCGCCCCCGTGGCCGGCACCGTCAAGGCCGTGTCCGCCACGGTGGGCACCGCCGTCAATACCGATGACCTGCTGGTCACCATCGGTTGAAAGGAGGGGTAAAGTATGGAATTTTTCACTCGTGTTATTACCGCCATCGCGTCCGGTTCCGGCTTTGCCGCTCTGGACTGGAAGGCCGTTCTTATGCTGTTCATCGCCTGTGTGCTGCTGTACCTGGGCATCGGCAAGGGCTTTGAGCCCCTGCTTCTGGTCCCCATCGCCTTTGGTATGCTGCTGGCCAACCTGCCCATCACCGGCCTGATGAACGAGCCGGTGTATGACGCGGCCACCCACAGCGGCACCGTGGGCTTCATGTGGACCCTGTATCAGGGCGTGCAGTACGCCATCTACCCGTCGATTATCTTTATGGGCATCGGCGCCATGACGGACTTCGGCCCCCTGCTGGCCAACCCCACATCCCTGCTGCTGGGCGCCGCCGCTCAGCTGGGCATCTTCGCCGCCTTCCTGATGGCCCTGGTGCTGGGCTTTGAGCCCGCTGAGGCCGCCGCCATCGGCGTCATCGGCGGCGCCGATGGCCCCACCGCCATTCTGACGGCCTCCAAGCTGGCCGTAGGTCTGCTGCCCGCCATTGCCATCGCGGCCTACTCCTACATGGCGCTGATCCCCATGATCCAGCCGCCTCTGATGAAGCTGCTGACCACCAAGGAAGCCCGCCAGGTGAAGATGAGCCAGCTGCGCAAGGTGTCCCAGACCGAGAAGATCATCTTCCCCATCGCCGTGACCATCTTCGTCATCCTGCTCATCCCCGACACCGCTCCCCTGATCGGTATGCTCATGCTGGGCAACCTGTTCCGTGAGTGCGGCGTCACCGAGCGCCTGTCCGATACCGCTCAGAATGCCCTCATCAACATCGTCACCATCCCCCTGGGCCTGTCTGTGGGCTTCAAGGCTGACGCGGCCAACTTCCTGAAGAAGGAGACCCTGTTCATCATTCTCCTGGGCCTCATCGCCTTTATGCTGTCCACCGCTGGCGGCCTGATCCTGGGCAACGTGATGTATGTCCTTACCAAGGGCAAGGTCAATCCTCTGATCGGCTCCGCCGGCGTGTCCGCCGTGCCCATGGCCGCCCGTGTGGCCCAGAACGTGGGTCAGAAGGAGAACCCCTCCAACTTCCTGCTCATGCACGCCATGGGCCCCAACGTGGCCGGCGTCATCGGTTCCGCCTGCGCGGCCGGCTTCATGATCAAGGTGTTCGGAGGCTAAACGACAAAATACCTCTTTTTTCCCGCGTCAAACCGGCGTATCGGCTGTCCGATACGCCGGTTTTCTCAAAAAATACGGTTTTTCCCTTGCAAAACCAGGTAAAATTTGTTATAATAATGCCAGATATCTGGATGTGAATATGGAATAAGCCAAAAATGGCCAGGAGAAAGTGAGGTAACTGTGTACCAGATCGGGGATAAGGTGGTCCACCCCATGTATGGGGCGGGCGTGGTGGACAGCATCGTTCAAAAGACGGTGGACAACGTGGTGCGGGATTATTACATCCTCCAGCTGCCCAACCGCTCCATGGTGGTGATGGTTCCCACGGAGAACTGCGAGGAGATCGGCGTTCGTCCGGTGGTGGACCGGGAACAGGCCGACCGGGTGATGGCCGCTATTCCCGACATCCAGGTGGAGATGACCTCCAACTGGAATCACCGTTACCGGGAGAATATGGAGCGGATGAAGAGCGGCGACCTGCTGGAGGTGGCCCGGGTCATCAAGGGGCTGACCATCCGGGACCAGAAGCGGGGCCTGTCCACCGGCGAGCGGAAGATGCTCCACTCCGCCAAGCAGATCCTCATCTCTGAGATTGTGCTGTCCAAGAGCGTCAGCTACGAGTCGGTGGAGGAGGAGCTGAACACCGCGCTGGCATAATTAGAGAAAACGGGGCGGCTTTTTTGTTCCGAATAGGAATGAAGAAGCCGCCATATTTTGTATCAGGGAGGGATGGCATATGGCAGGACTGCTTTCGCTGTTCAATAAGAAAAAAACCGAGCCCCCCCAGTGCTCCGCGGTAATCGTGGCCGCTGGGTCGGCCCGGCGGATGGAGGGCATCGACAAGGCACTGGCCCCCCTGGGGGAGCTGCCTGTGCTGGTCCACACCCTCTACGCCTTCCAGGACTGCCCGGCCGTGGAGGAGATCGTGGTGGTCACCCGGGAGGACCTGCTGGTGGAGGTGGGCCGCATCTGCAAGGATTTCGCCTTTGACAAGGTGACCAAGGTTGTGGTGGGGGGCGCGGAGCGCATCCACTCCGTCCAGGCCGGGCTGAGGGAGGTCAGCCCCCAGGCGGAGCTCATCGCCATCCACGACGGGGCCCGCCCCCTGGTGTCCCAGGAGATAATCGGAGAGGCGGTGTCCGCCGCCGCCGTCACGGGGGCCGCCGCCCCCGCCGTCCCGCTGACGGACACCATCAAGCGGGCAGAGGAGGGCCGGACGGCCGAGACGGTGGACCGGAGCGCCCTGTGGGCGGTGCAGACCCCCCAGGTCTTTGAGGCGGGGCTGATCCGCGGGGCGGTGCAGAAGGCGCTGGACGACGGAGAGCTGCCCACCGACGACTGCGGCGCGGTGGAGCGGCTGGGAATGCCGGTCACCCTGACCCGGGGCAGCCGGGAGAACATCAAGATCACCACCCCCCTGGACTTAGTTGTCGGGGAGGCCATCCTCCAGGCCAGAGGGGAGGGACTGCTGTGAGCAATATGCGCATCGGACACGGCTACGATGTCCACCGGCTGGTCGAGGGCCGGAAGCTGATCCTGGGCGGGGTGGACATCCCCTGGGAGAAGGGCCTGCTGGGCCACTCCGACGCCGACGTCCTCACCCACGCGGTGATGGACGCCCTGCTGGGAGCGGCGGGCCTGGGGGATATCGGGAGGCACTTCCCCGACACCGACCCCGCCTACGCCGGGGCGGACAGCCTGAAGCTGCTGGAGCATGTGGTAGAGCTGCTGGGGGAGCGGGGCTTTTCCGTGGGCAATGTGGACGCCACCATCCTGGCCCAGCGGCCCAAGCTGGCCCCCCACATCCCGCTTATGCGGGACAATTTGGCTCAGGTGATAGGAGTGGACCCCGGCCGGGTCAACGTGAAGGCCACCACCGAGGAGGGGCTGGGCTTCACCGGCTCCGGGGAGGGCATGGCCGCCCACGCGGTGGCGCTGATCGAGAAAATTTGAGCAAAGCCCGGCGCGTCACGCGCCGGGCTTTGTGCCGGTGGCAAGGACGGGGAGAAGGGCATAAACTGGTTACGAGAGGGGAACGCAGGTTCTCCTCCCGGCTATTTCTGCGGGGCGGAGGCCCTCCGCCCCAGGAAAGGAACCATGCCATGCTCTATTATTTGATCGTATGCCGCTCGCTGACCTATGCCCAGCGCACCGCCGCTGCCCTGGAGCGGGCGGGAATCACCGCCCGGGTGCTCCGCTCCCCTAAGAGCATTGCGGGGGAGGGGTGCAGCCATTCGGTGAAGATCTCCCAGCGTAATCTGCCGGACGCCCTGCGGATCCTCCAGCGGGTGGGGTTGACCCCGAAACGGATCTATATCACCGCCGGAGACGGCAGCTATCAGGAGGTGGCCCTGTGATCTATCTGGACAGCGCCGCCACCACCCTGCAAAAGCCCGCCGCTGTGGCGGCCGCCTCCGCCCGGGCCATCAACAATCTGGCCAGCCCCGGCCGGGGAGGGCACCGGCCGGCCATGGCGGCTGCGGAGACCGCCTTCGCCTGTCGGGAGGCGGCGGCCCGGCTGTTTCACGTAGACGACCCGGAGCGGGTGGTGTTCACCTTTAACGCCACTCACGGCCTGAATATCGCGATAAAAACCCTGGCAAAGCCGGGCAGCCGGGTGGTGATCTCCGGCTATGAGCACAACGCCGTGACCCGGCCCCTCCACGCCCTGGGGGCGGATATCCGGGTGGCTCGCAGCCCCCTCTTTGACCAGGAGGCGGCTGTGGAGGCCTTCGGTCGGGAGCTGGACCGGGGGGCGGACCTGGTGGTCTGTACCCATGTGTCCAACGTGTTCGGCTTCATCCTGCCGGTAGCGGAGATTGCCGGACTGTGCCGGGAGCGGGGAGTGCCCCTGATTGTGGACGCCTCCCAGTCTGCCGGCGCGGTTCCCCTGGACTTCTCCGCCCTGGGGGCGGCCTTTGTGGCCATGCCGGGCCACAAGGGGCTGTACGGCCCTCAGGGCACCGGCCTGCTGCTGTGCGGGGCGGACCCCGTCCCGCTGCTGGAGGGGGGGACGGGCAGCGAGTCCAGGCGGCAGTCCATGCCCGATTTTCTGCCCGACCGGCTGGAGGCGGGCACCCACAACATCGCCGGCATCGCCGGCCTGCTGGAGGGGCTGCGCTTTCTGGAACGCCGGGGGGTGGAGAAGGTCGCCGCCCACGAGGCAGCCCTGATCCGCCGCATGGGGGAGGGCCTGTGCGCCGCCCACGGCGCAGAGGTGTTCCTGTCTGGAGACCCGACTACCCAGGCCGGAGTGCTCTCCTTCCGCCTGCGGGGCCGGGACTGCGAGGAGGCGGGCGAGGCGCTGGGCCGGCAGGGCTTTGCCCTGCGGGCCGGCCTCCACTGTGCCCCCCTGGCCCACGAGAGTGCGGGCACTCTGGAGACGGGCACCCTGCGCGCCAGCGTCTCCGCCTTCAACACCGGCAGAGAGATCGAAAAATTCATCCATGCCGTCTGGGAGCTGGACGCGGCGAAATATTGAGGGTCGACCTGGGAGGAGGACGCGGCGGAACCGGGGGCGGCACGCCCCCCGCGCCTCCTTCCGGGGCGTCTGCGCTTTTTGGAAAAGTTCATAAAATTTTCATGTTGGAATTTGTCTTAAAGGTTGCCAAACCTTAGGAAATATCGTATAATACCATGATGAAGATTTTTACGCTCCATATTGCCGTGTCCGGTATTTTACCGCGCTGATGTTTCAGCCGCAGAAATGAGGTGAGTCCCCATGACAGAGATCATCCACACCCTCCAGATGTTCCTACAGTCCAATTTTCCCCTGCTTCAGCTCCAGCTGACGGATGTTCTGGATATCGCCATTTTGTCCTTTGTGATCTATAAGCTGCTGTGGATGCTGCGCAAGACCAGCTCCGGCCGGCTGATGTGGGGCGTGCTGATCCTGATGATGGTCATGGCCCTTTCCTCTTTCCTGAAGCTTACCGCCACCAGCTGGCTGCTGGACAAGGTGGTATACTGGGGCATTGTGGTCCTGGTGGTGCTGTTTCAGCCGGAGATCCGCCGCTTTCTGGAGCGGATGGGCAGCGGCCGGCTGGGCCTGGTCTTCGCCTCCGGCAGGGAGGCGGGACAGGAGGTGGAGACCGCCATCAGCCAGACCACTGAGGCCTACGCCGATCTGTCCCGGGACAAGGTGGGGGCGCTGATGGTCTTTGAGCGGCAGAATCTGCTGGACGACGAGATCAAAACGGGAACAGCCCTGGACTGCAGCGTGTCCAGCGAGCTTTTGAAGAACATATTCTGGAACAAGGCCCCCCTCCACGACGGGGCGGTCATCGTCCGGGAGGGCCGGATCGTGGGGGCTGGCTGTATGCTCCCCCTGTCCAGCAACGTGAACCTGAGCCGGGACCTGGGGATGCGCCACCGGGCGGGCATCGGTATGAGTGAGCACTCCGACGCGGTGGTAGTGATTGTCTCGGAGGAGACGGGCTCCATCTCGGCTGCGGTGGGTGGTATGCTCAAGCGACACCTGGCTCCCGAGACGCTGGAGCGGTTGCTGCGCAACGAGCTGCTCAACGACAAGCAGGAGGAGAAGAAGGGCGGCCAGCTGCCTCTGGTCGGGCTTCTGCTGGGCGGAAGCCGGAAAGAGGAGGGTGAGCAGCCTTGATGGGAAAACTGTTGGAGAAGCGGTGGGTCTGTATCCTGCTGTCCGTGCTGCTGGCCATTGCTTTCTGGGCCTATGTGCGGGCGGCGGTAGACCCCAGCGGGACCACCAATATCCATAACGTGCGGGTGGAGACCACCGGGGCCAACGTGCTGGCCAGCCAGGGCCTGGCCGTCTCTGAAATAACGCCCCAGGTGGTGGAGCTCCAGGTGGAGGGCCCCACCAGCGCCCGTGCCAACCTGCTGCGCAACCGCAGCGGCCTGTATGTGCGGGTGGACGTGTCCAGCTGCGTGGAGGGAGAGAACACCATACGCTGGAGAGAGGTGTGGCCGGAGGGCATCAATACCGACGACCTGACCGCCCAGCGGTCCACCGTCACCGTTAAAGTGGAAAAGCTGTACAGCAAGACCTTCGATATCCGGTTTAAGCTGGAGGGCAAGGTGGCCGGAGAATATCAGATGGGCACCCCCGCCATTGAACCGGAGAAGGTAGTGGTCAGCGGCCCGGTGGAGCAGGTGAACCAGGTGGACCAGGTGGAGGCTATCCTGAGAACCGAGGAGCTGAGCGAGCGCTTCGCCGGCGACCTTGAACTGGTCCCCGTGGACAAGCAGGGCAGGTCCTTGGCCGATCTGGAGCTCACCCTCAGTGCCGAGACTGCCTACGTGGTGGTGCCGGTGGTGATGACGAAGGAAGTGCCGCTTACCGTCAATCTTCTGCCCGGCGGCGGCGCTACCGAGGATGACGCCGTGCTGGCCATTGAGCCAAAGACCATTGTGGTCTCCGGAGCCGAGGCCGACCTGGAGGGCCTGGAGGAGATATCCCTGAGCTCCATCAGCCTGTCCGACGTGGTGGGCACCAACACCTTTACCCGGCCCATCGCCCTGGACCCCAGCTTGACCAACGAGAGCGGCCTGACCACGGCCACTGTCACTGTGACGGTGGAGGGGCTGGACACCGAGGTCTTCGCGGTGAACAATATCCGGACCACCAACCCGCCGGAGGGCTACAACGCGGAGACGATCACCAAGAGCGTGCTGGTAACGGTCCGGGGGCCAGCGGAGGACCTGGCCAATATTGACGCCAGCCAGATTCTTGTTGTGGCCAACCTGTCCGGCGTGACCACCGAGGGAAACCAGCAGGTGCTGGCCCGGGTCTACCTGAACGGCACCAGTACGGTGGGCGTGATCGGAGAATACAGCATTTCTGTTAATATCAGCAGATAAGTGGGGATAAACCATGGTACAAAACGCGATCGTGAAGAAAATTATCCGGGAGGGGGTGGCGGAAATCTCCCTGCTGCGGCAGATGGAGTGCGGCCTGCACTGCGACGGCGCCTGCGCCGGCTGCTCCGCCAAGCCCCCCCAGGAGATTTTGGCCCTGGCCTCCAACGGCATCAACGCCCAGCCGGGGGATTTCGTGGAGGTGGAGCCCTCCGGCGGCCGGAACATCAGCGCCTCGGTGGCGGTGTTCCTGCTGCCCTGCGTGGGGCTGGGCCTGGGCTACGCCTTGGGGATGAGCCTGTTCCACCTGGGCGAGGTGTCCGCCCTGCTGACGGGCCTTTTGGGACTGGCCGCGGGCTTTGTCCCGGCTGTGCTGATGAACCGGGCCATTACCAGAAGCCCCGCCCCGGAGTTCGCCATCCTGAAGCAGCTGCGCTGAGGGAGAAGCCATGTTCGGCTATGTGCGCCCCTTCCGGCCGGAGCTGAAGTGTAAGGATTATGACCTTTACAGGGCTACCTACTGCGGGCTTTGCCGCTGCCTGAGAAGGCGGTACGGGCTGATCGCCCCCATGTTCCTGAATTTCGATTTTACCTTCCTGGCCCTGCTGCTGTGGGAGCCGGAGGACACCTTCACCCCCTGCCGGGGCCGGTGCCACGGTAACCCCCTGCGAAAGCTGCCCATGTGCCCCGACAGCCCCGCCCTGGAGCTGGCCGCCGACGAGAGCGTGGTGCTCTCCTGGTGGAAGCTGCGGGACTCTGTCCGGGACGACGGCTTCTTTGGCGGCCTGCCCGCCCGGGCGCTGTCCACTGTCCTGGGGCCGGCCTACCGGAAGGCGGCCCGCCGCCGGCCTGAGTTTGACCAAACGGTGCGGGGCTGTCTGGAGGAGCTGAACGCCCTGGAGAAGGAAAGCTGCCCCTTTCTGGACCGGACGGCGGACACCTTTGCCCGGCTGCTCCAGGGGGCCGCCCCGGGTGACGGGGAGCGGGGGCGGGTGCTGTCCCAGCTGCTCTACCACCTGGGCCGGTGGATCTACCTGGCCGACGCCCGGGACGACCTGGAGGAGGACAAGCTGTCCGGGCGCTACAACCCTGTGGCCGCCCGCTATGGCCCGGCCGGGGATGACGGGGCGCTGAGGCTGACCATGGACAATTCTCTGGAGCTGGTGGGGGCTGCCCTCCAGCTGGGGGAATTCGGTTGCCGGAAGCCTCTTTTGGAAAATATCGTGTATCTCGGCCTGCCCCTGGTGCAGAGGGCCGTGTTTGACGGAAGCTGGAGCGAGATCAAAAAACAAAAGATTTGGAGAAACGACACATGAGAGACCCATACAGCGTCCTGGGCGTGAGCCAGAACGCCAGCGACGAAGAGGTCAAAAAGGCCTACCGGGAGCTGGCCCGGAAGTACCATCCGGACAACTATCAGAACAACCCCCTGGCCGACCTGGCCGAGGAGAAGATGAAGGAGATCAACGAGGCCTACGACACCATCACCAAGCAGCGGTCGGGGGGCTATTCGGGGAGCCCTTCCAGCGGTTATGGCGGCGGCTACAGCTACCAGCAGAGCTATGCCTCTGCCAATCCGGCTTACGCCCGGGTGCGCAACCTCATCAACGCCGGCGACCTGAGCCAGGCGGAGCAGGTGCTCTACGAGGTGGGCCAGAAGGACGGGGAGTGGTACTTCCTGTCGGGCAGCATCGCCTACCGGAAGGGCTGGCTGGACGAGGCCCTACAGAACTACACCCGGGCGGTCCAGCTGGAGCCCAACAATATGGAGTACCGTCAGGCCCTGAACCTGATGCAGCGGGGGAGTGCGGGAGGCTACCGGCCGGCGGGCTACAGCTCCGCGGGCTGCGACCCCTGTACCGCCTACCTCTGTTGTAGCTGTCTGACCCCCTGGGGCGGGCCTTTCTGCTGAGCGCGTACTTTGTCAACAGGAGAGTGATCTGATATGGTCAAGAGCATGACCGGGTACGGCCGGGCGGAGGAGACCTTCAACGGCTGTACCATCACTGTGGAGCTGCGCTCCGTGAACAACCGCTATCTGGACTGTAACGTCCGCATTCCCCGGCTGTACCTCTTCGCGGAGGACGCCATCAAGGCCCGGGTGCAGAACACCATTTCCCGGGGAAAGGTGGACGTGTTCGTCACCCTGGACAGCACCGGCGCTGAGCGGGTGCAGGTGTCTGTCAACAAGCCAGTGGCGGACGGCTATTTTGCCGCCCTGAAGCAGCTCTCGGAGAGCTACGGGCTGTCGGGGGAGATATCCGTGTCCCTGCTGTCCCGCTTCCCGGAGGTCCTGCTGGCCGAGAAGGCGGAGGAGGACGTGGAGCAGATGGCCAAGGATATCTGCTCCGTGCTGGACCGGGCCCTGGCCGACTTCGACCAGATGCGCACCCGGGAGGGGGAGCGGCTGAAGGAGGATATCCTGTCCAGGGCCGCGGTCATCGAGGAGAAGGTGGGGCTGGTGGAGCAGCGCTCCCCCCAGACGGTGGCGGAGTACCGCGCCAAGCTGGAGGCCCGGATGAACGAGGTGCTGTCCAATACCCAGATGGACCCCGCCCGTATTCTCACCGAAGCGGCCATATTTGCCGACAAGGTGGCGGTGGACGAGGAGACCGTCCGCCTGCGCAGCCACATCGGGCAGCTCCGGGGGATGCTCTCCAGGGGCGGGGCCACCGGTCGGAAGCTGGACTTCCTCATCCAGGAGTTCAACCGGGAGGCCAACACCATCGGCTCCAAGTGCAGCGACATTGAGATTTCCGCCCAGGTGGTGGACATTAAGGCGGAGATCGAGAAGATCCGGGAGCAGGTACAGAATATTGAGTAAGGGGGGACCCCTTTGCAGCTCGTCAATATCGGATTCGGCAGTCTGGTGTCGGCCCACAGGCTGGTGGCGGTGGTCAGCCCCGATTCCGCCCCCATCAAGCGTATGGCCCAGGAGGCCAGGGAGCGGGGCGTCCTCATCGACGCCACCTACGGCCGGCGCACCCAGGCGGTGCTAATTATGGACAACGACCATGTGGTGCTGTCCGCCCTCTCTCCACAGGCCATTGCCGGCCGGCTGGAGGGGACGGACCGTCCGTCCGGAGAGGAGGAGTAAACCGTGCAGCAAAAGAAGGATCGAGGCCAGCTGATCGTGCTGTCTGGGCCGTCCGGCGTGGGCAAGAGCACCGTCATCGCCGAGCTGTTCGGCCAGCGGAAGAATATCTACTTTTCCGTGTCCTACACCACCCGGCAGCCCCGGGTGGGGGAGCAGGACGGGGTGAACTACAACTTTGTGGACCGGGTGGAGTTTGAGCGGATGATCGCCGCGGGGGAGCTGCTGGAATACGCCGAGTATGTGAACAACTACTACGGTACCTCGCTGAAGGCCATCCAGGAGCGGCTGGACGCGGGAGTGGACGTGCTGCTGGACATCGAGGTCCAGGGGGCGGCCAAGGTCCGTTCACGGTGCCCTGATGCCCTGTTTATCTTTATCATCCCGCCCTCCTTCGAGGAGCTGTCCCGCCGCCTCCACCGCCGGGGCACCGACGGCGAGGACGTGATCGCCGGCCGGTTGGAGAAGGCCAGGGTGGAGTTTAAGGAGATCCCCAATTACGACTATCTGGTCATCAACGACAAGGTGTCGGAGGCGGTGGCGGAGATCGAGGCCATCCTCACCGCTGCGGAGTGCCGGGTGGACAACCGGAAGTCTATTCTGGCCCAGTTTGCGTAAGAATAAAGAAAGCCTCCCTCCCTGAGGGAGGTGTCACGGGCAAAGCCCGTGACGGAGGGAGTTCCTGTGGGCTGAGAATTACTCCCTCAGTCACCGCCTTTGGCGGCGACAGCTCCCTCAAAGAGGGAGCCTTTGGAGAAAACCGGAAAAGGAGTTTTTATTATGATGCTGGAACCTGCCATGAAGGACCTGTTGAAACAAGTGCCCAGCCGCTACGAGCTGGTAAATGTGGTGGCCTGCAAGGCCCGCCGCATCGCCCGGGAGGCCGAGATGGCCGGAGAGCCCCTGGAGGAGAAGCCGGTGAGCATCGCCATCCAGGCGGTGGCCCGGGGCGAGCTGGACAAGAAGCCCGGGGAGACGGAAGAAGCGTAGGGGGCGCCGCCCCCTTTTTTTACGGAGGGAGGTGACGGCCGGTGGGCAGAAAAATTGCGAAGGTGGCCGTCGCCAAAGCGGTGTATGCCATCGACAAGCCCTACGACTATCTGGTCCCCCGGGAGCTGGAGGACCGGCTGGAGCCCGGAATGCGGGTACTGGTCCCCTTTGCCGCGGGCAACCGTGGGTCGGACGCTCTGGTGCTGTCCATCTGTGACGCCCCCTCCGCGGGGGAGTCGTTGAAATCCATCCAGGCGGCACTGGACGACAGCCCGGTGCTGGACGCTAAGGCCATCCAACTGGCCCTGTGGATGCGGGAGCGGTATTTCTGCACTGTCTACGACTGCGTGAAGGCCATGCTGCCTGCGGGGTTGTACTTCTCCCTGCGGGACTGTGTAGCCGTCAGACAGGGGGTGGACCGGGAGCGGGCGTATGCCGCCGCCGAGGGCTCCGCCGCCGCTGTCCAGCTGTTGGACCTGCTGTGGAGCTGGGGCGGAAAAGGGGACATGGAGCAAATTCGCCTGGCCTTCGGGACCAGAGACCCCAACCCCGCCATCCGGCGGCTTCTGGACAGTGGGGTGGTGGAGCTGGAGAGCGGGGCTCGGCGGGCGGTGGCCGACAAGACGGAAAAGCTGGCCGTGCTGGCCGTCCCGGCGGAGGACGCCATGGCGGCGGTGGCTGCCAGAAGGAAGTCGGCCCCCCTGCGCTACGCCGTGACCGAGCTGCTGTGCGCCCTGGGCGCTGCCTCTGCCAAGGACCTGTGCTACTTCACCGGGGCCTCTATGCCTACCCTGAAATCCCTGGAGAAAAGTGGCATCCTCACCCTGGAGAAGCAGGAGGTACTGCGGCGCGCCCCTCTGGAGGATGTGGTCCCGGCCCCGCCCCCGGTGCTCAACGAAGAGCAGCAGGCGGCCTTTGAGGGGCTGGACGCCCTGGCCAGACAGGGGAAACCCGCCGCCGCCCTCCTCTATGGGGTGACGGGCAGCGGCAAGACCCAGGTCTACATCCGCCTGATTCAAGAGACCCTCTCCCGGGGCCGGACCGCCCTGGTGCTGGTGCCCGAGATCGTTCTCACGCCTCAGCTGTTAAGGATTTTCGCCTCCCACTTCGGAAAGCAGGTGGCGGTGCTCCACAGCTCTCTCCGGGCGGGGGAGCGGTACGACGAGTGGAAGCGGGCCCACCGGGGGGAGGCCCCGGTCGTGATTGGCACCCGGTCGGCGGTATTCGCCCCTCTGGACAATCTGGGCCTCATTATTCTGGACGAGGAGCAGGAGGCCAGCTACAAGTCAGAGAATGCCCCCCGCTACCACGCCCGGGAGGTGGCCAAGTACCGCTGCGTACAGAATAACGCCCTGCTGGTGCTGGGGTCGGCCACCCCGTCGGTGGAGACCATGTACCAGGCCCGGGAGGGCCAGATCGGGCTGTTCACCCTCAAGACCCGCTACAACCAGAAGGCGCTGCCCCAGGTGCTCATTGTGGACCTGAAGGAGGAGCTTCGCCAGGGGAACGCCGGGGCGATTAGCTCCGTGCTGAAGCGGGAGCTGGAGGACAACTTCAAGCGGGAGGAGCAGGCTATTTTGTTCCTCAACCGACGGGGTGCCAGCCGGATGGTGTCCTGCGGGGAGTGCGGGGAAGTACCCGAGTGCCCTCGGTGTTCCGTCAAGCTGACCTACCACTCGGCCAATAACCGGCTCATGTGCCACCACTGTGGCTTTTCTCAACCCCTGCCGCCGGTGTGCCCCTCCTGCGGAGGGCTGCTCAACTTTATCGGCACCGGCACCCAGCGGGTGGAGGAGGAGCTGCGGGACCTGTTCCCCTGGGCGGAGGTGCTGCGGATGGACACGGATACTGTCTCCGCCGCCCACCCCCACGAGCAACTGCTGGACCGCTTCCGGAAGGAGCGCATCCCCGTGCTGGTAGGCACTCAGATGGTGGCCAAGGGGCTGGACTTTGAAAATGTCACCCTGGTGGGGGTGGTGGCCCCCGACCTGTCCCTCTACGTGGACGACTTCCGGGCGGGGGAGCGGACCTTCTCCCTCCTCACCCAGGTGGTGGGCCGGGCGGGCCGGGGTGAGAAGCAGGGGAGAGCGGTCATCCAGACCTTCACCCCCAAGAACGACGTCATCCGCTGCGCGGCCCTCCAGGACTACGACGGCTTCTATGAGCGGGAGATCCAGCTGCGCCGCCTGCGGGGCGATCCGCCTTTCGGCCAGCACGTGGTGATCACCGCCTCCGGACTGGAGGAGGGGGCAGTCCTGCGGTGCTGTACCCGCCTGCGCCGGTGTCTGGAGCGGGACCTGCCCAAGCTGTCCGGTCCCTGGCAGCTTTTGGGGCCTGCACCCGCCAGCCTGGCCAAGGTGAACAACCGCTATCGCTACCGCATTACCCTCACCGGACAGCCGGACAAGGCCTTCCGGTCTATGCTGGCCAACCTGCTGCGGGTGGCCCACAAGGACAAGGAAAATAAAGGAGTCTCGGTCTACGCCGACGTAGACCCCTATAACGGTTAAGAGAAAAAACGAAGTTTTTTCCAAAGTTTTCTTTTGCCTCTTTTCTTTTTCAAAAGAAAAGAGGAGACAAAACCCCAAAGGAGAAGGAAGTATGGCAATCAGGACGATTTTGACTCAGGGAGACCCGGCGCTGAATAAGAAGTGCCATCCCATCACCAAGTTTGACCAGAAGCTGGGCGATCTGCTGGACGACCTGCGAGAGACCCTGGCCCAGGCCAACGGCATGGGTCTAGCAGCCCCCCAGGTGGGGATCTTACGCCGGGCGGTGATCGTGGTGCCCGACCCGGAGAAGGACGAGATGCTTGAGCTGGTCAACCCGGAGATTGTGGCCCAGGAAGGGGAGCAGGACGGCCTGGAGGGCTGCCTGTCCATTCCCGGTATGTGGGGCTATGTGAAGCGGCCCAACTGGGTCAGGGTGCGGGCACAGGACCGCCGGGGCAACTGGTTCGAGACCGAGGGGACCGAGCTGGCCGCCCGCTGCTTCTGCCACGAGCTGGAGCACCTGGAGGGCCACATGTACGACGAGCACACCGACCGGCTGTACACCTCTGAGGAGGTGGACGCCATGATGTCCGAGGAGGAGAATCAGGGCGGCAGGAGGAAGAGAAAATGAGGATCGTCTTCATGGGCACCCCCTCCTTTGCCGTCGCCTCACTGGAGGCGCTGGTGAAGGCCGGCCATCAGGTGGCGGGGGTGTTCAGCCAGCCGGACAAACCGGTGGGCCGGCACCAGAATAAGCTCCAGCCCACCCCGGTGAAGGAGCGGGCCCAGGCCCACGGTATCCCCGTCTGCCAGCCGGAGACGCTGCGGGATGGGGCCGCCTTGGCACTTCTCCGGGAGCTGGACCCGGAGCTGATTGTGGTGGCGGCCTACGGCCGCTTCCTCCCGGACGAAATTCTCGCACTACCCCCCAAGGGCTGCATCAACGTCCACTCCTCCCTGCTGCCCAAGTACCGGGGCTCCGCCCCCATCAACTGGGCCATCCTCAACGGAGACAGCGAGACGGGCGTTACCATTCAGCGCATGGCCCACGACATGGACGCAGGGGACATCATCCTCCAGCGGGCCACCCCCATCGGAGAGACGGAGGACGCCGCCGCCCTCTACGACCGCCTGGCGGAGCTGGGCGGGGAGCTGGTTGTGGAGGCTGTGGCCCAGATCGAAGCGGGGACCGCCTCCTACACCCCCCAGGACCACACCCAGGCCACCCAGGCCCCCATGCTGTCCCGGGCGCTGTCTCCCATCAACTGGACCCGGCCCGCTCAGGCTGTCCACGACCAGGTCCGGGGGCTGTACCCCTGGCCGGCGGCCTCCACCGATGTGATCTCCGGTGATACCATCAAGATATACCGCTCCAGTCTGCCTGGAAAGACCGTATCCACCTATCCCGGCGTCATTGTTTCGGCGGGGAAGGAGGGTATCGACATCGCCTGCGGCGATGGCCGGGTCCTGCGCGTTCTGGAGCTCCAGGCCCCCGGAGGCAAGCGCATGTCCGCGGCCGCCTACCTGGCGGGCCACCCGATCCAAGTCTAAACAGAGAAAAAACGAAGTTTTTTCCAAAGTTTTTTTTGCTTCTTTTTCTTTCAAGAAAAAGAAGAAGAAAGGCCGGTGAGAAGCATGGACGCCCGGGAAGCGGCGCTGCTGGCGCTGAACGACTGCCAGCGTCAAGGGGGATGGTCGGACGCCATCCTGAAGAAGCGGCTGGCCGACGGCCAGCTGGACAGCCGGGACAGCGCACTGGCTACCCAGCTGTGCTTCGGCGTGCTGCAAAACCGGCTGCTGCTGGACTTCTACCTGTCCCATTTCTCCAACCTGCCCCTGAAGCGGATGGAGGGCAAGGTGGTGGAGGCCCTGCGGCTGGGGGTCTACCAGATGCTCTTTCTGGACAAGATCCCCCACAGCGCGGCGGTGAACGCCTCGGTGGAGCTGACCCGGAAGCATTGCAAGAACCCCCGAGCGGCGGGGATGGTCAACGGTATCCTGCGCAATCTGGAGCGGAACATCGACAGCCTACCTACCATCCCCCAGAATGACCCGGCCAGTTACCTGTCCACCCTCTACTCCCACCCGGCTTGGCTGGTGGGGGAGTTCCTCACCGCCCTGGGCAGCGAGGAGACGGCCAAACTGCTCTCCGCCAACAACGGCCCCGCCCCCATCACTGCCATGGCCAACACCACCAAGACCACAGTGGAGGAGCTGTCCGCCGCCCTGGAGGGGGAGGGGGTCACGGCCCAGCCCCACCCCTGGCTGGCAGACTGCCTGATTCTGTCCAAGACGGGCAGCCTGGAGCGGCTGAGCGCCTTCCAGAACGGTCTGTTCTACATCCAGGACCCGGCCAGCAAGCTGGCAGCGCTGGCCCTGGACCCCAAACCGGGCATGAAGGTGCTGGACTGCTGCGCCGCCCCCGGCGGCAAGAGCTTTGCCTGCGCCATCCAGATGGAGGGGACGGGAGAGGTCATCTCCTGCGATCTCCACCCCCACAAAAAGAAGCTGATCCAGGCCGGAGCCGGCCGCCTTGGTTTACGTAATATAGAGCCCATGACCGCCGACGGGAAGGTGTTCCGCCCCCAGTGGGAGAATGCCTTTGACCGGGTACTGGTGGACGCCCCCTGCTCCGGTCTGGGGGTTATCCGGAAGAAGCCGGACATCCGCTACAAGGACCCGGAACCCTTGAAGGACCTGCCCCAGGTCCAGCGGGCCATTTTGGACAACGCCGCAAGGTATGTAAAGCGAAACGGCTTGCTGGTCTACTCCACCTGCACCCTGCTGCGCCGAGAGAACGAGGAGGTGGCCCTGAGCTTCTTGTCGGACCACCCTCAGTTCAAGGCGGAGGGCTTCCGTCTACCTGAGTACGTGGGGGACGCCCGGACGGGGATGCTCACTCTCTGGCCCCACCGGCAGGGGACAGACGGATTCTTTATCTGCAAACTGCGCAAAGAGGAGTGAACTCTTTGATTGACATAAAATCTATGACCCCCGAGGAGCTGGCCGCCTGGCTCAAGGAGCTGGGGGAGCCCGCTTTCCGAGCCAAGCAGATCTTCAAGTGGCTGTACCGGGGAGTCACCTCCTTCGACGAGATGACCGACCTATCCAAGGCCCTGCGGCAATGGCTGAAGGAGGAGGCCCTCCTCACACCCCCCGCCGTGGCCCGGAAGCAGGTATCCCAGGAGGACGGCACCATCAAATACCTGTGGCGGCTGGCCGATGGCAACTGCGTGGAGTCGGTGCTCATGCGCTACCAGCACGGGAATACGGTGTGCATCTCCTGTCAGGTGGGGTGTCGGATGGGCTGCGCCTTCTGCGCTTCTACCATTGCGGGGAAGGTCCGAGACCTGACGCCTGCGGAGATGTTGGATCAGGTTTTATTTACCCAAATAGACAGCGGAGCGCCCGTTTCCAACATCGTTTTGATGGGAATCGGGGAGCCGCTGGACAATTTCGACACAGTTTTGCGCTTCCTCACCCTGGTGAACCACCCAGACGGGCTGAATATCGGGATGCGGCACATCTCCCTGTCCACCTGCGGTTTAACGGAGAAAATTGACAAACTGGCCCAACATGAGTTACAATTAACGTTATCGGTCTCCCTCCACGCCCCGGACGACGAGACCCGGAGTAAGATCATGCCTGTCAACAGGGGTGTGGGCGTGGAGAAATTATTGGAGACCTGCCGCCGGTATTTTGACAAGACCGGCCGGCGCATCTCCTATGAGTACGCTATGATCGACGGGGTGAACGACGCCGACTGGCAGGCCGACCTGCTGGCAAAGCGGCTAAAGGGCACCCCGGCCCATGTGAACCTGATCCCCCTCAACGAGGTGGAGGAGAGCCCTCTCAAGCCCAGCCGCCGGGTGGCGGCCTTTCAGAAGCGGCTGGAGGGGCACGGCGTGACGGTCACCGTCCGGCGGAAGTTGGGGGGCGACATCGACGCCTCCTGCGGCCAGCTGCGCCGCAAGGAAATGAACGAGACCCAGGAGAAACGAGGTTAGGCTTATGCAGGTATGGGGAGTGACCGACCGCGGCGCGGTGCGGCAACAGAATCAGGACGCCTACGCGGCCAGAGTGCTGGACGACGGCAGAGCCATCGCTCTGGTGTGCGACGGCATGGGCGGGGCCCGGGCGGGCAACGTGGCTAGCACCATGGCTGTGGAGCTGTTCATGGAGGAATTCCTCAAGCCAGGCCAGGAGGGCCCCGTTGAGGAACAGATGGGTCATGCCGCCTCGGTGGCCAATCAGGCTGTGTTCCAGCGCTCCGCCACCGACCCGGAGTGCGCCGGCATGGGCACTACCATGGTGGCGGTGCTGGCCGGGGCCGAGGAGGCCGTCATCCTCAACGAGGGGGATAGCCGGTGCTACCACATCAACGATGAGGGCATCGTTCTGGTCACCCGGGACCACTCTCTGGTGGAGGACCTGGTGGAACGGGGGGAGCTGACCCGGGAACAGGCCCGCACTCACCCCCACAAGAATCTGATCACCCGGGCCCTGGGGGCGGAGCCTGTCCTTATGGCCGACTGCTTCCGCCAGCCCCTGGCGGCTGGGGACTGTCTGCTGCTGTGCAGCGATGGGCTGAGCAATGTGGTCAACGAACAGGAGATGCTCTACGAGGTGGTCCACGGAGGCGAAACGGAGCAGTGCTGCCAGCGGCTGCTGAACATCGCTCTGAGCCGGGGCGCCCCGGACAATGTGACCGTGGTGCTCATCAAGCGTTAATTATAGATAGGAGGATATTTACCATGGATCCTTACATCGGTAAATTACTCGACAACCGATATGAGATATTGGAGTTGGTGGGGACCGGCGGCATGGCCAAGGTGTACAAGGCCCGGTGCCACCGGCTGAACCGGCTGGTGGCCATCAAGATCCTGCGGGAGGACCTGTCCCAGGACGCCGAATTCCGCCGCCGCTTCCACGACGAGTCCCAGGCTGTCGCTATGCTGTCCCACCCCAACATTGTGGCTGTGTACGACGTGAGCCGCTCCTCTGAGCTGGAGTATATCGTCATGGAGCTCATCGACGGCATCACCCTGAAGCAGTATATGCAGCGCAAGGGCAACAAGCTGAACTGGCGGGAGGCCCTCCACTTCATCACCCAGATTACCAAGGCCCTGGGCCACGCCCACAGCCGGGGGATCATCCACCGGGATATCAAGCCCCACAATATCATGGTCCTGCGGGACGGCAGCGTGAAGGTGGCCGACTTCGGCATTGCCCGGGTGGCCTCCGGAGGGCACAGCACCCTCACCCAGGAGGCCCTGGGCTCGGTCCACTACATCTCCCCAGAGCAGGCCCGGGGCAGCCACATCGACGCCCGGTCCGATTTGTACTCCGCCGGCGTGGTGCTTTATGAGATGCTCACCGGCCGTCTGCCCTTCGAGGGGGACACCCCGGTTTCAGTGGCCATCCAGCATATCAACTCCATCCCCCTCTCTCCCCGAGAGCTGGAGCCGTCCATCCCCGAGGCCCTGGAGGCCATCACCATGAAGGCCATGGCCCCCAATCCGGACAACCGCTACCTGTCCGCCGACGACATGCTGGCCGACCTGGAGGAGTTCCGGAAGAATCCCAATATCAATTTCGACTATAATTCCTACGAGTTTGACCCGGAGGAGGAGCTGGACGACGACCGCACCCAGATCCGGCCTGTTTCCGTCAGCCGGCAGGAGCCGGAGCGTAGGCATCAGGAGGAGCGCAGATACCAGGAGGAGCGCCGCGACCGGCGGCGCTATGAGGAGGAGCGGAGCCGCCGCCGCAGCCGGTACGACGACGAGGAGGAGGACTACCCCCGCCGCAATCCGGTGTGGCCTGTGGTTCTGGCCGCCGCCGCTGTGCTGCTCTTCGTGGGAGTGATCGGCTATTTCCTGTGGAATACGATTTTTTCCGGTTTGATGGCCCCGGCAAAGACTTACCCCGTCCCTGACCTGATTGGCAAGGTCTACGAGGAGATCAAGGACGACACGGAGCTGTTGGGCCGGTATACCCTGGTGGAAGGGGAGACTGTGGCCGATGAGGCCGAACCGGGCACCATCATCGCTCAGGACCCTGAGGGGGATAAAGAGGTGGGGGAGAGCGTCACCCAGATCAAGGTGACCATCAGCGCCGGCCCTGAGACAGTGGAGATGGTCCCCTTGGACGACATGGACTACCAGACCGCCTCCACCGCCCTGCGGAATATCGGTCTGAAGATTGGCGTGCCCACCTATGAGAACGACGAGACCATTGAGCAGGGCTTTATCATCTCCTATACCCCGATGGAGGGGGTCCTTGTCCCGCCGGGGACGGAGGTGCAGGTCGTGGTGAGCAAGGGCCCGGCGGATAAGCCCTTCCCCATGCCCAAGCTGGTGGATATGGACGAGGAGCTGGCGAACATTACCATCAGTCAGCACAATCTGGACCCCAACGGCAAGCGGGACTATATCCACGACCCGGAGGTGCCGGAGGGCAAGGTCATTACTCAGTATCCCCTGGAGGGTACCGAGGTCACTGAGGGCACCGCGGTCAACTTGGTCATCAGCAAGGGCCCGGACCCCGCCACCGTGTCCCCCGACCCGCCGGAGGGTCAGGACCCCATCCCGGTGACCAAGTCCTTCACCGTTCCCCTGGACGGCTATGAGGGGGAGGTAAACCTGCGGGTGCTGATGGATGGCGCCCAGGTCTGGAATCAGAACTACGACGCCACTATGGAGATGGCGGCGGAGGTCCATGTCCAGGGAACGAGAGGGATGGGGGTCAAGGAAGTGACTATCTTTATCAACGGCGTAGCCAAGGGCACCGAGTCGGTGAACTTTGACGAATGAGCGAGGGAATGATCCGAAAGGCCCTCAGCGGCTTCTACTATATTGACGACGGACAGCGCGTTGTGACCTGCCGGGCCAGGGGAAAGCACCGCCACGCGGGGGTGTCCCCTCTGGTAGGGGACCGGGTGCGATTTACCCTCCTGGCCGACGGCTCAGGCGCCTTGGACGAGATACTGCCCCGGAAAAATGAGTTCTACCGCCCCGCAGTGGCCAACATCGACCTGCTGGTGGTGGTGGCCTCCCAGGCCATCCCTGTGACCGACCCCTTCCTCATCGACCGGGTGGCCGCCATCGCCGCCGCCCGGGGCGTGGAGACCCTGATCTGCGTCAACAAGTGCGACCTGGAGCCAGGGGATGATCTGGCCCGTATTTACGAAAAGGCGGGCTTTCCTACCCTCCGGGTGAGCGCTGAGACAGGGGAGGGGATGGACGCCCTCCGGCAGGCCATCGCCGGCAGGGTGTGTGCCTTTACAGGCAACTCTGGAGTAGGAAAATCCAGCATTCTAAATGCCCTGGAGGGTAGCGGCAGCCTGGCCACCGGCGAGGTCAGCGACAAGCTGGGCCGGGGGAGGCACACCACCCGCCATGTGGAGCTGTTCCGGCTGTCCTGCGGGGCGCTGGCGGCGGACACGCCGGGCTTCTCCTCCTTCGACGTGGACAAAATGGAGCTGGAACGGAAGGAGGAGCTGCAATATGCCTTCCGGGAGTTCGCCCCCTATCTGGGCAAGTGTCGGTTCCAGGACTGTGCCCATGTAAAGGAAAAAGGCTGTGCAGTCCTGGAGGCTGTACGGGTGGGGGAGATTCCGCCCACCCGCCATCAGAGCTACGTCCGCCTGTATGAGCAGGCCAAGGCCATCCCCGATTGGGAACGAAAAAGGAATGAAAGTCTATGAACGAAATGATTCTCCTCAAGCTGGGGGAAATGGTCCTCAAGGGCCTGAACCGCCGCAGCTTTGAGGATAAGCTGCAAGCCAACATCTACCGCCGGCTGAACAATCTGGGCCAGTTCCGGGTGTATACCCGCCAGTCCACCACCTATGTGGAGCCCATGACCGACGACTGCGACATGGACGGGGCCTGGGAGGCGCTGACCAAGGTCTTCGGCGTGGTGGGTCTCAGCCGGGCCCGGGCCTGCGAGAAGGACAAGGACGCCATCCTCGCTGCCGCCCGGGAGTACCTGGGCGACAAGCTGTCCGCCGCCCGCACCTTCAAGGTGGAGACCAAGCGGGCGGACAAGACCTTCCCCATGACCTCCATCCAGCTCAGCCAGTACGTGGGGGGCGAGCTGGACGAGCTCTACCCAGATTTGAAGGTGGACGTCCACAACCCGGAGCTCACCGTCCACATCGAGATTCGGGACTACGCCGCCTTCGTCCACGCCGACCCGGAGCCGGGTGCGGGGGGCCTACCCGTGGGCGTCAACGGCCGGGCGGTGTCCCTACTGTCCGGGGGGATCGACTCCCCGGTGGCGTCCTGGATGATCGCCAAGCGGGGGGTGGCCCTGGAGATGGTCCATTTCTTCTCCTACCCCTACACCTCCAACGAGGCCAAGGAAAAAGTCCTCGATCTGGCCCGGCTGCTCACCCCCTGGTGCGGCCGGCTCACCGTCCACGTGGTCCCCTTCACCGCCATCCAGGAGGAGCTGCGCCGGTCCGTCCCTCAGGAGCTGTTCACCTTGGTGATGCGCCGGTTCATGATGCGCATTTCCCAACAGGTGGCCCAGCGGTGCGGGGCCAAGGCCCTGGTGACGGGCGAGTGCCTGGGCCAGGTGGCCAGCCAGACCATGGAGGCCATGACCGTCACCGGCTCTGTTGTAGACATGCCCATCCTCCGCCCGGTGGTGGGGATGGACAAGGAGGATATCGTCAAAATTGCCCGGAAAATCGGCACCTTCGAGACCTCCATCCTCCCCTACGAGGACTGCTGCACCGTCTTTACCCCCCGGCATCCCCGTCTGCGCCCCACTCCGGGGGAGCTGGAGGCGGCGGAGCAGGGGCTGGATATCGAAGGAATGGTCCAGGCCGCCGTGGATGGAATTGAACGTATTCAGGTATGAAAAAACTCCCTCGCTTGGGCGAGGGAGTTTTTTCTTGTTACCGCCGGCCAAAGCCGCCGCCCCGGGAGCCGCCCCCGGAGAAGCCTCCGCCGCCCCGGGAGCCGCCCCCGGAGAAGCCTCCGCCGCCCCGGGAACCGCCGCCAAAGCCGCCCCCACGGCTGCCGCCGAAGGAGCCGCCGGAGAACCCTCCGCCTCGGGGACTGCCGCCGAAGCCTCCGCCCCGGGAACCACCGGAGAAGCCGCCGCCCCGGGGACCGCTGGAGAAACCGCCGGAGTTGCCGCCCCTGGGGCCGCTGAAGCCGGTAAAGCTGCTTCCGCCCCCACCGGGCCGGCTGCCGGGACCGCCCGGTCCTCTGGGAGGCCTTGGCGGGGGAGGCGGAGGAGGCTGCCTCCAGTGCCGCCTGTACCACCAGGAGCCGGGGGCGTGCCAGAAGAAGATGGGCCGGAACATCACCGGGGGATTGACCACGCCGTAGTACCGCTGGCGGTAGGTGTTGTACCGGCTGCGGTCGATGGCGTTGATGACCACCACGATGGCGATGAGGATAAAGACCAGCAGGATAATGCCCACGGCGGTGTCGTCATCATCAGAGTAGCCGGGGGAATAGGAGCCGCTGTTGTCCAGATAGCCCAGGCCGTAGTTGTTTACATAAAAACTGTTGATCTTGCCGAACAGATTGATGATCCCTTCACCGGTCTTTCCGCTCTGGACGTAGTCATAAAGGCCGCTGTTCATAAAGCTGGTGATTTCACTGTCGGTCATGGGGTAGTCCGGGCCCACGGCCAGGTAGGCGTCCTTGGCTGAGACGTCGATCACTAAAATGCCGTCCGCCGAGGCCAGCTCGATCTCCTCGCCCAGGTCGTAGGCGTACTCGTCAATATCACCGTCTACGGAGGTAACCGCCGCTACGGCGATGATGCTGCCGTACCGCTGGTTCCAGTTGGCGTTGTAGAGGCAGATGCCCTCCTCGTTTTTGTCGGACAGTACGTCCGCCTCGTCCCAGATATAGTCGGCGAACTGCTTGGTGGACAGGCTCTCGTCCAGGGCGGCACTGCCGGAGGGCAGCGGCTCAGGTGTGCGCTCGGGCTGTCCTCCTTTGGTCAGCCCAATCCCGATGGCCGCCGCGATCATTACCGCGGTGAGCAGCCAGGCCACCCAGGTTTTTTGAAAAAATTTCATGGTGTTCTCCTAAAATTAACCGCGCAGCTCCAGCAGCTTCTGTTTCAGCTCGCCCTCGATGCGGCCCAGCTCCTTCTCGGCCTCTTTCCGCTTCTGGGCGCCCTCAGTTTGAATCTTCATCACCTCGTCCAGGGTGGAGATGAGCTGTTGGTTGGTGTGTTGGAGGGTCTCGATGGAGACCACGCTCCGCTCAGCCTCCTTGGCGGTCTCGATGGTGCCCATTTTCAGCATGTCGGCGTTTTTCTGGAGCAGCTCATTGGTCATATTGGTGACAGCGGCCTGGGCGGCGGTGGCCTGACGGCCGTGCTCCAGACCTAAGGCCAGTACCATCTGGCTCTTCCACAGGGGGATGGTGTTTACCAGGGAGGACTGAATCTTCTCCAGCATCTGGGTGTCATTGTTTTGCAGCAGGCGGGTCTGGGGGCCCATCTGGATGGAGATCATCCGGGTGAGCTCCAGGTCGTGGAGCTTCTTCTCAAACCGGTTGCACAGGTTGGCGAAGTCGTTGTAGGCCTGGGCATCCTCCTGGGCGCCGGTGGTCTCCGCCTTCTTCTTCAGCTCGGCCAGGTCGTTGGAGCGCAGGTACTCCAGCCGCTTCTTGCCGGCCAGAATATACATGGTCAGCTCCTTGTAATATTTGGTGTTCAGCTCATACATCTGGTCGAACATGGCCACGTCCTTCATCAGGGTGACCTGGTGGTTCTCCAGCACCTTGACGATCTTGTCCACGTTGACCTCGGCCTTGGCGTAGCTGGCCTTCATGGCCTCCAGCTCGTTTTTCTTCTTCTGGAAGAAACCGCCGATGCCCTTTTTCTCGGGCTGGCCGAAGGTTTTCAGCTCCACCACCAGGGAGGACAGGGCCTCGCCCACCTCGCCCAGGTCCTTGGTCTTGACGTTGTTCAGGGCGCTCTCGGAGAAGGCGGCGATGTTCTTCTGGGCAGCGGCGCCGTAGTTGAGCACCAGATTGCTGTCGGTGACGTCGATCTTCTTGGAGAAGTCCTCCACCATCTTCTTCTCCGCCTCGCTGAGCATGGACTCGTCCAGCTTGACGGCGTTGGCATCCCGGGCGGCCTGGGCGGCCTCGTCCACCGCCGGGGCCGCCGGGGCGGAGGGGGTCAAGGTCAGCTCGGGGGCGGCAGCCTGGGCCGCGCCGGTATCCAGGGTCAGCTCCGGGGTGGTAGTTAAGTTCAGTTCGTTACTCATGGTTTTGTTCCTCCTGTATTATAATTCCAGTTTAGGTCCGTCAGTGCCGCCAGCAGGCTTGGAGGGTCCGGACAGGCCCTCCTGAGCCAGCAGGTTCTCCATCACAGTGATGTCGGTGGAGATATCCAGGGCCTCGTCGCTAAAGAGGGAGTCCAGCTGCTTGTCAAAGGCGGTACACAGGGTGTCCAGCATCTGCTCCACCTTCTGCTTGGTGGTATTGATGTTGCTGCCCGACACGCCGGCAGAGTCCATGCGGTCGTAGGCGTTGAGCAGCTTAATGGTGGTGGGAAGGAAGTAGTCCAGAAACCGGGAAATCTGGGGCTGCTTAGATGGATCGGCGATCACGTGGTCGATGATTTTCCCGGTGACCTCCTCCAGGTGGTCGATCTGGGCGGAAATCTTCTCGTCGGGGATGGCGTCGTTGAGACGGCGCAGCTCGGAGACAGCCCGGTCCTTCTCCTTCCGGAGGGCGGCAATCTTGGGGTCCTCCTCCTTCTTGGGTTTGGCCTCGGGCTTTTTAGCCTCCTCCTTGGGGGCGCCGGGGGTCTGGTAGACCTTGTCAGGGAAAATGGCCTTGCCGACTACAAAGGCCGCCAGCGACAGCCCGGCGCAGAGGATATAGTGTAGCGGGGCGTTCAACGGGAAGAGCAGGGCGTAGCCCAGCCAAACCAGACCCACCAGGTAGATGGGCAGAACGGACACTTTTTTGTGGGTGGTCATGGTGTACCTCCGCATAGAATGATTCACCTGTATTGTACCCCTAAAGGACAGGAGGTGTCAAGGAAATTGGGATAGTTTGCAAAATCGGCGGGGAAGGGGTATAATAAGAAAAAAGCGCCCGGTGGGGGCGCGGGAGGTTTTATGAAAACAGGCTTGGTATTGGAGGGCGGGGCCCTCCGCGCGATTTTTTCCAGCGGGGTTTGCGACGGCCTGCTGGACGGCGGGATCATGACGGACTATGTGATCGGCGTGTCGGCTGGCATTGCCTACGGAGTGAGCTATGTGTCAAAGCAGCCCCGGCGCAATCTGGAGGTGGTCACCCGCTACGCCCCCGATAAGCGTTACATGGGGCTGCGCAACCTGACGGACAAGGAAAACCGCAGCTACTTTGGCCGGGAGTTCGGGTTCAGCACCATTCCCAACGAGCTGATCCCCTTTGACTACGACACCTTCGCCGCCTTCCCGGGGGAGGTGGAGGCGGTGGTCACCAATTTGAACACGGGCAAGGCGGACTACCTGCCTGTCCCCCGGCGGGACCGGGAGGCCACCGTTCTCCAGGCCAGCTGCGCCATGCCCCTGCTGTTCCCCATCTATGAGATCGGCGGCCAGCCCTACCTGGACGGCGGCATCGGCGACGCCATCCCTTGGCAGCGGGCGCTGGACAAGTGCGACAGGGTGGTAGTGGTGCTTACACGCCCCCGACACTACCGCCGCAAGCCCGACCACATGATGAAGCTGATCCGAAGGCGGTACCGGAACTACCCCGCCTTTGTGGAGGCCATGGAAAACCGGGCGGAGGTCTACAACCGGGACCGGGCGGAGCTGTTCCAGGCGGAGCGGGAGGGGAAGCTGTTGGTGATTGCGCCTCAGTCCACTCTGGGAGTGGCCCGGACCGAGCGGGATACGGAAAAACTTCGCCTGCTGTGGGCGGCGGGCTATCAGGCGGCGATCGACCGTCTGGAGGAGATCAGAGATTATCTGCAAGGCTGAGGGCCGTCCCGGTGCGGTTGACCTGGCTGGGCTGGAGGGCGTAGAGATTCAGGGTATCTCCCACGATGGTGAAGAAGGCTCCCAGCTTGGCCAGCTGCTCCTGGCTCTGCCCCTGGGCCAGCGCGGCGGAGAGGGCCACCGCCATGGTGAGCAGCTCGCCGCTGTTGGCGTTATAGATGGAAGACAATAAGACCACCCCCGGATCATCTTATGCAAAATCGGACTAGAGGGGTGCGGAAATGAGGCGTTTTTATGAAAATCGTAGTTGTGGATGGCCAGGGAGGCCGGCTAGGCCGGCTACTGGTGGAGGAGGTCAAGACCTGTCTGCCCCGGGCTCAGGTCTATGCCCTGGGCACCAATACCGTGGCCACCTCCGCTATGCTCAAGGCGGGAGCGGACTTCGGAGCCACCGGGGAGAATCCGGTGGTCCGGAACGTGGCCGACGCCGACGGGGTGCTGGGCCCAGTGGGGATTGTGGTGGCCAACGCCATCCTGGGGGAGGTCACCCCGGTGATGGCTGAGGCGGTGGGAAGCTGCCGGGCGAAAAAGTTCCTGATCCCCATGAACAGCTGCGGGGTCGTGGTGGCCGGGGTGGGGGAGCTGCCCCTGTCCGCCTATGTGGCCCAGGCGGTGGAGGCGCTGGCAACGGAGCTGAAAAAAGATTGACATTTTGGGCTGAGTCCTGTATGATAGAACCTGTTATGCGGGCATGATGGAATTGGCAGACATGCGAGATTTAGGTTCTCGTGCCTCACGGCGTTGGGGTTCAAATCCCCATGCCCGCACCACGTCGCCGCGGACGTCATATCGTTCGCGGCGACTTTTTTACAAAAGTCACCTCTCACATCTCCGCACTAAGCGCCGCCGCTTTGCGGCGGTTGTGCTCCGAAACACCCGCCTGCGGGCGGGTGTCATTTTGTCGCGGCTTCTCTCCAAACCGGACCCACTGCGTTGGGCTTGCGGTTGGTTTTTCCGAATCCTGACAGTTACAGCATCGAAGCTGTTCGGCATTGCCAGTAAGCGGGCCGCCCATCGGACGGCCCGCTTCTCTATTACTTTAAACCCAAGCATCCGTAGTATATGGCCCCCACAGCTTGAGCGAACTGAGCCATACTGTAGCCGGGGTAGGCATCCAGCTGCTTCATCAGATCGGTGTTAGCCAGTCCGCCGTCGGCGGCGGTCAGCTGTAGGTCCGGCTCCCGCCGGGCCGCGCCCTGACAGAGCAGGTGGAAGCAGGCCGGGTGCTTCACCAACCGGCCGAAGAGGGTGCGGTCTCCTGCCTCGGGGCGGAGAACATAATCGGTCTCCCGCCAGGTGACAGCCAGATACTCCCCCACCTGGCGGAAGAGATCCTGACAGGCGCTCTGGCCAGCGGAGGCTCGCTCCATAAAGTATTCCAGCAGGTCCTTGCGCATGTCTACAGGGGCGGTGGGTACCACCAGTGCCGCCCCCTCCCACCGGAACAGTCCCCGGTCCAGTGCCTCCTGCCAGAGCTCCGGCGTCTGTTGGGGAAGACGCTCGGCCGCCAGCCGGAAGATAGCGGCCTGGCCGCCGTATTTCTGAAGGGCGCCGGGCAGGCCGGTGTTGGTGCTGCGCACGCTGCGGGCGTCCTCGGTTGGGTAGACCCGCTGGGGCCAGCTGCCCAGGTCGATGATAAAGTTGTACACCTCTAGGGGAATGTCCGGAATGGAGCCGTCGGGCCGGACCCAGCCGGTGCCCAGGTCGGTGCCCAGAGAGTGGGCAAAGAAGCCCCGGGACAGGTCTGCGCCTGCGGCCCCCTGCTCCACGGCGGCGGTGAAGGCGGCCATGGGGCCGTCGTTGACGCACAGCACCGGCCCGCGGTTGGTGAAGGCGGCCAGTGCCTCGCTCAGGGCGGTGACCTGGGCGAACTGTTCCTCGTAGTCCAGGGCGGGATTGCTGCGTATGCCCTGGGTTTTGGGGGTCTCGCCCCCTACGATGCGGTTTTGGATGACCACATCGGGGAAGGACAGGCCGATGGCGTCGAAGGGCCGCAGGTCCGTCCCGGCGGCCAGCTCCATGGCGGCGGCTCCCTGCTCCATCTCCGACAGAGAGGCGCGGCGGTCCAGGGCGGCCCGGTCTACCTCCTCCTCCCGGCCCGCCATACACAGGCTACCCGCCGCCCGCAGCAGACGGGCCAGCAGCAGCAAGGGCCCGGTGAGCTCCTCCGCCCGGGTGCAGGCGGAGGGCAGCCAGTCAAACTCCTTGCACAGGGCCAGCCGGCCATCCACACTGACGGCCAGCTTCACATCGGTGCCGCCCACGTCCATACCCAGCAGCAGCCGGCCGATGGTCAGGGCGGGCAGGCTGGAAAAGACCGGCTGTCCGGCTACCGGGGAGGGCTGCTCCACCACCGGCTCCTCGTCGATGCTGTGAACGCCGAAGGAGAAGGTCTTCTCCCCGTGGAACAGGGCGGTCAGCACCCGCTCGTTCACGTTGAGACATTTTCCGTAGCCGGTGCGGGCAGTTTTGGGCAGGGGGAGCTGAAAGGTCCGGTCCAGGCCCTCCGCCAGAGCCAGGGCGGCCCGGTCTGTCCGGTCCAGGTAGACGTCCAGCCTCACCCCGCCCAGGGCGGACAGGAGGTTGTAGATGGAGGCGTGGACGTATTCTGCAACAAACTGCTGCTCCTCCTGTCCCTCTGTCTCAGGCAGGAGAAGGGGGAAGGTCCGGACGGAGCCGTCGTAGAGGGCGGCGCGGAGGTGGAAGGGGCGCTTCCCCTGGGCCTGAAAGGCGTCACGGACGTCGGTAATGTAGACGCTCCGGCCCTGGGCCGCCGCCTCCAGAAAGGTTTTCAGCATGTCAGATCGCTCCCTTTCCCGTTTTCTGGAATTGTAACATAGGGGAGAGGGGCAGTCAATCCCCGGGGGAGGCAGGAAAAAAGAAACGGTCTCTTGCAACCGCCGCCGCCCTGTGATACAATGTAAATATCAGGGAAAACTGTCGAATCGGACAGGAAGGAGACGACACATATGGAGAAGGAGCAGGCGGCGCACGGGTTGGAGGCCCGGCTGGGGCCCGAGCTGATGGCGGAGGTGTGCAGGGCACTGAACTTTGACCCGGCCGAATTTGCCCGGCGCCATGCCGAAGAGTTTACCCACCAGTACCTCCGTTTGGACGGGATGCTCAGCTATGTGGGGGAGGAGATTGTAGTTTACCTGGCCCCCCGGATCAACGAATGTCTGTCCAAGGCGGAGTACGCCCTGCTGTCCTACATCGAGTACGCTGGGCGGGAGCCTAGAATGGGGGACTCCGACTGCTTCAGCAGGGCGGTGGCTGCCTACCTGAAAGAGCGGCAGAAGGTGGGCAGCGGATGGGTGTATGCCTTTGAGGGGGAGGGGGCCAAGGCCCGCTGTCTGGCCCTCTACCCCCAGATGTACGCCGCGGCCCAGGCCATGTACAACTTTGTAGGGGAGACCGGGGAGTTTAAGGAGGTCTTTCGGACCGACGGCCCCAACGCCTGGCCCAATCCCAAGCGAATCAAACTGTGACCCGGGGCGGCGCGGAATTTTCCGCGCCGCCCTTTGTCAAAAATTGAAATATTTCCTGCAAAATCACCTTGTAAATTTGTGGCTTCTGTGATAGAATCAGCGGGAGCATAATTGATCCGCAGTATTTGCAATTACGGAAGAGGAAGGAGAAAAGCAAGCCATGTCCAATGGAATTTCCATGGATCGGGTGGAGGAGATCATCGACGGCTACGGCTGTCAGGTTCACCACCTCATTGCCATCATGCAGGACATCCAGGCGGAGTACAAGTATCTCAGCCCCGCAGTTCTGGAGCTTATCGCCCGGAAGCTGGGGGTGGGGGTGGCCAAGGTGTACAGTGTGGCCACCTTCTACGAGAACTTTTCTTTGGAGGCCAAGGGCAAATACATCATCAAGGTGTGCGACGGCACCGCCTGCCATGTGCGCAAGTCCCAGCCCATCTACAACGCCATCCGGGAGTACCTGGAGCTGGAGGGCAAGCAGAAGACCTCCGCCGACGGCCTGTTCACCCTGGAGACGGTGGCCTGCCTGGGCGCCTGCGGCCTGGCCCCGGTGGTGACGGTCAACGACCAGGTCCACTCCAAAATGAGCCCCGAGCTGGCCATCGAGCTGCTGGAGAACCTGAGAAAGGAGGACGCCGCCAATGGCTGAAATGAACCGTGAACGGCTGGAGGTCCGCCGGGTGAAGGCCAAACGGGCCCTGTCCTATCAGAAACGGCAGATTCTGCTGTGCGCCGGCACCGGCTGCATCGCCGGCGGCTCCCTGAAGCTGTACGACTACTTCAAGGAGGAGTGCGCCCGCCGGGGGCTGGACGTGTATGTAGGCCTGACCCAGGAGAACGAGAGCGAGGATGTCACCGAGCCCAAGGGGGACGGCGTCTATCTGAAAAAGAGCGGCTGCCACGGCTTCTGC
Organism: Bacillota bacterium; assembly: GCA_021770445.1. GTDB lineage: Bacteria > Bacillota > Clostridia > Oscillospirales > Oscillospiraceae > Lawsonibacter. The sequence continues at coordinate 30,837 of JAETQY010000011.1, read as the reverse complement.
GAGATGGGCCCCCTGGTCCAGATTGAGCCGGAGGGCATCCTCTATACCCATGTCAAGCTGGAGGACTGCGACGAGATCATCGAGAAGACCATTCTCAAGGGCGAGGTGGTGGAGCGGCTGCTCTACGAGCTGGATGGGGTGAAATACACCAAGCACAGCGACATCCCCTTCTACCACCGCCAGCACCGCATCGTGCTGGAGAACTGCGGCACCATCGACGCCGAGGACATTGACGAGTACCTGGCCAAGGACGGCTATGTGGCCTTTGAGAAGGCCCTCTTCGAGATGACCGACGAGGCCATCTGCAAGGAGATCCTGGACTCCGGCCTGCGGGGCCGGGGGGGCGGCGGCTTCCCTGCCGGGCGCAAGTGGGACAGCGTGCGCAAGCAGCCCAAGGGCAAGAAGTATGTGGTGTGCAACGGCGACGAGGGCGACCCTGGCGCCTTTATGGACCGCTCCATCATGGAGGGCAACCCCCACTCCATCATCGAGGGCATGCTCATCGCCGCCCTGGGGGCCGGGAGCGACGAGGGCTACATCTACGTCCGGGCGGAGTACCCCCTGGCGGTCAACCGGCTGAAAACCGCCATCGCCAAGGCGGAGGAGATGAACCTGCTGGGCGACCATATACTGGGCACCGATTTCTCCTTCCACCTCCATGTGAACCGGGGCGCGGGTGCCTTCGTCTGCGGTGAGGGCTCCGCTTTGACCGCCTCCATCGAGGGCAACCGGGGCATGCCCCGCGTGAAACCTCCCCGGACGGTGGAGCACGGCCTGTGGGCCCAGCCTACGGTGCTCAACAACGTGGAGACCTTCTCCGCCGTGCCGCTTATCATTCGCAAGGGGTCGGCGTGGTTTAAGTCCATCGGCACCGAGAGCTCCCCGGGCACCAAGGCCTTCGCCCTCACCGGCAACGTGGTGAACACCGGCCTCATCGAGGTGCCCATGGGGGCCACCCTGCGGCAGATTATCTTCGACATCGGCGGCGGCATCAAGGACGGCAAGAAGTTCAAGGCCGTCCAGATCGGCGGCCCCTCCGGCGGCTGCCTCACCGAGGAGCACCTGGACATGCCCCTGGACTTCGACTCCCTGAAAAAGCTGGGAGCCATGATCGGCTCCGGCGGCCTGGTGGTCATGGACGAGGACACCTGCATGGTGGAGGTGGCCCGGTTCTTCATGAACTTCACCCAGAACGAGTCCTGCGGCAAGTGCGTCCCCTGCCGGGAGGGCACCCGGCGGATGCTGGAGATCCTCACCCGCATCGTCAACAACGAGGGCTCCCTGGAGGATCTGGATCTCCTGGAGGAGCTGGCCTCCACCATCAGCGAGACCGCCCTGTGCGGCCTGGGCCAGTCCGCCTGCAAGCCGGTGCAGAGCACCCTGAAGTATTTCCGCAACGAGTATCTGGCCCACGTGGTGGACAAGCACTGCCCCCACTGCAACGGCCGCAAGAAGGTACTCCAGATCGACCCGGAGCTGTGTAAGGGCTGCGGCAAGTGCATGAAGCAGTGTCCCATGGAGGCCATCAGCGGGCAAATTCGGATGCCCCATGTCATCGACACGGAGAAGTGTATCAAGTGCGGCGCGTGCTGGGGCTGCTGTCCCTTCGGCGCCATTCGGGAGGAGTGAGCGGTATGGCAAAGGGAATTATGTACATCGACGGCCAGCGGGTCCCCTTCGACGGGGAGCCCAATGTGCTGTCCGTCATCCGGAAGGCCGGCATCGAGATGCCCACCTTCTGCTACTACTCCGACCTGTCGGTCTACGGCGCCTGCCGCATGTGCGTGGTGGAGGACGAGCGGGGGAAGATCGAGACCTCCTGCTCCATGCAGCCCCGGGACGGATTGAGGATCAGAACTAACACCGCCCGGCTGCTCAAGCACCGGCGGATGATCCTGGAGCTGATGCTGGCCTCCCACAACTGCTCCTGTACCACCTGCGAAAAGAGCGGCGACTGCCACCTCCAGGAGCTGGCCATGCGCTTCGGCGTGCGGAAGGTCCGCTTCGGCGACAGCCGGGAGGAGACTACCCTAGACGACTCCAGCCCCGCCATTGTCCGGGACCCCAGCAAGTGCATCCTGTGCGGCGACTGCGTGCGGGTGTGCGGCGAGGGCATCGGCATGAACATCATCGACTTTGTCAACCGGGGCTACAACATGCGGGTGGCTCCCGCCTTCGAGCGGAAGCTGTCCGAGACCCACTGTATCAGCTGTGGTCAGTGCTCCGCCGTCTGCCCCACCGGGGCCATCACCGTCTACAACGAGATCGGCCGGGCCTGGCGGGCCATCCACAACCCCAACAAGCGGGTGGTGGTCCAGATTGCCCCCGCCGTCCGGGTGGCTGTCGGCGAGGCCTTTGGCCTGGCCCCCGGCCAGAACGCCCTGGACCAGCTGGTTACCGCCCTGAAGCTGATGGGGGTGGACGAGGTGTACGACACCACCTTCGGCGCTGACCTCACCACCATCGAGGAGGGGACGGAGTTCCTCCAGCGGCTGGAGCGGGGGGGACCCTTCCCCATGTTCACCTCCTGCTGCCCAGCCTGGGTGAAGTATCTGGAGAACGAGAACCCCAAGTACCTCAAGCACATCTCCACCTGTAAGTCCCCCATGCAGATGTTCGCCTCCATTCTCCGGGACCGCTACGCCGAGAAGGACAAGGAGGATGGCCGCACCACCTTCCATATCGCCATCATGCCCTGCACGGCGAAGAAGATGGAGGCCGCCCGGGAAGAGTTTACCCACGACGGCAAGCGGGATGTGGACCTGGTGTTGACTACTCAGGAGGTGGTCAACATGATCAAGGAGTCGGGCATCCAGCTGCCCCAGATCGAGCTGGAGTCCCCCGAGCTGCCCTTCGGCCTGGGTTCCGGCGCGGGCGTGATCTACGGCACCACCGGCGGCGTGGCCGAGGCGGTGGTCCGGTTCTGCCTGCCCGACAAGTCCAAGAACGTGCTGCGGGAACTGAAATACTCCCCCCTCCGGGGCAACAAGGCCATCCGTGTGGCCGTCATCAAGGTGGGAGACCGGGAGGTCCATATGGCCATTGTCCACGGCCTGGCCAACGCCCAGAAGCTCCTCAAGGAGATCGAGGCGGGCAGCGCCTACTTCGACCTGGTGGAGGTCATGACCTGCCAGGGCGGCTGTGTGGGCGGCGCGGGCCAGCCCCACGGCATGAAGCAGGACAAGGCCGACCGGGCCGAGGGACTGTACAACCTGGACCGCTCCGCCCCCTTCAAGCGGGCCGAGCGCAACCCGGTGGTGGCCACCATCCTGGAGAAGCTCCCCGAGGAGAAGCGCCACCAGCTGCTCCATGTGGATTACGTGAAGGAATAAATTCTCACAACCAAATTAAAAATGCGGCTGGCTAAATGCCAGCCGCATTTGTTTACATTGGTTTTAGGTTCTTGTTGAGCCGGTCCACCATCCAGGCGATCCGCCTTTCACGCCCGGTGTCGGTCTTCGCGTCCAGATACGCCCGGGTGTAGGTTTTTTTGACGGACGGGGGCATGGCCTGAAAATTTGTGAAGGCGGGCTCATATTCCCTCAGCAGCGCGGAGCGTTGGGCGATCTGCTCCTCTGTGACCGCCATGGGGTTGGGGGCGTACCACTGGCCGTTCTGTTTGGCCTCTTCGACTTTCTTTCTGCCAAGGTCAGTCATAAGTCCCCGTTTTTCCAGATCCGCGGCCAGCGCCTTGTTTTTCTCTGACCACTTACTCTTTTCCCTGCGGGGGGAGAAATACTTTTGATAGGTCTTGCTGTCCAGGCTCTGCATCTGTCCGTCGATCCATCCAAAGCAGAGGGCTTCCTCCAGCGCCTCTCCCGCTTTGACAGTTTTGGGGCCACCGGCCTTGCCAAACAAGAGCCAAACGCCGGTGCTGGACAAGCAGTGCTCAGACAGCCAACTCCGAAATTCTTCCCGGTTGGCAAATATCAGGGTGTCGCTCATAGGGTGCCCCGCCTTTTCGATTGAGGTTATTTATAGGAGTCGGCCAGGGCCTGGAACTTGGGCAGGGCCCGGCGGATGGTGTCGGTCTGGACGCAGTAGGAGATGCGCACATGTCCTGGCGCACCGAAGCCGGCGCCGGGGACGATGAGCAGGTCCAGCTTCTTGGCCCGCTCGCTGAAGGCCATGTCGTCGGGCTCCAGGCTGCGGGGGAAGAGGTAGAAGGCCCCGCCGGGCTCCACCACGTGGTAGCCCATCTCCCGCAGGGCGGAGACGAACAGCTTGGCGTTCTCCTCGTAGATCTTCAGATCGGCGGTCATGTCGCAGCACAGGGAGGTGACCTGCTGGAACAGGCTGGGGGCGTTCACATAGCCCAGGGAGCGGCCCGCTCCGGCCACCGCGGCGTAGACGTCGTCCCCCTCTGCCGCCTCCTTGGGGACGAACACATAGCCGATGCGCTCGCCGGGGAGAGACAGGGACTTGGAGAAGGAGTAGCACACGATGGTATCCCGGTAGATATGGGGCGCCCAGGGGACCTCGAAGCCAGCGTAGACGATCTCCCGGTAGGGCTCGTCGGAGATGAGGTAGATGGGGTGGCCGAACTCCTTGCTCTTTTCGGTGAGGATGGCGGCCAGCCGTTCCAGGGTGGTCCTGGAGTACACAACACCGGAGGGATTGTTGGGGCTGTTGACTAAGACTCCCTTGGTGTTGGGGGAGAGGGCCTTCTCGAAGGCGTCAAAGTCGATCTGGAAGCCCTCGATCTCCGGGGGGATGAGGACCATTTTTGCTCCGGCCCCCTCGATGAACACCTTGTACTCCGGGAAGTAGGGGGCGAAGACGATAAACTCGTCCCCGGGGCAGGTGAGGCCGTTGAAGACGCAGCACAGGGAGGCGGCGGCCCCCACGGTGAGGTAGAGCCGGTCGGGGGTGCAGCGGGCGTCGAAGCGGCGGTTGAGGGAATCGGCAAAGCGCTCCCGGGCGTCGGCGGCGCCCTGGGCGCTGGTGTAGGCGTGGATCAGGTTGGGCTGCTCCCGGAGCAGGCGGATGGCCGTCTCGTTGACGGCAGCGGGGGCGGGGACGCTGGGATTGCCGATGGAGAAATCAAAGACGTTTTCCGCGCCGATCTCGGCGGCCCGGAGTTTTCCGTACTCAAACAGCTCCCGGATCACGGACCGGGCGGTACCCAGCCCTTTCATACGTTCAGAGACCATGAAAATACCTCCTGAATCAAGCTGAACTTATTATAGCACGGGAATTTACCGGAGTAAAGCGGAAAATCGGAGGAGAGGAGAAATATGGAGAAAATTGCTAATAACTGCCAACAGTCGGGAAGTTGACGAAGAAAACTTTTACATACATGACACATTTGGAAATTTCTGACCTTTACAAGGAGAGCGCCTGGCGGTATAATCTGTCTAATTAAAGACAGTATCTCCGGGAAAGGGGGGCGGTGTTGTGCAGATCCTGACAGGCAAGGCGATCATGGAGCAGATCGTGGCCGGGCGGCTGTGCTTTTACCGCCGCCCCGCGGCCCAGGTCCAGATGTATACCCAGGGGGACTGGCGGCAGGAGCTGAACCGCTTCCACCGGGCCCAGCAGACGGCCATCCAGGAGCTGAACACCCTGTACCACCGGGCACTGAACCAGGTGGGGGAGGGGGTGGCCTCCATCTTCCTGATCCACGGGATGCTGCTGGAGGACCACGACTATGTGGAGACTGTTCGGGGTCTGATTAACGGTCAGAGCGTGACGGCGGAGTACGCCGTCCAGATGGCAGAGATCAGCTTTGCCGCCGCCTTCACGGCGATGGACAATCCCTATATGCGGGCCAGGGCGGTGGACATCCGGGATATCTCTCAGCGGGTGCTGCGGGCGCTGATGGGGGGGCGGCAGATCCTTCTCATGGATGAGCCCGCCATCCTGGTGGCCGACGAGTACCTGCCCAGCGAGGTGATGGATTTCGACCAGCGGCGGCTGCTGGGCCTCATCACTCGGAAGGGCAGCCTGGACAGCCACACCGCCATGCTGGTGCGGGCCTACCACATCCCCGCCATCGTGGAGGTCCCCCTCTCCCCCAGGTGCGAGGGCCGGCTGGCCCTGATGGACGGCTATACCGGCAATGTGTACATCGACCCGGAGCGGGAGCAGCTGGAGCTGCTGCGGGAGCTCTACCAGGCCAACGGCAGGCCGAAGAGCCTCTCCGGCGTCTATTGAAATGCTTTCCGGGCGCTCCTCCACATGGGAGGGGCGCCCGGTTTCTATTTATGACTGCTCCAATTTGGCGGCCGCCTGCTTCAGCTGGGCGGCCGAATTTTCCAGGGCGGCCCGTTCCTCACGGCCCAGGGGAATCTCTAGGATTTTCTCCAGGCCGTTTTTTCCCACGATGGAGGGGATGCTCAGGGCCACGCCCTCCAGGCCGTACTCCCCCTTCAACACGGCGGACACCGGAAGCACCGCGTGCTCGTCCTTGACGATGCACTCGGCGATACGGCCCACCGCCATGGCGATGCCGTAGTAGGTGGCCCCCTTGCGCTTGATAATCTCCTGGGCGCTGTCCCGAATCTCCCGGTAGATCCAGTCCCGCCGGGCGGCGTGGAGCTCCTTCCCCCGGAGGCGGCCGAAGTCGTCCAGAGACAGGCCGGACACGTTGGCGCCGCTCCACACGGCCAGCTCGCTGTCGCCGTGCTCCCCCACGATGAAGGCGTGGACGTTGCGGCTGTCCACTCCCAGCTCCTCGCCCAGCAGCTGCTTCAGCCGGCCAGTGTCCAGCACGGTGCCCGAGCCGATGACCCGCTCCCTGGGGTAGCCGGACAGCTTCCAGGCCGTCTGGGTCAGTACATCCACCGGGTTGGACACGATGAGTAGGATGCCCTGGAAGGGGCGGGCGGTGATTTCTCCCAGGATGCTTTTCAGAATCGCGGTGTTTTTGTCAATAAGGTCCAGCCGGGACTCCCCCGGCTTCTGGTTGGCGCCGGCGGTGATGACCACCAGGGCGCAGTCGGATAGGTCGTCATAGCCCCCGGCGGTGATCTGCATGGTGGCGCCGTAGGGCAGGCCGTCGCTGAGGTCCATGGCCTCCCCCTCCGCCTTGGCCTGGTTGGCGTCCAGCAGGACCAGCTGGGAGAACAGCCCCTGCTGCAAAAAGCGGAACGCGATGGAAGCGCCCACAAAGCCGCAGCCGATAATGGCGGCTTTTCGAGGATTAACCAATATATCCACCCCTAAAGAAAATTCAGCGCCCGGACGGAAGACCGACGCCGTACCTATAGTTGTGCCATATTTGCCGTGGCTTATGCGGTGGAAAAGCAGTGGGTTGCTCTTTTCGCGGGATTCCGGTATAATAAATTATTCACGGAGAGAGGACGGAACATTATGCGCGTTATGGCAATTGACTACGGAGACGCCCACACCGGGGTGGCCCTGTCCGACCCCACCGGCTTTCTGGTGGGGACCACCACCACCATCAACAGCTGGCGGCAGGAGGTGGTGCTGGATCGGCTGGTGGAGCTGATTGGGGAGCACCGCCCAGAGGAGGTGGTGCTGGGCTTTCCCAAGAACATGGACGGAACCGACGGCAGGAAGGCGGACCGCTACCGGGAGCTGGCCGCCCGGCTGGAGGAGACCACCGGCATGAAGGTAATTCTCTGGGACGAGCGGCGCACCACCATTGACGCCCATCAGATCCTGTTCAACCAGGGGAAGGACGGCCGGAAGCGGAAGAAGATGGTGGACGCCGTGGCGGCGTCGCTGATTTTGGAGAACTATCTGGACTATAAACGAATGAGGAGAGAGTGATTTTATGAAAAGACGATTTTCCAGCCTTGCGCTGTCCTTGCTGCTCCTGCTGAGCCTCACCGCCTGCGCCACGGAAATCCAGGGCAGCCACAGCGCCGTCATCTACGGCTATTACGGAGCCTCCGGCAGCCTGATCGACCTGCCTGTCCAGGAGCCGGAGAGCGGCAGCCAGTCCGCCCCGGAGGGGAACCAAAATCTCCCGGATGACAACCAGGCCCCGCTCAGCGCGGACCCCAACGGCAATGAAATCGAGGGCAACCAGCCGGACAGCAAGTCCGATGAGGGCAATAAAACTGTTGATGAAGACGGCTGGTACACCTCCAAGGAGGAGGTGGCCCTGTACATCCACCTCTACGGCGAGCTGCCCGGCAACTATGTGACCAAGCGGGAGGCGGAGGAGGCCGGCTGGGGCGGCGGCAATGTGGAGCGCTACACCGGCGAGGGCACCGCCATCGGCGGCAGTACCTTCGGCAACCGGGAGGGCCTGCTGCCCAAGGAACAGGGGAGGACCTATACCGAGTGCGACATCGATACCCCGGGCCAAAACTCCAGGGGGGCAAAACGGATCGTATTTTCAAATGACGGTCTGGTCTATTACACCGATGACCACTATGAGAGCTTCGAGCTGTTATATGGGGAGCCATAAGGACCAGCTTTTTTTAAAAAGTCCTTGCACCAGGGCAAATTATTTGGTATAATTATGATGTGAAATTATCAGGAAAGGGGTGTCCGCGATGTCAGCCATCGGAGCATATGGAAGCTATGGCAGCATGAGCGGTTACTATTCCATCTATCAAAATAGAAACGCCGGCGGTCGCGCTGATCCCACCGGTATGGAGCCTATCAGCCCGGTGTCCCGGGCCCAGACCATCCCGGTGCAGCCGGTAAGCAAAACGCCCGCGGTCAGCCGGGGAGTTACTCCTTTTGTCCAGAATGAGGAGGAGAGCCCCTTCCGGTTCCCTACCATGCGGGAGGGGGCCGACCCCGCCGAGATGGCGGTACGCTCCCGCATCCGCTACCTGGACGGCAAGGCGGAGGACCTGGAGAACGAGCTGCTGGGCTGGGACCAGTCCAAGGGTCTGGAGAAGCTGCTGCGCGGGGAGGAGACCGGCGACGATAAGGTGAAGCTCCCCTGGGAGAAGGAGGAGGCCGACCCCCTGAAGATAGGGGAAGAGGAGTCCAAGACCCCCCAGGAGGTTATGGAGGAGTCCGAGTGCCAGACCTGCAAGAACCGCAAGTATCAGGACGGCTCCGATGACCCGGGCGTCTCCTTTAAAACGGCCACCAACATCGCCCCCGAGCAGGCGGCCTCCGCGGTCCGGGGCCACGAGCAGGAGCACGTGGTCCGGGAGCAGGCCAAGGCCCAGCGGGAGGACCGGAAGGTGGTCAGCCAGTCGGTGACCATCCACACCGCTATCTGCCCTGAGTGCGGCGACGTATATGTCTCGGGCGGCACCACCCGTACCACCACCAAGGCCAACCCCGTGGAGGCGCCCCAGCCGGCGGAGGATGACGAGAAGTCCGGCTTTGAGGCGGTGGCCTGAACTGGTAAACCAGGATAAAAGGAGACAGATGTGATGGCAGATATGGAGCTGTTAAAAGCAATTGAGGGGATGATGGACCAAAAGCTGGCCCCCATCAATCAGCGGCTGGATTGTATAGACCAGCGGCTGGATTGTATAGACCAGCGGCTGGATTGTATAGACCAGCGGCTGGATCGTGTAGACCAGCGGCTGGACAATGTTGAGAGCGAGTTGGCCGAAGTGAAGGATAGGCTCTCCGGTGTGGAGGAGGGCCTGTCTGAGGTCCGGACCGGCGTGAACACTTTGCTGGAGTGGGCCGACGAAGTGGGCGGGACTATTGCGTTCCCCATCCCTAAAATGAATCTGTAATGAACAAACCGGCCCAATGGGCCGGTTGTTTTGCCTCTTGCAATTATGGTCTCTTTCCGCTATAATGACAAAGAATTACTGTCAATTCGGTCTCTAAGGCCAGACGATACAGGAGAGTGTTAGCAGTGAAGTACGATTTTACCGCCATTGAGAAGAAGTGGCAGACCCGCTGGAAGGACGAAAAGACCTTTGCCTGCAAAAACGGAGACCCCAAGCCTAAGTTCTACGGCCTGGTGGAGTTTCCCTACCCCTCCGGCGCGGGCCTTCACGTGGGGCACCCCCGGCCCTACACCGCCATGGACGTCATCGCCCGGAAGAAGCGGATGGACGGTTACAACGTGATGCTGCCCATCGGCTACGACGCCTTTGGCCTGCCCACCGAGAACTTCGCCATCAAGAACCACATCCACCCCGCCATCGTCACCAAGCAGAACATCGAGAACTTTACCCGGCAGCTCCACATGCTGGGCTACTCCTTCGACTGGGACCGGTGCGTGGACACCACCGACCCCAGCTACTATAAGTGGACCCAGTGGATCTTCCTCCAGCTCTACAAGCACGGCCTGGCCTACAAGACCACCATGCCAGTGAACTGGTGCACCTCCTGCAAGTGCGTACTGGCCAACGAGGAGGTGGTGGAGGGTGTCTGCGAGCGGTGTGGCGCCCCCGTGGTCCGCAAGGAGAAATCCCAGTGGATGCTGAAGATCACCGCCTACGCCCAGAAGCTCATTGACGGGCTGGACACCGTGGACTTTATCGAGCGGGTCAAGGTCCAGCAGAAGAACTGGATCGGCCGGTCCACCGGTGCGGAGGTCACCTTCAAGGCCACCACTGGGGACGACATCGTGGTCTTTACCACCCGCCCCGACACCCTCTTCGGCGCCACCTATATGGTCATCTCCCCGGAGCACCGTTTCGTCAAGGAGTGGAAGGACAAGCTGCAAAACTGGGACGAGGTGGCCGCCTATGTGGAGGAGGCGGGCCGAAAGTCCGACTTCGAGCGCACCGAGCTGTCCGCCGACAAGGAGAAAACGGGCGTGATGCTCAAGGGTGTGCAGGCCATCAACCCCGTCAACGGCCGGGAGATCCCCATCTTCATCTCCGACTATGTTCTGGCCTCCTACGGCACCGGGGCCATTATGGCCGTCCCTGCCCACGACACCCGCGACTGGGCCTTCGCCAAGAAGTTCGGCTGTGAGATCATCGAGGTGGTGTCCGGCGGCGAGGACGTGCAGAAGGAGGCCTTTACAGCCAAGGACGACACCGGCATCATGGTCAACTCCGACTTCCTCAACGGCATGACCGTGAAGGACGCCATCCCCGCCATTACCAAGTGGCTGGAGGAGAAGGGCATCGGCCACGAGCAGGTGAACTACAAGCTCCGGGACTGGGTGTTCTCCCGCCAGCGGTACTGGGGTGAGCCCATCCCCATGGTGTGGTGCGACAAGTGCGGCTGGGTGCCCCTGCCCGAGGATCAGCTGCCTCTGCTGCTGCCCGAGGTGGAGAGCTATGAGCCCACCGACAATGGTGAATCTCCCCTGGCCCAGATGACCGACTGGGTGAACACCACCTGCCCCTGCTGTGGCGCTCCTGCCAAGCGGGAGACCGACACCATGCCCCAGTGGGCGGGGTCCAGCTGGTATTTCCTGCGGTATATGGACCCCAACAACGACAAGGAGCTGGCCTCCAAGGAAGCCCTGGACTACTGGGGCCAGGTGGACTGGTACAACGGCGGCATGGAGCACACCACTCTGCACCTGCTCTACTCCCGGTTCTGGAACAATTTCCTCCACGATATCGGGGTCATTCCCCACGCCGAGCCCTACGCCAAGCGCACCAGCCACGGCATGATCCTGGGCAAGAACCCCCACTACGTGGGCAATGTGGAGACCGAGGCGGAGAAGCAGGCCCTCATCGACAAGTACGGCAGCCAGGCCCTGCGGCCGTCTGTGAAGATGTCCAAGTCCCTGGGCAACGTGGTCAACCCCGACGACGTGATCCGGGACTACGGCGCCGACACCATGCGGCTGTATATCATGTTCATCGGCGACTTTGAAAAGACCGCCACCTGGTCCGACGAGTCGGTTCGGGGCTGCAAGAAGTTCCTGGACCGTGTGTGGAATCTCAGCGAGAAGCTGAAAGATGGGGACGGCTACTCCCCTGAGAACGAAATGGCGGTCCACCGGGCCATTAAAAAGGTGTCTGACGACATCGAGGCCATGAAGTTCAACACCGCCATCGCTGCCCTTATGTCTCTGGTCAACGACTTCTACGCCAAGGGGGCCACCAAGGGCGACTATAAGGCCCTGCTGCTGATGCTGTCCCCCTTTGCCCCCCACCTGTGTGAGGAACTGTGGGAGATGAACGGCTACGGTGGGCAGGTGTGCCTCCAAAGCTGGCCCGAGTACGACGAGAGCAAGACGGTAGCCACCACCGCCAAGATGGCCGTCCAGGTGGGCGGCAAGGTGAAGGCCAACATCATGGTGCCCGCCGACGCCTCCGACGAGGATGTGGTGGCCGCCGCCCTGGCCGAGCCCAAGATCGCCAAGCTGGCCGAGGGGATGACTTTGGTGAAGTCCATCGTGGTCAAGGGCAAGCTGGTCAGCCTGATTTTTAAGCCCCAGTAACATTCACAGGCTGTTTACAAATCTTCTCTTGACATATGGTGCAAAAAGAAATATAATAGCAATGTTAAAGCCATAAACATGGCCCTACGTGAGCGGGAGTTACCCCGCCGCGCGCGGAGGGAGGGAAATATAAATGTCGGAAGTCCGAGTGAGAGAAAACGAATCTCTGGAGAGCGCCCTGAAGCGTTTCAAGCGCAGCTGCGCCAAGTCCGGAGTGCTGGCCGAGGTCCGCAAGCGTGAGCACTACGAGAGCCCCAGCGTCAAGCGCCGCAAGAAGTCCGAGGCCGCCCGTAAGAACCGCAAGAAGTTCTATTAAGCAAGTAAAACCGCCGGAGCGTATGCTCCGGCGGTTTCTTTTATGCCCAGGGCAGCCAGCTTCCGCTGTCCCGGGCCTCCAGCATGTCCAGGGCGCCGTCCAGCATTTCGGCGGCGTCAGCCATGGTCAGGATGCCGGACAGGGGAATAGAGCCGGCGTCCTCCGCCCGGATGATGCCCGAGGCGGACAGATTGGCCGCCGACTGGGCGGCCCAGTGGCCGCTGCCGGCGGAGAACACAGCCACCGGCACGTCGGTGATATCCAGGAGGTTGTCCAGCATCACGGCGGCCTCCGCACGGGAGATGGAGCTGTCCGCCCGGAAGACGGGGGCACCGTTTTCATCCCGGGAGCCCTGGACCACCCCCGCCTTCAGGGCGGCGGAGACGGCTCCCTTGGCCCAGGTGGGGATGGCGTCGTCATCGGAGAAGCCGGTGAGAGTGACCCCTTCCAGGTCCTCCAGCCCGGCGGTAGCCATGGCCATGGTGAGGAACTGGGCCCGGGTGACGGGCTGGTCTGGATCAAAGAAATACCGCCCGTTCACATACCGGCCCACATAGACCCCCTCCTCCGCCAGGCGGACGGCGGCCTTCTGGACGGGATGCCCAGCCAGATCGGAGTAGGTTACCTTGGTGTCCGGCTTGTCGATGCGCAGGGACACCTTGGCCTCGGGGGAGGTGTTACCTGCCGGGTCGATGGCCACATAGGTGAAGGAGTCCCGGCCCGTCTTGTTCTCATAGGGGGTGTAGACGAACTGGCTGGAGCCGTCCTCCGCCAGGGTGACCGCCCCCCGAGCGGGGGTGGAGGTCAGCTGGAAGGTGAGGGAATCCCCTTCGCCGTCCACTGCGTCGAAGTAGCCGGTAATGGCCACGTTTTTATAGGTGGTCAGCTCCATGTTCCGGGCCACCGGGGGGTTATTCTCCTGGGTGAGGAGGTAGAGGGTCACGGTTGTCTGCTGCTCCCCCAGACCAGAGGAAAAGGCGGGGGTGAACAGCAGGGTGGCGGTGGTCACGGTGGGGTTTTGGGCGCACTGGAAGCGTAGGCCGGCCAGGGCGGTGGCGTCAATACAGGCGCCCGGCTCTAGGGGCTGGCCGCCGATGTTTAGCACCCCCGCTCCAGTATCGGGGAGCTGGTCCAGGGTAATGCCGGTGAGGGAGGCCTTTTTGTCGGGCTTGACCACAAAGTCCGCCGGGTCAAAGACGATGGCGGAGCCGACCAATCCGTTTTTGGAAAAGTCCTCCACATAGGGGGCCTCCGACTTCTTGTTCCAGAAGAGAGCGGAGGCGGGGAGGGCCAGGGAGAAGGCCAGAGCCAGCGCCAGGAGGGGCGCCGCGGCCCGGCGGAGAGATATGCGTTTCATGGGGATACCTCCTTAAAAATGGATATATCCCTATTGTTTTTCTCACGGAGGGAAATTATACAGTGAGAAAAATTGGAAAGCAAAAGGCGGGCCGCCCTATGGGCGACCCGCAGATTGTCAGGAGAACATGGGGGAGGAGAGGTAGCGGTCCCCGGAGTCGGGGAGGATCACGGCGACGACCTTTCCGGCAAACTCCTGCCGAAGGGCCAGCTGACCCGCGGCCCAGAGGGCCGCGCCGGAGGAGATGCCCACCAGGATGCCCTCCCGGCGGACCACTTCCCGGCCCATGGCGTAGGCGTCCTGGTCCTTGACCCGGATAACCTCGTCGTAGCAGCCCCGGTCCAGAGCGGCGGGGATGAAGTTGGCTCCGATGCCCTGAATGCCGTGGGGCCCGGGCGTGCCGCCGGACAGCAGGGGAGAGGCGTCAGGCTCCACCGCTACCACGTGGAGATTGGGGTTTTGTTCCCGCAGATACCGGGCGGTCCCGGACAGGGTGCCGCCAGTGCCCACGCAGACCACCAGGGCGTCCACCTTGCCCGCCGTGTCCCGCCAGATCTCCGGGCCGGTGGTGCGGTAGTGGGCCATGGGGCCTGCGGGATTTTCAAACTGCCGAGGCATAAAGCTGCCGGGTGTGGAGGCGAGGAGCTCCTCCGCCTTTTTCACCGCCCCCTGCATCCCCTCCGCCCCGGGGGTGAGGACTAACTGGGCTCCGTAGGCGGCCAGCATGGCCCGCCGCTCGGCGGACATGGAGTCGGGCATGGTGAGGATGACCCGGTAGCCCCGGGCGGCGGCCACCATGGCCAGGCCGATGCCCGTATTGCCCGAGGTGGGCTCGATGATGGCGCCGCCGGGGGCCAGCTCGCCCCGGGCCTCGGCGTCGTCGATGAGGGAGAGGGCCAGCCTGTCCTTGGCGGAGCCGGCGGGGTTTAGGTATTCCAGCTTGGCCAGTACATCCCCCTTCCAGCCGTGGCCCGAGGCCAGGCGAGAGAGGCGGAGCAGGGGGGTATTGCCCACCAACTGCTCCACGCTGTCATATATGGTTGACACTGCGATCAGTCCTTTCGGAAATCAGTGGTACTATGATACTCCGAAAGGGGACTGGCTGTCAACGCCGTCTTCCTGGGTCAGGGACATGACCGATACCTCAAAGGCGGTGCGCTCCTGGAGCTGGCCGTCGATCTCCTTGGTGTAGACCCGGCTCTGGAGCCGGCCCTCCAGCGACAGCCGGTCTCCCACCCCCATGGAGCCGCAGCGGTAGGCCAGGCTGCCCCAGGCGATGCAGGGCAGGTAGTCGGCCCGGCCATAGCGGCGGTTGATGGCTAAAATCATGTCGCAGATGGTGCGGCCCAGTGGGGTGGTGCGGAGGACGGGCGGTTTACATAATGTTCCAGACAACTCCAGGCGGTTTTCATCCTCCCCCTCCTCCTGGGACAGCTCCCGGGCAAAGACGCTGACCACCAGCCGGCTGCCTACGCCACTGCGGTTGTTGAAGGTGCGCACCTCCCCCCGGACAGTGAGGGGGCTGCCCGCCTCTAGGGAGAGGGAGCTGAGCTGTTCCCGGGCGGCGACAACGTTCAGACGATCCTCCGCCCCGGACAGGCGGCGGACGGTCAGGGGAAAGACCAGATAGTCCACCCCGTGGTTGCTGTGGGAGAAGGCGGGGGTGGCGGCCAGCCGCCCCCGGAGAAAGATTATGTTGTTGGTCTGCATGAAAGCAACACTCCTATCGTCAAACGACCAAGGGTCTGTTGCTTTCATCCTATGCGGGACCGGGGAAAGGTATGTCCGAAAAAACTCCTCCCGCAGGCGGGAGGAGTTTGTCAAAAGCTGTCTATGACCGCCCGGACCTGGTCCGGGGGAAGCTGAGAGACCGGGGTCAGCGGCGCGGGATCCGGATCGTAGGGGGCGATGGCCCGCTCGAACCAGAGCAGGTCGATCCACCGGCCGTTTTTGTAGCCCGCGCTGTGCTGTACGCCCATGACCCGGAAGTCCAGAGCGGCGTGGAGCCCCTCGCTGGCGGGATTGGGACTGGCCACCAGGCCGTAGACGGTGTGCACACCCTGGAGCTGTAGCAGCCGGATCAGCACCTGGTACAGCCGTTTGCCCAGCCCTTTTCCGACGATGTCGGGGCGGAGGTAAATGGACAGCTCCGCCCCCCAGCCGTAAGCGGCCCGCTGGGCGATGGGGTGGGCGTAGGCGTAGCCCAAGACGGCGCCCTGCTCCTCCAGGACCAGATAGGGGTAGACCTCCGAAACAGAGGCCACCCGGCGGGCAAATTCCGCAGGACTGGGCAGCTCATACTCAAAGGTGATAGTGGTGGGGATATACTGCTCATAAATGGAAAGGAGGGCGGGGACGTCGGCCTCCGAGGCAAAACGCAGATTCATGACGCCTTTTCCTCCTTCTGAGCGGCGGGCAGGACCGCGGTGATACGGGTGCCCACCTCGGGGCGGGACACTACCTCAAACCAGCCGCCGTGGCGCTCCACGATCCATTTGGCGATGGACAGCCCCAGGCCGGTGCCGCCTGTCTTTCGGTCCCGGGACTGATCGGTGCGGTAGAAGCGCTCGAAGATGTGGGGGATGCCCTCGGGGGAGATACCCATGCCCTCGTCCTGGACGGTGAGGCGCACATGGCCCTGATTTTCCAGGACGCGCAGGTAGATACGCCCCTCAGGGGGGCTGTATTTCAGGCTGTTGTCCATCAGGATGCGCAGCACCTGTTTCATCAGGCCTGGGTCAGCATATATGCTGACCCTTTCCTCCCCCCAGCGGGGGAGGAAGGTGCGCTCGGGGTGGATCATCTCCTCCTCCCGGAGCACCTCCCCGGCCAGGTCGGTGAGGTCGACAGTCTCCATCTTCACCGGCTGGGAGTCGTTGTCCCCTCGGGCCAGGAAGAGAAGCTGCTCCACCAGCCGCTCCATGGAGGCGGCCTCCCCCCGGATGGCGTCGATGGACTCCTGGAGGGCGTCTGGGTCGTCCTTGCCCCACCGGTCCAGCAGGGCAGCGTAGCCCTGGATGACGGCGATAGGGGTGCGCAGCTCGTGGCTGGCGTCGGAGACAAAGCGCATCTGGGCGCTGTAGGCCTGGTTGACCCGGTCCATCAGCTCGTTGATAGACTGGGCCAGAGAGCGCAGCTCCTTCTGAGTGGGGGGCAGGTCAATGCGGCTGTCCAGGTGGGCGGCGTCGATCTTGTCCAGCTCCCCGGCCAGGCTCTCGATCTCCTGCCGGGACATGTGGGTCATAGAGTTAAGCCGGGCCGCCGTGGCGGCCAGGTCCTGGATAGGCCGCAGCACCTTGCGGATGGAGCGGTTATTGCGGAACAGGTTGGTCAGCAGAGAGAAGGCCTGGCAGATCAGGATGATCACACCGCCCCAGTACAGGCCGGCGAAGATGCCGGAGGTGTCCACCGTGACGGCGTAGGGGTGGCCGTCGTTGGGCATCTCCACGGTGTAGTAGCTGCTGAGATTCCAGGAGCGCAGGCCGTCCACTGTCTCCCAGCGGGCGGTGGGCAGCCAGGTGACTACGGCGTAGTCGTAGCCCTCAGGTGCCCGGTCCAGAGGAGTGATGGTGTAGTCGCTGGCCTCCATCCAGACCAGAGCGTCCTCGGAGGGTACCCCCCGCTGGTCGACCAGCTCCACCACGTCGGCGCACCGGTTTTCTGCGTAGAGGGACATGCCAAAAACGGCCAGGATCAGCAGCAGCAGGTCCATCACAATAAAGATGCCCAGCTGCCTCAGAAAGAAACCGATGTTCAGCCGCAGAGCCAGGGAGGAGTCCCGGGCCGCGGCGATGGGGTCCGCCGGAGGCGGCGTTTGAAATTTGTGGTGCTTTCGGGCCATGGGTGCTCACCTCCTAGCTGAAAAGGCTTCCCCTAAAGGGGAAGCTGTCACGGCGAAGCCGTGACTGATGAGGCCTCATCCGCCCCCTTCGGGGGCACCTTCCCCTAAAGGGGAAGGCTTATTGCTGCTCCCTCATCCACGTGCGGATGGTCTCCAGGTTCTCAAAGGCCACAAAGCTGCCGCCGTGGAGAAGGAAGTCCAGCTGCTTATCCTCCTCGGGGGTGCGGCGGCCGCCCTTGTCCCGGAGGGCCTCCCGCATGGACTTGGTGGCCATGCCCACCATCCGGCGTTTGAGCCAGCCCACCTTTTTGGGGGCCCAGCCGCCCTGGAGGTAGAAGATGGGGGCATCGGGGACGTAATTGGCCTTGGCCAAGGTGTCCAGCACCTGCTGGGAGGCGGGGGACATGCCCACACCGCACACCCCCTTGACGGCGAACTGCTTCACCGCCTGGTCAACGCCGGAGATGTGGCCCGCCATGAGGGGGCCCATGAAGAAGACGGACTCCCCGGGGCCAACCTTGCCCTGGGCCTCAGCGAGGGGGCAGACCTTCAGTTTCTCCGCCTTGCCCAGCATTTCGGCGTACTCCCTGGTAAAGCCGGTGTTGGAACGGTATACGATGACCATAGTTACTCCTCCTTAATGACATAGCCCACACCTCGGACGGTGTGGATGAGCTTCAGGTCGAAGGCGTCGTCCAGCTTGGAGCGAAGAAAGCGGATATAGACATCCACCGAGTTGGTCTCCCCCACAAAGTCAAAGCCCCACACCGCGTCCAGGAGGGTCTCTCGGGTGAGGACCCGGCCCTTGTTCTCCAGCAGGTGGCGCAGCAGGTCGAACTCCTTCTTGGTCAGCTCCACGCTCTGGCCTCGGACAGTGACCTGGTGCTTGTCCACGTCCATCACCAGGGGGCCCGCCGAGAGGGGGACGCTCTGGGCTCCCTGACCGCCCTTGTTCCGGAGAGCAGCCCGGATACGGGCCAACAGCTCCTCAATGGCGAAGGGCTTGGTGATGTAGTCGTCGGCCCCCGAGTCCAGGCCGGCCACCTTGTCCACCACGCTGTCCCGGGCGGTGAGCATGATCACCGGGACCTGGCTCTCCCGCCGCAGCCGGCGCAGCACCTCCATCCCGGACAGCTGGGGCAGCATGATATCTAACAGCACCAGGTCGAAGGAGCCGTCCAGGGCCAGCTCCAGCCCCCGGCGGCCGTCCAGGGCCTTCTCCACCTGGTAGCCCTCGTATTTCAGCTCCAGCTCTACCATCCGGGCCAGCTTTTCCTCGTCCTCCACCAGAAGGATGCGTTCTGCCATCTCTCTCACCTCACGGGATTATTTTTTGTCCTGCTCGTCGGAGTGCCAGTCGTGCTTGATCTCGTCCATAACCTGACGGCCCAGGTCGGCAGCGGTGTCGGCCACCGAGCCCATCATGCCGTTCAGGTCATCCCGCTCCAGGTCGGGGCCGGAGAAGCGGTAGCGGAAGCCGAGGAAGAGCCCCAGCACCAGGACTGGGATGGTCACCCAGAAGGCGCAGCACAGCAGCAGCACCAGGATCAGCACCGGCAGAGCGGTGACGGGCTGGTCGCGGCGCCAGATCTCCAGCTCGTTGTCGATGAGCCAGCGGCGCAAGGTGTTGAAAAATCGCCGGACGCCGCCCCGTCCGGATCGGGGCTGCTTGGGGGACTTCTGCTTCTTCGCCTTGTCGGGCAGCCGCACAGGCAGAGGCTCGGCGGGGGGAGGCGGGGGTGGGGTCTCGCTCTTGGTGGAGTAGTAGGCCCCCTCCGCTCTGGGGATGGCCCCCTTCTCCTCCAGATAGATCAGTGCGTCCAGCAAATTGCCGCCGCTATACTCCAGGGCCTCCTTGGCCTGAGCGTAGCTGACGTTGGCCTTTTCCTTCAGGCGCTCCACCATTTCCAATGTGATTTCCATAAACAACGGCTCCTTTCCCCGGGCCATATCGATTTTACGGTGCTATTCTAACACGGCCTGGTTGAAGGACCGTTTAGCTTTCATTAAGATTTTCTTAAAAATTGTAGTGCTTGCCCAAATGATTATACTATGATATAATCGGAAAGGCAAACAAAAGTAATTTACATGTTTTCCACGCTGGGGGCGGGGAGAACACTTTATGTGCAAGGCAGCTGAAAAGAAGGGAGGAAAGGCCAATGAGGAAAAAACGCCGCGTTGTGCCGCTGCTGCTGGCCGTTGTGCTGGTGCTGTCGCTGTCGCCCATGCCCGCCTCGGCGGCCACCTTGTACTTCACCGCTGTCAACAACAGCGTGGCTCCGCTGACCTCGGACACCATGCCCTTCTGGTCGGGGGGGACCCTCTATGTGCCCTACAGCATTTTCGACGCCAGCCTGAACAAGATCGGGGTGGGGCTGGGCCTGTATACCAGCTACAACCGGGACAGCCGCACAGTGACCATCTTCAACCTGCGCCAAATGCTGATCTTCGATCTGAACAGCGGGACCTGCCGGGACGACGTGACAGGGACAACCTACATTTCCCGGGCTATTATGCGCGGAGGGCGGCCCTATCTGGCTCTGAGCACGGTGTGTTCCCACTTTGACCTGGAGTACAGCTACAACCAGCTGCCCGACATCCCCCAGGGCTATCTGGTGCGTATCAAGAGCAGTGACACCGTAATGAGTGACGCCGATTTCATTGACGCAGCCAAGAATGTGATCAACAACCGCCTGCGGGAGTACACCCAGAGCCTGAACCCGGCGGAGAGCACCGACCCGGGCACCAATCCGTCCACGCCCTCCACACCCGGCGGGAACACCCCGGTGGACAAGAACGATTCGGCGGCCTACCTGGCCTTCCGCTGTGAGACCAGTGAGGGGCTGACAGACATTCTGGACACCCTGCAGGAGAGCGGGTGCTGTGCTGTGTTCTTCCTGACGCCTCAGCTGCTGGAGGAGGGCGACCTGGTGCGCCGCATCCTGGGCGGCGGCCACAGCGTTGGAATCCTGGCGGACAGCGGAGAGGCGGCCCACCTTCTGGAGCAGGGCGGCCTGGCTCTGGAGCGGGCGGCCTGTGTCCGGACGACCCTGGCCTATGTCGCCGCCGGACAGGATGGAACATTGGAGGAGGAGGGCTGGGTCTGCTGGGAGGAGACCGCCCTGCTCCGCCCAGACGACACGGTGAATTCCAATACCTTCGCTTCCAGCGCCGTCAGGCGGCTGGGGAAGCAGGACCAGGCGGTCTACCTCACCCTGGAGGGGGGAGAGAACGTCGCCCGGGTGCTACCCGCCCTGCTGCGGTATCTGGATAGAGAAAATTATATCGTCTCCATCCCCATGGAGACGATGCTGTAAAAAAACCGCCGGCTCAGCCGGCGGTTTTCGCTTATTTCCCAAAGAGCTCCGCGGCCTGCCGCATGTTCTCCCGGATGGGAACGGAGAAGGGGCACCGCTTCTCGCAGGCGCCGCAGGCCACGCACTCCCCGGCGTGGTGGGGGAGAACCGCGTAGTGCTCCCGTACCGTCTCGGGTACCTCTCCCTGGGCGCGGGCCAGGTTGAGGAACTTGGTCACCGACGCCACGTCGATGCCCCGAGGACAGGGGGCGCAGTGGCCGCAGTACATACAGTGGCCCTCCCAGCTGATCTTGGGCATGGCGGCGAAGGCGGCGGCGTAGTCCTTCTCGCTGTCCGGGGCGTCCTCGTAGGCGGCGCAGTTCTCCAGCTCCTCCACCGTCCGGGCCCCCGCCATGACGCAGGCCACCCCGGGCCGGGTGAGGGCGTAGTGCAGGCACTGGAAGGGGGTGAGGGCCACCCCGGCGGGGGAGTACCGGCTGAGCAGGTCGCCGCCGCCGAAGGCCTTCATCACCGTGACGCCCACCCCTTGCCGCTGGCAGCTCTCATACAGGGCCTGGCGCTGGGGGTCCATGTTCACCAGCTGGTGCTCGTAGGCCGACTCCGCCCAAAGCTGCTCCACATCCTCGCCCGCGGGCTGGAGGTCGTAGCAGGGGTTGACACTGAACATGAGCACGTCGATGAGCCCGCTGTCCACCGCCGCCTGGCCCACCTCCGGGTTGTGGCTGGACAGTCCGATACAGCCGATCTTTCCCGCCGCCTTCAGCTCTTTTGCGTAGGCCATCACCGGACCGTTTACGATCTCGTCCCAGTCGGACAGGGCGTCGGAGTAGTGGATCATGCCGATGTCGATAAAGTCGGTGTCCAGCAGGCGGAGCATCTCCTCAAAGCCGGCTTTTACCTTGCTGATGTCCCGGGTGCGGAGATACTGGCCGTTCTCCCAGATGGAGCACAGGTGGGATTGCAGGACGAATTTGTCCCGCCGGCCCTTCAGGGCCTTGCCCAGGTTGGAGCGGACCTCCGGGTTGGAGGTGTACAGGTCGACGCAGTTGATCCCCAACTCCTCCATCCTGTCCACAAACGCCAGGACCTGCTCATAGCTCTTGTCCACAAAGCCCTCGCAGCCCATGGCGATCTCGCTGACCTTGAGCCCGGTGCGGCCTAATGTACGGTAATTCATGGGATTCCTCCTTGTTTTTGATTGGAGCCATCTTATCACTTGAAGCCGGGTTTAAGTCAAGAGGGAGTTTGCCCGGACATTGACGCTAAAGGTTCAGGATGTTATAATAAATACAAAAAGTGCAGAGGGGATAAATACAAAATGTTTCAACGAATCGACATAGAAAGTTGGGAACGCAGGGAGTTTTATGAGCATTTTATTAATGAAGTCAGGTGCACCTATTCGACGACCGTCCCGATTGATATCACAAAAATAAAAACGAAAAGGCTCTATCCCGCCATGATTTGGCTGCTAACGAAAACAGTGAATGAAATGCCTGAATTTCGTACGGCTCTTACAGATCAGGGGCTTGGTATATACGATGAAGTCCATCCAGCATATACAGTATTTAATAAGAACAACAAGAATTTTTCTGGAATCTGGACTGAATTTAACCCGGACTATCATGAATTTTTGAAGTCGTATGAAATGGATACAACACTGTTTTCTTCCTCGGTAAGTTATGCTCCTAAGCCTGGCAGACCCATGAATACGATTGATATTTCGATGGTGCCATGGTTTACATTTACCGCCTTTGATATCAATGTTTTTGATGAGGGGAAATATTTTCTTCCTATATTTACAATGGGGAAATTTTTTGATACAGAGGGCAAAAGAATGCTGCCGCTTGCGATCCAAGTGCATCATGCTGTTTGCGACGGGTATCATGTTGGTCGATTTATTGAGATCCTGCAAGAAAAAATAGCGTTTTTTGATGTGTGATGATTTGAAAGCATAAAAGGAGGAAGACCTATGGACGAAAAAATCAAAACCCTGCAGCAGTGGATTGACGAAAGCAGTTCCATAGTTTTTTTCGGCGGGGCGGGGGTATCTACGGAGAGCGGCATCCCGGACTTTCGAAGTGTGGACGGGCTGTACAACCAGAAGTACGCCTGGCCGCCGGAGGAAATTTTGAGCCGCACCTTCTTCGACGCCATGCCCGAGGAGTTTTACCGCTTCTACCGGGACAAGATGCTCTGTCTGGACGCCCAGCCCAATGCCGCCCACAAAAAGCTGTCGGAGCTGGAGGCGGCGGGCAAGCTGAGGAGCGTGGTCACCCAGAACATCGACGGCCTGCACCAGAAGGCCGGGTCCAAACGGGTGTGGGAGCTCCACGGCTCCGTCCACCGCAACTACTGCATGAAATGCCATAAGCCCTATGCGGTGGAGGATATCAAAGCGGGGACGGGTGTTCCCAAGTGCTCCTGCGGCGGGACCGTCAAGCCCGACGTGGTCCTCTACGAGGAGGGGCTGGACAGCGCCACCCTCGAGGGGGCGGTGTCCGACATCCGGGCGGCCGACCTGCTCATCATCGGGGGCACCTCCCTGGCGGTGTACCCCGCGGCGGGCCTCATCAACTATTTCCGGGGAAACCGTCTCGTGCTCATCAACAAGAGCCCCACCCCCTACGACGACCGGGCCGGTTTGGCCATCAACCTGCCCATCGGTCAGGTGCTGGGGCAGATTACGGTCCGATGAAGAACGGGCGCCTCTTTGAAATTCTCTACCTGCTGGTGGAAAGGCGGGAGGTCACCGCCGGGGAGCTGGCAAAGCGGCTGGAGGTGTCGGAGCGCACCATTTACCGGGATGTGGACGCCCTGTCCGCCGCTGGCATCCCCGTCTACGCCCAGAAGGGCAAGGGGGGCGGCATCCGCCTGATGGACCAGTTCGTGCTGGACCGGGCGCTGCTGTCTCAGAGCCAGCAGGACGAAATTCTCTTCGCCCTCCAGGCCATCCGGGCCACCGGAGGGGGAGAGGAGGCCCTGTCCCGGCTGTCCGCCCTGTTCCGCCGGGAGGGTGGGGATTGGCTGGAGGTGGATTTCACCGACTGGGGCAGCGCTTCGGCGGAGCGGGAGAATTTTTCTTTGGTAAAGCGGGCTATCTTAGAGCGCCGGCCCCTGACCTTCACCTACTACAGCTCGGCGGGGGAGAAGAGCCGCCGCACGGTGGAGCCCGCCCGGCTGGTGTTCAAGTCCGGGTGCTGGTATCTGTCCGCCTTCTGCCGGAACAGGCAGGACTGGCGTATTTTCCGCCTGGTGCGCATGGAGGACCTGTCCCCAGAGGAGGGGAGCTGTCCGCCCCGGCGGCCTCCGGAACAGCTGGAGCCACCCCTGCCCGAGGGCTACCGGGGCGTGGACCTACGGCTGTTGTTTGCCCCTTCCGCCGCCTGGCGGGTGCGGGACTACTTTAACCCGAAGGAGATCACCGCCCGGCCCGACGGTACTCTGCTGGTGGAGTGCACCTTCCCGGAGGACCAGTGGCTGCTGTCCTTCCTGCTGTCCTTCGGCGGCCAGCTGGAGGTGCTGTCCCCGGACTACTGGCGGGACATTCTGAAAGAGGAGATCAAAAAATCGTTGGAAGTTTATGAAACCTGACAGACCCTGTCAGGTTATAGGGCGTATCCTTGTGTCAGAGACAGGGGGACAGACCCCGTCCGATATAAGGAGGAAATACCAATGGAAGAACGTAAATTTTGTCAGTGCTGCGCCATGCCCCTGGACAAGCCCGAGGATCAGGGCACCGAGGTCGACGGCACCCTCAGCGGCGACTACTGCCGCTACTGCTACCAGAAGGGGGCCTTTACCGCCCCGGATGCCACCATGGACGACATTATCGCCTTCAACCTGAAGTTCAACGAGGAGAACGGCCACCCCTTCGGCCCCCGGGAGGAGGCGGAGAAGATGATGCGGGGCTGGTTCCCCACATTGAAACGGTGGAGGAAGGTATGAAAAAACGGACGGCTTAGCCGTCCGTTTTTTATTGACTCCCTCCGTCACGGCTCTGCCGTGCCACCTCCCTCAGAGAGGGAGGCTTTTGGGTGGATATCAAAAAGATTCTTATTTTACAAAAATTTGTCCGCTATGCGTTTTTGCACTTCGGCATGGATATTATCACAGACTGTTTGAAAACGTGTGTCGATCTCTGTGTTGGAGAACCGGAGGACATACAGGCCAAATTTTGACAAAACAGCGCTGCGTTCCAAATCATAGAGTTGTCCGTCCTGAGTGTAATGCTGGCTCCCATCTACCTCTATGATAAGTTTTGCTTGATGGCAATAGAAATCCGCAATAAAGCCTGATATTGTTTTCTGGCGCTGAAACCGGACTGGGTAGCTGCGAAGAAAATCATACCAGAGATGATTTTCTTGTACTGTAGCATTTCTGCGAAGTTCTTTTGCGTAAGGGATCAATGTGTTTTTGTATGGAAGTGACATATCTGTTTCCTCGCTATATAGGCTCCCTCCTTGAGGGAGCTGTCGCCGCCGAAGGCGGTGACTGAGGGAGTTTTCTATCTTCGTAAGTACTCCGGCGGCCGGTACTGTAAGGCCTCGGCCAGGTGGACAGGGGAGATGTCCCCGCCGCCGTCCAAATCGGCGATGGTGCGGGCCACCCGGAGGATGCGGTCGTAGCTCCGGGCGGTGAGGCCCATGCGGTCGAAAGCCCCCTTCATCAGCCGCTGGCAGGCCTCGTCCAGGGCACAGAAGCGGTCCAGGCTCTCCCGGGTGAGCTGGGAATTGCTGGACACCCCGGTGTCCTTCTGCCGCTTGGTCTGTAAAGCTCTTGCCCTGTCCACCCGCTCCTTCACCTGGGCGGAGGTCTCCGCCCGCTCCCGCTGGGCCAGCTCGTCGAACTCCAGCGGCTCCACCTGGACAAACAGGTCCAGCCGGTCCAGGAGGGGGCCGGACAGCCGGGAGAGGTACTTTTTCACCTCCGCCTCGGTGCACCGGCACCGGCCGGAGGGGTGGCCGTACCAGCCGCATTTACAGGGGTTCATGGCGCACACCAGCATGAATCGGGCGGGGAAGGTGACGGTGCCCGCCGCCCGGGAAATTTGGACCTGTCCGTCCTCCAGGGGCTGGCGGAGCACCTCCAGCACCTCCTTGGGGAACTCGGGCAGCTCATCTAAAAAGAGCACCCCGTTGTGGGCCAGGGAAATTTCTCCCGGACGAGGGTTGGAGCCGCCCCCGGCCATGCCGGTGGAGGACACAGTGTGGTGGGGCGACCGGAAGGGCCGCAGGGCGATGAGGGGCTGCTTGGCGCTGGTCTGGCCCATGATGGAGTGGATCTCGGTGCACTCCAAAGCCTCCTGGCGGGTCATGTCCGGGAGGATGCCGGGCAGGCGGCGGGCCAGCATGGACTTGCCCGTCCCCGGCGGGCCGGACATGAGAATGCTGTGCCCTCCGGCGGCGGCGATCTCCAGGGCCCGCTTTACCTGTTCCTGGCCCTTCACCTCGGACATGTCGGGGCAGTGGAGGGCGGTTTCTCCCGGTACCCAGGGCGGGGCGGGGGAGATGGGCTCCTCGCCGGTGAGGTGGCGCTCCAGCTGCTCCACGTCCCGGACGGGGTAGATCACCGGGCCCTCGGCCAGAGTGGCCTCGGCGGCGTTCTCCTCGGGGACGTACAGGGCTTCGATTCCCTCCCGCTTGGCGGCCAGGGCCATGGACAGCATACCGGCACAGGGGCGCAGCCGGCCGGACAGGGACAGCTCCCCCACAAAGGCGCAGTTCTCCCTGGGCAGGCGCAGTTGCTTGCCGGCGGCTAAGATGCCCACCAGCATGGGCAGGTCGTAGAGGG
The DNA here is from genome assembly GCA_021770445.1 of Bacillota bacterium. Lineage (GTDB taxonomy): Bacteria > Bacillota > Clostridia > Oscillospirales > Oscillospiraceae > Lawsonibacter. Next base: position 3,960 of record JAETQY010000011.1, on the reverse strand, counting down.
TGCCCACCTTTTTCAGGTGAGCAGGGGCCAGATTGACCGTAATCCGGCTGACCGGGAAGGTGAAGCCGCAGTTTTTGATGGCGGAGCGCACCCGCTCCCGGGCCTCGTTGACGGCGGCGTCGGGCAGGCCCACCACCGTGAAGGCGGGCAGGCCGCCGGACAGGTCGCATTCGGCGGTCACCAGATAGCCGGTGATCCCGTGGAACCCCAAAGATTGGATGGATTGTACCATGTCCCTGCCTCCTCGGTAAAGCGGAAATTATCAAGATTCATTGTAACGTGTTTTGGCAGAAAATGCAACAGAGGAGGGAAAATTAAGATTTGATAAATTTGAGTTTAGATGTTGATTTTTCTGTAGGGCGCTCGTATAATGAATTCCACGGCCCCAGGGCCGAATGTTGAAAAAGGAGTGCTTTGAAGTGAAACAAGTTCGCAGAGTCCCCGCGCTGCTGCTGGCAATGCTCATGCTGTTCTCCCTGACCTTGACCAGCTGCGGAAAGAAAGAAGAGATCGCTGATCCCGATAAGGTGGCTGTGGCCATCTTTGATATCGTGCTGAAGGACGACCCCGCCGCCCTGGTGGAGCTTTTCGGCTACAACGATGAGGCCGAGGCCCGGAAGGACATGGGCATCGAGGGCAGCGTGTATGACGATCTGGCCGAGCAGATGGTGGATATGTTCGAGGCCCAGGGCATCACCGCCACCACCGAGGACGCCCAGACCTTTGTGGATGCCTTCCTGACCATGTTCAAGAACGTGACCTTCAGCGCCGCGACCAAGTCGGCCGACGAGAAGGCCGGTACCGCCGTGGTCACCTGCACCATCAGCACCTTTGATCCCAACGGTATCGAGAACGCCATGGGCCAGGTCATGCAGGAGATTATGGCCGACGAGGCCCTGCTGTCCGGCGACGAGGCGGAGCTGTACAGCGTCCTGCTGAACAAGATCTCCGCGGCCATTGCCGAGCTGAAGCCCACCGACAACACCACGGACTTTGATGTGGACTTTGTGCTGGAGAAGCACACCATCAACGGCAAGGACCGCCAGGTCTGGATGCCCAAGGACGTCAACGGCTTTGGCGAAGCCATCGGCAGCAACGCCATGGGAACCTGATCCATAATCGATTTTGAACAGCTCCAGCCCCGCCGGCACGCAGCCCGGCGGGGCTGTACTATATATAGTGGCGCAACAAAAAAACTTGGTGGCCGCCACCACAAAAATTTGGAGGAAATTTTACCGGGCAAGTTTACAAACGGCTGAAAAAGTGCTACACTACATCTGTATGTGATCCCAAGGCGCGCCCAGTCTGCCGGGGCGCCGCAGGTCTGACCTGATATAACCATATGCTTATGAAAATTATAACAGTTTTCACCATTGGTCAGATGGGGACAGGCCTGTAAAATAGAGCAGAGAAGCACCTCTCCACCATTGCAAAATTAGGAAGAAAGTAGGGAACCTCTATGGCAAGAAAATTCAAAACCATGGACGGCAACAATGCCGCTGCATATGTCAGCTACGCATTTACCGAGGTAGCCGGCATCTACCCCATCACGCCGTCCAGCCCCATGGCCGACTATGTGGACCAGTGGGCCGCCCAGGGCCAGAAGAACATCTTCGGCAACACCGTGAAGGTCATCGAGATGCAGTCTGAGGCCGGCGCCGCCGGTACCGTCCACGGCTCGCTGAACGCGGGCGCCCTGACCACCACCTACACCGCCTCTCAGGGCCTGCTGCTGATGATCCCCAACATGTACAAGATCGCCGGCGAGCTGCTGCCCGGCGTGTTCCATGTGTCCGCCCGTACCGTGGCCGCCCACTCCCTGAACATCTTCGGCGACCACTCCGACGTGATGGCCTGCCGCCAGACCGGCTTTGCCATGCTGGCCGAGGGCAACGTGCAGGAGGTCATGGACCTGGCCCCCGTGGCCCATCTGGCCGCCATCAAGGGCCGTGTTCCCTTCATCAACTTCTTCGACGGCTTCCGCACCTCCCACGAGATCCAGAAGGTGGCCATCTGGGACTACAAGGACCTGGCCGAGATGGTGGACATGGACGCCGTGGCCGCCTTCCGCGCCCGCGCCCTGAACCCCGAGCACCCCACCATGCGCGGCTCCCACGAGAACGGCGACATCTTCTTCCAGCACCGTGAGGCCTCCAACAAGTATTATGAGGCCCTCCCCGAGATCGTCGAGGAGTATATGGGCAAGATCAACGCCAAGCTGGGCACCAACTATCAGCTGTTCAACTACTACGGCGCCCCCGACGCTGACCGGGTCATCATCGCAATGGGCTCCATCTGCGACGTGGCCGAGGAAGTCATTGACTATATGAACGCCCACGGCGAGAAGGTGGGCCTCATCAAAGTCCGCCTGTACCGCCCCTTCCGGGCCGACAAGCTGATTGCCGCCATCCCCGCCACCGCCAAGAAGATTGCCGTGCTGGACCGCACCAAGGAGCCCGGCTCCCTGGGCGAGCCCCTGTATCAGGACGTGATCACCGCCCTGGCCGAGGCCGGCATTGCTGACAAGACCGTCATCGCCGGCCGGTACGGCCTGGGCTCCAAGGACACCCCGCCCCGCTCCGTGTTCGCCGTGTATGAGGAGCTGGCCAAGGCCGAGCCCAAGAAGAAGTTTACCATCGGCATCGTGGACGACGTGACCAACCTGTCTCTGGAGGAGCACAAGGCCCCCAACACTGCGGCCGAGGGCACCATCGAGGTCAAGTTCTGGGGTCTGGGCGGCGACGGCACCGTGGGCGCCAACAAGAACTCCATCAAGATCATCGGCGACCACACCGACAAGTACGTCCAGGCCTACTTCCAGTACGACTCCAAGAAGACCGGCGGCGTAACGGTGAGCCACCTGCGCTTCGGCGACCAGCCCATCCGCGCCCCCTACTATATCAACAAGGCCGACTTCGTGGCCTGCCACGTGCCCGCCTATATCGTCAAGGGCTTCCCCATGGTTCGGGACGTGAAGCCCGGCGGCACCTTCCTCATCAACTGCCAGTGGAGTGCTGAGGAGCTGGATCACCACATGCCCGCCGTGGCCAAGCGGTATATCGCCGAGAACAACATCCAGGTCTACACCATCAACGCCATCGACCTGGCCCGTGAGATCGGCATGGGCAAGCGCACCAACACCATCCTCCAGTCCGCCTTCTTCGCCCTGGCCAAGGTGATGCCCGAGGCCGAGGCCATCCAGTATATGAAGGATGCCGCCACTCACTCCTACCTGAAGAAGGGCCAGGATATTGTGGACATGAACCACAAGGCCATCGACGCCGGCGCCACCGCCTTCAAGAAGTTTGACGTGCCTGCCTCCTGGAAGGACGCCGTGGACGCCCCCAAGGAGAACAAGCACACCGGCCCCGTCAAGCTGGTGGACCTGGTGAACAACGTCCTGGATCCCGTGGACCGGATGGACGGCGACAGTCTGCCCGTCTCCGCCTTCGAGCCCTACGCCGACGGCACCTTCGAGCTGGGCGCCGCCGCCTATGAGAAGCGGGGCGTGGCCGTCTCCGTGCCCACCTGGGACTCCTCCAAGTGTATCCAGTGTAATCAGTGCTCCTATGTCTGCCCCCACGCTACCATCCGTCCCTTCGCTTTGACTGAGGACGAGGCCGCCAAGGCTCCCGCCGCCGCCAAGATCGTGGATGTGAAGGCCGGCAAGGGCAAGGGCCAGTACAAGTTCTCCATCGCCATCAGCCCCCTGGACTGCATGGGCTGCTCCGTGTGCGTCAAGACCTGCCCGGTGGACGCTCTGGCCATGGTGGGCCAGGAGCAGGAGGCCGCTCAGCAGGACGTGTTCAACTATATGGTGGCCAACGTCACCACCAAGGAGGACATGGCCGACCTGTCCGTCAAGGGCTCCCAGTTCAAGAAGCCTCTGCTGGAGTTCTCCGGCTCCTGCGCCGGCTGCGCCGAGACCGCCTATGCCCGTCTCATCACCCAGCTGTTCGG